>JASLMV010000024.1 GCA_030746435.1 Gammaproteobacteria bacterium | reverse complement strand
GCATGCCCGGAATGGGGCGTTCCGATAATCCGGTTTTTTCATCCCAGTCATATGGCGGTACATTCGCATCCCATGCCGACTGGTCCGGTGGAGAGGAAAACCAATCCTCATTCACTTCCGGTCGATCAATGGGCTGCACGCCCGTGGCCAGGTTGGCGTCGGTCAGCAGCAGAACCACGGTACGAAAGTCCTCTGCCAGTTTGCGGGCCATGATCACGAAATCGAAACACTCCGTGATGGTGGCCGCTGCAATGACAATTTTTGGCGAATCACCCGGTGCGCCAAATACGCTTGAAAGCAGGTCACCCTGCTCGACTTTGGTGGGTAAACCGGTCGATGGGGAGCCACGCTGCACATCCACAATGACCAGGGGTAATTCGGCCATGATCGCCAGGCCGATCATTTCGGTTTTCAGCGCCACCCCGGGGCCGGAGGTGATCGTACAGGCTGTCTTACCCGCGTAGGATGCGCCGATGGCAAAACCGATCGCGGCTATTTCATCCTCGGCCTGGTGCACAAATCCACCTGTCAGGTGATAGTCACCCGCCAGGTAGTGAGAGGCGGAAGTGGCCGGGGTGATTGGGTACATGGCCACCATTTCCATGCCTGAAGCCATAACCCCCAGGCCAACAGCGGTGTTGCCGTTGACCACTACCGTCGGTTTGTCGCCTGCACCTTTGTAAGGCGGGACCTCGAACTGGTATTCCACGTTCTCCCGGGCAAAATCATAACCGGCATTAAACAGATCGTGATTGGGTTTAATAACCGCCTCGCCTTTTTTGGCAAAAATCCTGCTGATTTCCTGCAGTCCTTTTTCCGTATCACGACTGTAGATGTGACAGAGCATGCCCAGGACGAACATATTTTTGCCTTTGCGGGGGTCGGCTACCAGCTTGAGGCATTCCTGCTGCATCGGCAGCTCGTGTACGATCAGCCCCATCTCACGAAACTGTTCAACCGCCACCTTGTACTGTTCGCGAATTTCCTCGAACGGATCATCAGCCCACATATTTTCCAGCAGCACGATGGTGCCCGGCTTGTATGCTCTGTTGGCTATACGGGAGTAAAGCACCTGCTCGTTAAAAGCGACTACCAGGTCTGCCTCGTTGCCCATATTGGTCATATATTTTGAGCCGAACCGAATACGGTTACCGCTGGCACCGTCAGGTTGGCGCGGCGGCGGCTGAATCTCGGCCGGTATGATCTCAACCGTCCAGACACCATTACCCATCTTTCCGCTGATCGCTCCAAAGGACTGCCCACACTTCTGCGCGCCCTCTCCGGAATCGCTCACTATCTCTACGATGTGCTCATCAATCCGCTGAAGGCCTTTCTTTGTTACAGGGGGTGCAGCCTTGATATCGACTACTTTTGATTCCTTATCTGCCGACACTTCACTCTCCTCTTGGCGAGCTTTTTCGATTTCCGCGCGGAGCTCTTCTACGACCGTCCACCGCGCCTCCCGGGCCTGTTCCAGATCATGCGTGTGCAACGATCGTCGCAGGTCGTAGCCCAGCTCCTCCCGGAGGGTTCGCGGCACCGCGACCTTGACCCACCAGGTTTCATCCCTCTTGAACAAGTATTTGGTATCACTTACGTTTTCAGCTTGTGTCATCGATATTCCTATGTCGTACAGACGTATCTGACCGTAAAAAAAATGTACCTGAGCTCCGGACCCGCTCATGGTTTACACGCCTGCGGCCATATGCCGGCATCCCGCCGGCAACAATACAGGGATGTACCTTTGAAATTAATTACTTGAAATTCAGTAGCTTCCTTGTTCCTGACCGGTTACCGTAGTCCTGACCGGTTAATGCCAATCTGTACCTTACGTTGGTCAGTCAGCCTGTACCTTAGGGTGTACCTGCTCTGCAATACTGAACCTATTCGGGACTGTACCTGCATACCATAGCATGTATATAGGTATATACCGAATGCTGCCTGCCGGCGATTTGAGCCTGTCCGGCCCGGCCGTTGGTGTGCCCGCACCGGTTGCAGGGGAAGCCGCCGGTTTGGAGCCTGCAGGGGCGGAGGTGAAAGAAGCGGAAAGCATCGCGGTGGAAACGGCGCCGCCTTCGGATGAACCGGGTCTGGCCCGTTATTGCCTGATCTCGGTCAGACTGTTTTTGATCACATACTTTATCGGGGGGAAGTTGTTGGCGATTCGCAGCACGATACTCCTGACGGCTTTTGCCGGCGGTTTGTCATTCGTAAACAGTCCGACAAGTCCGTTCGTGCCCCAGTACATCGGCCTGGTGAAAAGCATGTGTTTCTTTTCGTAACGTTCCAGCAGTTCCCTGGAGCCAATATCTTTGCCAAGTGCCAGCGCTTTTCTAATCTGGGCGGCGAGCGTGGCCTGCCCGCGTAACCCGAGGTTGAAGCCGTGTGCTGTAACAGGGTGCATGCCGACCGAGGCATCGCCGATAACAGCGAAGCGATTGGCGATGAACCGGTCCGCATGCATGGCGACCAGCGGATAGGCATAACGTTCCCCGACGAGTTTCATTTCGCCGAGTCGGTTGCCAAAGCGTTGTTCGATATCCCGGTTAAAAAGTGCCTCATCCATGTTGACGATTTCGTCGGCGATATCGTTATCGGCCGTAATAACAATTGATGACAGGTTTCCCGGCATTGGCAATACGGCCAGGGTTCGACCGTAATGGAAGCACTCGAATGCGATTTGTTCGTGGGGGTGTTGATGCTCCATGCGGCACACAATCGCAGTCTTGCCGAAATCCTTCATGCTGGCCCCGATTCCCATGGCGTGCCGGGTTGCGGAGAAACGGCTGTCGGCCGCGACGATCAGTGTCGCTTCGCAGTTGTCTCCGTTCGATAAATGCACGACCCCGCGGTCTTGATCAGTGCTCAGGTTGTCAACCGAGACTTCGGTCAGGATTTCGACGTTCTCCTGTATCTCGACCGCCTCGTAAAGCGCCCGGCGGATCAGGTAATTCGGCACCAGGTAACCCAGGGCTGCGCCCGCTACACTGTCGCTGTCAAAACTCAGGGAGTAGGGTGAATTGCCATCGAGGACTTTTGCCGCCTTGATCGGCGAGATTGATTCCGGCGCGATACGCGTCCAGGCGTCCAGTTTTCTCAACAGCTTCTCGGACAGATGCGTCAGTGCAATCTCACGTCCGTCCGGAGTCGGGTTACTAATTGTCTGCACCGTCGATTTTTCAATGATCAGCAACTTTAACTTGCTGCCTTCCAGTGAGCGGGCGAAGCTGAGTCCGCTCGGTCCGGCACCTACGATGATGATGTCGTATCGCATTATTATTTCTCAGACTTAAGCTGTCCGTGTGCAGACACTTTACGCGCATTATTGCTGCTGTGGATAGTACACATGACTGCCAATAACGTCACCCGTTACAATATGTTGCAGACGGCCTGCAGCAAAAGCAGTAGGCTCAGGCTCGCAGCAGTGGGGGAATATTAAGTTGCAATTATTGGAACCTGGCCGCATCGGCGCTATGGAGCTAAAAAACCGCGTCATCATGCCGGCGATGGGCATACGCGGTACCGTCGAGAAGGATGGCGACTGGGGCGATCGAGCCATCGCCTACTACACAGCCCGGGCAGCGGGTGGCGTTGGCCTGATCATGCCGGAGATGGTATTTACCTCCCGGGCCCTGGAATTAGCGGCGAGCGAATGTATCGATCTCGCTTCGGACGAGCATCTGAAGTCTGTTCGCCGACTGGCGGATTCACTCGGTCAGTACGGCTGTAAGCTCAGCATACAACTCACCGCCGGTTTCGGCCGGGTGGTCCCACCGTATATCTTGCCGGAATGGTGGACCGAGGATCCGCTGCCTGAAGATTTACGCCCGGTGTCTGCATCGGTTAACGAGAACCACTACCTTCCGGATAAGCGTAAATTCGACAGCCGGGCAATAACTACCGAAGAAGCGGCCGCGCACGCTGAAAGTTTTGGCCACGCTGCCAGGCGCGCCCGCGAGGGCGGTGCGGCATGTGTCGAGCTGCACGGCCACGAAGGTTATTTCCTGGATCAGTTTATGACGGGACTGTGGAACCGTCGTGATGACCACTACGGCGGCTCCTTCGATAAGCGCCTGAACTTTGCCCGCGAAGCGATTGCCGCGATCAAGCGCGAAGCGGGCGAGGACTTCCCGGTCATTTATCGCTTTGGCTTAACCCATTACCTGCCCGGCGGCCGCGAGCCGGAAGAAGGGCTTCAAATCGCACGTGAACTGGAGCAGATGGGTGTTGATGCCCTGCATGTCGATGCCGGTTGTTATGAAACACATTGGTGGCCACATCCGCCCCAATACCAGGAACCCGGTTGCATGGTATCGCTTGCGGAGCAGGTAAAAGCGCAGGTGGCAATACCTGTAATTGCCGTTGGCCGTCTCCAGTACCCGGATGTTGCGGAAAGTGTGCTTACCGAAAATAAGGCTGACTTCATTGCCATGGGCCGCGGTCTGCTCGCTGACCCCGATCTGGTTAACAAGGTCGCGGCAGGCAAGCAAGCGGACATCATCCCCTGTATCGGTTGTCATGAAGGATGTCTCTGGCAAATGGCGGAAGGCAAACCTACCAGTTGCGCAGTGCGTCCCACGACCGGCCACGAAATCGAGTGGCCCTTGTTGCCGGTAGAACAAAAAATGTCATTGCTGGTTGTTGGTGGCGGTCCCGCCGGCATAGAAGCAGCACGCGCCGGCGTGGAGCGTGGTTTCGACGTTACACTCTGGGAGGCCAGCGACCAGGTCGGCGGCAACCTGTGGCCGGCCGCCAAACCGGACTTCAAACTGGATATCACACGCTACCTGAACTATCTGCGGAAACTGATGCAGGATCTGCCGATTACTGCCGTGCTAAACAAGCGCGGTGTTGCGCAGGATATTGCCGACTTCGGTGCCGACTACGTGGTATTGGCCACGGGCGCCGAAATGGAAGCACTGCCGTTTGAGAGTTCCGCCACCGTTAAAGTTCTGACAGCAATCGATTTGTTAAATGGTAAGGAGACCACCCAGGGCGAGAATATGCTGGTTATGGGCGGCGGGCTGGTCGGCTGTGAGACGGCTGTGCACCTGGCCGGGCAGGGCAAGCAGGTCATTCTAAGTACCCGCCGTGGCAAGGAAAAACTGGGTGGCGATATTGTCGATCGGTCTAACCGGGAGATGCTGATCGAGATGGTTAAGGAGGCCGGCATCCGGGTGTATGACCATTCGATTCCGCTAAGGCTCGAGGACGGCAGTATCGTGTTACAGACCGGTATTGAAGTCGATGCAGCCGGTTCAGGCGAGCACTCCGAGCGCGATGAACTGGTCGATATGATTAATGAGAACTCAAAAGATTCGGCCATGGCAAAAACCACAGCTGATGCTGTGGCGGGCGAAGTGGTTATTGCTGCCGACAGCTTCGTATTTGCCGGCCGCCTGTTGCCGCGGGATGAATTAGTGAAAGAGCTTGCCGGGATCATCGGCAGTTCGGATCGTATCCTGAGCGCCGGCGATTGTGTCAAGGTTGACTCTATTATGAACGCAGTCTGGAGCAGCTTTACGGCAGTTCGGGAAATTGCTGCATAAAGCCGGATAGAGATCCGCTTTCATCACCATGACACTCAGCCGTGACTGCTAAGCGACTCGGCCCCATCTGGCTGCAATCCGGTATAACCCGGCGCAATGCGCTGACGTATTTGTACGCGTCATTCTTCACGATCGGCACGGTAAGCTTAATGAGCTTCCTGCAGCCGTACGTGCTCAGCGAGAACCTGCAGATTCCGGCCGGCGAGCAGGGAAGTGCAACCGGCATGCTGTACTTCTCTTACGAGTTCGTCATGTTGTTGCTGATTGCACCGGTCGGCGCACTGTCTGACAAGATCGGCCGGCGACCGATTTATACGCTCGGGTTTTTGTGGGTCGGCGCCGCGCTGGCGGTTTTCCCGCTGGCGCAGAATATGACGCAGCTGGTTATGGGGCGGATGTTCTTCGCCGTCGGCGCTGCCATGATCACCGGAATGATGGCGACCGTGCTTGCCGACACGCCCCAGGAAAAGTCCCGTGGCCTGATGGTGGCCCTGGCCGGTGTCGCAAATGGTCTGGGCGCGGTGACTCTCATCATCACGGTGTCCCGGCTACCGGCCTGGTTTGCTGGTATGGGTTACAGCACGCTGATGTCCGGCCGGTTCACGTACTGGGTCGCGACCGGCTTGTGCGTCATCACGGCAATTATTGTCGGGCGCGGGTTAAAGGCCGGAAAACCGGGTCGTCCACAGGAGCAGCAACACCTGGGCCAGCTTCTCAACGAAGGGCTGCGTGCGGCAAGGAAGAATCCGCGTATAGGGGTGGCCTGCATCGAGGCGTTCGTCGCGCGGGGCGATGCCGTGATGATCGGGACCTTCTTAAGTCTCTGGGCGAATCAGGCAGGCCAGGCTGAGGGACTCAGCCTGGAGGAGGCGATCGCGAAGGCGGCTATGTTCGTTGCCATCGTGCAGGGATCCAGCCTGTTGTGGGCCCCGATCTGGGGCATAGTGCTGGACCGCATGGATCGGCTGACCGCTGTCGTGATGGGGATGGCACTTGCCGCTGCGGGTTATATCTGGGTCGGGGTTTCGCCGAGCCCGATCGTGGTCACGTTTATTCCCGCGGCAATCCTGCTGGGTATCGGTGAGTTCAGCGCGATGATGTCCGGTGCGGCGCTCATCGGCCAGGAGGCGCCGGTCGATATCAGGGGTTCTGTTATGGGGCTTTTTAACCTGTGTGGATCGTTCGGGATTTTGTGTATCACGATTATGGCGGGCTATGTTTTCGATGCATGGATGCCGGGTGGGGCGTTCGTCTTTGTCGGCTTTATCAACCTGGCCGTGTTTGTCATCGCGTTTCTGGTCCGGCGAAAGGTCGGTTATCGTAATCCGCGTGGAATATAAATTGCTATACGTAAACTGGCTCGCTGCCAGTTAAAGCTATCGTTAACTCCCTTCCCGCAGTGCTGCCTGCGTTTCCAGCGCACGGGGGAACAGCAGGTGGTCTTCCTTATATATATGTATGACCGTGTTCTGAACGATGTTAGTCAGGCACTCGATCATCTCGCGATAAGTGTTGTCGGCTGATTCGGGCACGGCAAAGTTGTCCGTCAGTTCACCGAGGCGGGCAAGCGTTTGCTTCGCAGCGATATGATCGTTTTCCATGCATGCAATTGGCCCGCCGACCGTGTCGCCACAGCGGGTGGGTTTGATCGTGCCGTCATCGGCTGCCATATCGCGGCACATCGGAAACAACGCTTCCTCTTCGTGGAGCATGTGGTTTTCGAGTTCATCGGCCAGTCCGGTGAAGAGCTCCCGTAGTTCGCTCAACCGGTCGTCGCCGGTGCCGTTCTTGCCGGCTACCCGCCCTACGAGTTCAACGGCGACGGGCAGGGTTTCCCGCAGGAATGCATGGTGTTCGGATTCGATGTGCTCGACAATCTGCGCCAGGTTCAATTCGTTCAGTTCGCTGATATCGATATCCGGCGGCCGCTCGCCCTGCACCCGCGCAAGCATATTCAGGATTATCATCGGGTTCAGGCCGAAGCCCATGCACAACTCGTCGATGGTCCTGTCGGTGTTATCGCCCTCGCTATACATGCCGGTCGATTTCAGCACCCGGATCATCGCCGGGTTCTCTGCATCGAGTTCCGCTATCTTGGTTTCAGAGTTTAATTCGAACATCCTGTTTCCTTTGTAGCCGCCATCTTGCTGGTCTTTCGCATTAAGCGTTTACATGGTGCGTAATGCGGTAGGAGACCTGATTGATATCTAAAAGGATAAAGGAGAAGAAGCCAAAAGTTTGTACGTATTTTCACCGTTTGTAAGTATTTTTACCCATTGTCCGGATCGGCTATGCTCATATCGTGCTTGGCAGGTGTTCGGTTACCGCAGGGGTCATGAATGAGCGCTAAGACACCTTATGAAATCATCGGGAAGGAGGAGGGCGTGAAGGCCCTTGCCGCCGCATTTTACGATGCGATGGACGAACTCGAAGAGGCCGAGAGCGTCCGTGATATGCATAAAGAAAACCTCGATCTGATCAAACAAAAGCTGTTCGAATACCTGAACGGCTGGCTTGGCGGTCCCCACCTGTATAAGGACAAGTACGGCTCCATCTG
This sequence comes from Gammaproteobacteria bacterium, assembly GCA_030746435.1. Classification (GTDB taxonomy): domain Bacteria; phylum Pseudomonadota; class Gammaproteobacteria; order Steroidobacterales. The sequence goes on along the minus strand of JASLMV010000024.1, from coordinate 10,852 downwards.
TCTCACCGACCCGCATCAGCCGTATCCTATCGGCGAGGAACAGCGCGATCAGTGGATCGATTGCTGGGACCGGGCGCTCGAAATAGTCGACGCGCCTGAAGAATTTCGTAAGATGACCAGGGAACCCATATACCGGATGGCCAACTTCATGGTAAACAGATAGATAGTCGGCGGTCTGAGCAGCGAATCAGGGGAGAGTTTCATGGCTAAGGGATACAGTATTGCGGCTGACGTGCACTTGCCGTTGCCAACAGCGATCTGGGTGCTAAGCGCCCATCTCTATGCGGTCCTGGTGCCCCTGGTTGTGATCCTTGCGGTCAGCCATCACTGGAGTGCGCTGCAGGAACTCACCGCCTATCCCGTGCTGTTGCTCGTGGCCGCAGGCATCATGATGGCGGGCGGCGCTTTCGAAGTGTCACAGAATGCGATTGATCGCTGGTACCTGACGGCCGAAGCCGGCAGCGCCGAGGGCACCGGGTTTTGTGATTTCATATTTTACTGGTTCATCGTTGCCAGCCAGGGCCTGATCGCGATGGCATTTATGGGCGACCGCTGGTGGGTGACAGTGCCGGCGATACTGATCACGCTTGTGTTCCCGGTTTTTTACTTTAAACAGGTTGCCCAGTTTGCGCCGCTCGGTGTGCTGAGTGTGCTGGGGGTTGTGGCCGCGTGGCTGACCCTTGGTGACCCGGTGGTATTCCTGCAGTTGCTGCTGGCGCCGCTGACGATGTACTTCTTTGGCCTGTTGCTGAAAACCGGTGCACAGGTACTGCACGGGTTCACAACCTCGGCAGCTTCGTCGGGTGTGTTATTTCTGGCCGCGGGCATACACGGCGGCGCGTCGGGAGAGCCCCTTAGCTGGTTTGTGGTTGGGGCTGCATTCGTAGCCACGATTATTCTGGCCGCGATCCTGCGGCCGCTGCTTGCCGCACTCCCGGCAACACCACGAAATGCTGTAACCGGCCAGGCTTCTTAGAGTTTAAGAATTTCCTGTGAGTAGAGCTGGTCCAGGCTATAGAACGCGAACCGGGCCGCTGCTGCAGCCTGTGCGCCACCCAAAGCGATCGCGACTTCGACGGCTTCAACGGATTCCCTGAAGCTCGCACCGCTGCCTGCCGCGCGCTTGGCGTATTGCTGGATCATGGCTTCGCTGCCGGTTTGAACAGCGATACCGAGCGCCAGCAGCTCTTTGGTCTTTACCGATAGCTCGCCCTCTGCGAATGCGGTCTGTTCGACTGCCTGTTGCGCGTCGTAGGTATCCGAGCGAAAGCGCATCAGGTTCCAGTGGCCGGTTCTTTGCTCCTGCCTGAGTTCGTTGGTTCGTTCCATCTTTAGTCTCCTGATTTCGTGCGTTATGCGACGTCGCGCTGGGTTTTGCCGGTGCCCGTGATGCGTGGGATTTCATCAAAGACCCATTTTCCACTGTCTTCTGTGCGCCGTGCGGGCGAGGGTATCGTGCGATAGTCGCCGTCCTTGTCCAGCGCATCGAGTTGTACCCGGTCAATTTGCCAGCCATTTTTACGTAGCTGCTGCAGTACCTCCCAGTAGGCGCCCATGAGCTTGTCCTCAAGCTCAGCCGTAATCTGCGGGTACACCGGTACATCGGGCGCACGTTTCGGCAGCATCTTCTCAGCCAGTGATTTGTCCTGGTACACGTTGCGGCAGTTGCGGCGCAGGTGTTCTATGTCATTCTCCGGCTCCATCATGAAGTTGCGGAAAAAGGTGTAGAACATCCGTGTATTTTCTTCATCGATAGGCGTGGTGAACTGGTAGAAGATGTTGTAGACGCCGGCTTCGGCGCCACCTATAGCTACTTTGCCCCGCGATGTGAAACCGGCAATAAAGAATTTGAATTTCGATGTGACGGTAGTGCGGGTGTCACGTAACTCGCGCCACTTGCCGCTCGTTATATCAGGCTTGCCGACTATTAAAGTTTCGAAGCCACCATCAGGTCGTTTTTCAACAGTGTGGTCAGGGGGGCGTACCGGGTTGTCGCCGCCGAAACCGATGCCGTGCACGATGGGTAAGTGCACGTGATCCAGGTCAATCTGTTTCGCCCAGTGCTGATTGCAGTTCCAGGTTGCGTCATGGGTAACGTGACGCCACTCCGGATCGGTGTATTCCGGCATGTCGGGTATGGGTGCTGCATTTTCGAGGTCATCACCGAGAAATACCCAGATGTAACCGTATTTTTCTTCGATCGGATACGAATCAACGCGCGCGGCATCCGGAATTTCACCCACCGGATCCTTGTTGGAAGGGATTTTCGTGCACTTGCCGGTTTGGTCAAAGCGCCAGGCATGAAAAGGGCAGCCAATCGTTCCGTCCGGTTCGCATTTACCCTGCGAAAGATCGGCGCTCCGGTGCGGGCAGACGCCGCTCAGACAAACCGCCTTGCCTTGCTGATCGCGGAATAATACAAATTCCCGGCCAAGTATTTTCACTTTGACGGGCTTGTCTTTAATGGTGTCGCTCGCCTCGGCGACATACCAGACATTCGTGAACATCATGATCCAGTCCTCCTGCATGACCGGTGGCCAGGCTGGCTCCCGGTACGGTTTATGAACACTATTTTGCATACTACAAAATAAAATGGGATAAGGGAATACCGTAATAGCTGCTTGCCGGCGGGCATAAAAGCTGCCAGCAAGTGTACTAATATCGGCAATTGGAGTCAGATACCGTATGGGTGCCGGTCAACCGGGGGCTGCAGGTGTTTAGAAAACTCAGGGCTATCATTCTCCCGATTCTGGGCGGGCTGCTGTTTTTTGCGGTCATGATGGGCGTGAGCCTGGGCATCATCGAGCTGAATGCGGCACAGTCGCCAACCGTTCCCTGGTTTCCGTTACCCGCAATCGGTCTCATTTTTCTTGTTACATGGTGGGTCAGCCGCCGCTGGCCGGTGCGGCTTAACCGACCCGTCGGCGGCCGTGCCTATGTTGTTACCCTGCTGCTGACTTATGCCGTGATTTGTCTCGGGGTGCTGGAATCGTGGGTTAACAATGTGACCACGCCCGCACCGATGTGGCCGGACGAATCGGTAAGCACGGGATTCCAGCTAACATTTCTGCTCGTGCTGCCGTTTATCGCCGCCGTGCTTGCCGAAGTTGGATTTCGCGGTCTGATGCAAACAGCGCTGGAAAAGGTTTTACCGCTGTGGCCGATGCTGTTTCTGCTGGCCGTGCTCAATTTCCTGATGCACTCCTATGATCCGGAGCAGGGCGGCCAGCTCTTGCGGCTGCTCGGCCTTAATTTCGCCTGGGGTTACATGACCTGGCGCACGCAGTCTTTGCGGCCGGCGCTCGCCGGGCATATCGCCATGAATATTTTCGTGCCCCTGTTACAGTACGGGTCCGAGCAGTACGGCCCGGGGCCGGTGCCATTCGGTGAGTTCCCGCCGAGCACGCTGGCCATTTCGGCTGTGGGTGGCTTGGTTGCCCTGGGGGCAGCGCTGGCCTTGATGAAGGTTCTACCGGGGAGACAATGATGGATGGATATTCGCTATTGCGGTTTGCACACGTGCTTTGCGCGATTTACTGGGTAGGCGGCAGCCTCGGTGTGGTGATCCTGACGGTGGCCCTGAGAAACCGCAACTACAGTCCCGAATTTCGGCACATGCTGGTTCGCCTGTCGCTGGATGTCGATATCCCGCCGCGCATCGCGATGGTTGTTATCACACCTTTTGGTTTACACCTTGCCGGTATGACGGGGCTACTGGCGATCTCCACACCGGTACTGGTGCTGGCCTGGGTCTGTGTCGTCATATGGCTGGGCGGCGAGTACATCACCCATGGTCGCGAGACCGAACCTTTCGCCATAAAGATTTACATCACCATCGGTGTCATCATGGCCGGGGCCTGCCTGTCGCTGCTGGGGCTGGGGATTTACGCGCTTATGAACGACTGGCCTTTCAGGCAGGGCTGGCTCGCGATGAAGGCGCTGCTGCTCGGCCTGGTGTTCCTGGTGTCAATCTCGATGTCCCGCTATTACGCGCCACTCACGAATGTTGTGGAGAGGCTGAAGAACGAAGGCAGCACGGAAGAAATCGAAACCGCTCTCAGTTTCTACCTGAATCGCGGCATGGCGGGTTCGATTTCGCTGATATTCCTGTGGTTCACGATCATCTATATGGCCGTTAACAGGCCATTCTAGCCATCCTGGAGAATCGCAACTTACAGGCGTTGTTACGCGGCCTTGCGCTTTTTCTTGCCCTTGCTTTTGCTCTTACGGGTCGGCGGCAGCAGCGGTACCGAATGCAGTACCCAGCCTTTTGACTTACGCCGGCCCGGGCTCGGGATCGCGAAGGCCCTGTTGTGCCGTTCTTTGCGTATTGTATCCGTGTCGATATACCAGCCCTTGTCGCGCCATGCCTGCAGGTATTTGCGATAACTCATGACAGCGGCATCGGACGGCACCAGCAATTCCTCGGCCGTGCTGTTTGGCGTGCCAACCGGATCGAGCTCTTCGAGAATATCGATATCTTCCTGGGCTACGATCAGGTTCGTTTTTACCAGGCGGCCGTCGTTCTCGGGTTCGCGCATGAAGTTGCGCATGTTCACGAAAAATATCCGCGTACGGGTTTCATCAATCGGCGCCTCGTAGAAATACTGGGTAAAACTACTGTCTTTCGAGAAGCTGATCCATGTAATCATCTGGTTCGGGCCGAGGAACCCGGATCCCGCGGTTACCTCGGGAACCGTCAGGGCTTCATCGTATATGTCGTCCTCATTGATTCGCTCGTTATCGAAACGCACCAGGAACTCGCTCCCCCAGCGGCTGTCCTGCATATCCAGCGGCTTCCGCTTGAACATGTCCTGCAGAATCGGTGAGCCCTGCGCCGGGTGCACGAACTCGTTGTGGGAGGGGTCCAGGCCGTTTTCGATAGAGCGTTCGTAATACGCGCCGACTTCGAATACCACGACCTTGTTGTTAGCACGCCAGCCTTTCTTGCCCCACTCATCGACCGGGCGGAGTGGCGGCCGTTGCTTCTCGGGCAGGTCGCCCAGGAAGGCGAAAACGATGCCGTATTTTTCCTCGACCGGGTAACTGTCGACTTTGGCACGGTTGGGTATTTTTTTGACGTCTACCGTCGGAATCTTGTTGCACTTGCCGTCGCCACCGAACTGCCAGCCATGGTAAGGGCACACGACGGAGTCCTCCCTGACCCAGCCCTTGCCCAAAGCGCCGCCGCGGTGAATGCAGACATCACTGAGTACGTGTGCTTTGCCCTTGCTGTCACGAAAAGCAACCAGTTGCTGACCCAGCACCTGGGTTCGATGAGGCTCATATTTAACAACGTCTTCGCTTAGGGCAATCGGATACCAAAAGTTGATGTACATGGCATTTCCTCAGGTTTTTTAGTGCCAATATTTCAGTGGGCCGTGATCGTATACATGGCTGCTAACAAGCCATTCCAGCCATCCTGGAAAACCGCAGTTTACAGGCGTTGTTACGCGGCTTTACGTTTTTTCTTGCTCTTTTTCTTGCTCTTTTTCTTGCCCTTCTTGGTTGGCGGAAGCAGCGGCACCGCATTCAGTACCCAGCCTTTTGACTTACGCCGGTCCGGGCTCGGGATCGCGAAGGTCCTGTTGTGCCGTTCTGTGCTTATCGTATCCGTGTCGATATACCAGCCCTTGTCGCGCCATGATTGCAGGTATTTGCGATAACTCATGACAGCGGCATCGGACGGTACCAGCAGTTCCTCGGCCGTGCTGTTTGGCGTGCCGACCGGATCGAGCGCTTCAAGAATATCGATATCTTCCTTGGCTATGCTCAGGTTCACTTTTACCAGGCGGCCGTCGTTCTCAGGTGCAAGCATGAAGTTGCGCATATTCACAAAAAATATCCGCGTACGGTTTTTGTCAATCGGTGCCTCGTAGAAATACTGGGTAAACCTCTGTTTCTTCGAGAAGCTGATCCACGTAATCATCTGGTTCGGGCCGACAAAACCGGATCCCGCGGTTACCTCGTCAACCGCCTGCGCCTCATCGTTCAGCGCTCTTGTCTCTGTCATCTTGTTATCGAAGCGCACCAGGAACTCGCTCCCCCAGCGGCTGTCCTGCATATCCAGCGGCTTCTGCTTAAATGCGTCCTGCAGAATCGGTGAGCCCTGCGCCGGGTGCACGAACTCGTTGTGGGACGGGTCCAGGCCGTTTTCGATAGAGCGTTCGTAATACGCGTTGACTTCGAATTCCACGACCTTGTCGTTTGCGCGCCAGCCTTTCCTACCCCACTCATTGACCGGACGGAGCGGCGGCCGTTGCTTCTCGGGCAGGTCGCCGAGGAAGGCGAAAACAATACCGTATTTTTCCTGGACCGGGTAACTGTCGACTTTGGCGCGGTTGGGTATTTTCTTGGTCTCTACCGTCGGAATCTTGTTGCACTTGCCGTCGCCGCCAAACTGCCAGCCGTGGTAAGGGCACACGACGGAGTTTTCCCTGACCCAGCCCTTGCCCAACGCACCGCCCCGGTGGATACAGACGTCACTGAGTACGTGTGCTTTGCCCTTGCTGTCACGAAAAGCGACCAGTTGCTGGCCCAGTACCTGGGTTTGATAGGGTTCATACTTAACAACATTTTCGCTTTGGGCGATCGGATACCAGAAGTTGATGTACATAGCATTCCCCCGTACTGAGATGGCGCTGGTTATTGGCTGATACGTAAAACCAGCAATTGATTCAGGCTAGCGGTGCTGTTTTTTCCGGCCAATTCGCATTTCTACTTAGGATGCAGCGCATAACCGTCCTGCGGTGCCGTGGCAGGCCATTTCGGGCCCACATCGCCTGCCAGAAAGTCTATAGTTGGGCTACGGTGCGGTCAATTGAAGGGGCATTTGTTGAGGAGGGGTCATCGTGCTTAAAAAAATAATAATTACGTTGCTTGCTGTTGTGGTGCTTGGCGCCGCCTGGTTCGTCATTAACTTTACGGTGCTGCTGCCGAGGGACATTCCCGTCCCTGAAATCACCCTGCCGACGGCTCCGGAGGAGATCGAACGCGGCCGTTACCTTGCGACGCACGTGGCCGTGTGTATGGACTGCCATTCCAGGCGCAACTGGGATTATTTTGCGGGGCCGATCATACCCGGCACTTTGGGTAAGGGCGGCGAAGTGTTCGACCGGAGTACCGGGTTGCCGGGGGTCTTAACGTCGAAGAACATCACGCCGTACAACCTGGGTGACTGGTCCGACGGCGAACTGTTCCGGGCAATTACCGGGGGGCTGCAGAAAGACGGCGACGCATTGTTTCCGCTGATGCCCTACGACGCGTACCGGACGATGGATGAGCGCGATGTGCTCGCTATCATGGCTTACCTGCGTACCATTGCACCTATCGAAAACGACGTGGGTGACCATGAACTGGATTTTCCACTGAGCCTGATCGTGAATTCCATCCCGCTGGAGGCCGAACTGAGCGCCGTTAATCGCGACGATCCGCTTGAATACGGCGAATACCTCTCGACCCTGTCGGGCTGCACGTGGTGCCATACGCCGATAAATGCCACCCAGCAGTTAATTCCGGAACAGAGCCTTGCCGGCGGGCATGACTTTTTCATGGGGGGCTTCGTCGTTCGCTCCGCGAATATTTCACCGGATCCCGAGACGGGCATCGGCAACTGGTCCGAAGAACAATTCATCGCACGTTTTCGTGAATACCAGGGTCAGGCGGGCCGCAGCATTCCCCTGGGCGAGGAGGGCTACAACAGCCTGATGCCCTGGACGATGTACGCGGACATGACCGATGCTGACCTCGGCGCGATTTATACCTTCCTGATGCAATCGGAACCGCGGAGCAACAAGGTTACGATTTACGAGTAAATCTGGTGTTTTTTACTCGCCGGTAATCGCAAGCGCCGTCATCCGCTGCATCAGGATACGCATCTTCTCGGGGTCGTAGCCGCTGATCTTGTCTTTCAGCAGGCCTTTCTCAACGATCCGGTCAGGCACTTCCCCGGGCGGCGTGCCTGCCGCTAGTTCGTCGCGTGCGGCGCTCGTCACCGCGGTCCACAGGCCAAGCTTCTGCTCAACTACCGTTGCGGGTCCCGTCGTGCCCTTAACAATCATCGGCCGGTTGGTGACCGGGTCGAACGAACCGGCCATGTGGCCGCCGATCACGGTTTCGATACCGCGTTCCTCGACGAGTTGCTGTAACCGGGTGAAGAACGGCACCATGTGCCACGGTCGATCTTCCGAAATGGCCGGGTTGTAGAACATCGCCCAGCCATCCGGCGGGTTCGCGATATCCGTCAGGAACAGATGGTTCGACGATTCGATCAGCATCACGACCAGGCAGTTGTCGTGTGACGGCCCGAAATAAAATAACTCGACCGCATCGCCGCCGAGCTCGATCTTGTAGTAGTCGTCGAAGGTGACATCCGGCATCACCACGTCCGGGTTCGGGTTCTCTTCGAGGTTCGCTTTACAGGTTTCCTGGGAGATAAAAGTTGCACCCTCATCCTTGAACACCTGTCCGCCGGCCACATGGTCGTAGTGCGAGTGCGAGTAGGCGACGTACTTCACGGGCTTGTCGGTGATCTTGCGGATTTCCCGCTGCATGACCGGACCGGCATCGGCGCTCAGCGGGTCTGTCGCAATCACACCCTCGTCCGTGACTACAAAAAAGTTGCGGTAAAAAGAATAGCGGAACGCATAGACATTCTCGGCAACCTGTTCTACTTCCCACAACTTGAAGGGCATCTTGGTGCCCGGCATCAGCAGCGGCACTTCTCCGTCCGGGCCGACTTGTGCACGGCCGGTATGGCCCGATGCCAGCGCGACCGAACCCAGTGTTGCAAGCAGGGTAAAGGCAACCAGGTTGTGCAATATATGTTTCATTGTTATTCCCCCTAGCGGCCCATGTCGTAATAACCGACGAAACGACGCATGATGATCGGCAGGTCTTCCTTGCGGTAGCCGTCGTAAGGTTCGAACACAGACACGTCGACCGTTTTGATGCGCACGAAACTGTCGATACCGATGTTGCCCTCGTTGCGGGCTTTCAGCACGGCATCCAGGATGGCGCCCCAGAACCGGCCCTGGTCGGCGATGATGGAGACCGGCGCGACCGGGGGCGAGGGCCGGGTGCCGCCGTTGCCGTCATCGACCTGACGCACGTGGCTGGCCAGTGCCTGTGTGATGCCTTCGTCGTTCGCGAGTGCTTCGACCGAGGCGAAGAACTCGCGAATATTGTGCGGCTTGATGTAGGGTACGTTCCGGTCGTACGGGAACGAGGCGCGTGGCGGTTCGACGAGATCGACGATCTGTATCAGCCGGGCGGGCTTCGCCACGAACACGGTCAGGCAATCGCCATGTGCCGGGCCGAAATAATGCAGGCCAAGCGATGCGCCGCCCACAGACACTTCGTACTGATCGCCGAAAGTCGTATCCGGCATCACGACTGCCGGGTTCGGGTTGTCGACAAAGCGTTCCGCACAGCGTTCCTGGGCTACGACTTCTGCGCCGTTCGCGGTAAAAACTTCTGCACCGGATACACGATCCCAGTGATAGTGTGAATACACCACGTATTTGACAGGTTTGTCTGTAATTGCAGCGATCGTATCGCGGTATTCGCGGGCAGCATCCGCATTAAGGGGGTCGGTGACGATGACGCCTTCGCTGCCGATGAGGAACAGGCTGCGGTGACCGCCGCTCTGGAACAGGTACACGCCGTCGGCGACTTGCTCGGTGTTGGCGGGCAATGTCGGCGGTGCCGGCGGGCTGCAGGCATACAAAAGACCTGCAGAAATCAGGCTCACAAATGCGCGCACAACTGAAGTATTCATCCTGGCCAGCCCCCGTTTTTATTATTGCTGCAGCGCCGGATTGGTTTGTTCTGCGTCTGCGGCCGATTATGGCACGGTTTGGAGTATGCTGCGGGGCAGGCAAGCCAACCAACAATAAGAACAGGGGAGGGTCGCAATGCCCACTTTAAGATTGGTCCCCGGCGGGTTCACGCCGGATGATTTCGCCCGTTACATCAAACTTCGACTGGGAGACGGTAAGAGCCCGGTGTACTGGTACGGAGTCGGCGACGCCTCGTTCTTCCCGAAGGGCAACATGTTCATGCGCACCGAGGGCTATGATACGGGGCGCCTGCACAGTTTCGATGCGGACAAGAGCGAAGCCATCGGCCTGACCCGCAAGCTCGTGGTGCTGCGCAACCCTGCCAACGGCGAGATTTTGCAGGACCCCGAAGGCAACCCCGCCTGGCTGAACCAGTTCACCTACCAGCTCTTTAAAATGAGCCTGAAAGACGGTTTCCTGGTTTACGAGGTCGAGCAGGGCAAGGGTGGCGAACGCGAGACCGTTTTCGACGGCCATGGCCGCAGCGAAGTGCAACGCTACGATGGCATGACCGTGTACACGACACCGGTTAATTACACACTGCCGGCGGTCCCGGGCGCGGACGGTCCGGCGCCCGTCTGGGAAAATTATGACTTTATAGAGCGCACCTACGGTGGCGGCGTTAATTACGACGCAATCTGGGCGGGGAACTTTCCGTTGCCGCCCTTCATGGGCCCCGGCCGCAGCAGCATGCACGGTTACTTCCGGCGCTACGACAATTACACGGACATACCCGCCACGCTCCGCGACTTCGTCGAGGAGCACGCGCCGATGTGGAAGGAGCCGCCACGCGACATGGACGAAATCCGTGAGCTTCAATAATTTGAAGCCTGCGGTTTGTTTATGTACTTATACTTATTGCTGACCGGCACTGCTTTGGCGGATGCTGGAAAAGGATTAATCTCAATCGGGGCCAGCCTGACAAGCGGTTAACCGCAAAACTCCTGTGGGGGGAGAAAATCATGTTTATCAATTTCTGGTACGTCGCATGTACGAGTTCCGAGCTTACCTTC
>JASLMV010000023.1 GCA_030746435.1 Gammaproteobacteria bacterium | reverse complement strand
TTCCACCGGGTCAGACTTTGACTTCGCAGAGCACGGGCGGCAACACGAACGCTGTGCCAGATCGAAGACTAAGGGCTGACCCTTGTTTATGAACAAGGTTTTCCGACCCTAAACGCGGGTCAACAGGGGTAAAGACCAATGGCAATCGGTCTGGTAGGGCGCAAGGCGGGAATGACCCGCGTATTTACTGAAGACGGCAGGTCGATTCCTGTTACCGTCATTCAGGCGCTTCCCAACAGGATTACACGTGTCAAGTCGGTCGATACCGATGGTTACGTCGCGTTACAGGTAACAACCGGCAGCAAGAAAGCATCCCGTGTCAGCCGTCCGCTTGCAGGCCAGTACGCAGCCGCGAACACTGAGCTGGGTGAAGGGCTTTTTGAGTTTCGCGTCGAAGCCGAAGAAGAAGCGCAACTTGAGAACCTTACTCCCGGCACTGAAATTACCGTTGAACGTTTTTCCGAAGGTCAGATGGTCGATGTAGCCGGCACGTCAATCGGTAAAGGCTATGCCGGTGTAATCAAGCGACACCACTTCCATGGTCAGGACACGACTCACGGTAACTCGCTTGCCCACCGTGCCCCGGGCTCGATCGGTCAGAACCAGACACCGGGACGTGTGTTCAAGGGCAAAAAAATGTCCGGACACCTCGGAAACGCAAACCGCACGGCGCAGAACCTCGAAGTCGTGCGTGTCGATGCAGAACGTAACCTGATCCTCGTGAAGGGTTCCGTTCCCGGGCACGCAGATGGCAGGCTTTTTATACGGCCGGCAACCAAGTCTCCTTTACCGCCACCGCCGGAGCCCAAGGCAACCGATGTGGATTCAGCAGAACCCTCGGAGGCTGAAGGCGAGTAGCCGGGCTACAGATCATGAAACTCAATATACAGACAGGTGGCAAACTCGAAGTTGCTGACGCGACATTCGCAGCCGAATTCAACCAGCCACTCGTACACCAGGTTGTAACCGCGTTCCGCAACAAGGCGCGGCGTGGTACCAAGGCCCATAAGAACCGTTCGGCTGCCCGTGGCGGCGGAGCCAAGCCCTGGCGCCAGAAAGGTACGGGCAGAGCCCGCGCCGGTACGATCCGCAGCCCGATCTGGGTCGGCGGTGGCCGGGCATTTGCAGCCAAGCCACGCGATTACAGCCAGAAGGTAAATCGCAAGATGTACCGGGCTGCCATGCGTTCGATTTTGTCCGAGCTGGTCAGGCAGGATCGCCTCATCGTGGTCGACAAGATCAAGGTTGCTGAGCCGAAGACCAGGTTGCTCATCGAAAAGCTCGATGAACTCAAGGTCGGCAGCAACGTGCTGATACTGCTCCTGAACTACAAGACCAAGGTCTGCCTCGCCGCCCGTAACCTGCCGCATGTCGATGTGCTGGATACCCGGGAGATTAACCCCGTCAGCCTGATCCGCTTCGACAAGGTTGTGGCAACCGAAGAGGCCATCAAGGAACTGGAGGAACGCCTCGCATGAGTGGTCAACTGAACAAGGAACGTCTGATGACGGTGCTGGTCGGCCCCCACGTGTCGGAGAAGACCGCGAGGCTGGGCGACAAAAATAACCAGATCTGTTTCCGGGTCCGGACCGATTCCACCAAGAAGGAAATCGCCCTGGCTGTTGAAATGATGTTTGAGGTCAAGGTGGATGCGGTAACAACCGCAAATGTGCGTGGTAAGGCCAAGCGCTTCGGGCAGACCATGGGCCGCCGTGCTGACTGGAAAAAAGCTTACGTCACTCTCGCCGAAGGTCATGACATCGACTTTCTTGGTGCAGAGTAAATGACTCAAAGGGATTAGCGGACATGCCACTGCAACAAGTAAAACCGACTTCACCGGGCCGCCGTTTCAAGGTCAAGGTTAATAGTCCGCAACTGCACAAAGGTGCGCCGCAGTTGGGTTTGACAGCAACGCTGTCCAAGTCGGGCGGCCGCAATAATGCCGGCCGGATAACCACGCGCCACAAAGGTGGTGGCCACAAGCGCCACTACCGGATTATCGACTTCAAGCGCAACAAGGACGGCGTGCCGGGCAAGGTTGAGCGGATCGAGTACGACCCGAACCGCAGCGCGCATCTTGCGCTGGTGTTGTATACGGACGGTGAACGCCGTTACATCCTGGCTCCGAAGGGGTGCCGCACGGGTGACCCGATCATGTCGGGCAAGGATGCGCCGATCAAACCGGGTAACGCGCTGCCGATACGTAACATCCCTGTAGGTACGCTGGTGCATTGCATCGAGTTGAAGCCCGGCAAGGGCGCCCAGCTCGTACGCGCCGCCGGCGGTTCGGCCCAGCTGGCCGCACGCGAAGGTGCCTACGCGACCGTACGAATGCGTTCCGGTGAAATGCGCAAGATCCATATCGACTGCCGTGCCACGGTTGGTGAGGTGGGTCACAACGAGCACAACCTGCGCAAGCTGGGCAAAGCCGGCGCCAAGCGCTGGCGCGGTGTTCGACCGACCGTTCGTGGTGTTGCCATGAACCCTGTGGACCACCCGCACGGTGGCGGTGAAGGGCGCACCTCGGGAGGCCGTCATCCGGTTTCGCCATGGGGTACGCCGACCAAGGGATACAAAACGCGCAGTAACAAGCGCACCGACAAAATGATTGTGCGGCGTCGTAAGCGTCGCAAGTAAGCGTTAAGGGCAACGGAAACTCGGAGAGCTGACACGTGCCACGTTCGATCAAAAAAGGACCGTTTGTAGATGCGCACCTGGAAAAGAAAGTCCGGGAAGCAGCAGAGAGCAACAGCCGTAAACCGATCCAGACGTGGTCGCGCCGGTCAATGATCGTGCCGGACATGATTGGATTAACGATATCGGTCCACAACGGACGCGATCACATTCCGGTGCTTATTTCGGAAAACATGGTGGGGCACAAACTCGGCGAGTTTGCGGTCACCCGGACATTCAGGGGTCACTCAGGTGACCGGAAGACCACATAGGTTTCAATGATGCGAGTTTCGGCAAAATTGAGGTATGCACCTATCTCGGCCCAGAAATGCAGACTGGTCGCCGATGTCGTACGCGGCAAACCGGTCGGCAGTGCACTGCAGACGCTGAATTTTATGCCCAAGAAAGGCGCGGCTATTTTGAAGAAAGTGCTTGAGTCGGCGATTGCCAACGCTGAGCACAATCACGGTGCTGATATCGATGAGCTGAAAGTCAGCAACATCGAGATCAGTGCCGGCCCGGGCCTGCGCCGCTATCGTGCTCGCGCCAAGGGCCGCGGTACCCGGATTATCAAGCGCAACAGCCACATCACTGTTCAGGTTGCGGACGAGTAAGGAAACGATATGGGCCAGAAAGTACATCCGATCGGTATCCGCCTTGGAATAACCAAGGACTGGGCGTCCAAGTGGTATGCGGACAGCAAACAGTACCCTGAATACGTCTATGCGGATTTCCAGGTCCGTGGCTTCCTTAAGGAAAAGCTTAAAGAGGCTTCGGTGAGCCGTATCCAGATCGAACGCCCGGCACGCAAGGCGAGTATCACTATTCACACAGCGCGTCCCGGCATCGTGATCGGTAAGAAAGGTGAGGATATCGAGAAACTGCGTACGGAAGTTGCGAGCATGCTGGAGCTGCCGTTGCAGGATGTGCGGCTAAATATCGCAGAGATCCGCAAGCCGGAACTCGATGCGCAGCTCGTTGCTGAGGGCATTGCCCAGCAACTCGAGCGCCGTGTGATGTTCCGCCGCGCGATGAAACGTGCCGTGACCAACACCATGCGCCTGGGTGCGGAAGGCATCAAGGTAAAGGTTGGCGGTCGCCTGAACGGTGCGGAAATTGCACGCTCGGAATGGTATCGGGAAGGCCGCGTGCCGCTGCACACTTTCCGGGCAGACATTGATTACGGCTTCGCCGAAGCCAAGACGACTTACGGAATTATCGGCGTGAAGGTCTGGATATTCCGCGGTGAAGTTATTGGTACCCCGCAGGAGACGGATAAGTCTGCTGCAGAGCAGGCTGCCCGTTAAGGATACTTAGATGCTGCAGCCTAAAAGAACCAAGTTCCGTAAACAGCAGAAAGGTCGTAACCGCGGCCTGGCTGAGCGTGGCAGCACAGTATCATTCGGTGAGTTCGGACTGAAGGCGACCGGGCGTGGCCGTATCACCGCAAGGCAGATCGAAGCCGCGCGTCGTGCGATGACCCGTCATATCAAGCGTGGTGGCAAGATCTGGATCCGCATATTTCCGGATAAACCAATCACGAAGAAGCCCCTGGAAGTACGCCAGGGTAAAGGCAAGGGCAGTGTCGAGTACTGGGTCGCACAGGTTCAACCCGGCCGGGTGCTCTATGAAATGGAAGGCGTGTCCGAAGACGTGGCCCGCGAGGCGTTTACGCTGGCGGCTGCAAAGCTTCCGGTGTCAACAAAATTTGTTACCCGGCAGGTGCTCTGATGAAAGCAAATGAATTGCGTGACAAGAGCAGAGATGAACTGCTCGAGGAACTCGTTGACCTGCGCCGCGAGCAGTTCAACCTGCGCATGCAGCAGGCGATCGGGCAGATGGCACGGCCGGATCAATACCGCAAGGTTCGCAAGAATATTGCACGGGTCAAAACAGTATTGCGTGCCCAGGAGATCGCGGCCGCCAGGCAGGAAGGGGCCACGAAATGACGGACAAGACAGAAAATAGTGGAACCGAAATCAGGCAACGTACGATCACCGGAAGAGTGGTCAGTAGCAAGATGGATAAAACCATCTCGGTGTCGGTAGAGCGCAAGGTTAAGCACCCGATGTATGGCAAGTACCTGAGGCGTACTACCAAGTATATGGCGCACGATGAAGACAATGCCTGCAACGAGGGCGATGTCGTGATGATTACCGAATGTCGGCCGGTCTCCAGGAACAAGTCCTGGCGGCTGGTAGAAATTGTTGAGCGTGCCAACGCCTAATTTGTAGCGGCCGTTGTGCCGACTGGTGAACGAACATGATTCAGATGCAGTCAATTTTGAACGCGGCCGACAATAGCGGCGCACGGCGGCTGATGTGCATCAAGGTACTGGGTGGCTCCAAGCGGCGCTATGCCAATGTTGGTGACGTCATCAAGGTTAGCGTGAAGGATGCGATCCCGCGTGGGCGTGTCAAGAGAGGTGAAATTTACCATGCAGTGGTCGTGCGCACCCGTAAGGGCGTACGGAGAGCAGACGGATCACTGATTCGCTTCGACGGCAATGCGGCGGTACTTCTGACCCCCAAGCTGGAGCCTATTGGTACTCGGATTTTTGGCCCCGTTACGCGTGAACTGCGTACCGGCCACTTTATGAAGATCGTCTCCCTGGCCCCAGAGGTCCTTTAAGGACAAGCGAACAATGGAACGAATCAAAAAAGGTGACGACGTAATCGTCGTGGCGGGCAAGGACAAGGGTCGTCGCGGCACGGTGTTGAACGTCATTGATATCGATGGCCAGGTGCTGGTCGAAGGTATCAACGTCGTTAAGAAGCACACGAAGCCGAACCCGAATGCCGGTGTGCAGGGCGGGATTGTCGACATGGAACGACCGATTCACGTGTCTAACGTAATGCTTTTTAACCCGGTTACCGGTAAGGGTGACCGGATTGGTATCAAGATGCTCGAAGACGGGCGCAAGGTTCGTTACTTCAAGTCGAACAACGAAGTTGTCGACGTGTAACGAGAGCAAACAGAGTAAAAAGATGTCCAGGTTGCAGGAACTTTATAACACGACAGTCGTACCGCAGCTCCGCGAGCAGCTTGGTGTTTCCAATGTAATGGAAGTGCCGAGGGTTACGAAAATTACGCTGAACATGGGCGTAGGCGAGGCCGTGAATGATAAGAAAGTGATCGAGAAGGCAGTCCAAGACATGACGCTGATTTCCGGACAGAAAGCTTCGGTAACAGTTGCTCGCAAGTCGGTCGCATCTTTTAAGATACGTGACGGTTATCCAATCGGCTGCAAGGTCACCCTGCGGCGCGAGCGCATGTATGAATTCCTCGATCGCCTTGTCAGTATTGCGATCCCGCGTATCCGGGATTTCCGGGGGCTGAACCCCAAGGCCTTTGACGGCCATGGCAACTACAACATGGGTGTACAGGAACAGATTGTGTTCCCCGAGGTTGATTACGACAACGTTGATTCGGTGCGTGGTATGGACATTGCGATCACGACATCGGCGACGACAGACGAGCAGGGTCGTGCCCTGCTGGATGCATTAAATTTTCCGTTCAAGAAATAGTCAGGGACCGGGTTAAGACATGGCAAAGAAATCAATGCTTGCACGCAACGCAAAGCGTCTGAAAACGGTGCAACGTTTTGCAGCCAAACGAGCAGCGCTTAAAGAGACGATTGCTTCATCCAAGTCTACCGACGAAGAACGTCAGGCTGCTATGGCCAAGCTCAAGAAGCTCCCCAGAGACGCGAGTCCCGTGCGTATGCGTAACCGCTGTGCAATTACCGGTCGCCCGAATGGTGTGTATCGCAAGTTCGGCCTTGCACGCAACAAACTGCGCGAACTGACGATGGATGGAAACATCCCCGGCGTAAGAAAAGCGAGCTGGTGAGGACAGAACGATGAGTATGACAGACCCGGTCGCAGACATGCTGACAAGAATCCGGAATGGACAGAACGTTGGCCTTACTTCTGTGAGCATGCCGTCTTCAACGCTGAAGGAATCCATCGCGCGTGTGCTGGAAGAGGAAGGCTATATCGAAGGCGTGGATGTTGGCGCGCAGCCCGGCAACAAGCGTGAACTGACGATCACACTGAAGTATTTCGACGGCAAACCGGTCATCGAGAAGATTCAGAAAGTCAGCAAGCCCGGCCTGCGTATTTACCGTGGCAAGGGTGACCTGCCCAAGGTTATGGGCGGCCTGGGCATCGCGATAGTTTCGACCTCGGAAGGCGTTATGAGCGATCGCAATGCGCGTGCAAAAGGTTTTGGTGGTGAGGTGCTCTGCGTCGTCTCCTGATCGGGACGGCACAGGAATTGAATATGTCCAGAATTGCTAAAAAACCGGTTGAACTGCCCAGCGGCGTCGAGGTCAATCAGGCCGGTGGTGAGCTGAAGGTGAAAGGCCCCAAAGGGGAGCTTTCCATGGCAGTTAATCCGGAAGTCACCGTAAAGGTTGAAGAAGGCATCGTAAATTGTGAGGCTAGGAGCGGTTCGCGGTTCGCGGTTGCCATGGCCGGCACGACCCGGGCACTGGTATCCAATATGGTTGCAGGCGTAACCGATGGGTACGAACGCAAGCTTGAGTTGGTAGGCGTTGGGTATCGGGCCAAGGCCCAGGGCAAACTGCTGAACCTGACGCTTGGTTTCTCCCATCCGGTGAAGTACACGGTGCCTGAGGGCATTGATATCGAAACACCCAGCCAGACGGAAGTTATGATTAAAGGTATCGACAAGCAACAGGTCGGCCAGGTAGCGGCAGAGATTCGCAAGTTCCGGCCGCCGGAACCTTACAAGGGTAAGGGTGTTCGTTACGCAGATGAGCGCGTAGTGAGGAAGGAAGCCAAGAAGAAATAGTCAGAGTTGAAAAGTGGGGCACTGGCCCCGCAACCGGGTGAATTTATGAACAAGAAACAGAGCAGATTGCGCAGGGCGCGCCGCACGAGGTCGAAGATACGCGAACTCGAAGTGCCGCGTTTGTCGGTGCACCGGACATCGCAGCATATCTACGCGCAGGTTATTGCGGCCGACGGCGATACTGTTCTTGCGAGTGTTTCAACGACCCAGGCGGAGCTCCGTAAATCATTGAAAAGTACAGGAAATATTGAGGCAGCCCAGGCCGTTGGCAAGGCCATTGCCGATAAGGCCAAGTCAGCCGGAATTGAACAGGTCGCGTTCGACCGGTCCGGGTTTCGCTATCACGGACGGGTTAAGGCGCTCGCTGAAGCAGCACGCGAGCAGGGCCTCAGGATTTAACAGGGTACACAGATGGCAAAACAAGATCATTCAGGCAGCAGCGACGACTTTATAGAAAAACTGGTCGCGGTTAACCGGGTTGCGAAAGTCGTCAAAGGTGGCCGCCAGTTCGGCTTTACCGCGCTGACGGTAGTCGGCGACGGCAATGGCCGGGTCGGTTTCGGTTACGGCAAGGCCCGCGAAGTTCCGCTCGCGATCCAGAAAGCCATGCAGGCGGCACGTAACCGCATGGAGCGCGTGTCACTGAATGACGACACCCTGTATTACGAAATGATTGGCCGCCACGGTGCGACCAAGGTTTATATGCAGCCGGCCTCGGAAGGCACGGGTGTTATTGCTGGCGGTGCAATGCGGGCCGTTTTTGAAGCGGCCGGCGTGCGTAATGTACTGGCCAAGAGTTACGGTTCGCGCAACCCGATAAACCTGGTACGCGCGACGATAAACGCGCTCCGCAGCGCCCATTCGCCGCAACGAATTGCAGCGAAGCGCGGCAAGTCGGTCGCAGATATTACTGGTTGAAATCATGGCTAAAGCTGGAAAAGTGAGAGTCACTCTTATTAAGAGTCGCTATGGTCGCCTCAAAAAGCACCGGGCCTGTATTGCAGGGCTGGGCTTACGGCGTATCAACCAGAGCGTGATAGTCGAAGACACGCCGGAAAACCGCGGGATGATTAACAAGGTCTCCTATCTCCTGCAGGTCGAGGACGCGTAAATGAAACTGAATTCAATTTCACCTGCCAAGGGCAGCAAGAAAACGGGCAAGCGACCGGGCCGGGGCCATGCGGCAGGCCAGGGCAAGACCTGCGGCCGCGGCCAGAAAGGCCAGCACGCGCGCTCGGGTGGCTTCCACAAGGTCGGCTTCGAAGGCGGCCAGATGCCGCTGCAACGGCGTTTACCGAAGGTAGGTTTCCGTTCGGCCAAGGCGCGCTCTTATGCGGAAGTCAGGCTCGGCGAGCTTGCGGCGGTGGAAGACGAGGTGATCGATATCCTCGCACTCAAACGTGCCGGGATCGTGGCCCAGCAGACCACCCGCGCAAAAGTATTTGTCAGCGGTGAGATCGACAAGGCGGTGAAGCTGAAAGGTGTGGGCGTTAGCAAGGGCGCTCGGGCTGCGATCGAAAAGGCAGGGGGTTCGATAGAGGAGTAGGGAAATAACTCGGCTATCGAGAAATCCTGTGGATTCCTCGATGTAAGTTCCGCCAAAGATATTTCCGCGCGTTTTTCTGCCGCGCAGAAATATGGCGTCACTTAAAGCTGGCGGCCCTGCAATCTAAACAGACGAAACACGAAGACGATGGCAAAAGGTACTTTGGAAAATCCGGCAGCAGCACTTGGTGAAGCAACCCGCTTCGCTGACCTGCGCGCACGCCTGTTTTTCCTGGCCGGTGCACTGATCGTCTACCGAATCGGCACCTTTATTCCGGTGCCCGGTATCGACCCGGTCGCGCTCGAGCAGTTCTTCCAGGAACAGTCGGGCACGATCCTGAGCATGTTCAACATGTTCTCGGGCGGCGCCTTACAGCGACTGAGTATTTTTGCGCTCGGCATCATGCCGTATATCTCGGCGTCCATCATCATGCAGATGGCCGGCGTGGTTGTGCCCCAGATTGCGCAACTCAAGAAAGAAGGCGAGGCTGGCCGGCGCAAGATCACCCAGTACACGCGCTACGGTACGGTGTTACTCGCGACTGCGCAGGCTATCGGCGCATCGGTCGCCTTCCAGAACCAGGGCGTGGTGATTAACCCCGGCCCCAATTTTGTTTTTACGGCAGCCGTGACCCTCGTCACCGGGACAGTGTTCCTGATGTGGCTGGGTGAGCAGATCACCGAGCGCGGCATCGGTAACGGTATCTCCATGATTATTCTGTCCAGCATTATTGCGGGGCTCCCGTCGGCAATCGGCGGCACCCTCGAGCTGGTGAATACGGGTGAGATGTCGCCGGCCCTTGCCCTTGTACTGATCTTTCTCGTGCTTGCCGTAACCTATTTCGTCGTCTTCATGGAGCGCGGCCAGCGCCGTATCACCGTGAACTACGCTAAGCGGCAGCAGGGCCGCAAGATGTACGCGGGCCAGACCAGCCACCTGCCTTTCAAGATCAATATGTCCGGCGTTATCCCGCCAATTTTCGCGAGCAGTATTATTTTGTTTCCTGCAACCATCGCCACGTGGTTTGGTAGCAGCGAGGGCATGGAATGGCTGCAGACGCTGGCTGCCAAGCTGGCGCCGGGGCAGCCTATCTACATCATGATCTATGCCTCGCTGATCATATTCTTCTGTTTCTTCTACACCGCGCTGGTTTTTAACTCGCGTGATACGTCAGACAATCTTAAAAAGTCCGGCGGCTTTATTCCCGGAATACGCCCGGGCTACCAGACCGCCGAGTACATCGACAAGGTGCTGACCCGCCTGACCTTCTGGGGTGCGATGTACATCACGGCCGTATGTCTGCTGCCGGAATTCATGATTTTGTATGCAAGGGTGCCGTTTTATTTCGGTGGTACTTCCCTGCTGATCATCGTGGTCGTCACGATGGATTTCATGGCGCAGTTGCAGGCGCACATGATGTCGCACCAGTACGACGGCCTGTTAAAGAAAGCTAATTTGAGCGGTTACGGCCGCACGGGTCAGATCCGCTAATCCTTGCGAGGTTTTTGGAGAGAACGATGAAAGTTCGAGCATCAGTCAAGAAGATTTGCAGGAACTGTAAGGTCATTCGTCGCAAGGGCGTTGTGCGGGTTATCTGTACTGACCCCAGGCACAAGCAGCGCCAGGGCTAGTGGCGTAACCGGAGAGAAACATGGCCCGTATTGCAGGCATAAATATTCCCTTAAACAAGCACGTGGCGGTGTCGCTGACCAGCATCTACGGTATTGGCCGTACGCTGTCATCCAAAATATGTGAGGCCGCCAACGTGTCTCCGGCCGCACAGGTCAAAGACCTGAGCGAGCCGGAAGTCGAACGCATCCGCACCGAGGTGGCGAAAGTCACCGTCGAGGGCGATCTGCGTCGTGAGATTGCCATGAGCATTAAACGGCTCATGGATCTGGGTTGCTACCGGGGTATCCGCCACCGGCGTGGCCTGCCCGTCCGTGGCCAGCGTAGCCGTACCAACGCGCGCACCCGCAAGGGACCGCGCCGGCCCATTAGAAAATAAGCACGGGAAAACAAACGGGTAAACAGACAGGAGCACCACCGGAACAGTTATGGCAGAGCAACAAGCAACAAGCAAGAAGGTCAAGAAGCATGTGGTCGATGGTATCGCCCACATCCATGCTTCCTTCAACAACACAATTATTACGATCACCGATCGGCAGGGCAATACATTGTCTTGGGCGACCGCGGGTGGCTGCGGTTTTCGCGGCTCGCGCAAGAGCACGCCTTTTGCTGCCCAGGTTGCGGCCGAGAAAGCAGGTGTGGCCGCGCTGGAATTCGGCCTCAAGAACCTAGAGGTGAAGGTGCGCGGGCCGGGCCCGGGTCGTGAGTCGGCAGTGCGTGCTCTGAACAATGCGGGTTATCGCATCACCAATATCGAAGACGTGACACCAATTCCGCACAATGGTTGTCGTCCGCCCAAGAAGCGGCGAGTTTGAGGATTTAGCAGATGGCCAGATACCTGGGACCAAAATGTAAACTCTCGCGCCGCGAGGGTACTGATCTATTTCTGAAGAGCGGCGTCCGGCCACTCGACTCCAAGTGCAAACTGGAGACACCGCCGGGCACAACAGCTGGTCAGCGGCGCGGTCGTTTATCCGACTACGGCCTGCAGCTCCGCGAGAAACAGAAACTGCGTCGTATGTATGGCGTGCTCGAACGGCAGTTCCGCAACTATTACAAGAAAGCGGCCCAGCGCAAGGGATCGACAGGCGAGAACCTGATCCGCATGTTGGAAGGCCGCCTGGACAATGTTGTTTATCGTATGGGCTATGCCGCGACACGTGCCGAAGGCCGTCAGCTGGTGAGCCACAAAGCGATTACCGTTAACGGCAACGTTGTAAATATACCTTCTTACCAGGTTAGTGCCGGTGACGCGGTAAGTGTGCGCGATAAAGCGCAGGACCAGCAGCGCATCAAGAGCGCGATGGAGATTTCTACCCAGATGGGTCTTCCCGACTGGGTTGAGGTAGATGAGAAGAAGCTGACCGGGGTTTTGCGTTCGTTGCCCGAACGTGAGGATGTCCTTCCGGACATTAATGAAAACCTGGTCGTTGAGCTTTACTCGAAGTAATCGCAGGAGACACCACGAGATGTCCGATATAACTGATTTTCTAAAGCCCCGTACCGTTCGGGTACAGTCTCAGACTGACAACAAGGCACGGGTCGTTATCGAGCCGTTCGAACGTGGTTTCGGCCACACGCTGGGTAATGCCCTGCGGCGCGTACTGTTGTCGAGCATGCCAGGCTGTGCCGTGACGGAAGTCGATATAGACGGCGTGTTGCATGAGTACACCAGTATTGAAGGCGTGCAGGAAGACGTCGTCGAAATACTGCTGAACCTGAAGCAGCTCGCGATCAACATGCATGCGCGTGACCGTGCCGAGCTGATCCTGCACAAGTCAGGGTCGGGCGCTGTCACCGCCGCGGATATTACGACCGATCACGATATAGAAGTCGTGAACCCCGACCTGGTCATCGCGAATCTCACCAGCACCGGTGAGCTGAAAATGAACCTGGTCATCAAACGTGGCCGTGGTTACCGGCCTGCCATCCCGGTTGTGAACCTCGAGGAGCATACAGGCCGCATCGGCCAGCTGCAGCTCGACGCATCGTTCACGCCTGTACGCCGGGTCAGCTACACGGTTGAGGCAGCGCGCGTGGAACAGCGTACCAATCTCGACAAGTTGCTGATCGACATCGAAACCAACGGCACGATCGATCCGGAAGAGGCCATCCGTCGTGCGGGCGGCATCCTGAAGGATCAGCTCGATGTGTTCGTCGACCTGCAGGGTCAGGATGAGGCTGCAGCAGCCGCTGCCGAATCGCATGTCGATCCGATCCTGATGCGCCCGGTCGACGAGCTGGAACTTACTGTACGTTCAGCCAATTGCCTGAAAGCCGAAAATATTAACTACATCGGTGACCTGATTCAGCGCACCGAGGTTGAGTTGCTTCGCACACCGAACCTGGGCAAGAAATCGCTCACCGAAATCAAGGAAGTGCTGGAAAGCCACGGCCTCGCCCTCGGGCAGCGCGTGGAAAACTGGCCGCCCCCGAGCCTGACACCGGACGACGCAGACCCGTTGCCTGAGCAGCCCGGGCTTATCAGATAAACGGTAGAAAAAGCCATGCGACATAGAAAGTCAGGCCGTATCCTCGGGCGCAAGAGCAGCCATCGCAAAGCCATGTACAGAAACATGGCTGCGTCGCTGATTCAGCACGAGACCATACGGACGACAGTCTCAAAAGCCAAAGAGTTGCGCCGGGTGGTGGAACCCTTGATTACGCTCGCCAAGGAAGACGGCGTAGCCAACCGCCGCCTGGCCTTTGATCGCCTGCGCGACAAGCAATCGGTCGGCAAACTCTTTAATGAACTGGGCCCGCGCTTTAAGGAACGGCCTGGTGGTTACCTGCGGATTCTGAAAGCAGGTAACCGGCCGGGCGATGCTGCGCCGATGGCGATCGTGCAGCTTCTGGATCAGCCGGAGGTTGCTGAGGAAACGGCTGCTGAGTAACTTGTCAGGTGGTAATTGATCTATAAAGAACCCGCCTCATGGCGGGTTTTTTGTGCCTTAAGAGTGGTCTCTCGGAGATTCTATTCGGTGGTCATTTTGGTTAATCTGTTCAAGGGAAGGGCTGGGGAACCTCGACGTGCATAAGAACAAGAGTATCGCCGCATTTCTGATCCTGTCAGCGTTGCCCTGTTGCTCGCTTATTGTCCGTGCCAATGAACTTCCGGTAGAGGCCTTCGGTAGCCTGCCGGCCATACGCAACGCAACTCTGTCACCGGACGGCACGCGCATCGCATTTTTGCAGGACGCTGACGGCCAGACTGTTTTGCGTGTATACAGGCTCGATGCGGATAAATCTTTCCTCCTGGGCCGTGCCGACAATGAAAAAACCATAATTGGCGCTTACACCTGGGCAAATGATGACATCATGCTGATCAGCATGCGGTACCCGTCACGTCGCTATGGAACCGCAACGACAGAAAGCCATTTGTTGCGCATCAGGGTTGAGCCGGGCGCCAAACCCGAGACCATACTCAAGCCCCGCAGGCGTTCAGGTGGCACTGCTGGAGATCATTTCTCGCAATTCCAGGACAACATAGTAAGTCCGTTGCCTGACGAGCCCAATCATATATTGATGGCTTTTGACGTGGACAAGCCGAACTACCCGTCTGTGTATAAGGTCGACGTTTCTAATGGGAGGCGCGAAAGGGTCCAGCGCAACAGGTCGAAAATCGTGGACTGGATGGCCGATCGCCAGGGGCGTGTCAGGCTGGCGTATGGACGAGACGAAACGAAAATTTTCTACCGGGTATTTGATCTGCGGGCCGGGGAATGGAGGGACGCCTGGGACTACGAGTTATTTGATACCCCGGCTATCAGACCGATGGGTTTCGGTATCGACCCGAACCATCTGTACATAAGGGCACTGCATGAAGGCAGGTATGCGGTCTTCCGGGTCCATCTGGACGACCCGGAGTTCACGCGCGAACTCGTCCATGCCGATCCGAACTATGATGTTGACGGCGGGCTGATCTATTCCCCGGTTAGCAATGATGTGGTGGGGGTGTCCCACGGTGAAGCGGACGACAGCCGGGTCTATTGGGATCCTGGCTATCTCGGGTTGCAGGAGGGTTTTCGGAGAGTTCTGCCGGACTCAGCGAATATCATTGCCAGCATGAGCCGGAACGAGCGGCGCTATATTTTGTACAGTTTCAGCAGCAATAAGCCCGGCTCATATTATTTTGGTGACCGGGACGAGGTGTCGCTGGAGTACCTGTTCACGAAGTACCCGCTGCTTGAGAATGTCGAGCTGCCGCCGAAGCAAAAAATTGTTTACCAGGCTTCGCGACGGACTCGACATCGAAGCCTACCTGACCGTACCAATGTCTTATAAGGACGGCCAGCCCGTGCCCGCAATCGTGTTGCCGCACGGGGGCCCGATGGCCCGCGCGTACGGGGGGTTCGATTGGCTGGTGCAGTTTCTGGCAAATCGCGGCTATGTCGTTTTACAGCCCAACTTTCGCGGTTCGTCGGGTTACGGCTTCCAGTTCGAGATGCAGGCGGTGCAGAACTGGGGCGAGAGAATGCAGGACGATCTGGCGGATGCCGCGAACTGGATGATCGACCAGGAACTGGCTATACCCGGCAAGATATGTATCGTCGGCAGGAGTTACGGCGGCTATGCCTCATTAATGGCGGCAGCTAAACAACAGGATACTTTTAGCTGCGCAGCAAGCATCAATGGCGTTAGCGATCAATGGGAAGTGTGGGCCAGTGCTCGCCGTTATATGAGTAAAGAAATAATCCGGAAGCAGCTTGGTACAAACAAAGAGGATCTAATAGCCCGGTCGCCAATAAGCTACACCAAAACGATTGATATTCCAGTATTGCTTATTCATGGGGAAAAAGACCGGATTGTCCCAGTTACCCACAGCAGGCGGATGGACAAAGCGCTGCGCAAGGCCGGTAAGCAGGTCAAATACGTTGAGCTTGATAATGGCAATCATTCTCTGAGCATTGAACAGAACCGTATTGAAACATTACGGCTTTTAGAAGAGTTTCTGCTCGCGAATCTAGGCAAAACAACCTGATCTTGAATCCATTTATTCGGAATCAGTTCATAACTGCCGCTGCGAACGCCTCCCGGGTCAGGTTCTCGTTGCCGCTTTCCGTGATATGCAGGTTGTCTTCGATGCGTATCCCGCCGAATTGTCGTAATTCGTTAACCTGATCCCAGTTCACGCATTTACCTTCGGGCGTTGCCCGCAGTTTCTCAAGCAGCATGTCTATAAAGTACAGGCCGGGCTCAACCGTCACGATATTGCCGGGTTCGAGTATGCGCGTCAGACGTAAATAGGGGTCATTATCCGGCACGGGCATTTCGTCGCCCTTGGCGCTCGCCAGCAGAGCACCGACGTCGTGCACCTGCAGTCCGAGGAAATGTCCGAGCCCGTGGGGGAAAAAGGTCCTCGATACGGTGGTCTCGACGGCCTCCTCGGGACTTATGTCTGTAACGCCGACTTCCCTGAGGAGCGTGGCAATGCTGTGGTGTGCTGCGATATGCAGTTCGCGGAAATCGGCGCCGGGCACGGCCGATGTGCATAATTCGCGTTGCAGTTCGTGCATCGCTTCGATCATCGAGCCAAAGACCGGGTCGTAAGAGTAGGTGCGGGTAACGTCACTGGCATATCCGTGTACGGCGCAGCCGGCATCGATCAAAAGGCTCAGGTTGTCCACCGATTTACGATCGAGGTGCTGGTAATGCAGTGTGGCCGCGTGTTCGTTCGCCGCAACGATTGCGGGATAGGGCATTTCCTCGTCGGTTATACGGCACGCTGTGCGGAAAGCGAGCTGGATATCGTATTCGCAACCGCCCTCGTTAAAACACACTTCGGCAGCCAGGTGTCCCCGAATCGCCTGGTAATTGGCATGCCGCAGGCATTCGACCTCCCACGGTGTTTTGATGGCGCGGCCGAAATGCAGTTCGTCCAGCAGTTTCTGCGGGTTGACCCGCTTCAGTCCGAAGCTGTCTTCCTGCTCACGAATCTCACCGACAAAAGCTGTGCGCGCAGGCATCTCTTTTACGTGTTCGAGCAGGCTGTGGCCGTTGCCGACCAGTTGCACGTTAAGGGGTCCGTCCTTGATAAATTCCGGCACGGGAGAGTTTCGCAACCAGAAGTCTTCGGGCTCGAAGACCAACAGATCAGGCATGCCCCCCTGCCTGTAGCGCAGGATCGAATCCGGGTGCTTCAGTAACGGCGCCCACTGCACCAGGTGGGGGTTCGGTTTGAAAGGCAGATGCTGGTCGTCCAGGTAGACCGGTGCAGGCTGGCCGGCACCGATTACCACTGCATCCAGTCGGGCGTTTTCCAAAGCGGAATCATAACGCCGCTGCAGTTCCTCGATATGGGCTGCGTAGAGTTTGGTATCGGCGACGGGCTGCATAGAGGCTACAACTATAACTTACATCGTCTACAATCAGGCGCGGGATGGATCGGGGCGGAGCCGGCTCGGGCGGAACGGGTTATACATGTCCAAACAAACGGTACTAACGGGTATTACAACGACGGGTACGCCACACCTGGGCAACTACGTCGGTGCCATACGGCCGGCGATAGCCGCAAGCCATAAGGGTGATATCAACTCCTATTACTTCCTCGCCGATTATCACGCGCTGGTAAAGAATCAGGATCCCGAACGATTACGGCAGTCCAGCCTGGAAGTTGCCGCAACCTGGCTGGCGCTGGGGCTGGACACCGGCAAGTCATTTTTCTACCGGCAGTCCGACATACCCGAGATACCGGAGCTTAGCTGGATCATCAGCAGCGTAACGGCCAAGGGCCTGATGAACCGTGCCCATGCGTACAAGGCCGCCCTGCAGGAAAATGCGGACAGCGGTACGCGCGATCCGGACAAGGGCGTGACGATGGCCCTGTTCGGATACCCGGTGCTCATGACGGCCGATATCCTGATGTTCAACGCGAACAAGGTGCCCGTCGGTAAGGACCAGATTCAGCACGTCGAGATGGCACGCGATATCGCCCAGCGCTTTAATCATATTTACGGCGAGACCTTCGTATTACCGGAAGCGGTCGTCGATGAACATGCTGCCGTGCTTGCAGGTCTGGACGGCCGCAAGATGAGCAAGAGCTACAACAACACGATTCCGTTGTTTGAACCATCGAAGAAGCTCCGTAAACTGATCATGAAGATCAAAACCAATTCGCTGGAGCCGGGTGAGCCTAAAGACCCGGATGACTGTACCTTGTTCGATATCTACAAAGCCTTCGCTACGGAAAGCGATACAGCTACCTTCAGACAGAAACTGGTCGAAGGCATGGGCTGGGGTGACGCCAAGCAGGAGTTATTCGAGTATCTCGATGCCCACCTGGAAGCACCGCGTGCAGAGTATGCGAAACTTATTGCCGATCCGGGTCATGTAGAGTCGGTATTGAAGCAGGGGGCAGAGCGAGCCCGCGAACAGGCAACCGCGCTTATAAAAAAGGTGCGTGAAGCGGTAGGCATTCAGCCCCTTGTCTGATCCGGTCAGCTTATCGCGCGGATACGATTGCTCCGCCCAAGAAGTCTTGCAAGGTATTGACCTGTATAGGAATTTTTTATTCTCGCCACGTCTTCGGGGGTGCCGGTGGCAACGATTGTCCCGCCACCATCGCCACCTTCCGGGCCCAGGTCGACGATCCAGTCGGCCGTCTTGATGACGTCGAGGTTGTGTTCGATCACGACCACCGTGTTGCCCTGGTCGCGCAGGGTTTGCAGCACGTTAAGCAATTGCTCGATGTCATGGAAGTGTAAACCTGTCGTGGGTTCATCGAGTATGTACAGCGTGCTGCCGGTGGATCGCTTGGAAAGTTCCTTCGCGAGTTTAACGCGCTGGGCTTCACCGCCGGATAATGTCGTTGCGCTCTGGCCAAGCTTTATATAGCTGAGTCCGACGTCCATCAGCGTCTGTAACTTGCGCGCAACGACCGGTACGTTTGTAAACATCGCAAGCGCATCCTCGACGGTCATATTAAGCACCTCGTCGATATTCTTGCCCTTGTACTTGATCTCCAGTGTTTCGCGGTTGTAGCGCTTGCCGTTGCACAGGTCGCAGGGTACGTAGACGTCGGGCAGGAAATGCATTTCGACCCGGATAACGCCATCGCCCTGGCAGGCTTCGCAGCGCCCGCCCTTGACGTTAAAGCTGAAGCGTCCCGCCTTGTAGCCGCGTGAGCGGGCTTCCTGCGTGCCCGCGTAGAGTTCGCGGATCGGCGTAAACAGCCCGGCATAGGTCGCCGGGTTGGAGCGCGGCGTACGGCCGATCGGACTCTGGCTGATGTCGATGATCCGGTCCAGCTGCTCCAGCCCCTCGACCGTATCGCACGGCGCGGGACTATGGCTGCTGTTGTTGATGAGCTCCGCCGCCTTCTTGTACAGCGTGTCGTTGATCAGTGTCGACTTGCCCGAACCGGAGACGCCGGTGATGCAGGTCATCACGCCGATGGGGATTTCGGCATTGATTTGTTTCAGGTTATTGCCGCTCGCACCGAGTATGCGTATATGTTTGTCGCCGTTGACCGGTACGCGCGCGAGCGGTACTTCTATCCGCCGCTTGCCCGCCAGGTACTGCCCGGTCAATGAGGCTGTTGAGCTGACAATCGTATCCGGAGTGCCTTCCGCGACAACCCGTCCGCCATGCACCCCGGCACCCGGACCGAGGTCGACCACATAATCGGCCGTACGAATTGCTTCTTCGTCGTGTTCGACCACCATGACGGTATTCCCCAGGTCACGCAGCCGGATCAGGGTATTCAATAGCCGCGCGTTATCACGCTGGTGGAGGCCTATAGACGGCTCATCGAGTATGTACATAACGCCGACGAGCCCGGAGCCGATCTGGCTTGCCAGCCGGATACGCTGGGCTTCACCGCCGGAAAGCGTTTCGGCGCTGCGGTCCAGCGTGAGGTATTCCAGCCCGACGTCGGCGAGGAAACGCAGGCGTTCGATTATTTCCTTCGTAATCTTGGCGGCGATTTCTCCCCGGGCTCCGCCGAGGTCCAGCGTCTCGAAGAATGCCAGCGCATTCGCGACGGACTCGCAGGTGATCTGCGGAATGGCACGTTTGCTAATGAATACGTTGCGGGCCTCGACGTTCAGGCGCGTACCGTCGCATTCGGGGCAGGGCTGCACGCTCAGGTATTTCGCAAGTTCCTCCCGGACCGTGCCCGACTCGGTTTCGCGATAACGCCGGTTCAGGTTCGGGATCACGCCTTCGAAGGGATGGCTGCGCTTGAACGTCGCGCCCCGCGCCGTCCGGTAAACAAACTGAATTTCCTCGTCACAGCCGAACAGCAAAATCTCTTGTGTCTTTTTACCCAGCGATTCCCATGGCGCTTCGATGTCGAAGTCGAAATGGTTCGCCAGGCTCTTGATAACCTGCGAGTAATAGGAATTGCGGCGGCCCCACCCCCGGATCGCGCCACCGGCGAGGCTCAGGCTCGGGTTACGCACGACCCGGCTCGGGTCGAAGAACTGCCGCGCGCCGAGGCCGTCGCAGTCGGGGCAGGCACCAACCGGGTTGTTAAAGGAGAACAAACGTGGCTCAAGTTCTGCCAGCGCATAGCCACACTCGGGACACGCAAACTTGTCCGAGAACACGAGTTCGGCATGGTCGGGTTTGTTCATCCAGGCAATCTTCGCGACGCCATCCGCGAGCTTGAGCGCCGTCTCAAAGGACTCGCTCAGGCGCAGTCGCAGATCGTCGCGTACCTTGAAGCGGTCGACCACGACATCGATGCTGTGTTTGCGGCGCAGGTCAAGCTTCGGCGGGTCGTCCAGTTCATAAACTTCACCGTTTATACGGGCGCGCACAAAACCCTGGGCGCGCAGGTCGGCGAGCAACTGCAGATGCTCACCCTTGCGTTCCTGCACGACGGGGGCCAGCAGCAGCAGTTTGGTGCCTTTCCTCAGCGCCAGCACCTGGTCGACCATCTGGCTGACGATCTGCGCCTGCAAGTCGTTGCCGTGGTCGGGACAACGCGGCCGCCCTGCACGGGCGTAAAGCAGGCGCAGGTAATCGTAAATTTCGGTCACTGTCCCCACGGTCGAGCGCGGGTTATGCGACGTCGATTTCTGCTCAATGGAAATCGCGGGAGACAACCCCTCGATGTGGTCCACGTCGGGCTTCTCCATCATCGACAGGAATTGACGGGCGTAGGCGGACAGCGATTCGACATAGCGGCGCTGGCCTTCCGCATATATCGTGTCAAAAGCCAGCGATGATTTGCCGGAGCCGGATAAACCGGTGATAACGATAAGCCGGTCCCGGGGGAGGTCTATATCGATGTTCTTCAGGTTGTGGGTCCGGGCTCCCCGGATACTGATATGCTGCATGACGAAGGCTAAGGGCCGGCTAATTAATCCAACCCACGAATATAGCGTGTTTTGCTTCGCTACGTGTCCGGCGGGCACCCATGCGTTGCTTTTCCGGCCGGTTTGGCCGTTATTGCGCGTGTGTTTCCAAGCTGTAGCGCATACAATGAGGCATCGCTGCCACGTACGGCAGGAATCAATAATTAGTGTTATAAAACAAATACTTAAGCTAAATAAAGTAGGGGAACAGCATGGCGCGCGGAGTTAATAAAGTCATACTCATCGGTAATCTGGGCAAGGATCCGGATACCAAGTACATGCCCAGCGGCGATTGCGTCTGCAACTTCAGCCTCGCGACCACCGAGTC
>JASLMV010000022.1:27466-33409 GCA_030746435.1 Gammaproteobacteria bacterium | reverse complement strand
TGCTTGCCGATTTCGATACCTTCCTCATTGATCATGCCAGTTGTGAACGCAAGGCCAATGCCCTGCTGATGAGCATGATCGTCAAGTATCCGGACAGGACGAAAATTATTCCGCAGTTAATCGAGCTCGCGCAAGAAGAACTCGAACACTTCGCGGAGGCCTATGCATTTATGGAAAAGCGGGGGCTGCTCCTCGGCAAGGATGTTCCCGATCCTTACGTAAACCAGTTGCTGGCCGTCGCACGCCACGGACGCGATGAGCGCTTTATTGACAGGATGCTGATTTCGTCGGTGATCGAAAGTCGTGGTGCAGAACGCCTTCAAATTGTTGCCGAAAATATGCCAGACCCGGAGCTGGCAGGGTTTTACGACAAACTCTGGAAGAGTGAAATCAAGCACTCGCATGTCTTTCTGCTGATGCTGCAACGGGAGTACGATGCAGCCTCCATAGACGGTCGTCACCAGGAACTGATAGAGCTGGAAGCATATATTCTGGCCGGCCTGGAACTGCGGCCAGCCATCCACTAGTCAGACTAGTAGATGCGATAACCGCCGTGACGCGCCCGGCTGCGGGTATCAAACCAGTACCAGCCCGCCGCAAATCCTCCGGCCAGTATAAGCACCAGGAATGCAGCTACCCAGCCCAGAGGTACGCTGGAGGAGTAAGCCGTAAGGCTCTCTTCCATATCGGTATTTTCAATACGCAGGCGTTTAAGTTCTTCTGCTTCTGCGGCGGCCTGCGAATCCGTGTCATCACGGACCGTTTCGAGTTCCGCCACGCGATCCTGCTGGTCGCCGAGCTGGGCTCGCAGTCTCGTTACCGATTTCTCGAGACTCGCGTTCGTATCCTCAAGCTTATTGATCCGGGTACGGGCCGGTTCGTCTGTCTGCAAATAGAGTGATTTCACCCAGCCGGATTCACCGCTTTCGAGCTGAACATGTGCTGTTCGCCCGCTGCTCTCAAGAATCTCCAGGCGGTCGCCACTTTTCAATTTGCGTAACGGCATTCCTGTCATTTCAGCCGTTGCATAGAGTTCAAGCTGTAACATATCCGTGACGAACATGGTTTCTGCCCGCAGCGGGGTGGAAGGCCAGCTGATCATCACCATCCCGGCAAACAATGCGACCATCAAAACGGATCGCTGATAAAAAAAGTCTTTAGTCATAGCGCTGCCTGCTTATCTACTGTTCATAGACCCAGCGAAGCAATGCAATCTGTACCGCTTCCCCGGGGCCGTTATCGGCACCACGAAAATTCTGGAGTATAACGACAGCATAATCCTTTCCTGAACGTGCATGCACGTAACCGGCGGTGGCAAATACATCTCGCAACCGGCCCGTCTTCAGGTGCATCCGGCCTGTAAGTTCCTCTTCGGCAAAACGTTTCTGCATCGTGCCGTCCAGACCCGATAGCGAGAACGACGAAATGTACTCGGGCGCCCACGGACTGTTGGCCGCCAGGGCCAGGATCTCCGCGAGGTCCTTCGCTTTTATGCGGGTTTTACGCGACAACCCCGCGCCATTATCAACATGCAGTCCGTCGAACGTGAGGCCGCGACGCCGCAGGGAATCCTGTATCGCCTGCTGCCCCTTGCCCCGGGTTGCCGGCGGTTCAAAGGCAATCGCTCCCAGCGTCAGCAGCAGGTGGCGGGCCATTACGTTATTGCTGAACTTGTTCACGTACTCGATCACATCGGACATAGGCGGAGACTCGATGCGGACAAAGGGCTCGGTGTCGACCGGTGCCGTGCCCTCACGCCATCCTCCCGCCAGTGTTCCGGCGCTTTCTTCCCACAGCGCCTTGAACACGCCGTATCCGAAGCTCGGCGCGGTCAGCGCAGAGCGGGTCATCTCGTATTTTTCGCAACCC
This sequence comes from Gammaproteobacteria bacterium, assembly GCA_030746435.1. Classification (GTDB taxonomy): domain Bacteria; phylum Pseudomonadota; class Gammaproteobacteria; order Steroidobacterales. The sequence goes on along the minus strand of JASLMV010000022.1, from coordinate 31,540 downwards.
CGCCCGAACTTACCCGACAGCACTATATTGTTACGTCGCATCGATTCGGTCGCGACTACCGAAATACCGTTCTGGTAGCCACCGCAAAAACCATTTACCAGCCTGAGTTGGTTATCGATATTGAGGTTGACCGGTAGCGGATCGACCAGCACGTTGACCCGGTTATTTCCCAGATCCGGTTCATAAAGCATATGCATGGCCTGGAAATTCACGAGGAATGCGTTCGGGGCCACGTTATAGGAACGCAGGTTTTCGCCGTCGAACTTGCCGGGATCAGTGTATTCATCTGCGAAATAGGAACTGTCGATAACGAGGTCACCGCTAATGTGCCGCAACCCACGTTGCTTGAGCCTGCGCTGGAAAGCCCACAGGCGCTCCGTGATCAGGTAGGGGTCGCCATATCCCTTGACGATCAGATCACCGTCCAGCGTGCCATCGTCTTTTAGTTCCCCCGCGAGATAAGCCTCCGTCGGCCACTTGAACGCCGGGCCGAGTTCTTCCAGCGCCAGCCAGGTGGTCAGTAACTTGATCGTTGAAGCAGGATTGCGGGTTTTATCCGCATTGAAATGCAGCAATGCCTTGTCCGACCCAAGCTCCCGGACCACGATACTCACGCCGGATTCCGCAACACCATGCCGCGTGAGCACCGACCCGACAGAATCCGGAAGCCGGGGGGCGTCGGCCGCGAGCGCCCCCGCCGACCAAATCAGACATACAACGCCAAGCTTGCTCATCAGAGGCGTCACGATGCCGGCCTCCGCCGGGAAGCTGCGGGCTTTTCCAGTCCATAAGACCGGATGCGGTCGGCCAGAGTGCTGGGCTTCAAACCCAGCAGTTCGGCCGCCCCGTCCTTGCCCGATATACGCCAGTTCGTGTAATCGAGCGCCCGGATCAGGTTATCGCGCTGCTGCAACTTGAGTTCCTTCTCGGTATAGAAATTCCGTTCGCCCCTTTCAACCTTCGTGCCGACCGCCGGTCCGGAACTGCCCGCTTTCTCCGTCGAAGCTCCGCCGGGCATGGACAGATCCAGCCTCAGCGTATCGCCCTGCGACAGTATCACCGCCCGCTCGATGACATTTTTCAATTCCCTGATATTACCCGGCCAGTCATAGTTTCGCATGGCGTCTACCTGGCTCTGGGTGAAGGCAGGTACCGGACGTCCGAATTCCCGGCAAACCTGCTCCAGGAAATGCACGGCAAGCTGAATAACGTCATCACCACGCCGCCGCAGAGGCGGCGCCTGCACCGGGAAGACGCTCAGGCGGTAAAACAGGTCTTCGCGGAAGTTACCTGCTTCTACTTCTTTCTCGAGATCGCGGTTGGTGGCGGCGATTACCCGTACGTCGACCCGCCGGGTGGTATCCTCGCCCACCCGCTCGAACTCTTTCTCCTGCAGAACGCGCAGTAGCTTGCCCTGCAACGCCAGCGGAATTTCGCCCACCTCATCGAGAAATAATGTTCCGCCATCCGCGAGCTGAAAGCGGCCAACCCGATCCTTGTAAGCACCGGTGAAAGCCCCTTTTACATGGCCGAAAAACTCGCTCTCGAAGAGTTCATGCGGAATCGATGCGCAGTTAACTTTTACCAGGGGTGCATCGGCGCGGCGGCTGCGCGAGTGGATAGCATGGGCGACCAGCTCTTTACCTGTGCCGGTCTCGCCAACGATCAGGACGTTTGCCGGCGTTTCTGCCACCGCCTCGATCCGGGCAAGCATGGCAGCCAGCGCCGGGCTCTCGCCGACGATGCGACCGAAATTCATCGACACGGAGACCTCTTCGCGCAGGTAATCCCGCTCGCGTTCCAACTCTTCTTTCAAGCGGGCTATCTCGCCATAGGCCTCGCGGAGTTTCGCTTCGCCGCGGTTGCGCTCGGTCATGTCCTTGGTCGCCACCAGGAGCCGCCGCACGCCGCGGGTTGTATCTATTTCGCTGTGGGCGGACATGACGACATCGAGCACGTCCCCCGATTGAGTGACCATTTGCCTGGGCACATTCTTGCTGTCGCCGGACTCGATGATCTCGCGCAATCCCTCGCCCAGTTCTTCGCCCGATTCCTTGCTCAGGAAATCCAGTATGGACCTGCCGATTACTTCCTCGCGCATGTACCCGAGTTTCTCCAGCCAGTGATCGCTGACATCGGTGATCAGGCCCTCCGCATCGACGGTATGCAGCATCGCCGGCGTCGCATGATACAGATCGTCGTAACGCCGTTCGGCGCGCGCCAGGCGATCCGCCCTGAAAAATACGGCGATGCTGTAAAGAAACTTGCCGGCATCGTCGTAAAACTTGCGGGCCTTCATGAGCAGTTCGACTATCTCACCGTCCTTGGCAATCAGTCCCAGGGGAACGTAGTCGAGCTTGCCGGTGCGTTCATATCCCGGCAGGTACTCCTCAACGATGTGCCGGACGGTTTCCGGGGTCGCAAATTCTTCCGTATTACGGCCGCGCATCTCGTCACGGCTGAAGCCCATACGGAACGACCACTCCTCACTGACATCAACGAAATGCCCGCCCTCATCGAGCAGGGCAGTCATCACGGGTAGCTGATGCAGAAACTTGGTGTGTGGATCGTTTGTGGCCATGCGCGAAGTTTACACGGTATTCCGTGACTATGAAATCACGGTATTTCGTGTTTCACGGTTTTTCGTGCAATAAAACAAGTGTAAGTCATTGTTTTTTAACAAAACCAAAAGTTGGCACGCTTCCTGCAATAGGTAAAGGGCGTAGGACTATGAAATGAAACTTAAATCAGGAAATGAAGCAATGAAAGGTCAGGCAAAAGCATTGATTCCCGCTTTGATTGGAATCATGACCCTGCTACTGACCGGGATCACGGGCTGTGTATGCACGCCCGGTGAGCAGCAGGCCATCAACATTGCGGAAACGCGTGCTGTGACGATCGAGCAGTACCGCAACCAGGAACTGGGTGCGGAATTCAGGATGGAAGCAGACGAAGTTGTCCGCCGGACAGGGCAGCGCATTGCCGCCGACCTCGCGGTCGTGCTTAAGGTTAATGCTGCTCCGACACTGGCAGCGGCGGAGAGCGTTCATCGCGATAAAGGGTAAAGACTGACAAATTCTGGATTCGCCGGTTGCAGTCTCCTCCCCCCCTTACCGGCGAATCCGAACAGATGACTAGCATGTCATCGCACGAATGGCGCGACTGGTAACCGCGCCGTTTTCCCCGGGGCCGGCACGCAAGTGTCGGCCCCAATTTTTAACTGACGGCAGGTTTCCAGCGCTTCGCGAAGCTAAGCCCTGGAAACCTAGGCGCCGGAAGTTACGTCGCAAATGCACTGCATTTGGCGACGCCTTTCAGAAACAACCGTAGTATCTGTCGGGCGGACTTGGCGGAAGCCCTAACTAAACTTACTGGCCAATACCTGCCTGTACTTGATAATCAGTATGGCAATCATAATTTCTACGATTCCAAGTACAGCGGTTGTCAGAGACCGTCTTGCAGAATCATTAAATATTGATTGCAGACGAGCATCATCGCTTTCATAGGCGTACATCAAGATGGAAGATAGTCCGCCAGAAAAAATATTCAATACTCCGCTAATAAGGCTAATAACAGCAATAAGTACCAATCCAACAAGAATATAGTCGGACACTACGCCTGCATTGGTAGTCGAATCCTGGTCCCTTCCGAACCATTTCTCGGCATATTTCTCCCGATTCCAGATCAACCAAGCGCAAGGAAGGATTGCCAGCACAAGCCAGACCAGACTGCCACCGGCCGACAGCATCATTAGGTCAGGAAACTGATCGTCGCCGGTGAAACCGTTGAAAGCCATGAATATGACCTGGATTCCTAAAGACAACCCCTGCAACAATATCCACAGCCCTAGCAGGACTATGCCGACAACCCCGAGTTGTCGGGGGGTCATTTAAGGTTCCGTTCTAAAAACGCCGTGGTCCGTTTCCACGCATCCGCCGCGGCTTCTGCGTTGTACTCTGTGCCGCTCGGGTTTGAGAATGCGTGTGAGGCATCCCTGTACATGTAGAACTCAAGGTCTTTTTTCAGGTCGGCCATCACCGTCGCGAAGCGATACACCAGCCGCGGGGGCACAAT
>JASLMV010000022.1:0-27368 GCA_030746435.1 Gammaproteobacteria bacterium | reverse complement strand
TAAAATCGTCACCCGCGAATATGCCAAGGACCGGCATGTCGAGCACCTTCAATTGTTCCTTGTCATCGATTACCCGGCCGTAATAGATAACCGTTGCATCGATCTGGTCCGGCATGTGCAGCGCGGTCCGCATCGACCAGCGACCGCCCTGGCACCACCCGAGCACGCCCAGGCGCGTGGCGCCGACTTCGTTCTTCAGGTAAGCGACCGCATCCTCGAGGTTAGCGAGTGCCGGTTCCTTGTTTTCGCTCAGGATACGCCCCATCGCCATCGCATCCTTGGGTGTGTCCGCCGTATTGCCCTTGTGCAAATCCACGGCCAGGGTCACATAACCTTCACCGGCAAGCCGCTCGGAGCTGCGTCGCAAGTTATCATTCAGCCCCCACCATTCGTGGATCACGATCAGCGCCGGGAGGTCTCCCGGGTCATTATCCGGCCGTGCCAGCCACCCCTCGATGTCCTTGCCGTCGGCAGTCGTGTAAACAACCGCTTCGCCGCTTACCGGCTGTGCCGGCTCCAGGTAAGCCATGGGCGTGGGAATGGGAGTGTCGTTGCCGTGCTCCTTCATGGTCATTTCGAGTTCATCGTCCTCGACAACTCCGCTCGCGCATCCCGTCAGTGCAACCACCAACAGTGCCGCTATAGATATTTTCAGGATATTTTGCATCACACTCCCCTCGTTATTCTGGCAATAGCCCAATTTTGACCCAGCAGCCACTCACGGCACAAAGAAAAAGCCCCGGCCGCCATGCGGCGAACGGGGCCCTTAATCAGGGACGGAAAGTCTAGCGATACCGCGACTGAATCTTTTGCAGCGTATCGTTACCGGGGCAAACCTGGCTGTAATCCAGGTCCACGAGGGGTGTCTTGGTGGTGTTGTCCACCTCGTGCATTTCGGGTTGCGACTCATCGATATACAGGAGCCCGGTTGTAACCTCGCCCGCCTCGGCGTTCTCCTGCAGATTACGCAATGCACTTATCCGGTCCATCGGGTCGAAATCCTGGTCAATCTTGCGGAGCACGATGGTACTGCCATCGTGCAGCTTGACCGGCATAGATGTGCCTTCCTCGTATTTAGCTGTGATTTCTTCAACCGGCGGCACGAAGTTGGCCGCGATCGCCAGGTTGAAATGCTCGCGGGTATACGCATAGCTCTTGGTAGAGCCTTCGTGGTCATTGAATGTCACGCACGGCGAGATGATGTCGATAAGCCCGAAACCACGATGTTTCATGCCCGCCTTCAGCAACGGCACGAGTTGATCTTTATCGCCCGAGAAACCGCGGGCAACGAAAGTCGCCCCCAGCGTAATAGCAGTCTGACAGGGGTCGATCGGAGGCTGCAGGTTGGTTTCGCCTTTCTTCGCCTTGCTGCCCTTGTCTGCGGCGGCCGAGAACTGACCCTTGGTCAGCCCGTAAACACCGTTGTTCTCGATCAGGTAAAGCATATTTATGTTGCGCCGGATAGCATGTACGAACTGTCCCATGCCTATCGATAAACTGTCGCCATCGCCTGACACGCCGATGTAATAAAGGTCCCTGTTGGCACTGTTCGCGCCGGTCGCAACCGAGGGCATACGGCCGTGAGTCGAGTTGAACCCGTGCGAGTCGCGCAGGAAGTAAGCCGGTGTCTTTGAAGAACAACCGATACCCGACAGCTTGGCAAAGCGGTGCGTCGGTATACTGAGCTCAAAAGCCGCCTGCACCAGCGCACCCGTAACCGAGTCGTGACCACAGCCCGCACACAGCGTAGACATGCCGCCTTCATAATCACGTACCGTCAGCCCGATGTCATTGACCGGCAGTTTTGGGTGCCGGACAGTTGGTTTCGACATGAAGCTCATGCCGCTACCCCCTTGGCCAGATCCTGGTGGATAGCATCAACAACAAAACCGGCGGTCACCGGCAAACCGTTGTAATGAAGCACCTCGGTTAGCTGTTCATCGGGCACCTTCAGCTCCAGGCATAGCAAACTCTTGAGCTGCGCATCCCGGTTTTGCTCGACCACATAAATCTTGTCGTGGGCCTCAATAAATTCCTGCACCTGCCCGTTGAACGGGAGCGCTTTTATACGCATGTAGTTAACGCCCAGGCCTTCTTCACCAAGGGTATCGATGGCCTCACGCACAGCGTGGTTGCAACTACCGATCGAAATAATACCGGTATTATTTTTTTCGGAATAATTTATGGCCGGTCCGGGGACATAACTCTTCGCTGTGTCCCATTTACGCCGCAGCCTGTCTACAACCTGCAGGTACTCACCAGCATCCTCGGTATAGGCGCCATACATGTTGTGCCCTGAGCCACGGGTGAAATAGGCGCCCTTCGGATGATCGCCGGGAACGGTGCGCGAGGTAATCGCATCGCCATCGATATCGAGGTAGCGATGGAATTCTTCGATCTTTTCCAGATCTTCGGCACGCAGCAACTTGCCGCGGTCGGGCTGATAATTTTTGTCCCAGTGCAGATCGGCGCACATCCAGTCGTTCATGCCGATGTCCAGATCGCTAAGCACGATTACCGGCGTCTGCAAACGGTCGGCCAGGTCGAAAGCATCGCGCGCTGCATAGAAACACTCTTCCGGATTTGCAGGGAACAACAACACATGACGGGTGTCACCGTGCGATGCAAATGCGCAGGACGTGATATCAGACTGCTGGGTGCGGGTTGGCATGCCGGTCGAAGGCCCACAGCGCTGCACATTGAATACGACCGCAGGAATCTCCGTGAAGTAACCGTAGCCGAGGAACTCGCTCATGAGCGAAATGCCGGGACCGCTGGTCGGGGTGAACGCGCGGGCGCCGGCCCAGGCTGCCCCCAGAACCATACCCATCGCTGCAAGCTCGTCCTCAGCCTGGATGATGCAGAAGTTTTTCTCGCCGGTTTCCGGATCCTTGCGCGTCAGCTCACAGAAATGCTTGAATCCGTCCATGACCGATGTCGATGGCGTAATCGGATACCAGGCGCCAACGGTTGCGCCCGCGTATACGCAGCCCAGACCCGAGGAGGTATTGCCATCGATGATGATATGTTCGGCAGTTTTGTCGCTGATCCGTGCTGAAAATGGCAGCGGCGTATCGAGGTGGGCTTTCGCATAGCCGTAGCCCATGTTGATGGCGAGCTGGTTGGCCTCGAGCAGATCCGCCTTCTTTGCAAAGGCCTCACTTAAAAGCTGCTTGATTACTTCAAGGTCGACGTCCAGCAATGCGGCAATGACGCCCACATAGGCCACATTTTTCATCAGGACCCGGATACGGGCATTCGGGAAATTCTCGTTACATATTTTCGCGAGCGGTACACCGATGATCGTAATATCGTCGCGTGTCAGCATGCTGTGTCGAGGCCAGGTGGAGTCATACAACAGGTAACCTCCCGGTGCGACTTCAGTCAGATCAATATTGTAGGTCTCGGCATTCATCGCGACCATCAGATCAATGCGGCCTGACCGCGCCAGGTAACCCTTCTCGCTGGCACGAATTTCGTACCAGGTGGGGAGACCCTGGATATTGGATGGAAAGTAGTTCTTGCCCACGACCGGGATGCCCATGCGGAACAGCGACTTCATCAGCATGCCGTTGGCGCTGGCCGAGCCGGTGCCGTTCACATTGGCAATCTTGATCGTAAACTCGTTGACTGAAGGTTCGTTCATCAAACTCAACTCTGTTGCGGAGCCTAAGCCCGGCAATCAAAACTACATCGACCCCCGGATCGGGAAAGGAAGCGACTGGTTAATCGTGATTTTACGCGTTCAGGCAACATCCCTGGCCGGAGGTGTGTCAGCTTCATCACGGGTGTGCGGATGGTGCAACGTGAACTTCTGCATATCCCACGCGGCCGTCGGGCAGCGTTCCGCGCAGAGTCCACAGTGCACGCAAACATCCTCATCCTTAACCATGACCCGCTTAGTCTGCGGCAGTTCCGCCGATACGTACAGATCCTGCGCCAGGTTCTCCGCGGGAGCAGTCAGCCGGGTGCGCAGGTCGGCTTCATCGCCGTTCTCGGTGATGGTAAGGCAGTCAACCGGACATACGTCGACACAGGCGTCGCATTCGATGCACAGGTTCGCGGTAAAGACCGTCTGTATATCGCAGTTGAGGCACCGCTCTACTTCTTCAGCCGCGAGTTCAGGCGAAAAACCGAGCTCAACTTCGATGTCGAGCTGCTTGAAGCGCTCCGTGAGGCTCACGTGGGGCACCAGTGTGCGCTCTGAACCGTCATAGGTATTGCTGTAGCTCCACTCGTGGATGCCCATCTTGGCACTGTCCAGCGTCTGGCCATCCGGCAGGCGCTGGTTGATATCTTCGCCCTGACAGTACTTGTGAATAGAAATTGCAGCCTGGTGACTGTGTTCCACCGCCCAGATAATATTCTTCGGGCCGAACGCAGCGTCGCCGCCAAAGAACACACCCTCGCGAGTTGACTGGAAGGTCATCTCGTCCACAACCGGTACTTCCCACTTATCGAACTCAATGCCGATATCATTTTCGACCCACGGGAATGCATTATCCTGGCCGATCGCGAGGATGACATCATCACAGGAAATCGTGGTCTCACCGGTGACGTGCTGGTCGGTAATTTTGCCGTTGTTGTCGACATCATATTCCATGAGCTCAAAAACCATCCCGGTAAGCTTGCCATTTTTAACCACAAACTCTTTGGGTGAATGGTTAACGATGATGTCAATATTTTCTTCTTCCGCATCCTCCAGCTCCCAGTCGGATGCTTTAAAAAAAGCGCGTGGCTTACGCGCCATTACCTTCACTTCGTCAGCGCCAAGGCGAAGCGAGGTACGGCAGCAGTCCATCGCAGTATTACCCACACCGATAATCAGCACCCGCTTGCCGATGGACTCGGTGTGCTCAAAGGCGACTGACTCAAGCCAGTCAATACCGATAAAGACATTTGCGGCAGCCTCCTGCCGCCCCGGCAGGTTCAGTTCCTTGCCGCGCGGTGCACCGGTACCCACGAACACCGCATCAAAATCCTGCTCCAGCAGGTCTTTCATACTCTCTATGGGATGGCCGGTCTTAAGTTCCGCTCCCATGTCGAGAATCATCTGTATCTCTTCATCGAGCACTTCAACGGGCAAACGGAATGAAGGAATATTAGATCGCATGAGGCCGCCGGCAACATCCAGCTTCTCGAAAATCGTGAGTTCGTAACCGAGTGGCGCCAGGTCATTTGCGACCGCAAGAGATGCACACCCCGCACCGAGTAATGCAACCTTCTTGCCATTGCCTGGTCCCGGCTTTGGCAGCAATGCTGAGATGTCATCGCGGTTATCGGCCGCCACGCGTTTCAGGCGGCAAATAGCTACCGGATTGTCCTCGATACGACCGCGCCTGCAAGCCGGCTCACAGGGACGGTCACAAACCCGGCCGAGGATGCCCGGAAACACATTTGCTTTCCGGTTGAGCATGTACGCATCCGTAAACCTGCCCTGTGCAATTAACCGTATATAACCCGGCACATCGGTGTGCGCGGGGCAGGCGTACTGACAATCAACTACCTTATGAAAGTAATCAGGATTGGACGTATCAGTCGGACGCATAGCAGAAATGCCTGCACAAAAAAGCTGGTAGTTAAGAAGGGGGTGGGTTCTTAAAGTATGTCGCTGTAGGCGCTCTGGACACTGTTAGGGTCGCTCAAGGCGCTGAGATTATACAGATTCAGCCGGCAATTAAAATTGTTTTGCAGCCCGTCCCGGAGCCTCAAAAACCGGATCATTCGGCCCCTTTTCCAGGCGCCCGAAGACCCTACCTGTGGGGCCGATTTAGCAGCTGCCACAAGGCAGACATTACCAGCAGAATCCCCGGTGCAAAAGCCTCTTATAGCCGGCCGGTACTCTTTACTAGTTGAACTCAAGCCGCTGGCCCTCGATAGCCCCGGTCAGGCGGCCATCCAGCCAGACCGGCCGGCCGTTGACCAGCGTGGCACGGATTCGTGAACGGAACTCGTAACCTTCAAGGGGCGACCAGCCACACTTGTACAAGATATCTTCTGCCGTGACCCTGGATGGCTTGTCAGGGTCCACCAGCACGAGGTCTGCGTACCAGCCTTCGCGTATATAACCCCGCTCACTAAGCCTGAAAACATCCGCAACCGAGTGGCTGGTTTTTCGCACGGCCGTTTCGATGCTCATGTGGCCTGCATGCACAAGTTCCAGGGTCATGAGCAGGGCATGTTGTACCAGCGGCAGCCCCGCCGGGACCTGAAAATACCCGGAAGCTTTTTCATCGGCCATATGTGGAGCATGATCGGTCGCGATTACATCGATGAGATCATTCGCCACTGCACCGATTAACGCCTCCTTGTCGTTACGAGTCTTGATGGCGGGGTTGCACTTAATACGGCCCCCCAGTTGCTCGTAGTCGCTCTCATCAAAAAACAGGTGGTGTACGCAGACCTCGACAGTGATCTGCTTGTCCGCGGGTGGACCTGGACTAAACAGTTCCAATTCACGCGCCGTGGTCAGATGCAGCACGTGCAGGCGTGCGCCAAACCTCTGCGCCAGGTCCACCGCCAGCGACGAAGACTTGTAACAGGATTCTTCGGAACGAATCTTCGGATGCTCCGACATCGGCACATCTTCGCCGAATTGTTCACGCGCGCGGTCCTCGTTGGCCGTGATCATCGGCGTGTCTTCACAGTGCGTCGCTATAAGCAGGGGTGAGTCGGAAAAAATATGTTCGAGTATGGCAGGGTCGTTAACCAGCATGGCCCCGGTGGATGCGCCCATGAATACCTTGATGCCGCAGGCCTGACCGACTGCCACGCGGCGAATCTCATCGATATTGTCATTAGTGGCACCCAGATAAAACGCGTAGTTAGCGCTCGCCCGGCCTGCCGCCCGCGCGTACTTGTCTTCCAGCGCCTCGATCGTCGTGGTGGGTGGTTTGACGTTGGGCATTTCCATAAAGCTTGTTATGCCACCGGCCACGGCAGCGGCCGACTCCGTTGCCATATCGCCCTTGGCGGTCAGGCCCGGCTCGCGGAAATGCACCTGGTCGTCAATCATCCCGGGCATCAACCACGCACCCGCAGCATCTATCACCGTCTCTTTCTCGCGGGCTGCGATACCACGGGCAATCTTGTCGATACGCCCGTCGCGTATCCGTACATCACCCTCGCTGACCTCACCTTCGTTAACGATGCGTGCGTTACTGATTAATATGGAGCTGTCTGTCATTTGCTGCTGTAACCGGTTTTCTTAAAGTGCGGCAAAACGATCCGTTACTCCGACAAGTTCATGCACTATGCCCGCCTCAAATGAGGAATGCCCGGCATCCGGTACTATCCTGAAGTCAGCCTCGGGCCATGCGTTGTGAAGATCCCATGCGGTTTGAGCCGGACAAACGACATCATACCGCCCCTGAACTATTGCCGCCGGGATGGCTCGGATACCCTCTATATTGGCAATAAGCTGGTCCGGTTTCTCCATGAAGCCGCCATGGACAAAATAGTGCGCTTCGATACGGGCGAGTGCCAGCGCAAACTCATCTGACTGGAAGCGCCCGACCGCCGCCTCGGACATAAAGAGATTGCTGGTCACACCTTCCCATACAGACCAGGCACGTGCAGACGCCAGTTGTGCGGCTTCGTCATCCCCGGTCAGGCGCTGATAATGCGCCGTGATCAGGTCGCCGCGCTCTTCCTCCGGAATGGGTGCAATGTAATCCTGCCAGTAGTCCGGAAACAACCGATTCGCGCCCTCCTGGTAGAACCAGACCAGTTCGGCCGGCCGGAGCAGGAAAATACCCCGCAGTACCAGTTCGGTCACTACTTCCGGGTGACTCTGGGCATAGGCCAGCGCCAGCGTGCTGCCCCATGAGCCGCCAAATACCTGCCAACGGTCTATACCGAGTTCCACCCGCAGGCTTTCTATATCCGCAACCAGGTGCCAGGTCGTATTTTCGTCGAGGCTCGCGTGGGGACGGCTGCGCCCGCTGCCGCGCTGGTCAAATACCACTATGCGGTAGCGTTCCGGGTCAAAAAAACGGCGTACGGCTGCGTTCGACCCTGCCCCGGGACCGCCATGTAAAAAGACCACTGCCTTACCATCCGGATTGCCACATTCCTCGAAATACAGTTCATGCAGCTCCGACACCCGCAAATAGCCGCTGTTATAAGGGGCTATCGGGGGATACAGGCCACGGCGGGAGGAACTATCGCTCATACCGATACCTCGCGCCGGGGTGTAAAACGGTTGGCTTTATGGCTAGCTGTGGCGAGTGAACACATGTTTTATCGTTTCTGAACGGCTCGGCCAGGTCAGTATACTGGATACATCTGCTGCTTCTGTTAAAAGTCGGAGCCTGCCCTCGATCATGCACTGGAATTCTCTGCCTTTTTGGGCAAAATCCTGTCACAACATCTAAGCTTTTGGGAAATGAAAAATATAATGCCCACATTTTTGACAAAATTGCTTTACGTCATCCTCGTTAAAACAATCCTTATTCTTCTCGCAGGATTGCAGATCGCCCATGCGAATGATGACCTCATCCCTTACCAGCAATTCCAACTGGACAACGGTCTGACACTGATCGTGCATGAAGACCATAAAGCGCCGATCGTCGCCGTCAACATCTGGTACCACGTGGGTTCCCGTAACGAGCGACCGGGACAGACCGGTTATGCCCACCTGTTCGAACATTTAATGTTCCAGGGGTCGCAGAACTCGGGCGGCGAATACCTGCCGCTGCTTGAAAAGGTCGGCGCAACCACCCTGAATGGCACGACCTGGTTCGACCGTACGAATTATTATCAGACGGTTCCGGTCGGCGCCCTGGACCGCGTGCTGTTCCTCGAATCCGACCGCATGGGGCATATGCTGGAGGCCATCGATCAGGCAGTACTGGATGAGCAGCGCGGCGTTGTACAGAACGAAAAACGTGAGGGTGAAAACCAGCCCTACGACAAAGTCTGGAAGCACCTGCTCGAGCAGGTTTTTACGAAAGGCCATCCTTATTCGTGGGAAACCATTGGCTCGATGGAAGACCTCGAAGCTGCCAGCCTTGAGGAAATGCAGGAATGGTTCAGGACCTACTACGGACCAAATAATGCGGTACTGGTTCTGGCGGGTGATATTAAACCCGAGCAGGCACTTGAACGCGTAACGCACTGGTTTGGCGATATCCCGGCGGGACCGCCGCTCGAGGTGGACGAAGAATGGATACCCCGCCACACGAGTGAACAGCGTCAGCTACTGCAGGACAGGGTCCCGCAGGAACGCATCTATATGGCCTGGACCGGCCCGCGCTGGGGCACCCGGGACGCGCACCAGCTCCAGCTCGCAACCGACATCCTGGCTTTTGGTAAAAACTCGCGGCTCTACGAGCGGCTCGTCTACCGCGACCGGATTGCGACGGATGTCAGCCTGATGTTCTTTCCCTTCGAGATCGCCGGACTGATTGCCCTCGAGATCTCGGTTAAACAGGGTACGGACATAGAACTTGCCGAGCGGATCGCACGTGAAGAAATACAGCACCTGATCGACGCGGGGCCAACCCGAAAAGAACTACGCCGTATACAAACAGAAACGAAGGCTGCGTTCGTGAGGGGTGTGGAAAGTGTCGGCGGACCCGGCAGCAAGTCTGCAGTGCTCGCCGAGAACGCAGTTTACGGCAATGATCCGGGTTTCTACCGCCAACAGCTGGCCGATATTGCTGCAGCAACAACACGCGATCTCCGTGCAGTAAGTGCCAGGTGGCTGGGACAGCCGCCTTACGTGGCACACGTTGTGCCCTACCCCGAACTGACCGCCGCGACCGAGGGAGCAGACCGCAGCGCCATACCTGCAGCGAGTGATCCCGAGGCAGCAGTGTTTCCTGATTTTACAAGCATCAGACTCGACAACGGACTGCGTATCGTGGTTGCCGAGCGGCCTACCGTTCCTGTCGTGAACATGAGCCTGATTTTCGATGCGGGTTATTCAGCCGACAAACCGGAACTCACCGGCGAAGCCAGCATGACGATGGCGATGCTGGACGAAGGCGCCGGGAAACTCAAGGCGCTGGAAATCAGTGAAGAACTGGCGATGCTGGGCGCCAACCTGTCGACCGGCATCGGACTGGACTCGGCCTCGGTTAACCTGTCGGCGCTGACCGAAAACCTGGATGCATCACTGGACCTGTTTGCCAGGGTGGTACTCGACCCGACTTTCCCGGTTGACGAACTTGAGCGCCTGCGTGCGCAGACACTGACCAACATTCAGCAGGAAAAGAGTGATCCGTTCGCCATGGCATTGCGGCTGCTGCCAGGTCTTTTATATGGCAAAGGCCACGCCTATGCGCAGCCTTTGACCGGTTCGGGAACAGAAGCGTCGGTGGCCGCGATCAACCGGGACAACCTGGTCGCCTGGCACGACACCTGGTTCCGGCCGAACAATGCCACGCTGATTGCTACCGGTGACATTACGCTCGCCGAACTCCAGCCGCGTATCAAGAAATTATTCCACAACTGGGAAGCTGCCGAAGTTCCTGCAAAAAATATTACGGATGTAGCAGATTCTGACAACGACACGCTTTACGTCATAGATAAACCGGGCGCACAACAATCAATTATTTTTGCAGGCCAGTTAATCCTGCCGCTGGACAACCCGGATGAAATAGCGGTACAAACTTTTAACGATATCCTGGGCGGGCAGTTTTCCTCACGCGTGAACATGAACCTGCGTGAGGAAAAGCACTGGTCTTACGGTGCACGCAGCACGATTATGAAAACCAGATCACAGCGGCCCTATATTCTGTATGCCCCCGTACAGACCGATAAAACCTCCGAATCGCTAAGCGAAATCCTGCGGGAGGTCCGGGAGATTGCTTCGGACAATCCGCCGACCAGCGAGGAACTGGAGCGCGTGCAGAAATCCCGCACGCTCTCGTTACCCGGTCGCTGGGAAACCAGTGCCGCGGTGCTGGCCGCAATTTCTGAAATCATCAGCTACGACCTGCCGGAGGACTACTGGAACAACTATGCCGACCGCATAAATGAACTCGATCTCGACGGTGTGAGCGAAGTTGCCGCGAATACCGTTGATCCCGAAACGCTGATCTGGGTAGTTGTAGGCGATTACGAAGTTATTGAGGATGGGCTGCGTCGCCTCGGAATCGGGGATATCCAGCTGATCGATACGGACGGGGTTCTCGTTGACTGATCACCCGGCCAGCCAGGACAGCTTCCTGCCTGCAAGTTTTCTACATTGAACCAAACCTCACCACGATTTTTCTATGGGTGGTATATCACCGCCGTATGTTTCGTTGTGTATTTTTTTACAAACGGCATGACGATTTTTGTGCCGCCGAACCTGTTCCCGCGCCTGATGGAAGAGTTCTCGCTCAACGCGGGCGAAATCAGCCGCAGCATGTCTATAACGTTTCTCGGCAGCGCCTTTATGGCACCGCTGGTCGGGATGCTAATCGACCGTTATGGCGTGTTGCGGGTCATTCGCATCGGCCTCGTTGTACTGGGTATCTGTTTCGCCTGCTACCCGTTCGCCACTTCACTGGACCAGATTTATGTATTGCACGGGTTCTTCGCACTCGGCCTTGTACTGTGCGGCCTGATGCCGAATGTCGTATTACTGTCGCAGTGGTTCGTTCGTTACCGGGGCGCGGTGATTGGCCTGCTCTCCTCTGCCTCCAGCCTGGCCGGCGGGGTTCTGCCCCTGGCTATTGCGCCTCTGGTGCTCAATCCGGAGTATGGCTGGCGCTGGGGCTACGGTTCGCTTGCGGTTGCGTTCATCGTGTTCGCATTGCTACCTGGCATGTTCTGGCTCAAGGCCTCGCCGGCCGAAGTCGGAGAGTATCCCGATGGCCGCGAGGACAGCCGGCCGCCGGAAGACGGCAGCAAAGACGGTATCCCATTCCGAATTGCGATTCGCACCGTCACCCTCTGGGCACTCGCGTTAAGTTCCGCCTGCCTCTGGTACAGCTTCAACGCAATGAACAACCAGGCAACAATTTTCTTTGAACAAGAGGCAGGACTGGCCCCTGCGGATGCGACACTCCTGTACTCGATCATTTTCTGGTGCGCGCTGGCCGGGAAATTTACATTCGGTGCGCTCAGCGATATTTTTGCCAAGCAGCGCGTCATGTTGCTAACCACAATTCTGCTGTTCATCGGTTGCTGCCTGGTGTTTGAACTTACGGACAACGGCTTAGGCCTTGCCACGGACCAGGGTCAGCTAACCATATTCGCCGTGGTATTCGGCCTTGGTTATGGCGGCGTATTCACGATGATTCAACTCGTGTGCGTGGAAGTATTCGGCCAGCGTGACCTGGGGAAAATACTTGGTATGGTTATTTTCCTGGATTCCCTGGGCGCAGCCCTCGGGACATGGCTGACCAGCTACTTCAAAACAACCAGCGGTAGTTACCTGATGCCCTTTGTTGCAGTAACCACTGTTGCCCTTGTAGCTATTATTGGCGTACTCCTTATACGTCCGGTGAAAGTTCCGGACTACAGCACCGTACCAGAAAGCTGAACAGGATCATGATTGACGAGAAAAGCCGGTCGGTTACCAGTCTGTTTATGCTGCTCGCCATCCTGGTAATGGCCGCACTGGCATACTCGGTCAGCCAACGATCAGATGACAGCGAAGGGGCGTTTGCGCCCCTGGGGGCGGCGCTGATGCTCGCCAAATGGCTCGACCGCTCGTTTCCCGAATTCACCGTAAACCAGATCCACCGGGTCAGCGTCACCTACCCGGACGGAGAAACAGTGAGATTCGCCAGGGCAAGCACGGATGACCCAGGTTTCCAGATTAATGACACGGTGCTCGATAAATTGGCGGCGAGTGCACTACTCGAAACGGTTGGGGAAATCCCGGATGATGCAGAACTGACGGGATCCACACCGTTGACGGTAAGTTTTGAAACCTTTGACGGATTAAATATCGAAATCGATGTATACGGAAGGAAGGACAGTTCGCTGTTACACGTTGCCGCATCGGCACCAGACAAGGCTGCCGAGACCGATGCACAAACTATTAACGCCAGAACGAGTGGCCGGCTTTACCAGGTTGCGGGCTACAGGCTGAATCCGCCGTACAGGGAGTAATTATTCTAATACAGCAGCCTGCTGAAAAGTCTCAGGCGAGTGCGAGCCAAGGCAAGGATCGGCGAACAAGCGGAGTGTACACGACCAGTACATGAGCATTGTGAGCTGATGCTTAACGCCGGATTGGAATTTGCGTGTATTCGGACACGCTATTAACAAGTCGCGTAGCGACTCAACCTGACCGAAGGTCAGGAGAGCGGCTGGGGGTTTTCAGCAGGCTGCTGGCTATTCGGCCGGTTTTATAAAGCGCAACGTAAAGCGGTCACTTTCACCAATCCCAAGGTACTTATCACGATCCTGATCCTTGAGTCGCAATGTAGGCGGTAAAGTCCAGACACCCTCCGGATGATCTTTCGTGTCAGCCGGGTTCGCATTGATCTCCGAACTGGCATCGAACACGAAACCCGCGGCCTCCGCTAGCGCGATGGCATAGTCCTGGTTCACGTAGCCCGTGTTTGCTCCCGGATCCTGCTCGGTCCCTGGTATCCCGCGATGCTCTACGATGCCGAGTACGCCACCCGATTTTAGTGCTGCAAACATGGAATCGAGCACCATGCCTTCCATATTACGGGGCATCCAGTTATGCACACTCCTGAAGGTCAGGACGGCATCGACGGAACCCGGGGGCACCATCTCGAGATGTGTCGGTGGCATCAGAATGGTTGTTTCCACTTTGCCATACACGTCCGGATTCGCATCCAGCATCTCGCGGAAACGTACGGCACCCGCGGCAATAAACTCGATTTCCGAGTTAGGGTCGAAACCCGCTGCAATATAGCGACCGTTGTCCCGCAGGTAGGGGGCAAGAATCTCCGTGTACCAGCCGCCACCAGGCCAGATCTCGATCACACTACTGTCCGGCTGTATGCCGAAAAACTCCAGTGTTTCCCCGGGGTGCCGGTATTTATCGCGCGCTTTATTCTCTGCCGAACGGTGCTCGCCAGCCAGGACCGCGTCGATGGAAGACGATGAAGCCTGCTCCACCACCGGCACTTCTGCTTCGGGCGCCGCTGCCGTAGTTGCATCGCCACCGCCGGGCTCACAGCCCTGCACCAACAGCACCGCTGCCAGAGCCGCACCGGAAATAAGAAATATCCTCATGTGTCCCCCCTGTCCTGCTTTTTATTCTGCGTCATGAATTGGGCTGACCACCAGCTTAGAGCAAAGATGACCAATTACTCAAGATACCCTGGTCACTCAAGGGAAACTAAAGCCGTTTACGCAAATTGTGTCGTATTTATATGGCTCAATTTTTCGGGCTGGGGCATGCGATAAAAGGCCCGTAGCTCATACAGCATTGCCATTTCAGACTCCCGGCCGGGTTCGGTCACGGGAAAGCGCTGTTCCAGGGTATGACAGTAACGTCTCGCTACATCGTTGGCCCGCCGATAGCGTTCCAGCGCATCCGGCTGCAGACGCGAGTCGTAGCTGATATGTTCGAACAGCGCGGCCAGCATAGATGTATTGTGCAATTGACGGGATTCGAGCAGAAAGCGCGAACTAATATACTTATCCACCTCGGCCTGCATTTCGAGTTCCAACCGGGTAATACACTTGTCTTTGCCCGCGTTCCAGGCAACGTAAACAAAATGACTTATGCCCTCGAGCACCTTACAGAAATCATCGAGGTTGCTGTGGCTGAGTCCGTCGCAGGGATTCTCTGCGGACAACCGGTCCAGAATAGCCTGGTCGAGGTAAAGCGCCAGGTCGACAAAGTCTTCTTCTTCGACTATCAGCAGGGTTTCTTTAACAGTCTCTGCCGAGTCACCCAGCAACTGTTTAAGGAAGCTCTTGTCGGTGACGATGTAGTCTGCAACGTTGGCATTGATCTCTATGCCGTAAATCCGACTGAGTAGAGACTGTAGTTCGGACACCAGCATGGCGGTGGGCTAGTGTGCCAGGGTGGTCCCGGGTGTCGATAGGGGGTGGATTCCCTGGCGGCGCAGCAGACGCGCAGCCCGCTCGCTTCCGGTCTTGAGCCAGACTTCGTAAAGGCGTAGCACATCCTTGTCAGATGCCGAACCTGCCTGATCCCGAACATCGTTCAACACGTCAACAAAGCGGTGAAATTTCTCACCAAGTTCTGCAAATATACCTGCGAAAGTTCTGCCTCGTATTGTTTTGTGTGACTGCATTGAAAGGGAACTGTATGCACCGCCGCCCATTGAAATATAGTAGTCGAGATCAACCACTGATCGCTGCAGGTCAGCAGCAAAAAACCCGGCAATAAAAAGTGAAATATCGCCCAGACGCTGCAGGGCAAACTGGCACTCCGCTGGTGTGGGAGCTTCCAGTGCATCAGATAACATCAGTGCCAAAGGTTTGCGGCCCGGCGTATCGTCGGCAGGATCATGAAATGCCTCGGCCCTTGCAAACAGGGTCAGGAGATTGACGACATAGTGAGAAGTTTCGTGTTCGGCGGTAAGCTTATTGGACTCCATCGCAACACCGACAGATTCCCGGAAGAATTCGCGCAAACTTGCGACCTGAACGAGTTCATTATCAGGCTGACCAGACATCCTTGTCATACAACCCTCCACCCTCGTATTTGTACCTTCAAACCATGCCGGCATCCGTGAGCCCGATCACGATAATGCAAAATCGTGCGCCATCACGGTGTACCTAAAAACTGCCAAAACCCTTACACTTCAATGCTTACAGCTATTCTACCCTGGAGTGAGGAACGGCTCAGCCGGCTCGCGCAATACCCGACTGCCAACCCAGTTCAGTAATTTTGCAGACACCTGCAGAACGCTGAAAACGAAATGCGAGATAATCGCCCGGACGTCTCAGCGCAAACCCGACCACAAAAGACAATTCTCCGGTTTTGTTCTCATTCCCTGCATTCGTATCTGCATCACACTTCACAAAGAATGCGCTCTCCGCCGTCTCACCGGCAAGAATCGACCGGCTATGCAGTTCAGTCAGAAAGTCAACAACCTGATCTCGAAGAGACTGCCAGGTTTCATGCTCTGACGACTGGAAAAAACTCCAGCGCGTACCGCTGCGGATACGCCTGAGTATGAAGAGTGCCTGCCGGCGTAAATCCAGCTCATTCCATTGGGCTGCGATACTGCCATACCGGGCCTGGGTAATATTCCCGAGTAACTGGTAATGCAGCGCACTACGCTGAACCAGTGCATTAATGCCGGCACGGCTCAACCTGTACACATCTCCTTTCTGCACGGTTGCACAAAGTTTGGTACCCGAACGCAGCATTAGTGGCCCATCTGCATGTAACTGTTGCACGCCAGTCATGCGATCACTGGCGACCAGCGACGCCGCGACCGCGCCTACGATGGTCGTTTGAATTTCTTCACCATGCGAACTTTTAAGGAAAACACCGGGAAACCAGGTAACTGCATTCGGGCTCGCGAATCCTGAACGTTCCTGATCGCCCAGCACATCGTTTGCTTCATGCCAGCGCTCGGGCGGGTCGATAATCAGCTGCGCCTGGTGGCTTCGACAGAATCGGTCTGCGGCTAACAGGGCCACCGGCCCGAGCGGTGCGGACTCGGCGCCGGATATCAGGCAGATCTGGCCTATGTCGGGCACCTGTTCCAACGCATTAAGGCCGGTACCCAGCGCAGCAGACCCAATCAGGTCGTAATCGGTCGGGGCGGGGCTGTCGACGCATTCGGCCAGCGTCTCTATATAACCAGCTTCCCGGATCGACCCCTGTTTGTATGTTGCAGCCGGACGTATCTGCGGCGTTGCGCCTATTGCACCGACGAGTTCGGACTGTCCCAGCACATAACCAATATAGTCACGGTTGGCCGGGTCTACCGAGACGTTCCGGTAATACTCCTGCGCATCGATCCATACCGAGCCCGGACTGCGCAGGCGCTGAATCACCAGATTAAAAAACTCCTCACCCGCATCCTCGACGCCATCGTAATCAACCGATGCGCGCAGGTGTTCCAGTGGTCCCGGGTTTCGTGCTTCCAGAGTTAGCTCGCCGGAAGGCCCTGGTATATGAATGCGGTTACGTTTCGAGGTACCGGATACCCGGACAACTGCCACTTTAGTGCCGCCATTGGCAAAAAACTGCTGGATGGCAAATTCCATCCGGCAATGGCATTCAGGGGCGCCAAAAATTTTTTGAAACTCGGTAAGACTTTCGACTGGCACCGCGTGATCAACGGGACCCCTCGGTGTGGGTCCGATAAATGCGGTAATTGATTCTCCGTCGACAGGAATAGGCTGACCCTGGGCAGGGCCCTCGACCACATAAATCCCGCTATTGCCTGTATCAGAGCTAAGCAACATCAACCCAAAACCACGGTCCATCGTGGAAACCGGGAGTATAACGCGATGCGCCAAAGAATTTACAAAAGAGAATGCAAAGCCGGCTCTAATCGCCTGTTTCGAATGCCAGTGACTCCGCTTCTGCCTCGAGTTCGGGAACAATGACGAGATTGTTGACGAGTCTTGCGCGACCCCCGATACGCTGCGGGCCGGGCGCACCCTGCATAACCGACATGGGTATCCCGTTCGCCGCCTTGACGGCGCTGTCGATAAGGTAACCGTCCGGTTGCCACGCCGAAGCCGGAGGCTCGGCCATTGCCGCCTTAAGCAGTTCAGGGAACAGTTGCGACCAGTCACGCTCGTCGTCTTCCAGCGGCGGGTGCACTTCAACGAACAGGCCGCTGTCCTGCCAGGTCAGCAGTACCGGTTCATTAAGAATAGTGACGGCAACACCGTCCGGCGCTTCGTTGTACAGAAATTGAATATCTTCCGGGAACAGGCGTATGCACCCGTGACTCACGCGCATGCCTACTCCGGCTGGT
The DNA here is from genome assembly GCA_030746435.1 of Gammaproteobacteria bacterium. Lineage (GTDB taxonomy): Bacteria > Pseudomonadota > Gammaproteobacteria > Steroidobacterales. The sequence goes on along the minus strand of JASLMV010000022.1, from coordinate 9,525 downwards.
TTATTGGTTCCATGTATCAGGTACGAAGTCATTCCAAGTATCAGTACATGGCTGCCTAACGGGTTATCGGGACCGGGAGGCACCACTGCGGGAAGGGGGTCACCCATTTCCACGTGCTCTTTACGGATGGATGCCGGCACGTACCAGGAAGGATCTCGGCCGCGGGATGCGATGTGTGTTATTCCGGTAGGCGTGGCCCAGCCTGAGCGGCCTATGCCAATCGGAAAAGTAACAACAGCACGCAAACCTTCCGCGTTGGGCTTGAGGTAATAGAACAACCGTTTGCTGGCAAGGTTAATAACGATGCCCTCGCGGATATCGCCGGGCAAAATAAACCGTGTCGGCAAAATGATGCGGGTGCCCTCACCTGGCAACCACGGATCGATACCAGGGTTAGCCTCTACCAGTTCATCGAAGCCGAGGTCATATGCGCGTGCGATATCGACAAAGGTATCTTCGTGGCGCGCCCTTATGACCTGAATCTGCCCGACAATGCTCTGCTCCGGTGATTCGAGCAGGAAACGGTCGCTGACGATCGGCGGCGTGCCGCCGTCGTGGCCTGGAAAGGACTCGGCCCCGAATTCCTGCAGAACCGAACAGCCCGCAAGAACAGTGCCAAGCAGCAATACTGGCAGAGGCGCACTTTGCATGACCCGCGATTATAGCTGACCGGAGACAGCCCGGATGCAGAAACTAATGCCGGCAGTTAGGTGTACGGCCCGCAGCCTGCGCCTGGTTATACAGTGGTAGCGTAGCGGTAAGCTGGCCTGCCAGTTTGCTAATCCGGGTCTGGTCCGAAGGGTGCGTCGACAATATTTCCGGGGGACCACCCGAACCGGCTTTGGACATATTTGTCCACAGCGTTACGCTGGCGCGTGGATCAAAGCCGGCCGCCGCCATGTACTTGAGCCCCACAACGTCGGCCTCACTTTCGTGGCCACGACTATAAGGCAACAACAAGCCGAGTTGGGCAATTGTGGCTGCCACATTCGTTGCATTGGCACTTGCACCGGTGGCACTTGCACCGATCGCTACTGCCCTCTGGGTGATGATCGTTTGATTAGCCTTTTTTAGCGTATGCTTTCGCGTCACATGAGCGATTTCGTGACCGATTACCGATGCAAGCTGGTCCTGGTTTTCTGTGACTTCCAGCAAGCCCGAAAATATGCCCATTTTGCCGCCCGCCATCGCGAAAGCATTGATCTTCTCTTCGTCGAACAGTTCGATATCCCAGTCGTAACTGGCGTAGGGCTCTTCGAGCTGGTTGATAATTGCCCTCGTTACACACTTCACGTAAGACCTGTCCGCAAGGCTGTTCGACAAGGGCATCTCGGCGCGCATTTGATCAAATACATGGCCCGCCTCTACTTCCAACTGCGTGGAAGTGACGCAGCCGGCCAGTGTGGCGGTCAGCACTAACGGGAGAGATTTACGGAGGCACTTCATAATTATTTTGCCAAACTCTTTGTCCACACAACAATAGACAGCTACAAACGTAGTTGGTTTCTCCGGGTTGACCAGTCAGCGCAGATCATTCGTTAACCCCAGACTGGCTGCGAAAGAAGTCAGGGCATGCTGAATTTTCTGAACCAGGCTCTCACGCCCTTTGTACGTTACAGCATATATATCGGCATCTTCCGCAGCCTTCATCAAATAGTCGTCACTGGAACCCAATTCGTCAACCAGGCCAAGTTCCAGCGCCCTTGATCCATACCAGTACTCGCCTGTTGAAACCGTTTCCATGTCCAGATCCGGCCGATGCTGTGCCACTGCGCCCTTAAACAAGCGGTGCACCTCCTCTACATCTTCACGGGTTTTCTTACGGTCCTCTTCGGTATTCTTGCCGAACATCGTCAGCGTGCGTTTGTACTTGCCGGCCGTTACCTGTTCGAAATCGATACCGCGTTGTTCCAGAAAACGGTTGAAGTTGGGTAACTGCGCGAGCACGCCGATCGATCCGATGATTGCGAACGGGGCGGCAATAATTTTGTTGGCAATACTCGCCATCAGGTACCCGCCACTGGCGGCAACCTTATCGACGATAACGGTAAGGCACAGTCCGCGCGATCTGATGCGTTCAAGCTGGGATGCGCCGAGGCCATGCTCATGCACAGTGCCGCCCGAATTCTCGAGGCAAACGACTATCTCGTCATCATTCGTTGCTACCGCCGTGACCGCCGTGACCTCTTCACGCAGGGAATCGACTTCGCTCGCCCGCATATCACCTTTAAATTTCAGTACGAACACGCGCTTACGGGATTCGTCCCCGGCTTCTTTCTCCTCCTGCTTGCGGTCTTTCTTCTCCTGCTTTTCGAACTTCCTCCAGTCGCTTTTACTAAGCATCTTGTGGCGCAACGTCTCGGCCATCTTCCGGTATTTATCGTTCAGCTTTTCGATGTTCAGGCCATGAAGCTTTCCCTCACCCCTTGACGTGGCAACTATTGCAAAAATTACTGCGACAATCGCAGCTACCACCGTGACAGATTTCAGAAAAAACAGGCCAAAATCGATAAAAAATTCAGTCATAAACCTACAGCCACTTGAATGTTATTCAGGCCCCGAGGCCCGCATTATTCTTGTCAAAAACGCGATCAGCGCGGTAACTGGAGCGCACGAGCGGGCCGGCCACCACTTCCATGAACCCCCGTTGCAGGCCGGCCTCACGATACTGCTCGAACTCGTCCGGCGACACAAAGCGTTCGACTGCCAGGTGATTAGTGGTCGGCTGTAAATACTGGCCCAGGGTCAGGATATCGACGCCACGTTCCCGGAGGTCATCCATCGTCGCAAGTATTTCGGCATCTGTCTCCCCCAGACCCAGCATTAAACTGGTTTTGACCAATACCTCGGGAACGATTTCGCCGGCCATTTGCAGTACGTCAAGGGTTTGCCCGTAATCTGCCCGGGGGTCCCTAACAGACCGGGTCAGTCGCTCCACAGTCTCGACATTCTGCGCAAACACATCGAGACCGGAAGTGACGACAGTCTCCACAGCATGGCGGATGCCGCAAAAATCCGGGGTGAGCGCTTCCACGCCAGTGGCCGGATTCAGGGCTTTCACCGCACGGACGCAGTCCGCATAGTGCCGCGCGCCGCCGTCCGGTAAATCATCACGGTCCACTGAAGTCAGCACGACGTAGCGCAGCCCCATCAGCTCGACCGAGCGTGCAGTATTCTGCGGCTCTTCGGGATCGATCCGGCCTCCCGGATTACCCGTATCAACGGCACAAAAACGGCACGCACGGGTACAGACACTGCCCATCAGCATTATTGTCGCCGTACCATTGTTCCAGCATTCCCCGATATTCGGACACATCGATTCCTCACACACGGTGCTGAGATGGTGTTCACGCACATTGCGCCGGACTGCAGCATACTCAGCCCCGCCGGGTACCCGGGCTTTCAGCCAGCGCGGCTTGCCCCCCGGAGGCCTGGTCGCATCCGGATGTTTTTTAACGCCATCCTTGATGACGCTGATTCCCGCCTCATTCCGGTATTTGACGCCGGACTCGACCAGCGGGACTCCTTTGATACTGGGCACGGAAAGACTCTGGTTCTTGACGACCATTGGCCGGGCCGCTGATTTTCGCATGAAAAGGGCCAAAAAAAAGCCCGGTCACTAGGACCGGGCAATACAGGGGGAAGACGGTTAACCTGACTAGTGCAGGGGAGACCAGTTCAGGAGCTGTACCTGATCAGACTCCAGATCGAAACTGCTCGCGAGCAGTGCCTCGATCTCGCGGGGATCGAGTACCGACTGCTCTGCAGCCTGTAACTCCACAACACCGCTGTACTCATCGACTTCCTGAGTGTCGACGGTCTGCAAGAGAAAGCGTGTGTAGTATTTCGTGCCCATGACTGCAGACTAGGCGGGCGCGGAGTCCGATACTGTGAGGGAATCCACAATTTTCAGTGCATAATCCGGTTAAATTATGCAAAGCAACGGCTGGCAAGGCTTTGCACCGATTCCATAATTGTTGGTGCGAGGCTCGGAATGTGGCCAAATTTTTGCTTTAAATACAGTGTGCTGCGTGTAGTGGTGTTACCGGAACCGCGCCAGACAACAGCCACGAGGATGGTTCAGGAAATGACATATCGGTTAAACATATTCTGCTTTCTAACCCTTATTACGGCCTTCGCCGGCCCGGTAAGTGTGAGTGCACAGGACGCGAGCCAGACCGGCGCGGCGCGTGAGGCCGCACTGGAGGTTCATGCCGACGTGCTGGCACCCAAGATGCTGGAGGTCGCCGACAAGACCCGACTGAAAGCGGAAAAAACCATGGCCAGGAGCCGCGATGCGGCCAGGGCTATCGCGCAATATACGGAAGCAACACTGCAATACAACGCCGCCCGCGAGCGCGCCATCAAGACTGCGGCATTCCTGGAAGAAGCACTTATTGCACGCAACGCGGCGGTCGAAGCGCAGGCGCAAAGTTATGCCCTGGGTCGCTGGGAAGACGGTTACGAGTACTTCGAAAAAGCGATCGATGCGCTGGAAAGGGAACGCGATGACAAGGCGCTGAGCGCCGCAAAAAACGCAACACAGATATTCAAGCTGGCCGAGCTGGAAGCTATCCAGAATCGTATCCTTGCGAAGGCACGGGCTGAAATAAGCGCCGCCGAGAAATCGGGCGCTGCGCGCTATGCACCCATCACCTTCGAGCGTGCACGCAGCATCGCACAGGCGACGGAAACCGCACTCAGCGAAGATCGCTATGCATTCGAGCATGCCGAAAACCTGGCCAGACAGGCCGAAGAAACAGCGCGCCATTCGGTCCAGGTAGCTGACATCGTCAGGTCCCGACCCAACATGGAAGGGCTGATACTGCGCTGGGAAGCATATTTCTCCCGGGCACAGGCCGCTGCCGGTCTGAACCCGCCGGTGGATCAGGACCCGGACGCGGCGGCTGATGAACTGGAAGAGACCGTCGCAGGTCTCCTGACCAGTGAACGCCAGCTACAGAAAGACCTGGCCAACAACGAATCGTTCGCGGCGGCACTTGAGGATGAAATTCGCGATCTCGATGAACAGTTAAGCGGGGCCTCGGCTGAGCGCACGGAACTTGTGCTTACACTTGAAGAGCAGGCACGCGAACAAGAACAGATCAAGCAGACTGAAGACCTTTTCAGGCCCAACCAGGCCCAGGTATTCAAGCAGTCGAACACGATCATCGTGCGGCTTATGGGGTTGCGTTTTACGAGTGGCTCGGCAAAGTTCAGCGAGGGTAACGACACCCTGCTGTCAAAGCTTAGGCAGGCTATACAGATCTGGCCTGAATCAATCCTGGTTATCGAAGGCCACACCGATTCCCGGGGCAGCGAGCGGTTGAACCAGCGGCTGTCACAGAACCGGGCCGAGACGATAATGAACTACGTTATTTCAACGATGCACGTACCTGCGAATCGTATTTCAGCCGTGGGTTATGGAGAGAACCGGCCGATCGCGAGTAACGAGAATGAAGCAGGACGTGCCAAGAACCGGCGGATCGATCTGCTGATTACGCCCTGAGGGAAACGGCTCTACGGACCCGGGTTCTGCCCGCGGTACCAATCGAGCAGCAGGCTGCCAGCTACCCGGCTGGCAATATAGCCGTAACACTTATGTACGTTCAGGCCTGCCGGCCCGTGGAACTGGTTCACGAGTTCCAGATTGTCGGAAATGGCTTCCGTCAGGCCGAGCTTTTGCATTCTCCTAAAACACTTGCCCAGTTTTCTGTCCAGCGCCGTCACCTCGCCTATGGCCGCGAGGTTTGCCCATTCACGGATACCGTGCGGATAACGGCGGGCACCGCGTTTCCGCGCTCCCTTCAGGCGTGAACGCATGTAATTGAGCGTGAGCGGGCTGCCCATTGTTATATACAAGTCTACGATGCCCGGGTTGTTTTGCTCATGGGTCAACTCCCACAGCGTGTCATAAGCGATCACCGATCCGAAACTGTGGCCGATAAGAATAACCCTGTTACCTTTATCCCAGGCCTGCTGCAGTTCGCTTGCAACCTCCCGGCGGGCCGTTAAACCCGCGCCATCCCGGTTACGGAAATAACGCCGGACATCACGCAGGCGCGTTTCCATGCGCGGGGTGGCAAACAGTTCGGCGAATAACGGCAGGTGATCCCACAGGGCATAGAGCCATCCACCGATTTGCCGCTTCAATGCTGTCGCCTCACGTACAGCATCTTCCGGGAGGTCCCTGCCGGCAAGCAGCCGCTCTATTCCCGGCAGATCCTTTTGCACATCGCCGTACTCACCGTAGAAGCCGAATGACCAGGGTACGACTCTTAACATTTCTGCAATCATGCTTGCTTCCTGGTCGGTACCGCCTGCCCGGATTACGCCCGCATGCAGGCAACGGCGCAATTGCCCCTGGTGATCGGCAACTATTGGCTTGGGCCTGATGCCCGGGACGAAAATTATTGATAAAGCCGCATCGCTCATCTGAGTAAAGCCGCCAGTTCAAGAAGATCGGCAGCCACGTAATCAGGGTAATGGTCTTCGTATTCCCATTCCCGGTCACTCCGGTTAACCCATACGGTGTGAAGCCCGGCCTGGGCGGCGGCAAGAATATCGTTCTCCGGATCATCGCCTACGTGTGCAATTTCATGCGGCTGCATACCCGATTTTTCACAAACGGCATCAAATACCCTGGAATTCGGTTTCGCCATACCGAGTTCTCGTGCCGTAAACACGGCACCAAAAAAATGCCGGATGCCGATCACGTCCAGGTTGGCATTGCCATTCGTTAACACAAATAACTCATGTGTATTCGCCATATTTTCCAGTGCCGGCACCACGTCACTGTATAGCGTTACGGCGTTGCGCTCATTCTGAAAGACCTCGAACGCTGCATCCGCCATTTCGGGTCCATAGCCGGCTTCTTCAGCAATACGGCGCAAAGCGGTCATGCGTAGCAGGGTAAGATCATGCGCCATCTCCGGCATCTCGCGCAGCGTCATGGCTCTTATTTCCAGTATGTCGCTGAGCGTAAAGCGTTCGGTTACCCGGGGATGATGTTTCCCGTACCAGTCATACAGGCCGCGCTCAGCGCGTGGTATGACCGGGTCGAGGTCCCAGAAGGTGTTGTCGAGGTCGAAACATATTGCCCGGACCTGTTGCATAGAGGGTGCCAGCTTGAGTGCAGTGACGGCGCCGGTTAGGTTAATACCTGTCGCCTTTTTTTTAAACCGTAGCCTTGTAAATATGGGAGCCGGAAGATGAAGTACCTGCACACGATGGTACGTATTAGCGATGTGGATGAATCACTGGATTTCTACTGCAACAAACTCGGGCTCAAAGAGCTGCGCCGCTACGACGATGAGAATGGCCGCTACACGCTTATCTTTCTTGCCGCAGAAGGCAATGAATCGGCCGCGATCGAGCTCACCCATAACTGGGATCCGGAAGAATACGGTGAAGGCCGCAACTTCGGACATATTGCCTACCAGGTCGATGATATCTACGCGACTTGCCGGAAGCTGCTCAATGCCGGCGTTACGATCAACCGCCCACCGCGCGACGGACGCATGGCCTTCGTGCGTTCGCCTGACAATATCTCGATCGAGATACTGCAGGCTGGAGCCGCCCTGGAACCAGTGGAGCCCTGGGCCTCGATGCCAAATGAAGGTACCTGGTAAGGCTTAGCCGGCCTGGCGCGCGCGGAAACGACCGGTTTCGATCTCGGTTGTGCCGGAATGCTTGATGACCACCCGGTTGCGACCTTCTTCTTTTGCCTGGTACAGGGCTTCGTCGGCCATTTGGATAGCTCCGGCCAGGCTGCGACGGTTATCGGGATGGATCACCGCGACGCCGATACTGACGCTTAAGAACTTCGTGTGAGTCGCTGCTTCATGCACAGTGCCCAATTCCAGTACTTGCTGCCGCAGGCGCTCTGGAAAATCGCTGCTGTAGTCACTTTCGGCCCCGTACAGGACCAGGGCGAATTCTTCACCGCCATAACGGGCAGCCATATCCAGTGGCCTCTGCACACTGTCGGCGATGATCTCGGCAACCGACTTCAGCGCATCGTCCCCGGCCTGGTGTCCATACAGATCGTTGTACGGCTTAAAGTGGTCAATATCGATAAGCATGATGATGAGATGGCTTTGCTCCCGCCTCGACTGGCGCCAGACCCGCTCGATGTACTCATCGAAAGCACGGCGATTGTACAGGCCGGTAAGCCCGTCGCGTTCGGCCAGCTGGTTCAGGATCCTTGATTCCAGGAAGGTTCGTCGTGATGCGTATTCGATCTTGTAGCAACTGTAGCCACCCAGCAGATTAATATTGAGGAGCATGAACCCCTCAAAAAAAAGTTCCTCACTGGGCAGACCGACGTAGGCTGCCAAACCAAGATAGACAAACGAAACCACCGCGCACAATGCAGCAGCAGCGGTAAACAGCAGCCCCAATAGCGACCAGATCATGAAAATCCAGCCGACCTGTCCTGCAAAATAATATCCCTGCCCCGCGAGGCTGGCCTGGACATCGACGACGGAACCCGCCACGCCTATCACAAGCGCACTGAGGGCCAGAAACGTTTGATAAACCAGCCGATGCCCGATGTAGGATGAGATAAGGGTAAGTAAGAGCATGGGCATCATTAGCGTAAACCCGAACTTCCCCATGAACTGGGATGAGCCGGTACTCGCAAACATGTTCACGAGCGTAACGCCAATAACGACTATCAGTGACAGGCCTATTACAAGACGGGATTTTTGAAAATTGGCTTCCAGGTAATCCTGGCGGAATTCATCTTCCAGGAATCCACCAAAGCGCAAGGACTCAAACCCCGAATGGAGCTGATCCTCGTAAAGGGAGCTCACTCCCTTGCGAATGTTGCTTCCTGTGTCCATCCCATCCTTTCGTGCCCCAGGCGGAAAAAGGGGCACTAAGGGAAACTACGCAACATGAGCGCCGGGCAATAGCGGCTCTATCACATTTTCCGGGAGCAGAACGAATTACAGGATATGAGATAGACGGACCATATTCGGCAAGCAAGGGGTCAACAAGCTGCCAGGAATGTGACGCAGTTCCGGTTAGGAAACCGGGTTTATCCAACGCCCAGAAAACGCTCCTGAACGCCTGTGTGCTCGCGCAGCAAAAGTGCCTCTTTCAGTTCCGGGCCCCAGCGGAAACCACCAATCTTGCCACTCGTCGGTACTACGCGATGGCACGGCACGAGTACCGCAATTTTATTCCCGCCGATTGCCCTGCCAACCGCACGCGCTGCTTTTGGTGCGCCAATACAGTGCGCCAGTTGTGCGTAACTCATGCAGGCACCGGCAGGAATCCTGAACAGTGCCTGCCAGACCCGCAACTGAAAATCTGTACCCGACAAATGCACAGCTGCAGTTTCGCCGGTGTTGCCGAAAATGCGTTTGCCCATCCGTCGTACTTGTTTGTCGGCCTGCCGGATTTCCGCCATAGGAAATTCAGCCTGTAGTTTTTCAGTAGCGTTGCCTACGGGACAGAGGTCCAGCCAGCAAACGCCATGTTCACTTATCGCAATCAGGCAATCGCCGAACCAGCTTT
>JASLMV010000021.1 GCA_030746435.1 Gammaproteobacteria bacterium | reverse complement strand
TGAATGGTATCGCTTGGAATTTACTCGGCGAGTGACGGACGTAAGCTCGAAGTGAGCCGTTAACAACTGCCGGCGGCCCACCCAAAATAAAGCCCCCTAAAGGGGGCTGATTTTTGGTGGGCCGTATAGGACTCGAACCTATGACCAAGTGGTTAAGAGCCACCTGCTCTACCAACTGAGCTAACGGCCCTTTGTTGGAACACCCGGCTGAAAAACCGGCAAGACTAATTGTTCTTATATATAAAGATAATTGGGGTGGGAGACGGGACTCGAACCCGCGACGACTGGAATCACAATCCAGGGCTCTACCAACTGAGCTACACCCACCATAACTAATATTTCGCGGCTAAAGCCGCTCCTACAAACGCCAAATGGCGCGCCCGGCAGGACTCGAACCTGCAACCCCCAGCTTAGAAGGCTGGTGCTCTATCCGGTTGAGCTACGGGCGCAAGTAACCGGACCAATTCTACCCCCCACATGCTCTACTCGGCGAGCGATTGGACCGAAGGTACAGAGCGAGCCTAACAACCCGCGGGGCGACCAAACCACTGGGCGCGTTAGCGCCCAGTGGTTTGGTCGGGGCAGAGGGATTCGAACCCCCGACCCTCTGCTCCCAAAGCAGATGCGCTACCAGGCTGCGCTATGCCCCGACATCACTTCACCCGACCTCCGCAACGTGCGCGCATTATACAGGCAGCGCCACCAGCCGGCGCGGCATAATACGGGTCGCTTTCAGGCAGGTCAACGGACTGGAACACGCTACCGGGAACGATTCCGGGCTTTAGAAGCATCCGGCGCTCTGGTATGTTTGCGGCCCCGACTTACGGTGGATAGCAACCAGATGCCAGCCAAGCTTATCGACGGAAAGGCGGTAGCCAATGACATACGCGAGCAGGTCCGGCAACGGATAGCCGCACGCGTTGCTACCGGCCAACGCGCGCCGGGGCTGGCAGTTATACAGGTCGGAACAGATCCTGCCTCAGCCATCTATGTCGAGAATAAACGCAAGGCCTGCTCTGATGCCGGCATCCTGTCCCTGGACCACGACCTGCCGGCCGAAACAACGCGGGACGAATTGCTGACACTTATAGATAAACTCAACGCCGACGACAGCGTGGACGGAATACTGGTGCAACTTCCCTTACCCGGCCACATAGAGGCACATGAAATTATCGAGCGCATCAACCCGGCCAAGGACGTGGACGGTTTTCATCCGTTCACGGTCGGCCGGCTGGCCCAACGCATCCCCGTCCTGCGCCCGTGCACGTCTTTCGGCATCATCAAATTACTCGAGCACATCGGTGTAGACCCGAAGGGCATGAACACCGTTATCGTCGGCGCATCGAACATCGTCGGCCGGCCGCTCGCGCTGGAGTTTCTGCTTGCGGGCGCGACCGTTACCGTCTGCCACAAGTTCACGAAGAACCTTGAAGACCACGTCAGGCAGGCCGAAATACTGGCTGTTGCCGTCGGCAAGCCGGGGCTGATCCCGGGTGACTGGGTGAAAGAAGGCGCCATCGTGTTTGATGTCGGCATCAACCGGCTGGACAATGGCAAACTGGCAGGGGATATGGAATTTACAGCGGCAGCAGAACGCGCGGCGTGGATTACGCCGGTACCGGGCGGCGTCGGCCCGATGACGGTAGCGATGCTGATGCACAATACCCTGGAGGCGGCGGAGCACGACGTCACCTGAAGACCTCTTTAAGTTAACGCTCAGAGAAATCAATAATGCGAAAATTATTTCCTATAACCCTGTTGCTGTCATTAGTGGCCGGACCCCTGCCTGCACAGGATCCGCTGCCCACCTATCCCCGCCTGCTGATTGAAACCAACTCCGGCGATTTCGAGGTGGAGCTCTACAGCAACAAGGCGCCGTTAACCGTGCGCAACTTTTTGGAATACGTGGACAGCGGTTTCTACAGTGGAACGGTATTTCACCGCCTTGTCCCGGGTTTCGTGGCACAGACTGGTGGCTACGATACCGACTACAAGCTGAAGCCCACGCGTAAATCCATTCCAAACGAATCCGGCAACGGCCTGAGTAACCGTCGGGGTTTTATAGCGATGGCCCGCACCGGCGAACCGCACTCGGCGGATTCCCAGTTTTACATCAACCTGGCGGACAACCTTTCGCTGGACCCGCGGCCCACGCGCTGGGGGTACACGGTATTCGGGCGGATAGTTGAAGGCATGGAAGTTATCGACAAGATTGGCTATGTCGCGACCGGCCGGGGCCCGATTCCGGAACTAAGCAAAGATGTGCCGGTCGAGGCCATCATTATCGAAAAGATAACGCTGCTTAACCCCAACAACGAACCTGTGGTGGATTAATCGGTTCAACGCCTTGGCGACACTCTTTATATCCGACCTGCACCTGGACGAATCGCGCCCGGCTGCAACCGATGCCTTCCTGGGCTTCCTGCAAACCGACGCCCGCTCGGCAGGTGCAGTCTACATACTCGGCGACCTGTTCGGGGTCTGGCTGGGAGACGGGGATCCAACCCCCCTGAACCGGCAGGTAATCGATGCGCTCGCGAGTCTCACAGCTGCGGGTGTCCCGGTTTTTTTGATGCACGGCAACCGCGACTTTCTGATCGGTAGCGAATTCTGCAAAGCGACGGGTATAACGCTGCTACCCGACCCTACGCTTGCCTGGGTGTACGGTACGTCGGTCCTCTTGAGTCACGGTGACCTTCTGTGTACCGACGACCTTAGCTATCAGCGTTACAGAAACATTATCCGGCACCCCGCCGTGGAAAAAACCCTGAACGGGCTGCCGGAGCGCGCCAGGCACGGGTTTATAAAATATATCCGGTCCCTCAGCGCTACCAGGTCGGGGATGAAGCCGCCCGAAATAACCGACGTAAACCAGTCCGCAGTCGAATCCACCCTGCACGAATACAAGGTGCGCACCCTGTTGCACGGACACACCCATCGACCTGCGATTCACTATTTCGACCTGGACGGGGCGCAGGCCACGCGCATCGTGCTGGGTGACTGGTACGAACAGGGCAGCGTTTTAAGGTGGGACGAAACGGGGCCGCACCTGACCAGCCTGGGTTACGGCACCGGTTAAACTTCGGCTGGCCGCCACTCCAGCAGTTCGCCTACGGACTGAAAGCGGTGCCCCGGGCGCTTGGCCATCATTTTGTCGATGGCCGGCTGATACTGCGCCAGGTGCTCGGGCAGCCTGGGCACGGGGTCGCGGGCATGCTTCAGGATCACCGCCATGGCCGTATTCCCCTGGTACGGTTTCTCGCCCGTCAGCATTTCATAAAAAATAACACCGAGGCTGTAAATATCGGAACGCTTGTCCAGTGGTTCGCCGTGCCCCTGTTCGGGACTCATGTAATAAGGTGTACCGAAAATCTCACCGGTACCGGTTAACTCAGCCTTCAGGTGCGCCTGCTTGGCAAGGCCAAAATCGATCAGTGCGACACTCTCGTCGTCGCGGAACAAAACGTTGGTCGGTTTGAGGTCGCGGTGCAGGATACCGACATCGTGAATCGCTCCCAGCGCCTCGGCGATGGAACGCATGATCTCCTCCGCACGTTCAGCGTACATGCCTATCTTGATACGCCGTTTCAGACTGCCGCGGCTGCAGTATTCCATCGCGATGTAGGCATGGTCGTCGGCGATACCGAGGTCGTATATCCGCACGACATTTGGGTGGGATATCTTGCCGATCAGTTCGAACTCGCGCAGGAAGCGCTGGAAATGGACTTCGCCGCCCGAATCCGGCACCTGCCTCAGCACCTTAAGTACCACGTCACGATCCGAAGCGGTTTCATGGGTCAGGTACACGGACGCAACTTCGCCACCCGAGATACGCTTCTCAACCTCGTAGCCTTTCAGCCCGACCAGGTCGATGGCGCTGGCGCTGGCTCCGGTCAGGCTGGTGTCGTTGCCGGACTCCGGCGGCTGCAGCACCGATTCGATGACTGCAACCAGTGACGAGTGGGAAAGCTTATCGCGGGAGATGTAATCGGCGGCGCCGCCCTTGATGGCCGCTACTATGTCGCGCTCATCTGAAGAACCGAGCACGACCACGGGCGGAAAGCCGTTGCCGTTCACGAACTGGCGCAACCAGTCGAGGCCGCTCTCTTCGCCGAGCGGGTGCGCAAGTATCACGAGATCATTGCCGGCGCCCGAAAAACCCTCCTGCAAGCGGCCGAAATCCTCCGGGTCGTATTCGGTGATTTGTGCGTCTGGCCAGTGGGTTGTCAGGTGATGCGCAAGGAGTGTGCGGTAATCCTGACTCGGTTCGATGACCAGTACCTTGATGCCCATGTGGCGCTTCGCTTATCCGACGCCTGCCGCCGGCCCTGGTTCCTCGCTGTCATCCCCGTCGCTCGCACGTTGTGCCGCCTCCCGCGCCTGCTTGGCTTCATCCGAGCGCCCTATTTCTATGCGCCGCAGATAATCTGTGGTTATGTCGCCCGTTACGTATTCGCCTGAGAAACATGAGGTATCGAAATGCTCGATATCGCCATTGTCGTACCTGACCGCACGAATGAGGTCCTCGAGGTCCTGGTAAACCAGCCAGTCAGCGCCTATATAAGCCGAGACTTCTTCCTCGGTCCGGTTGAACGCGACCAGTTCGCGTGACACCGGCATATCGATGCCATACACGTTCGGGTAACGCACGGGGGGTGAAGCCGAAGCAAAATACACTTTGCGCGCACCCGCCTCGCGCGCCATTTCGATAATCTGCTTTGAAGTCGTGCCTCGCACGATCGAATCGTCGACCAGCAGCACAACCTTGTCACGAAATTCCAGGTCAATGGCATTGAGCTTGCGCTTGACCGATTTCCGCCGCTGGTCCTGGCCGGGCATGATAAAGGTGCGGCCGATGTAGCGGTTCTTTATAAACCCCTCTCTGTATTTGATGCCCAGGCTCTGCGCAACCGACAGGGCGCTGGTGCGGCTTGAGTCGGGGATCGGGATAACGACATCTATATCGTGGCCCGGACGCTCACGGTCGATTTTTTCCGCCAGGCTTTCGCCCATGCGCATCCGGGATTTATATACAGAGATCCGGTCGATGATCGAATCCGGCCGGGCGAAATAAACGTACTCAAAAATACACGGTGTATAGCCTTCCTGGTCACCGCAACGCTGGCTGTGCAGGGTGCCGTCCTTCTCTATAAAGATGGCTTCGCCCGGCGCGACATCCCTGACGATTTCGAAACCGAGCGCATCGAGGGCTACACTCTCAGACGCAACGATATATTCGACCTGGCCGCCGGTTTCACGTTTGCCGAGAATAATTGGCCTGATGCCGTGCGGGTCGCGAAACGCAACGATTCCATGACCCATTATCATCGCGATCACGGCATAGCCGCCCTGACAGCGTTTATGCACACCTTTTACCGCACCGAATATGGCTTCCGGCAACAAGGTGCCGTTGCCCTGCCGCTGCAGCTCGTGTGCAAATACATTTAGTAATGCCTCGGTATCCGAACCGGTATTCAGGTGGCGCTTGTCCTGTTTCTTCAAAAGCGCCTGGAGTTCTTCCGTGTTGGTAAGGTTACCGTTATGCGCGAGACAAATGCCGTAAGGTGAATTCACGTAAAAGGGCTGCGCTTCGAGCGATGCCGAAGACCCGGCGGTCGGGTAACGCACATGGCCGATGCCCATGTTCCCGGCAAGCTGAAGCATATGCGACTGCTGAAATACGTCCTGCACAAGGCCGTTGTCTTTGCGCTGGCACAAACTGCCGTCATCATCGGTCATGATGCCGGCAGCGTCCTGGCCGCGGTGTTGCAGGACGATCAGCGCATCATAGATCGCCTGATTGACGGCTATGTTACTAACGATGCCAACTATGCCGCACACTTAGAAGCGTCCTTTCATATCGCAAACCCGGTCTCCGCCGGGAAATCTTCGGAAGATTCTATTTCCTCAAGCAACTCAAGCCCGTCTTCAGCTGCGTGCCGGATGACCTCGGCCACCGGCGCCGCATACGGTATCAGTTTAGACTCGTACCACCAACCGGTTTCATTAAAACCGAGCAACTCCAGAATCATCACGAGCAACCCGGCCAGTATCACCCCACGGGCAAAGCCGAACACCATCCCGATGGACCGGTCGGTGCCGCTCAGGCCCGTGCTCTCCAGCACGATACCCAGGAACCAGCCGAGCAGGCCACCGGCGATCAGCACGCCGATAACGATAAGCACCCGCGCCACCCAGAGCCGCAGGACCGACGTCGAAAGCCACGGTTCCAGGTTACCGGCAAGCTGCGGCCCGACCTTCCATGCGACCCAGAGTGCGACAACCCAGGTGGTCAGCGACAGGGCCTCTTTGAAAAAGCCACGGAACAAACTGACGACGGTTGAGAGACCGAGCACAACGATCAGAACGTAATCGATGGCTACCATTGCGAGGTGTACCCCAACATGTATAAGAAACTAATTGTCCTGCCCGCCCAGATCGACAACCATCACGCTGCGCCCGGAAGCAGCCAGCATGCCGGCCAGGTTCTCCGCCGCTGCCCGGCTTGACCGTGGCCCTGCATGCACCCTGTAAACCGGACCGGATGATGCGCCGGCCCGCGTAATAAAAACCTCGAAGCCTTCGTCCCGGACACCCAGGGCAAATTTTTCGGCATTGGCGCGCTGGGAAAAACTGCCGAGCTGAACGGCAAACCCTGTCGGCGCCTTTGTTTTAGTGGCTTCGGGCTTCGTGACAGCGGGTTGTGCAGACGTGGTTGGCGCAACTTTTGCAGGCGCAGGAGCTTTGGTCGCTGGGCTGCTTTTAGGCTGGATGGCGGGCAGCTCCGTCGAACGTTCGTCGGGCTCGCCGGCCGGCTGATCCGCGTCGAGCGGCGCGTTAAGCACGATAACCTCGGTACGCATTCCTTCACCGAAGGCGGCAAGATCGGGGTCATCCCTGCGACCGTCGAGTAGCGCGGGCGCAAACAAGACGAGCACCAGCACCAGTACGCCTGCGCCTACCATTCGCTCAATTAAGGCCCGATCCATGGATAACCCTCTCGTACCCCGTCAGTATAGACCAAGCAACTCGAGCACGGGCCCTACCAACATAAATGAGCCGCATACCAGTATCCTGCCTCCGGGCTCGGTCTGCCCCCGGGCGCTCTCGATCGCCTCCCCGACATTGGCGGCGGACGTAACCGGCGCATCGACCGCATCCGCCAGCAGCTTCGCCAGCTCAGTCGAACTGCAGCCGCGGTAACCTTCTGTACTGCAGGTGATCCAGCGCTGCGCAACGGGTTCCAGTTCGTGCGCAAATCCCGGGACATCTTTGTCAGCCTGCAGGGCGACGATGACAGTGACCGGTTCATTGCCGGTTACCCGGAGTCTGCGTGCCAGCGCATGGGCGGCCTGCGGGTTGTGGGCCACGTCAAGGATCCAGCGATGTGTATCCCCGAAAATTTGAAAGCGACCGGGCAACGCTGACTTGGTTGCCAGTCCCGTGAGCGCCGCCTCGTCTTCGAGCAGCTGCGGGTCGTATTGTTCGACGGCCGCAAGTGCGGCACCCAGATTGCGAAGCTGCTCCCTGCCTGCACCCGGCGGCAGTTCCAGCTGCATCAGGTCGACAGACTGCCCCCGCCAGCTCCAGTCCTCGTTCACAAGTATGCAGTCGAAATCCTTTCCGTTTGCCAGGAGCCGCGCGCCGGTTTCATCTGCTTTGGCAAGCACACTGTACGGTACGACCACATCGCCATAGATACACGGACGACCCGCGCGCATGATGCCGGCTTTCTCGGCGGCAATCTCGGCGATGCTGTCGCCGAGCCAGGCCTGGTGGTCCAAACCGATCGTGGTTATGACTGCGAAGTCGGGGTCGATTGCATTCACGGCGTCGAGACGGCCGCCAAGGCCGACTTCCAGTACCCAGGCGTCGCACTCACGCGCTGAGAATATTAGTAATGCCGCGAGTGTGCCGTATTCAAAAAATGTCAGTGGCGTGTCGCCGCGCACCGTCTCGATACGCTCGAACGCCTGCACGATTTCCGTATCGGTCGCAGGCCGGCCGTCTATGCAAATCCGCTCGTTGTAGCGCACAAGATGGGGGGACGTGTAGAGCGCGGTGCAAAGACCACCACGCCGCAACAAGTATTCAATGGCAGCCGCGCAAGAACCCTTGCCGTTCGTCCCCGCAACGGTGAACACGGCGCCCGGCGGCGGTGCAATCTGCAGCACGTCGACCAGGTGGTGCATGCGTTCGAGGCCCAGGTCGATTTCGGCAGGGTTCAGTGTCTCCTGCCACGCCAGCCAGTCAGCCAGGTTTCCTGGTGCCATTAAAAGGCCATATTGCTTCAGGCTGCTGGTTTCGGCAGCTTCTGCAGCTTGCCAAGGAGATCGGCAACCTGGTCACGCATTTCGCGACGATCGACGATCAAATCCAGTGCGCCGTGATCGAGCAGGAACTCGCTGCTCTGAAAACCTTCCGGCAGGGTCTCGCGCACAGTCTGCTGTATCACCCGCGGCCCGGCAAAGCCGATCAACGCTCGCGGTTCTGCAATGTTTATATCGCCCAGCATGGCCAGGCTGGCCGAAACGCCGCCGGTAGTGGGGTCGGTCATGATCGAAACATAAGGGATACCCGCCTCGGCCAGTTCGACAAGCACGGCACTGGTCTTGGCCATCTGCAGGAGCGAGAAAAGCGCTTCCTGCATACGCGCGCCGCCGCTGGCGGAAAAATTGATGAGCGGAATACGGTTTTCCAGGCTGTACCGGGCAGCCCGGCAAAACTTTTCGCCGACAACAGACCCCATGGATCCGCCCATAAAACTAAACTCGAACGCACACACAACCACGGGCAAGCCTTTCAGCATCCCTGTCATCGCGATCAGTGCATCTTTTTCGCCGGTGGATTTCTGGGCCTGAACAATCCGGTCGCGGTATTTCTTGCTGTCACGGAACTTGAGTGGATCGTCCGGACCCAGCATCTCGGCAATTTCACGGCCCGAGCCGGGATCCAGGAAAATATCCACGCGCTGGCGTGCATTCAGGCGCATATGGTGCTCACACTTGGGACACACCATGAGGTTCCGTTCCAACTCGGCGCGATACAACTGCGCTCCGCAGCCGCCACACTTTTGCCAGATACCTTCGGGAACGGAACGCTTGCGTTGCTCGGTCTTTATCCGCGATGGAATAATTTTTTCGAACCAGCTCATGAACGTTGCATGATAAACGAGAGCCGTGCAGGTATCACCTGTGAACGGTGCCGGGCCGGCCTAGCGAGATAAAAGTTCGGCCGGATAATCGACCGCCGTCAGGGTCAGGCCCGCCGCAGGCGCAGTCAGGCCCATATGCTTGCGGTCACGGGCCTCCAGAATTTCCTGTATCCAGGCGACCGGCTCGTCGCCCTGCCCGACCCGTACGAGCGACCCGACGATGTTACGAACCATGTGGTGCAGGAACGCATCGGCAGCGCAGTCGATGTGGATGTGTTCGTCAACCCGGGTCACACGCAGCTCCGTGATGGTGCGCACGGGACTTTTGGACTGGCAGCTTGCGGCGCGGAATGATGCGAAATCGTGTTGGCCGGCCAACAGTTCCGACCCGGCCTGCATGGCGTTGAGGTCGAGTTTATGGCGATACCACCACACCCGGTTTCGTTGCAGAGCGGAACGTACTTCCCGGTTAAGGATTACGTAGCGATACGACCGTGAGATTGCTGAGAAACGGGCATGAAAATCCTCACCGACATTCTGTACCCAGAGCACGCTGATATCGTCCGGCAGGTTACTGTTGAGCCCCAGCAACCAGGACCGGTTGTTGCGGGTTGCCCGGGTGTCGAAATGTGCAACCTGGCCGGTGGCATGCACACCGCTGTCGGTGCGCCCCGCCCCGGTGCATTCGACGGGTTCGTCCGCGACTATGCACAAGGCTTCGTTAAGTGTGTCCTGGATACTCGGCGCGTGCGGTTGCGACTGCCAGCCGTTATAGGCTGTGCCGTCGTATTCGATTCCTATTGCGAGACGCTGTTGCAGTGGCTTAAGAACCGCCCCACTCAGTCACTAAGCTCTTCGAGTAACTGCCGGGCTTCCTGCTGCTGTGAGTCGCCGCCTTCGTCCAGCACTTCGTTAAGGATGCTGCGCGCACCCTCGGGGTCGCCTATATCGATATACGCCCGTGCCAGGTCGAGCTTGGTACCGACCTCGGTCATGGTGGCTTCATCGGACCCGGAAAGACCTTCTTCGGCTTCGATTGCATCAGCGTCTGCGGCTATGGCAGGCTGCTCCGCGGTATCGCCGCTCGGGTCTTCCAGTTGGGGCTGCTCGACCGTATCGTTGGCTGCGACATCCTGCTCGATTGCGATATCGGTATCGCCGGCCTCCATGGGCCCGTCGATATCCGCGGGAATATCGTCGGGGCTGGCCAACACGGTCGCATCGTCATCGAAGCCGGCCATCAGTGTCTCGGCATCGTCCGGGCTGGCAAGCTGGGCGGCTTCATCGTCGCCCAGGTCTTCGACATCCTCGACGTTATCCAGCGAAGTCGGGCTTTCGTCGGCATCATCGAATTCGGAAAGGCCGCTGAGGTCTACATCAAGGCTCGTCGGATCCGCAGGACTGTCATCGCCCGCATCATCCTCACCCTCCTCAAATGCAGCAACATCGAGCGCCGGCATCTCGGAAGTTTCGCTTTCGGGGCCAGCCGTTTCCAACGTCGGTGTCTCCACCGTGCCTTCGTTCATCGCGCTTTCAATAGTGGGCGTTTCCATCGTCGATGCGGAATCTTCGTCATCGGGTCCGGGAAGCTCAACCGTGGGAGTCTCCATTGTGGATGCCCCCATATCCGTTTCCACGGTCGGCGCGTCGCCCCCGTAAAGGTCAACGGTGGGCGACTCCATGGTCGACTCAACGGTGTCCGCCTCTTCGTCGGCACCGAGGTCCAGGGTCAGGCTGTCGGCAGTTTCCTCATCGGCATCGTCGAATACATCCTCGCCGAGGTCGAAATCGATGTCCGGCCCGTCCTCCGAGTCGGGCAGGTCCATGTCCAGCGCCGGGACTTCGGTACCGCCCAGCGTGAAATCGATTTCTGTTTCGCCGGCATCGGTCAGTTCGAGGTCCATGGAATCGGCCGTCGGTGCAGCCACTGAACCGCCTGCGAATATCTCTTCATCAGGACATAACTGCTTGCCGAGGATCAGGACCTTGCTCCAGTCCGCATCCGCGTCATCAGTAACCGACTCTTTCAGTAATGTAGCCTGCTCCAGGAAGCCTTCCTTGTTCTCCCATACGAAGAACACTTCGATCAGCTTGACGCGATAGGAGCGATTTTCCGGTTCGTCTTCGAGTACACGGCTTAGCAGGTCCGCAGCCTGATCGTAAAGACCGTAGGCCATGTGGAACTCAGCTTCCGCAATCGGGTCGGCCTGGTCGAGGTTCAGTGGCGCGCCGGTACTGATCGTCTTCTCGAGCGGCGTTTCGATTTCTACATCGGCTGATTCTGCCGCCGTATCATCCTCGTCGAGCAAGCTCGTCGGTTCGGCTAACTCATCGACATCAGCCCTGATGGTGTCGAAAGCAATATCAATATCTTCGTCTTCGGTTTCGTCATCGCCGTACTCTTCGACAACTTCTTCCGCGACAGTATCTTCGGCGTCCTCTTCTGCGACTTCCCCGAACGGCTGCTCTTCTCCTTCGAATTCCGGTTCCGAGACGGTCGGGACTTCATCTGCTTCTTCTGCAACCTCGCCGGAGAAAATACTTTCCGTGCCTTCCTCAACGAGGATCGAATCGTCAAGCGACGGTAAATCAGCAAACGACTTGGCAGTGGCATCCTCGCCGCCTTCCGCAGCAAAATCATCGTCCAGCTGCGAATCCCAATCAGCGCCGGCTTCTACTTCCCTGCGGCGCTTGGCGATGAACAAGCCAAGCAACAGAACAATCGCTGCACCTACCCACAACCAGATGTTTGTTAAGAGTCCGGCGAGGAAAGACGGTTCCTCGTCCGGCAGGGTAACGACGGTAGTTGTATCCTCCGGCTCGGTCAGCAGTTCATCCGCTTCGGGCTCCGGTGCTACAACCGGTTCTTCATCGGCAGCCTGTTCGTCTGCAAAAATATCTTCAGGAGCCAGCGACTCGTCTTCAGCGAGGCCGTCTGCAACTTCTTCAGCAGGCGCCGCTTCTTCCGGGATAACTCCCGTTGGTTCCTGTTCAAGTTCGGCAATGCGTTGTTGCAGGGCTTGTAACTCGGCGTCGCGCACCTGCAACAAGCGCTGGCTCTCGTCCAGAGCTGACTCAAGTTCGCCGACGCGGCTTTGCAACTCGTCGGTTTGTGCAGCGCGCGCAACGAGTTCGCTGTCGATCGCAGCCGCAGAAGTGGTTTCGTCTCCCGCCACTATGTCATCGCCGGGTGCGACCAATTCCAGCCGTGTCTCGTCAGCCTGGGCGACCCGTTCGTTCCAGGCTGCATATTGCTCCCGTACTTCGGCAGTCGCCTGCGACGGACTCACGGCAGACGCCTCCGCCGCTTCCGGAATCCTGAGTATTGCGCCGGCTTTAAGCTGGTTGATGTTGCCGAGGAATGCTTCGGGATTTGACTGGTACAGGGCAAGCATCATCTGGTTGTTGCTGAGCCCGGTATTTGCCCTGGAGCGTTCTGCAATTCGCCATAACGTGTCGCCCCGTTGTGTCAGGTAATCCGATGTTTGCAGTCCTGCCGATACCGCGGGTTGTGGGGGTGCGGGCTCGGGTCCCGGCGCAGCTGTGGGTTCGGGTTGTGCTTGCGGCGCGGCTGCCTGCGATACCGCAGCGGGTTCGGGCTCCTGGAATAAACCCGTCGGTTCTAAAGTTTCACCCTGCACCGGTGCGGGACGATCGACATCGCCGGCAGAATCCGTGGGTGCGGGTACGGGTGCGGTTTCCGCCGGGGTAACGGCCTGTTGCACAGGCTGCTGCTCGAACAGCGGCGGATCGAGCAGAACGG
The DNA here is from genome assembly GCA_030746435.1 of Gammaproteobacteria bacterium. Taxonomy (GTDB): domain Bacteria; phylum Pseudomonadota; class Gammaproteobacteria; order Steroidobacterales. The sequence goes on along the minus strand of JASLMV010000021.1, from coordinate 29,958 downwards.
TGTATTCACGCAGCAAGCGACCGGATGCCCACTTAACGTCCAGCAATATCGAAACAAACGGTTCCGCGACGGGACCCGGCGAAGTCAGTTCTATAAAAGAACGCCCGTTCGCATCGGTTTTGACGCTGAACTGAAAATCCTGCAGGAATTCGGGCCGGCCCAGGCCATAACGATCAAAGGTTGCACGGTCGGCCAGCGTAACCTGCAGGTCCGTAAGTTCGGACGCATCAACAGATTCTAGCGGTATCTCCGCGCGGAAGGGTTGGTTAAGCGCTGAATCGAGCTGTATGTCTCCCAGCCCGAGAGCGTTCGCTGCGAACGGAATTAAAACTATCCACAGCCTACAGGCCGCTGCCTTTAACAGACTCATCACAAATCCCCGGACTTGTGTTTTACACAGGCGATCATCAGTGCACTCCGCGAAATACACACAGGAGACTTAAGTTAAATACCGCACAACAACGGCCTAACTATAGCCTATAAGTATTCGCGCACCAATATTTCGGCGATCTGGACACTGTTTAAGGCTGCACCTTTCCGCAGGTTATCAGCGACTACCCACATGCTGATGCCCCGATCGTGAGATATATCCTCGCGAATCCGTCCTACATATACCGGATCAGTGCCCGACGCTTCTGTGACGGCTGTCGGATAACCGCCTATTTGTGCCTCATCCAGCACCTGCACGCCCTCTGCGGCGCCCAGCAGTTCGCGGACCCTGTCGGCGGTGATCGGCTCGCGGGTTTCGATGTGCACGGCTTCGGAATGACCGATGAAAGCGGGAATCCTTACCGCAGTGGGGTTTACGCGGATTTCTTCGTCACCGAATATTTTCCGGGTCTCCCAGACCATTTTCATCTCTTCCCGTGTGTAACCGTTATCCTGAAAGGTATCAATGTGCGGTATCGCATTGAAAGCAATCTGTTTATTACCGTCCTTCAGATCCAGCGGCCGGCCATTCAGCAACTCGACGGTCTGGTTGGCCAGGGTTTCGACTGCACTCCTGCCGGCCCCCGATACCGCCTGGTAAGTCGCTACGTTAATACGCTCAATACCGACCGCATCGTATATGGGCTTCAGCGCCACAACCATTTGGATGGTTGAGCAGTTCGGGTTGGCAATAATTCTGCCGTCCACCCCCGCCGCAATCGCGTGGGCATTGACCTCGGGAACCACGAGCGGAATATCGTCCTGCCGGCGGAAATGGGAAGTATTGTCAACCACGAAACAACCGGCTTCCGCGGCTCGCGGCGCATGTCCAGCCGACACCGAAGCGCCTGCCGAAAAAAGCGCGATACCAGTATCTGAAAAATCATGCTGGTCCAGAACTTCGCAGGCTATCTCCTGGCTCCCGAACCGCACTGACTTGCCCACCGAACGCTCGGAAGCGAGTGCGTGCAAACGCCCGACCGGGAAGTTCCGCTCGGCAAGTATGTCCAGCATGGCCTCACCGACCATCCCGGTTGCGCCTACGACAGCTATGTTCAGTTCATCTTTCATGTTCAATGCATCCTGCTGTTCGCCAATGCCGGGCGAAGCCTGACACCGCGAAGGCAGGCAAATATAGGGATTTATGCGGCGATTACAAATACAGAGGTCGCAAGCAGCCTGTTTTTCGCGAGCCCGGCGGGCGGCTTGCCCGGTTGCCGCCGGACTGCACTCGCAGAGCTTATCGGTATATCAACTATTTATATTACTTATCAAATACTTATTTATGGAATCTCAACTAATACATCGGCATTTTGTCCGCGGTTACGCAGGTAGTGATCCAGGAGCACAATCGCCAGCATGGCTTCGGCAATCGGTGTGGCGCGCAACCCCACGCATGGGTCGTGCCGCCCCTTGGTGGCGATATCGGCCGCCTTGCCTTGTTTGTCCACCGTGTCGCCTCCGATACTAATACTGGAGGTTGGCTTGAGCGCGATGCTGGCCAGAATATCCTGCCCCGACGAAATCCCGCCCAGCGTCCCGCCGGCGGAGTTGCTGCGAAAACCCTCGGGCGTCATCTCATCCCGGTGCTCGCTGCCCTTCTGCTCGATAACCGCGAAACCGTCGCCGAACTCAACGCCCTTCACGGCATTGATGCTCATCAGTCCGTGTGCGATGTCCGCTTCCAGCTTGTCGAACACCGGCTCACCCAGACCGACGGGCACGCCGGTGGCACAGACATTAATCCGTGCACCGATGGAGTTGCCTTCCTTGCGAAGCCCGTCCATATACTCTTCGAGTTCCGGCAGCCGCTCCGGGTCCGCGCAGAAGAACGGGTTGTCGTTCACGACGCTGAGGTCTTTGGCCTCGAGGTGAATCGGGCCCAGCTGGGCCACATAACCGTTGATCTCGATGCCTGCGCTCTCGCGCAGGTACTTGCGGGCAATGGCGCCTGCAGCAACACGCATCGCCGTCTCACGCGCAGACGAACGCCCGCCGCCCCGGTAATCACGAATGCCGTACTTCTGATAATAGGTGTAGTCGGCGTGCCCCGGCCGGAACTTGTCCTTGATGTCGCTGTAGTCTTTCGACTTCTGGTCGACGTTATCGATCGCCAGCCCGATGGGGGTACCGGTGGTGATGCCCTCGAACACACCCGACAGTATCCTGATCTGGTCGGGCTCGTTCCGTGGGCTGTGATGGCGGGATTTACCGGGCCGCCGCCGGTCCAGGTCCGGCTGTATATCGGCCTCGCTCAGCGGCATACCCGGCGGGCAGCCATCGACGACGGCGCCAATAGCCGGCCCGTGACTTTCACCGTAGGTGGTCACGCAAAACAGTTTGCCGATCGAGTTACCTGCCATTTCTGCTGCTCACAGCATTTCGTCAAAATCATGCCCGACTGAACAAATCAGCCGCTTGCACCACTGCAACGCCGATACCACCGTGCTCGAACTCGGGCCAGGTGAAGGCCAAATCGGGGAATGCCTCCTCAATCGCCTGCCACTGCGCACCGACCTCAAGCACCAGTAAACCATCGGCATTGAGTAAACCGGGGGCATCTTGCAGGATTCGCCGCGCCGAATCCAGACCGTCCGCACCGCTTACGAGGCCCAGTGCCGGTTCATGGCGGTACTCGGCCGCCAGCGCGGCCATTTCATCCCGAGGTACGTAAGGGGGATTGGCAATTATGAGATCGTAGGTGCCCCGTATGCCGTCCAGGTGATCGGCCTCCACCAGTTGCACCCGGCCGGCAACATCGTGTTTCGCAACATTTATACGGGCGACCGCAAGTGCATCGGCCGAAATATCGGTCGCCACGACCTTTGCCCCGGGAAAAGCACTTGCGCAGGCGATAGCTAAACATGCACTGCCGGTACCTACCTCGAGTATGGAGCGTATCCGGCCTGCATCCAGCCAGGGTTCAAAGCGGGTTGCAATCAGTTCGGCAATGGGCGAACGCGGGATCAGCACCCGCTCGTCGATCATGAAGTTCAGGCCGGCAAACCAGGCCTCGCCGAGCAGGTAAGGCAGCGGCTTGCGCTCCTGTACACGCCTGGCCGCCAACCCCAGCACTTCGAGGCGCTGCTCCTCGCTGACCGGCTCAGCATAATTTCCCGGCGCGCCGCCATGCTCAAGGCCCAGCACGTGAAACACCAGTGCCGCCGCTTCATCACGCGCATTGTCCGTACCATGCCCGAAAAAAAGCTCCGCGCCTGCGAAACGCTGCTCGACTTCCACGAGCAGGTCACCGACGCTTGGGATCGATTGATTTTCCAAAACCATAAGTCGTTATTGTTGCGGAAGTGTAAAATAACGCGCCGCGCCCTGCCCGATCCCGTGTCTTCCTGCCTGATTCGATGCCCATGTCCCTGACAGATAGCCTGCTTATACGTTTCCAGACATGGCTGCCGGCGCGGGCCATGGGCAAGTGCGTCTACCGGCTCAGCCGCAGCAGGGTGCGCTGGTTTAAGAACCTGCTGATACGCGGCTTCGCGTGGTTATATTGCGTAAACCAGCTGGAAGCAGCAGCCGAGGTCCCTAAAGGCTACGCCACCTTCAATGATTTTTTTACCCGCGAACTCAAACCGGAAGCGCGGCCGGCTGACCCCCGGCCTGACTCGTTGCTGAGCCCTGCCGACGGCATGGTCGCACAATCGGGTTACGTACGCGCGGGTCAGCTCTTGCAAGCCAAGGGAGTCGAATACCGGGCAGCCGACTTGCTCGGTGACGCAGAACTGGCCGGCACACTGGCCAACAGTGCCTTCGCAACAATCTACCTCGCGCCACATAACTACCATCGCGTCCATTTGCCCATGGACGGGATCCTGGAGAAAACAATATTTATTCCCGGCCTGCTCTACTCGGTGAACGTGCGCACGACGGCAGCGATAAAAAATCTGTATGCACTGAACGAACGGCTGGTGTATAAGTTTCGTGGCGACAACGGGCCCTTTGCCCTGGTACTGGTCGGGGCAATGAATGTCGCGAGTATTTCGACGGCATGGGCCGGCGAAATCACCCCGCCTGCCGACGGCCAGGTCATGCACATGGATTTCAGTACCGGCGACGCATTGCATTTCGCCCGTGGCGACTACGTGGGTCATTTTAACCTGGGCTCGACTGTGGTGTTTATTGCACCAGATGCCGGTATCGAGTGGCTCGAGGCGGCCGCTGCGGGCACGTGCGTCCAGGCCAGACAGCGCATCGGTGCGCTTAAGGTCAAGACGCAACCGTGACGGAAAAGTGGCGACCCTCCGCTGACTGGGACAGCGTCCGGCAACGGGCGACGGCGCTCGCGACGGCAAGGAACTTTTTCGCGATGCGCGGCGTTACCGAGGTGGAAACGCCGGTACTCTGCGAAACCGGGGTTACGGATCCGAACATCGACAGCATAAGCGCTGCAACAGTGGTTTCAGACTCCCCGCTGTTCCTGCGTACCTCGCCCGAATATCACATGAAACGGCTGCTCGCCGCAGGCAGCCCGGATATTTTTCAGATCGGCAAAGTATTCCGCGATGGCGAATGCGGCGACCGGCATCAACCCGAATTTACGATGATCGAGTGGTACCGATGCGGTTTTGGCCTTGGGGCTATAACTGACGAAACTTGTGAGTTGCTCTGCGAACTCAGCGAGCACGGCAGCAATCCTGTCAGCCAAAACCTGCGGATTAGCTATACGGATGCGTTCGTGCAGAACTGCTCGGTCAATCCCCTGAAAGCCGAACTGGATGAATTGCGCTCGGCAGCACGACAACATCTCGGCGATATTTTGAACGACGAGCTTGTGGCCAGCCTGGGAGACGATCGCCAGGCCTGGCTGGATCTGTTAGCCACGCATCTCGTTTGCCCCGGTTTGCCTAAAGATTTGCTGGTTGTCGTGGACGGCTACCCGGCCGAACAGGCTATGCTCGCGCGCATTAATCCGGATGACCCGGCAACGGCCCTGCGCTTCGAAGTTTTTCTTAACGGGGTGGAACTCGCCAACGGTTTTCATGAACTCGGGAATGCGGCCGAACAGGCGCAAAGGTTTGCATTGGACCGCGAGCTTCGCCGGGCACGCGGACGGCCGGATATGCAACCGGATAATCTACTGCTGGATGCGCTCGAAGCGGGTCTACCCGACTGTTCGGGCGTCGCCGTCGGCCTGGACCGCCTGCTCATGGTAACCAGCGGCCAGGAATCGCTTGCCGCAGTTATGAGCTTTATTCCGGGACGCCAGACACCCTCTTAGTCTTTCACGCGGGAAACGTATTCGCCGGTGCGGGTATTTACCTTGATCACCTCGCCCTCTTCTATAAATAGAGGCACCCGCACCGTTGCACCCGTTTCGAGTTTCGCGGGCTTGATGCCGCCCTGCGCGGTATCACCTTTCAGCCCGGGATCGGTCTCAACAATCTTAAGCTCGACAAAATTCGGTGGCTCGACGAGCAGCGGATCGCCGTTCCACAGCGTTACGTTGCACACATCTTCTTCCTTGAGCCATTTACTCGCATCCGCAACGGCAGCGTCACCCGCCGCGTACTGTTCGTAACTTTGCGGGTCCATGAAATGCCAGTACTCCCCGTCGCTGTACAGGTACTGCATTTCATACTCAACTACGTCCGCTGCTTCCACCGACTCACCGGACTTGTAAGTACGGTCAACGACACGCCCGGTCTTCAGGTTACGTATCTTGACCCGGTTGAATGCCTGCCCTTTACCGGGCTTAACGAATTCGTTCTCGATAATCGCGCACGGGTCGCCGTCAATGAGCAGCTTGAGGCCGGATCGAAACTCGTTGGTGCTGTATGAAGCCATTATTCACTCTCGTCATTATTCGGGTACGCGAACAGCGCAACGCAGGACCTTATCCGCCCCGGAACGGGCGCCTATCATACCGGCTAATACCGGAAAGCGAGACACTGCTTGCGTAACGTCTGCCCGGACCTCCGCAGGCCCCCCCGGCGCGTGTCCGGGACCCGGAAAACAGCCCGTCTTACATAATCGAACCGAGTTCACATTTTCCGACTCAGGTCACACTCGGATTCCCCGCAGCCCGCTAAATTACTGGCCTTGCCGATGTTTTTAGTCGGCGTGGGCCACCAAAATTATGACGAAAGAAGGTGTTGTGTGAGCGACTCGACCAGTATTTCTGTGCTCGTAGTTACCCCGGATGATGATCACGTAGCTGCCGTCAATACGGCACTCCGTGACGCGGGGCATGCCGCCCATTGCATCAAGGTAGGCCCCCAGGATGACCTGGAGTCTGCAATAGCTAACAACACCCCCGATCTTATTCTTCCTTTCGATACGGGCAACCACGACAACCTCAAGCACATATGCCAGGTCCGCAATACCTGCGGCCCACATGTGCCCGTTATTCTGGTATGCGATGCGATTGCCGAGGACGTGATCGCCAAAGCCATGGAAACCGGCGCGCGTGACATCGTAACACTGGCCAACACGGACCGTTTCCTGGCAGTCACCAGCCGCGAACTGCATTCCTACTGGCTCGAGAATGCACTCGAGCGCGTCATGGGCTCTGCGAACCAGTACAAGCAGGAGCTGAACTCCCTGAAGCAGGTATCGGTCGAGGCAATTGCGGATATCCAGGAGGGCATCATTGTAAATGCCAACCCGGCCTGGCTGGAGCTGTTCGAGCAGCCGGACGGCGAGAACCTGATTGGCCATACGGTCATGGACATGTGCCGCGAGTCTGATCGGACGGCGCTAAAAGGCGCCCTGGTCGCGTGTCAGCGGGGCAAATGGCAGGACTCAACACTGGACATTTGCGGACTACGGCCCGGAGGTGAGGAATTTCCCGTTGCGTTTAGTCTCGAAAGTGTGGAGCACGAGGGCGCACCGGCCGTACGCATGCTTGTAGCGCCTGAACTCAATAACGAATCGAGCAGCCCTGAAAAACTCGTAGAACTGGCTATACAACGGGATCAGGTAACCGGCTTTCTCAATCGCCAGCATTTTCTGAATACCGTAACCGAGCGGCTAACCGAGCCGCCCCAGGGCGGAGTCCGCGCGCTCGCCTATATACGGCCTGACAAATTTTCACGTGCCCACCGGGATATAGGGCTCATGGGTACCGAGGCGGCACTCTCCCAGCTTGCTCAGCTACTCAAAGAGCTTACCCAGCCAGGCGATATCTGCGGCCGTTTCGGCGGCACGATGTTCACCGTCATGCTGGAACGCGGAACCATGGCTGACGTAGAAGCATGGGCCAAACAGTTTTTAAACTTGATGTTGGAAACCGTGTTCGAATACTCGGAACGCTCAACCGTTATCACCTGCTCTATCGGCCTGTGCGAGGTCGATTCTGATAAGAAACCGGTAATTAACCTGGTCGCAGATTCCGAACTTGCGTGCTCAACCGCAAGAGCCGAGGGCGGCAACCGGATTGAACTGTGCGAGTCGAGCGGTGAGGCGAAGAAAATCCGCCAGGATGATTCTGTCTGGGTACCACGCATACGCGGGGCGCTCATGGAAAACCGGCTGCGCCTGGAACATCAACCGATTGCAAGCCTGAACGTGGATATCGAAGGCGCCTTCGACACCCTGGTGCGAATGCTCGACGAAGACGGCAACACGGTGCTGCCCAGCGAATTCATGCCGGTTGCCGAGCGTACCGGGCTGGTCAAGAACATCGACCGCTGGATCATCGGCGCATCGATCTCTTTCTGTGCTGCCAACAACGCCAAACTGGTTTTCATCCGCCTTTCCAGGGACTCATTGCTCGATGAGACGCTGGCCGAATGGCTGCAATCACAGGCTGCCGAGGCCAAAATACCGCCGACAAAGGTCTGCTTCGAAATTGCCGAGGAAGTCGTCAACAAGCACCTGCGTCAGACCCAAAGTCTGTCGGAGAAGTTGCGCAAACTGGGCTTCAGATTCGCTGTTGACCATTTTGGCCAGAATGACGAATCAAGTCGTGTAATCGACCTGATACCGATGGACTACCTCAAGATAGACGCTAGCCTGATGCAGGGCCTGCACAAAAACCCGAACATCCAGAACAAGATCAAGGAGCTTTGTCGCCATGCTGCCGACAAGGGCATCCAGACGATTGCCGAACGTGTGCAGGACGCCAATACCATGGCGGTACTCTGGCAACTTGGCGTCGCCCATATACAGGGCAACTACGTCCAGAGCAGCGAAATAGTGCTCGAAGACGTCAATAACTCGACACAGACGACGCTCGCGCTGGCCCTCGAGGAATGACCCACTAAATGTGACGCAGTTCACACTTACAGGCTCAGTTAACAGTAACCCCCTAATGGCACATATAAAACGAGACACTTTTCGTTTAAAGCAACGCAAAAAAGTGGCTTTATACGCCGATATGCGTAAGAGAGCCTCAGATGCGCTGCGTGAGGAGTAAAGGGATGTCCAGGCAAAACAAGCGGGCCATGCTAACCAGGGATATTGCCCTGGCACTGCGGTAAAAACCGCACTCGAGCTTAAACGTACTTTCTGCTTCACGGGTAACGATCAACCGTGGAATTCTGGTCGCCGGTATGGCCGTCGCAATGCTGCAGGCGGACCCGGCAGGCGCTCTGTCGCTCGGTGATCTCAAGGTACAGTCGGCCATCGGTCAGCCGTTCAGCGGATCGGCCACGGCACGCATCGGCAAGGGTGAAAGTCTCGCACCTAATTGCGTAAGTTCGATGTCGCCAGGCAGCGAGATTAAGAACGCTGACAAATTACGCGTCAGGGTGCCGTCAACATCGCGCCCTGGTGAATACCCACTCGAGATCAGTTCCGTTCAACCGATGTACGAGCCGATGTACGAGATACGTCTCAAGGTTGATTGCCCCGGGACGATTGCATTTACCCGCAACTACATCGTCATGCTTAACCTGCCGGTAACGAACCCGGCCAGGCAGCTTGCGCCTGCCCCCGAACCGGTCGCTGCCCGGCCCGCGGCTCCGGCAAAGGTTGCCACACCTGTTGCTGCGCCCGTTGCGAGGCCGGCTACAGCAACACAACCGCAGCCTGCCGAATCGAGCGCTGCGCTTGCCCCGAGTTCCGGCCCGGTAGCTGCAGGCGAATCTTACCGGGTGCGCTCGGGCGACTCGCTGTCGGCTATTGCCGAGAAAGTTTCCGGCCGCCCCGTCGGTAGCACCTGGGATGTAGCACAACAGATATTCGACCTTAACCCCCATGCTTTCGTCCGCGGCAACCCCGATTTCATCAAGCTCGGCGCTGTCCTGAAGATACCGGGCGAAGCGATGCTGGCCGAAGCCCGGCCAGGTAAGTACAGCGTAACCGCCGACCCGGCTGTGCCTGAAACCGTAGCTGCCGGCGCACAACCGATCGCAGCACAACCGCTTGCGCCGGAGACACCCGCACCCGGACTGATTGCGAGACCCGAGCCGGTCCGCCGCGAAGCAGATGTCGTTGTGCAGACTTCAGAACTGTCATTGCCCGCGCCGGAAGAATCGGCGCCGGTAAGCGAGTTCGTAACCGAGACACCGATGTCCGTCGAAGCTACGGATCTGCCACCGACGGTTACAAGCGAATACTCGGCTAGCCTGGATGCTGCCGAAGTCGCTCCGAGCCCGTTTACTGCTCCGGAAGCAACTGTCGAAACTGCTGTGGCGCCAGTGGCTGGGGAACCGTCCGAACTCGCCGCGACCGAGCCGGAAGAAAGTGGCCAGTCGGTTTTCAAAGTGCTCTCGTTCGGCGCCCTTGCCGGTCTGCTGTTGGCAGCCCTGTTCGTGGCAGGTCGCCGTTTCCTGGGCCGCGAATCCAAACCTACGCGTATATTTGATGCCGTGCCCGCACCGGTCGAAGACTATGACGGCGCGGCGACCACGCCGGCGGCAGAGTTGCCGGAAAGCGTCCCGGTAGCCGCAGAGCCGGAAGCGGATTCGACAGCAACGCCTGAACCTGAAGTTGAGCCCGAACCCATACCGGTGGGTGAAACCGTAGCACCCGCCGGAGGTGTCGGCGTTAGCGAATCCAGCGCGGCAGACCAGAGCACCGCGGTCGATTTCGACCTGAGTACGGGTGCAGCGACGGACGATACGGAAGAAGACCATGTGCAGCGGACTGCGGACCTGCCGACAATCGGCGATTCCCCCCGCTTAAGCCTGCGCGAAAAGGCGGATACAGCGCCGACTTCACACGATAACACCGAACTTCTGAATGCACCTGAGTTCAGCGAAGACGACGCTGCAACCAGGGTCAACAGCGAATTGGATGGTACCGGGACTATGCGCAAGCTCTTCGGTCAGCTCGACGCTACCGACGATGACCCGGTTGATGAGGAAGCACCGACGGAGGAACTCCCGGACCTGCCGAGTGTTTCCGAGGAAGAGACGATGAGCAACCTGCAATCACTATCGGAAGAAGCCGACCACGGAACCCTCAACGACAAGATGTCCGAGACACTGACCCAGGCACTTGGGTTGCTGTCCCAGGACTACGAAGACGAGATGACGGCCAGCCAGATTCTCGAAGCTGAGGAAGTTGAGGAAGCGTTTGCCAACCACGTGAACGACAAGAACTAGCGCGGCTGGCTAATCCTACTGTGGGAGCGCCTTTAGGCGCGAACCGAATATGCATGCATTCGGCCATGCAAATTTTTTAGTCGCGTAGCGACGCGAAGTTACATACGTGTAATCCAAACCAGGCTGCTTCGCGGCTAAAGCCGCTCCCACAAGCAGTCAGCACGAACGCTATGAATGCTATAGGCGCTCCTGCGGGCAGGACGACCGTGCGGACGAGGCATCAGCAAGAGCGGGACGAACGGGTACGATGGCCGGGCTAGTCAAGTTCTTTGATTTCGGTTTCCAGCCTGTCGACCTTGCGATAGTTCCGCGGCAACAGACTGCCGCGCCGGCCTCGCTCACCGAGGTAACGATCCTCTATTTCCACAGCCTTGACTGTCATCTTGCGCGACCCGCAATGCACGATGAGGTTCTCATCCGGTTGCAGTAATGCGGTCGCGACCATGCGTTCCTCACCCGCCTTGTATTTCTTCGTCGGTACGCCAAGTATCTTGATGCCTTTGCCGCGGGCCATTTCGGGCAATTCTTCAGACGGGAATACCAGCAGGTGTCCGGCCGAGCCAACTGCTGCGACCAGCGTTTCTTCGGGGAATTCATCGCCGGGAACGGTTACCGGCGTCATTGCAGTTCCGCCTTCCGGAACCCGCAGCATGGCTTTACCCGCCTTGGCACGCGAATACAGTTCGCCTGACTGCACGAAGAAACCATAACCCGCGTCGCTCGCAACCAGCCACCACTGCTCCGGATTGCCGGCCATGACTCCGCAAAAACTGGCGCCATCTGCCGGTTTGAAACGGCCTGTCAGCGGGTCACCCTGGCCACGTGCCGACGGCAGGGAATGGATAAGCAACGAGTAGGCACGCCCCTGCGTATCGACGAATACGGCTTGTTCGTTGCTGCGGCCCTGGGCCGCCGCGAGGAATTCGTCGCCGGATTTGTAGCTCAGCGACTGCGGGTCCACGTCATGACCCTTCGCTGCGCGCGCCATGCCGCGGGTGGACAGGATGACCGTAACCGCTTCACTTGGGACCAGTTCTGTCTCACTCATGGCCTGGGCAGCATCACGCTCCACGATAATGGTTTTACGTTCGTCACCGAATTCTTCCGCTGCCTCCAGCAATTCGCCCCGTACCAGTTTTTTGAGTTTCACTTTGCTCTTCAGGAGCTTCAGGATTTCCTCGAGTTCGCCGCTGAGTTCTTTTTGCTCACCCTTGATTTTCATTTCCTCGAGCTTGGCGAGGTTCCTGAGGCGGAGGTTAAGGATGGCCTCGGCCTGTAATTCGGATATCTTGAATTTCTTCATGAGGACCGGCCCGGGGTCGTCCTCTTCGCGGATGATCTTGATGACCTTGTCGATATTCAGGTAAACGACCAACAGGCCTTCAAGGATATGCAGGCGTTCCTGTACCCGGTCGCGCCGGAATTCGAGCCGCCGGCGCACCGTCGCCAGGCGGAAATCCAGCCATTCGGCCAGCACGTCCTTGAGGCTGCGGACCGCTGGCCGCCCGTCCAGGCCGATTACGTTCAGGTTAACGCGCTGCGTGCGCTCCAGGTCCGTGCTCGCGCACAGGTGGCTCATCAGCCCGTCGACATCGACGCGGTTCGAGCGCGGCGTGATGATGAGCCGGGTCGGGTTCTCGTGGTCGGATTCGTCACGCAGGTCCTCGACCATCGGCAGTTTCCTGGCGCGCATCTGCGCCGCGATCTGTTCCAGTATTTTGCTGCCGGACACCTGGTACGGCAGGCCATTAATGACGATGTCCAGCCCTTCCCGCTCCCAGGTTGCACGTACCCGCAGGGTGCCATTGCCGGTTTTGTAGATGTCGGATACCTCCGACCGCGGCGAAATGATTTCACCGCCGGTCGGGAAATCTGGTCCTTTAACATGGCTCATGATTCCGCGCAGCGTGGTCTTGGGCTCATCCAGAAGCCTCACGAGCGCGCTCACGACTTCATTCAGGTTGTGCGGCGGGATATCGGTCGACATGCCCACCGCGATGCCCGCTGCACCATTGAGCAACAGGTTGGGCACCTGCGCCGGGAGTAACACCGGCTCTTCCAGCGTCCCGTCAAAGTTCGGCGCCCAGTCGACCGTGCCGCTGCCCAGTTCGCCGAGCAGCAGGTTCGCGTATTTCGCGAGCTTGGCCTCCGTGTAGCGCATAGCGGCAAAGGACTTGGGATCGTCGGGCGAGCCCCAGTTGCCGTGCCCGTCGACGATCGGATAACGGTAAGAAAAATCCTGAGCCATGTGCACCATGGCCTCATAACAGGCAGAGTCGCCATGCGGATGAAACTTGCCGAGCACGTCGCCAACGGTGCGCGCCGATTTTTTGGGCTTGGACACGGCACTCAGGCCAAGCTCGCTCATCGCATAGATGATCCGGCGCTGCACCGGTTTAAGGCCATCGCCGATGTGCGGCAGCGCGCGGTCGAGGATGACGTACATCGAATAATCGAGATAGGCCTTCTCGGTAAACTCGGCCAGTGGAAGTGTCTCAATACCTTCAAAATCAAGCTGGTTCTGCGTACCCATTTAGACCTCTGCCAGGTTGCCCTTGCTTTCCAGCCAGTTGCGCCGGTCCTTCGCGCGTTTCTTGGCCAATAACATATCCATCAATTTATGCGTGTTGTCCTTCGCCTCGATACTCAGTTGCACGAGACGCCGGGTATCCGGTGCCATCGTCGTATCGCGGAGCTGCGCCGGACTCATTTCGCCCAGCCCCTTAAACCGGGTGATGCTGATCTTGCCCTTCAGTTTTTCTGCATCGATCCGATCGAGAACGCCCTGGCGCTCGTGTTCGTCGAGCGCATAAAACACCTGCTTGCCGACATCGATCCGATACAGAGGCGGCATCGCAACGTACACGTGCCCCGCCGAAACCAGTGCCGGGAAATGCCGGACAAACAGCGCGCATATCAGCGTGGCAATATGCAGCCCGTCCGAGTCGGCGTCGGCGAGTATGCAGACCTTGTGGTAGCGAAGTTGCGACAGGTTGTCACTGCCCGGATCCATACCGATGGCCAGGCTGATGTTGTTTACTTCCTGTGAACCCAATAATTCAGCCGGGTCGACTTCCCAAGTGTTCAGAATCTTGCCCCGCAGCGGCAGCACGGCCTGGAATTCCCGGTCGCGTGCCTGCTTGGCCGAACCGCCGGCCGAATCGCCCTCGACCAGGAATAACTCACCATGCTCGGGGTCGGTACTCCGGCAGTCCGACAGTTTGCCGGGCAGTGCCGGCCCGGTTACAACTTTCTTGCGCGTGACGGCCTTGCTCGCCTTGATCCTACTCAGGGCGGCATCGATCACTCGTTGCGCGATCAGGTCGCCCGACTCTGAGTGCTTGTTCAGCCAGAGCGCAAACTCGTCTTTGACGACGCCGGAGATAAAGGCCGCCGATTCGCGCGATGACAGCCTCTCCTTTGTCTGGCCGGAAAACTGCGGGTCTTCCATTTTGGTAGAGAGCACGTAGCTAATGCCGTCCCAGACATCTTCAGGTGCGATGCGCACGCCACGCGGCAACAGGCTGCGCAACTCGCAATACTCGCGCATGGCTTCCGTCAGGCCGGAGCGAAAGCCATTGACGTGCGTTCCCCCCTGCGGAGTCGGCACCAGATTTACGTAGGATTCGGTGACGGACTTGTCGCCGCTGCTCACCCAGACCAGCGCCCAGTCCGCTACCTCGTTGTCGCTCTTGACGGAGCCCGCGAACGGTTCCGCGGGCAGTGTCTCTGCCTTGCCCAGTTCTTCGAGCAGGTACTGCTCCAGCCCGCCCGCATACTGCCATTCATTCTTGTCACCGGATTTCTCGACCTTGAACCGAATTCGCAGCCCCGGACACAGCACCGCTTTGGCCCGCAGGGTGTGGCGCAGTCGGCTAACGGAAAACTTGTCGCTATCGAAGTACTGCTTGTCGGGCCAGAACCTGATCGTGGTGCCGGTGTTCTGCTTACCTACCTTGCCGACGACCTCGAGCTTGCCGCGCTTCTTGCCGCCGGCAAAACTGATGTTGTATTCCTTGCTGTTGCGCCGTATCCAGACCTCAAGGTTCCTGGACAGCGCATTGACCACCGAGACACCGACGCCGTGCAGGCCGCCCGAATACTGGTAGTTCTTGTTGGAAAATTTCCCGCCCGCATGTAAACGCGTCATGATGAGTTCGACACCGGGTATCTTTTCTTTCGGGTGCTTGTCGACCGGCATACCGCGGCCGTCGTCGATGACTTCCAGCGACCCGTCCTTGTGCAGGGTCACGTCTATTTTCTTGCAATGCCCCGATATGGCCTCGTCGACACTGTTGTCCAGCACCTCGTGGGCGAGGTGGTTGGGACTGGTCGTATCCGTGTACATGCCGGGACGGCGACGGACAGGCTCAAGCCCGCTGAGAACCTCAATATCGGAAGCGCTGTAGCTCTTGCTCACAGCCATGACACCTTTCGAATAACCTGCGGGAACGGTGGCGCAAAAGCGCTCCCCGCAAGCCGCACACACAACAAAAACCAGCTAAACCCAGCGGAATAGTATTCCTCTTCGCAGAATATGCAACGTATGCAGACGTTGCGGGACTTTCAGGCGGGGCGCTAGTCGAGGTCGGCCAGCAGGGATTCACGCACCAGGTCCGGAACCTGCAGTCCGTCCAGCAGGTAATTGGCGTGGCTGACACCGGCCGTCAGCGTTTCGCCCCCGCGCAGGCTGTCGATCATGTCGGGGGACAATTCGAAGCGCAGAAAATGCACGGCGGACGTCTTCTCATCGGTAGACCGTTCCATGTCCTCGTCCGCAATCGCGTGTACCCGCGCATGGCCGTTGGCCTGAACCCAGACCTGCTCTTCAATGCCGATGAACTGGCCAAGGGCCTGCTGCCGTTCCGCGACATCCGTATATTCGATCAGCATGGTGGCTTTCCAGTTGCTTCCGTCCGGGATCAGCGGGTTGTAGGCATCGAGTTCATCCTGAATGCCTTCCGGTTCGAAAATCCTTTCGATGCGCAGCATTTCCTGAACCTGGTACTGCATGGTCAGGGAGTCCTCGAAATGCAGCATGAGGTGATCTCCCAGGGCCAGGCGGCGGTGCTTCTTATGGGCCAGCACGCGAGCCCGAAACTCGCTGCGTATCCGCGCATATTCTTCCAGGCTGAACAAATCTTCAGGTGATAGTTTCGCGGTCATGCCTGTCAGATTCCGTAAGCTTTACGCAGTAATGACAAAGGGTGCAGGTACGCGCCCGGTTCCGGCAGCAACTGGTCGATCTGCGCCCCCGCCATCGGACAGTCGCTGGTAAAGTGATCCGCGCCGGCCTCGCCGACCTGGCGCACGACCGGTCGCGCGATTTTCACCGCCGCCTGTCGGAAGCGTTTCTTTACCCCGTAGGTGCCATCGTGGCCCGAACAGCGCTCGATTACATCCACCGTTGTATCGGGGATCAATTGCAGCACATCGCGGGTTTTCAGCCCGATATTCTGCACCCGCAGGTGGCACGGTACCTGGTAGGAAACCTTACCCAGGGGATTTTTAAAATCGACATTCAGTTGCTCGCCCCTGTGCCTTAAGTGCAGGTACTCAAACGGGTCATAGAACGCGTCACCGACCGCCTGCACATCCGCATCGTCGGGAAACATAAGCGGCAGTTCCTGCCGGAACATCAGCACGCACGATGGCACGGGCGCGACCAGGTCCCAGCCGTCCTGCGCCCACGGCAGTAGTTGCCCGATGTTCGCAGACCGGAGCTTAACGACCCCTGCGAGGTCGCCGAGTTCCAGTTTCGGCATGCCGCAACACTGTTCCGCCTCGACCAGGGCCACCGGGATGCCATTGTGTTCGAACACGCGGACGAGGTCCTCAACGATCTGCGGCGAGTTCCGGTCACCGTAACAGGTCGCAAACAAAACCACGCGGCCGGACGTGCCGTTAACCTCGGTACCGCCGCGCGCCCTGGCGTCCGGATCGGTGCCGACACGCTTGCGGCCGGTGTTGCGGTGATACTCAGGTACCGGCGCCGATGTATCCACACCGAGCGTTTGCTCCAATAATTTGCGCCCTGCTGCACTCCTGTTCACCGAATTAACGACGCCGGCAACGACGGGTATCCCGGCAATGTTGCCGACCGTATCCGTCGCCGCGAGTATCCGGTCGCGCAACGGCGCGCCTTCCTTTTTGAACCTCGCGGCCTTGGCTCGCAGCATCAGGTGGGGGAAATCGATATTCCATTCGTGCGGAGGCACGTAAGGACATTTGCTCATGAAGCACATATCGCAGAGATAGCACTCGTCGGTCACATCCCGGAAAACTTCCTTTGGCACCGAGTCGAGTTCGCCCGTATCGGACTCATCCACCGCATCGAACAGCGTGGGAAAGGCATTACAGAGGTTGAAGCAACGGCGGCACCCGTGGCACACATCGAACACCCGCTCGAGTTCCGCCTCGAGTGCGGCCGCGTCATAGAACTTGTCCGACTGCCAGTCCAGCGGATGGCGCGTCGGCGCCTCGAGACTGCCCTCGCGGCGCTGGTCTGAACTCATAGGCGTATCTCCGGGGCGTGGAAACCGGGTGTCAGGGCATAACAAAGCCCGGCACGAAACACGCTGGTTGCGATACCGGGCTTCAGCAATGCCGATTCAGTCAGGAATCCGCGGGTGCCTGGTGACTACTGTACTCAGTCGTCGAGGGCATCCAGAGCTTTCTGAAACCGGTTGGCATGAGAACGTTCGGCCTTGGCCAGCGTTTCGAACCAGTCTGCAACCTCTTCGAAGTTTTCTTCGCGTGCGGACTTTGCCATGCCCGGATACATATCCGTGTATTCATGCGTCTCGCCTGCGACTGACGCTTTCAGGTTGTCCGATGTGCCACCGATCGGAAGACCTGTTGCCGGGTCGCCGACCGATGCAAGGTAATCCAGGTGACCGTGCGCGTGGCCTGTTTCACCTTCCGCCGTCGAACGGAACAATGCGGCGACATCGTTGTAACCTTCCACGTCCGCTTTGCCGGCAAAATAAAGATAACGACGATTAGCCTGCGATTCACCGGCAAATGCGTCTTTCAGGTTCTGTTCTGTTTTGCTGCCTTTAAGGTCCATTGTTCCCCTCTCTTATTCGGTATTATTCAGCCTAAGTCTTAGACTAAGTCTAACAATAATTTCACACCCAGGTTCTGTCAACACCTAAAGTCGAACTCATAAAGTCAAACTCAAAATTGACCCGCGCAAGGTGCTGTGCAAACCTTGCCAACCCGATTAGAAAAACGGACCAGTAACGCAGACGTGAGTGCCCAGAAACGCACACCAGACCTCGAAAAATCGCTGACTGAACTCGAGGATATCGTGCAGCAGCTTGAAGAAGGCGACCTGCCCCTCGAAAAGGCCCTTAAGCAGTTCGAGAAAGGCGTGAAGCTGAGCCGCGATTGCCAGGCCGCGCTACGCGCAGCCGAACAGCGCGTGCAGGTGTTGATGGAAGGAGCGCTGAAGGACTTTGACGAGGAAGACGAAGACGACTAGCTCAGCCGTCTTCGGCGCCATGCAGGCGGCGGATAAGCGAACGCAGAAATACCTTGTTAAAGCGCAACTGGCATTCCGTGGAAAGCTGCTCCAGCAGAGTGGCGCTGACACTTAAAACCTCGACATTGTCCTGCGCCTTAATCGTGGCCGTTCGCTTGGTGCCGGATACGTAGCTGGATTCACCGAAACAGTTGCCGGTTTCCATTTGCCCGACGGTCACACCGTTGGCTTCCACCACGCAGTTCCCCGACACGATCACGTAAAAACGATCATCCATTTCACCTTCGCGAACGATCTCGTCACCCGGTCTGTATTCACGCCAGTCACCGGCGCCCAGCAACTCACGGATTTCCGCATGCGAGAAATCGTGGAAGAAATTCAGCCGGCGGAGCAGCGAGAAACGCTCACCCTCGCCAATAGGGTCTTTTTGCTTCGAATTCAGGGACTGGTAGATGCGGGTCAGTTCGGCAGCGAATTCCGCACCGCTCGCATACCGCACTGAAGGGTCCTTCTGCATGGCCCCGGCAACGACCTCTTCCAGTTCTTCCGGCACATCCGACCGCAGGGAATGAATCGGCGGGGGCGTTGCATAAACGATCTGGTTCAGGAGCTTTGCCAGGGAATTGCCGCGAAATGGCCGGAAACCGGTCAGCATCTCGTACATGACCGCGCCGAGCGAATACAGATCAGAAGCCTTGGTGATCTCCATCGACTGCACCTGCTCCGGTGACATGTAGCTCGGCGAGCCCGCGATACCCTGGATGGCCGACATATCTGCATCTTTAAGGAGCGCGATGCCGAAGTCGATAATGCGTACGTCGTTATCGGGCGTCAGCATCACGTTGCTCGGCTTGATATCGCGGTGTATCAGCCCGCGACCGTGTGCATAGTGCAATGCCTTGGCACACTTGAAAACGATTTCTATGACGTCCTTGACACGCAGCAGCGCATCGGGGTTGCAATAGGCCGCGAGCGTACGTGCGCCCTGCACATGCTCCATGACAACGTAATAACGTCCGTCTTCCTCGCCCGCATCGAAAATAGGCAGAATATTCGGGTGCTGCAGCATCCCGACGATATGGGCCTCGTTGAAGAACATTTTCCGGGCCACCTTGCCGGTCTGGGTGTCCGCGCCGGTATCCGGGTGGTAGACCTTTACGGCAACGTCGCGCCCGTAATAAGGGTCATGGGAAAGGTAGACGTCGCCCGTCGTGCCCTTACCGATTTCATTGATAATTTCGTACTTTCCGACTTTGGCGGGAACGGTGCGATCGGTGTTTTTATTAGCCACTGATGTCGGCATGGATCGCATCCTGTTTCCGCACAGATCAAAGAAGAAAATACTGTAAAAACAAACAAATAGCAGCGGCATATAAAGCCGCGATTACGTCATCGAGCATAATCCCGAGGCCGCCGTGCAATCTGTGATCCAGGTCGCGGATCGGCCAGGGTTTCCAGATGTCCGCCAACCGGAAAAACCCGAATGCGGTAAGTATCCACAAGGGTTTCGGGGGCACGGTGATAAGGACCAGGTACATCCCCAGGACCTCGTCCCAGACGATGCCGGGATGGTCGTGCACCCCGATCCGGCGGGCGCTGGCCCCGGTGATCCAGATGCCTGCCAGGAATATCAACGCGGCCAGGACAAGCTGGACGAAAAGTTCCTTTGGGGTCGCCCACCAGACCGCAATCCCGAACAACGAGCCCCAGGTACCCGGGGCGAAGGGCATCAGGCCCAGGCCGAAGCCGAAGGCCGGCCAGTGCAGCGGGTCTTTCAGTACCAGCCTGACAAGTTCGCTGTGCTTCATTCTGCCTCCCGGATCAGTCATCCAAAATGCCTGAAGCCAGCAGCCGGAACTTCGTAATGGCGACCATGCAGTTGCCAGTCAATCTTACCGGCTGCCGCAACGGTACCGATTCGCCTGATCGGATAACCCACCGCTTCGGCCAACTTCGCTACAGCCTCCGCTTTATCCGCCGGAGCTGTGAAACAAAGCTCATAGTCATCGCCACCGCACAGCGCAAACTTACTTGCTTGGGATTCGCCGACCAGCTCCAGCAATTCACCTGACAGCGGCAGTTGCGACACATCGAGCTCGGCGCCTGCGCCGCTCGCCGTGAGCAGATGCGTGAGGTCGGCATGCAGACCGTCCGAAACGTCGATCATCGCGGTGGCGACATCACGCAACGCGAGCCCCTCTGCGATACGCGGTTCGGGGTACAGAAAGCGCCGCGTCAGGAACGAATCGGCATCCGCATCGTGCCCGCCCGACAGCTCGCCTTCCAGCAACAACCGCCCGGCGACCGCATCGCCCGGGTGGCCGGTGACGTAAATGCCGTCGCCTGCCTGCGCGCCCATCCGGGTTACCGCGGCACCTTCCGGCACACTGCCCTGCACGGTGACCGTGATAGCCAGCGGGCCGCACACCGTGTCGCCGCCGATTAAATCCACGTCGAATTTGTCGGCAAGTTCGAAAAACCCCAGCGCAAAACTTTCGAGCCAGTCATCGTCAGCCGCCGGCAAACTGATCGCAAGACTGGCCCAGTGCGGCTCCGCGCCCATCGCCGCAAGGTCGCTTAAGTTAACGGCAAGGCTTCGGTAACCGACGGAATGCGGCGGAGCGTCGGTGGCAAAGTGTGTACCGCATACCAGGGCGTCGGTAGCCGTTACCAGTTCATGCCCTGCGCTCAAGCGCGTAACAGCCGCATCGTCCCCGATGCCGAGTATGACATCGGGGCGGCCCGATGCGCGCCGGAACACGCGCTCGATAATCTCGAATTCGCGGGCAGGAGTGTCGCCGTTCATAGTTTAAGCGTCGGCCGGGCGCAGGTTTGCTGAAGCTTTATCCAGGAGGCCGTTTATGTAGCGGTAGCCGCCTTCGGCGCCGTATGACTTTGTGAGTTCTACCGCTTCGTTCAGGATGACTTTCGCCGGCACATCAGGCTGAAAACAAAACTCGGCCAGTGCAATCCAGAGTACAGCCCGTTCTACCGGATCGAGCTGCTCGGCGGGTATGTCTCCGAATTCAGCGATATGTGTGTCGAGGATCGCGCGGGACTCTTCGATCTGCTCAAGCAGTTGCTCAAAGTACACGCGATCCGATTTATCGATGTCGGGATGGTCGGCAAACTGATCGAGCAATTCGCTCCCGTCGTGACCGGAGAGTTGTGACTGATAAAAAGCCTGCACCAGCAACCGCCGCGCACCGTGCCTGCCCTGCGCAGCCATGCTGTCACAGGTCCCGCAGCAGCTCGACCATTTCGATGGCTGCCAGTGCTGCATCGGCACCCTTGTTACCTTCGGGGCCGCCGGCCCGATCGGCTGCCTGCTCCATGGTGTCGACGGTGAGCACACCGTTGCCGATCGGGATATCGCAATCCAGGGCCACCCGGTTGATGCCGCCGATACTGGCCGACGATACGTAATCAAAATGCGGCGTCCCACCCCTGACTATAGTGGCGAGCGCAACGATACCGTCGAAGCGTTTCGTCTGTGCCGCACGCCGGGCCGCCAGCGGTATTTCGAATGCCCCCGGCACGAGGACGACTTCGATTGCCGACTCCGCCACCCCGGCGTCCAGCAAAGTCTGCCGAGCTGCTTCTGTCAACACCTCGACGATATCCGCATTAAAACGGGCAGCGACGATACAGAAAGACGCACCGTAAAGGTTCCGCTTAACTTCAGGCGGCTTTGATTTGGATGGAGTTGCGTTCATTCGATACTGTCGACGTATTCAACGATTTCCAGGCCGAAACCGGATATTGCATGCATTTGTTTGGGTGCGCTCAAAACGCGCATGCGCGTTATCCCGAGGTTGCGCAATATCTGTGAGCCGGTGCCGTAGGTCCGCAACACGCTGCCACCGTGTTTGCCTACAACTTCGGCAACCGGGGCGCGCAAAGATTCGACAGCAGAGACGAAACTGCGCGGCGATTCGGCGTGGCGCAATATAACGACAACCCCCCTGCCCTCGTCAGCAATGCGTTTCATTGCTGCACGCAGTGGCCAGCCCAGCCGTGGATTCGATATGCCTAACACATCGCCCAGCGTGTCCTGGACGTGGACACGGACGAGCGGTGGCTTGTCGCCGCTTATATCGCCCCTAACCAGGGCCGCGTGCACGTTGCGGCTGATGTGGTCTTCGAAACACACGAGTTGGAACTCGCCGAACTCGGTGCTGACGGTCTGTTCGGAAATGCGTTCGACCGACTGCTCTTTTTGCAGCCGGTAGCTGATCAGGTCCGCGATGCTGCCAATCTTGAGCTTGTGCTCGCGCGCGAATACTTCGAGTTCGGGGCGACGCGCCATCGTGCCGTCATCGTTGAGAATCTCAACAATAGCGGCGGCCGGCTCGAGACCCGCGAGCCGCGCCAGGTCGCACCCGGCTTCGGTGTGACCCGCACGTGTCAGCACGCCGCCAGCCTGCGCCATCAGTGGAAACACGTGACCCGGCTGGCGCAAATCCTCGGGCCCGGCGTTCTCGTCGACCGCCACCCGAATAGTACGTGCACGATCATGGGCAGATATACCGGTGGTAATGCCTTCGGCCGCTTCGATAGACAACGTGAAATTGGTCGTTTGCGCCTCGTTGGTTTTGTTCACCATCAAAGGCAAACGGAGTTGCCGGCAGCGTTCCTGCGTAAGCGTCAGGCAAATCAGGCCACGCCCGTAGCGCGCCATGTAATTAATATGTTCGGGCTCAACTTTGCTGGCGGCCATAATGAAATCGCCTTCGTTCTCGCGATTTTCATCGTCCACAATAATGACCATCTTGCCGTCCCGAATATCGGCAATGATGTCTTCTATGCTGCTGAATGCAGCCTGGTCTTCAGCCTTGCCTTCGGGCGCACTTTCACCGTGCATGACACTACCTCTTTTTCTTTTGCTGTCCGTTACTGATACCCACCAGTGTACTGCACTATGCGTTCCAGGTACCTTGCGATCATGTCCACTTCAATATTTACGCGGGTTCCAGCCTCGTAGCCGGCTATTATTGTCTGATCCTGCGTGTGCGGAATGATCATCAGGCCGACCTGCGAATCATCGACGTTGTTTACCGTCAGGCTCACACCGTCAACACAGATCGAACCTTTAGTCGCGATATAGCGGGCCAGCGCCTGCGGCACCTGTATGTCGAGCCGCACCGAGTCACCCTCGCGATTGATGGCAGTCACTTCACCCACACCATCGACATGTCCCGTGACCAGGTGCCCGCCCAGGGAGTCGCCGAGCACGAGCGCTCTCTCCAGGTTGATTCGATCGCCGGCGGCGCGTTCACCCAGGGTCGTGCAATCGAGGGTTTCCTTCGATACGTCCGCGCTAAAGCCGTCTGCATTCAGTGCGGTTACGGTCAGGCAGACACCGTTAACCGCGATGCTGTCACCTGTTTTTACGCCGACGAGGCTTAGCCCGCCTGCATCGATGCGGTAGGTGCCCTGGTCATCCCTCAGGTCTATATCGGCAAGCGTGCCTGTGGCTGTCACGATCCCGGTAAACATCTCAGCTTCCCCCGGATGAAAGTATGCGATAGGTCATGCGCAGGTCGGAACCGAATTTACGCAGGTCAGTTAATTCCAGTTCTTTCCGTTCGCTCATTGCCGTTATCGTTTCCGTTGCAAACATACCGCGGCTGTCTGCACCGAGTATGCTCGCAGCCTGGTACACAATTATCTCGTCAATCAGTCCCGCGTCCAGCAGCGCGCCGTTCAATGTCGGGCCGGCTTCGACCAGCACATCGTTAATCGCCTGCCCGCCAAGGTCCTGCAACACTGCCGCAAGGTCGGGGTGGCTGCCAGTCGCTGCCACTACTTTTAGAGTCGCGCCGGCTTTTTCGAGAGCGTCATCATCGGGTGTTACGTCATCCGGATGATATATCTGCACCGGCGATTCTGCCGCGAACAGTTTCGCGGTCGCCGGTGTACGCAATTGCGAATCCACCACGACCCGCATCGGCTGCAGCACCTCCACGTCACCCGCCGGTCTGGCGGTTAACGACGGGTCATCAGCCAGCACCGTTCCGGTACCGGTCAGAATGGCTGAGCTGCGGGCCCGCAGCCGGTGCACATCGGCGCGTGCCGCTTCGCCCGTGATCCACTGACTCTCGCCTGATGCCAGCGCGGTCCGGCCGTCGACACTGACGGCGAGTTTGCAGCGAACCCAGGGGCGGCCGATTCGCATACGCTGCACATAACCGCTATTAAGCTCGTCGGCTTCGACAGCCATGACACCGGCCACGACTTCAACACCGGCATCGATTATTCGCTGCGCGCCTGCGCCGGACACGATCGGATTGGGATCTTCGGCCGCGTAGACGACCCGGCTGATACCCGCCGTAATCAACTGGTCAGCACACGGCGGCGTACGTCCGTGGTGACTGCACGGCTCCAGGGTGACGTAAGCCGTGGCGCCGTTCGCGGCCTCCCCGGCCTCTTCGAGGGCCAGGGGCTCTGCATGCAGTTTGCCTGCGCGCTCATGCCAGCCCTGCCCGACGATGTCACCGTTCGCGGCCACGATGACGCAGCCAACATTCGGGTTCGGATCGGTGGTGTATACACCGCGTGCGGCGAGCCTGAGTGCATACGCCATGTGCTGATGATCGTCTGCGGTCGGTGAGCTCATTTCTTGTCGTCCGGCAACAGTGATATCTGGTCCTGGCGTGCCGTTTCGCCCGTCATTTCCTGCAGCCGTCTTATTTCATCCTCAAACTCAGTGACATCCTGGAAGCTGCGGTAAACGGAAGCGAAGCGCACGTAAGCGATTTCATCGACCGCGCGGAGCGACTCCATGACCATCTCGCCCACGACTCTTGCGGGTACTTCCTGCTCGCCTTCCGTCTGCAGCCGGTGGGTGATCCGCGCGATGATTTCCTCGATGGTGTCACTGCTGACCGGACGCTTCTCCAGCGCCCTGACAATACCGTTGCGTAATTTCGCGACATCGAAAGGCTGCCGCGTATCATCCCGCTTGATCAACCGCGGCATGACCAGCTCGGGCGACTCGAAAGTCGTGAAGCGCTCGTGGCAAGCCATGCATTCGCGCCTCCTCCGCACAGACCTGCCCTCACCGGCCAGGCGTGAGTCTATGACCTTGGTTTCTTCGTGTTCGCAAAACGGGCAGTGCATCGTTCCCGGACCACCTTATCCATAAACAGGAAAACGCTTGCAGATATCCAGCACCTGTTCGCGCACCTGCGCGATCAGGTCCTCGTTATCGAGGTCATCGACGATATCGGCGATCCAGTTGGCCAGTTCGGTAACCTCGTCAATGCCGAATCCCCGGGTCGTCACGGCGGGTGTTCCCATGCGCAGGCCGCTGGTCACGAAGGGCGAACGCGGATCATTGGGCACAGCGTTTTTGTTGACCGTTATGTTGGCGCGGCCCAGTGCCGCGTCGGCATCCTTACCCGTAATATCCTTCTCTATCAGGTTGACAAGGAACATATGGGAATCCGTACCGCCCGATACAATTGTTAAACCACGTTCCTGGAGCACAGTCGCCATTTGTGCAGCATTCTGCTTGACCTGCTGCTGATAGGTCTTAAAGTCGGGTTGCATGGCTTCTTTAAAAGCCACCGCCTTGGCGGCGATCACATGCATGAGCGGGCCGCCCTGGCTGCCCGGGAATACACGCGAATTAAGTGCCCTGGCAATTTCCTCATTTTCCTTCGCAAGGATCAGTCCGCCGCGCGGGCCCCGCAGGGTCTTGTGGGTCGTTGTCGTTGTGACATCAGCAATATTCACGGGACTCGGGTATTCGTCTACCGCAACCAGCCCGGCAACATGCGCCATGTCGGCCATGAGATAGGCGCCAACCGAATCTGCAATTTCACGAAAGCGTTGCCAGTCGAGTATGCGTGAATAAGCGGAAAAGCCTGCAACGATCATCTTCGGCTGGTGTTCGGCTGCAAGCTCGGCAACGCTGTCATAGTCAATTTCACCCGTAGCCGGATCCAGTCCGTACTGGACAGACTTATATATACGGCCCGAGAAATTAACGGGCGCACCGTGGGTCAGGTGGCCGCCGGCATCGAGCGACATGCCCAGCACGGTGTCAAGCGGGTCCAGCAGCGCCATGTACACGGCGGCATTGGCCTGGGAGCCGGAATGCGGCTGCACGTTGGCGTAGTGGGCGTTAAACAGTTTTTTCGCACGCTCGATAGCCAGCTCTTCAGCCACGTCAACGTATTCGCAACCGCCATAGTAGCGCTTACCCGGATAGCCTTCAGCGTACTTGTTGGTCAGGTTACTCCCCTGGGCTTCCAGTACCCGCGGGCTGGCGTAATTCTCTGACGCAATCAGCTCTATATGTTCTTCCTGACGCCTCGACTCGTCTTCCAGGGCTTTATAAAGCTCCGGATCGAAATCCGCGATAGTCCATTCATCGCTGTACATTGCCGATTGCCCCACATCCGCCTGAGGAAAGGGGCGAATTGTACCCGAGTACGCCTGGTGTGACAGAGGCATATAGAGTTCAGTTTGCCCGGACGAATTCCTGTACAACGGCGGTCCAGCCGCGGGCTAAATTGTCACGGTTGTAGCCTCCTCCTCCCATGCCGAGGATGCGTCCGTCGCAATGCTTGTCCGCCAGCGCACACAAACGGCGGGCCGCATGTGCGTGTGCCGCCGGCGTAAACTCCAGGTGGGTAATCGGATCACCGGCGATGCTGTCGGCACCGCACTGGAACAGGATGAACTCGGGCTGCGCATTCTCGATGAAGACCTCGACGTCTTCCCAGACCTGCAGGAATTTTTCATCCCCCATGCGCGGCCGTAACGGAATATTCAGCTTGGTGCCCTCGGCAGCCCCCGTGCCGATCTCGTTGCGATGACCCGTGCCCGGGAACAACGCCCGACCGTCCTCATGGATGTCCGCTATATATATGTCCGGGTCAGCTGCAAACGCGTAATACATACCGTCGCCGTGATGCGCATCAATGTCTACATAGGCGATGCGTTTCAGTCCGTGCCTGGCCCGTAAGATTTCGGCGGCGATGCCGCAGTCGTTGAACACACAAAAACCCGCGGCATGGTCGCGCCCGGCGTGGTGCAGTCCGCCGATGGGCGTAAAAGCACGGCCCGCACCGCCGCCCATGATCAGGTCAACCAGTGCGAGCGTGGTCCCGGCGACGTCGGCGGCTGCCTCGTACAGCCCGGGGAAAGCAGGTGTATCGCCTCCGTCCAGGAACATCCCCTCCGCGTTACACGCTTCGGCCACGAAATCCACGTAACGGGGGGTATGAAAAGCGAGCAGTTCTTCGCGGCTGGC
The DNA here is from genome assembly GCA_030746435.1 of Gammaproteobacteria bacterium. Taxonomy (GTDB): domain Bacteria; phylum Pseudomonadota; class Gammaproteobacteria; order Steroidobacterales. The sequence continues at coordinate 2,273 of JASLMV010000021.1, read as the reverse complement.
CGTCCGGGCGGGTACGAACTCGATGCCACCGCCCAGTCCTGCCCGCGCCAGTTCGTTGTGAAACGCGGCGTGCCGGTCGAGGCCGAACGGGTGCCCTTCGCCGAAGCCATAGGCGGCGATACGTTCATCCTTTGCTACGAATACAGCTTGTGTGCCTGAAGATGCCATGTCACCCCGAAACCGGTGCGGTACAGGTAAGCGATTTATTGTGGCACAAAGCCTTTGCTTTCCGGATAATCGCGGCTCCCCGGGTTTTATATATAAAGAGAACATGGCCCAATACGTATACACGATGAACGGTGTTGGCAAACTGGTTCCGCCAAAACGCCAGATCCTGCATGACATCTCGCTGAGTTTTTTTCCCGGCGCCAAGATCGGTGTGCTCGGGCTGAACGGCGCCGGTAAATCCACCCTGCTCCGGATCATGGGCGGGGTCGACAAGGAATTCGAGGGCGAAGCACGTCCCCAGCCCGGCATAAAGATCGGTTACCTGCCGCAGGAGCCGCAGCTTAATCCGGACAAGGACGTACGCGGCAACGTAGAAGAAGGCATGGTCGATACACTGGGACTCATAAAGCGTTTCAATGAAATTAGCGACCGCTTCGCCGAGCCCATGGACGATAAGGAGATGAACAAGCTGCTCGAGGAACAGGGCGAACTGCAGAACCAGATCGAGGCAAAGAGCGGCTGGGAAGTCGAACGCCAGCTCGAAATCGCAGCGGATGCCCTGCGCCTCCCACCCTGGGGCGCCGATGTAGGCATGCTGTCCGGCGGTGAGCGGCGACGCGTAGCGCTGTGCCGGCTGCTGTTATCAGAACCCGATATGCTGTTGCTGGACGAACCGACCAACCACCTCGATGCTGAATCCGTGGCCTGGCTGGAGAAGTTTCTGGAAAACTTCCCCGGCACCGTGATCGCGGTAACCCACGATCGCTATTTCCTCGACAACGTGGCCGGCTGGATTCTGGAACTCGATCGCGGCCACGGCATACCGTGGGAAGGCAACTACAGTTCCTGGCTGCAACAAAAGGGGCGCCGGCTTGCAGTCGAGGAAAAACAGGAAGTCGCCCGCCAGAAGAGCATCAAGACGGAACTGGAATGGGTGCGCTCCAACCCCAAGGCAAGACGTGCCAAAAGCAAGGCACGGCTCGCACAGTTCGAGGAACTGACCTCGCAGCAGTACCAGAAGCGCCAGGAAACGAACGAGATATATATTCCGCCGGGTCCGCGCCTGGGCGACCTCGTCATAGAGATTACCGACCTGCGCAAAGCTTTCGGCGAGCGCCTGCTCGTGGAAGACCTGAGTTTGCAGATTCCGCCAGGCGCCATCGTGGGCGTTATCGGCCCGAATGGTGCCGGTAAAACCACACTGTTCAGGATGCTGACCGGGATCGAACAACCGGACGGTGGTGAAATCCGGATCGGCGAGACTGTGCAGATCGCCTACGTCGACCAGTCGCGGGATACGCTGAACGATGAACACACCGTCTGGCAGGAAATCTCGGGCGGAGAAGACCTGCTGCGCGTAGGGAACTACGAAACCTCGTCGCGCGCCTACGTAGGGCGCTTCAACTTCAAGGGAACGCAACAACAACAGTTGATCGGAGAGTTGTCCGGCGGCGAACGCAACCGCGTGCACCTGGCCAAGGTGCTGCAGTCAGGCGCCAACCTGCTCATGCTCGACGAACCGACCAACGACCTCGATGTGGAAACCCTGCGGGCGCTGGAAAATGCGTTGCTCGATTTTCCGGGCTGCGCGATCGTGATCTCGCATGACAGGTGGTTCCTGGACCGTATCGCCACCCACATACTGGCTTTCGAGGGTGACAGTCACGCCGAATTTTTCGCGGGCAACTACGAAGACTATGAGAAAGACCGGCACCGGCGCCTGGGCGACTCCGCCGACGCCCCACACCGCATACGATATAAGCCACTCACAGGCTAAAGCGGCCGTGGTGCTAGAATTACCGGCTTAGCCATAAAGATAACAACGGCTCCATGCACAGCGATTTGAGCAATACGGATAACTTTCAGTTCAGCTATTTGCCGGACCGGGTAGCAACATACTTCAAGGACGCGCTGGGTTGTTTCCATGACAACCACCGGCATGCGTTTGCGGCCATGTGCCGCCTGACCATCCAGGCCACGATCAGCGACCTCGGCGAGAGCGCGCGGCTCAAATTGTTTGATATCGTCAAAGACATCGCAGAGATCGCCGAGGTGGACGACCGGACTTACCGGGCCGTGCACGACATACTGTTCGACGCAGACAG
>JASLMV010000020.1 GCA_030746435.1 Gammaproteobacteria bacterium | reverse complement strand
GGCGCACGCATCCAGGTACGCATATAGGCGCCAGGCTCGATAAATTCGGGAACAAGACGATTGCCTTTGCGGTCAAACGCTCTACACTTGTTTTGCCGAACCATAAAGGTCGGCACCACGGGGGCGACATGGCTTCGACGTGGGTATTGAAACTTCGAGTGCATGCCGAGGGACAGATCACCTCGTTAAACCAGCTGTAAACCTTATAGTTGCCAACGAAGACAACTACGCATTAGCTGCCTAAAAAACAGTTTTAATGCCATCGGCCCGGCACGTGTCTGTGCGTTCGGCTCCCGGTGTTATCTACACAGAATCGCGTAAAGGTATGTTTGGGGCCTGATCGTTAAACTCTTACTAAACTGGCTTCAGGTTTTCCCTGTCCGTTGGGTAGCCCGGAGTAAGATTAAAGACGGAATAAGCATGTAGAGCTTGGGGCGGATAACTTGCGGACGCCGGTTCGATTCCGGCCGCCTCCACCAAAATGAAAGGGCCCCGTCAGGGGCCTTTTTGTTTTGGTGGCAAGAAGGCCTAAATCGAAACGGCGTAGCCGGTTCCGACATACATGGATGGAATTTGCGTGCATTCGGGCACGCTATTAAGAAGTCGCGGAGCGACGCATATTGGCCGAAGGCCTGGTGCCGCGGAGCACAGGGATGTGCAAGAGCGGCGTTTCCGATCGCCTCCTCGCTAGAAAAACCCGCACGGATCTCCCCCCGGAACCAGCGGTATCGGTTCGGGAATAAGTACGTCGGCATTCTTGGCAGTCAGCGATACAAGAACATTTCCAGCGTAATCCACGCCCGGCGTCGGAATGGTACCCGTACTCCCGCCTTCAACGTAAATAGTGACGTTCAGTGCCCAGTCGGCCGGGAACACAAGTTTGCCCGAGAAATCGAGGTAGGTAATCGGGAATTCGATTAGCTCGGAAATCTGCCCGGGAATGAGCACGCCATCCACCCCGAAAATACCGAGGATCACATCCGGCGCGCTACAAGTCTCCATTTCGAGCCATTCCACGGGCCGCAGCGTGGCGACGCCCCGAATCGGCCGGTTGATTTCCGCCGGAACATCAATCCTGAAGGTCATGAGGGCATCGCTGGGCGGAGTGGCCCGTTCCGCGCCGCCGCCGGCCGGATAGTCCAGCGTGGGCTGCAAAACGTCCAGGCCGGTCACAAAATCCCAGGCAGACTGGCTGCCAAAGTCCGGCCAGCTGTGACCCTGGGTGTGTTCGCACCATAAAACCGGGTATGGGGAATTGAGCTCGCCCGGGAAAGAATAATCCTCGCAGGGCCCGACGTCAGCCGGCACGGATGCATCCGGATCCCAGCCATTGTAAAGAATCCAGTAGTTCAGACCGGCTTCGGCAAGAAAGCCCGCTGTCAGGGGGTCGTTACTACCGTGCATCATGAACACCGCGGTCGAGCCGACACAATCGGTTCTTATGAGCGAACCTGCTGCCGCAATAATGGCTCGAATGATGTCGCCGTACCGGCACCCGAGCTCATGCGCGAATCCGGCGCCGTTACTGTGCCCAGCTACGTATATCTTGTTGGGGTTGAATTCGACTCCGTGCTCGGTCAGATAATTGACGATATCGACAAAAAGGTTCAAATCGGCCTCGCCGCCCCAGACGGCGTTACCGCTGGCATCGTCCAAAGCTTGCGGCGCCACAAAAACAGCGTCGTCGCCAACGACATCAACAAGATCGTAAAAGCGGCCATCGCCCACCCAGTTGGTGTAAGAACCGGTGTAACCGTGGAAGGCAAATAGCAACGACGGGCGGGGATCGTCTTCAAGCGCGGCGGCCACTATGCCGGCACCGTCGTCAGGAAGCTGCAGAAAGAACTCTCGCTCGACGCCACTGGACTCTACCGTTTGCAATCCGGTCTCAAGCGGTTCCGAGTCATTGTCATCGTGACAACCTACTAGAAAAAGCGCCGACACGAGTAGGCCGACGATTGCACGCAGCAGATAAATACGCATTTTTTGGTGACCCCTGTTATCGCCCGGCAGTTCGGATATGCAAGGCTCTTATCTTGGCAGACAGAATATCACAATCTCCAAAGCGATCAGCGCTTTGGAACGCCTGCGGTCAGTACATAATCTTCTTCGGTATAGCCCCTCAGTTTGTACAATCCGCAGTCTCAAAGATCTGCCTGTACGATTCGGGCAACCGTTCGACTTCTTCGACGATGCCCACGCGGCCCTCACCGACCAGGTTTATAAATTCCCAGACGATCTCCCCCGCTTCATTCACCTCGAAAGCACGGCCGTTGATCGAATCGGATACCAGAAGGTTCCCATTCTCGAGTAACTGTTGCTTGCCCATGATATAGGTATAGAAAGGATTATCAGGACCTCCGGTATACTTTACCGACAATTCATCTTTTTGTACGTCGAATAGCAGGATACGGCTTTGCTGGCCAAAACTCTGGGGGGCGATGGTGTTGTTATCAAAAATCATCAGAGTGTTGCCATCGATAAAGTCAGGGTCATGCTGACGGGTAAATCCCCCTACCTTCAGCAATTTAATCTTTCTCGTCACCGGGTCGAAGACAATGATTGCATGGATGTTCCGTAATGAGATTACGATATCACCATGCTTGAAAAACCCCTCTTCCATATTCTCCGGAAAGACCTCGACATCGTTAAGATGCAGACTGTCTCCAATCACGGTATTCGACTTTGCCCCCGCACGCATATTGTTTAAGGCCCAGTAATCATTCTCGGCAAGCAGGTCAAAAACCGATATTTCCTCAAGCAACTCGCCTTCCGGGGACACTTTCAGAACCACGGGTTCGCGTATCGGTGGCACGTGAGCCGGATATTTTGGCATGGCCTCCGTGTGCCACCTCAGCGCAGAAACCCACAAGTTATCAGCGTCGTCCATAAACACAGAGTGGTGAGTCTGATAGGGCAGCTTCCAGTGCACGTCCCCGCACAACCCCATACGAACCAGCCCGAGTTTCTCGAAATTGAACAGGATGTCTCCGTCCGGCAGTAACAGCGCGCCATGGAGATGAGTGCCCGGGCGCGTTTTTGGCACATCCTGCGCAGGTAAATGGCTGGCGTCCGGCCAGATATCAAACCAGTCGACCGGCCAGGAATGTACAAGTTCTCCGGCCATATCGATCACTTTCAGACTAAGCGTGTAATCAGGGCCCACAGACGTAACGAGGTTCAAGCCTGACTTTGGGGCGCCCTCGGTGCTGTAAATGGTCGCCGTTCTGTCAGTAGCACTGTAATACCAGGGTTCCCTGCCTGGTGCATGATTGGCAGACCACCGGAGAGCTTCTTCCACATCGGCAATCATTTCATGGGGAGGGAGTTTGTAACGCACCACTGCTACCCCGTACGCGAACGCCAGGACAAAACCCACCAGTAAGAGAAAAATACTTGCGACAGCAACGGGCGTCGGGATTTTTATGTTCATAGGAAGGGCGCTTCGACTAAGCTGATCGTAATCGGTCTAAAACTTTTCTACCCATGGCCTGAGGTCAATTTCATGCGTCCATGTATTGCGGGGTTGCCGGTGCAGATGCAGGTAGTTCTCCGCCATATCGTTTGGCTGCATGACCGAATCGGGAATCTCGCTGGGCTTGAAGTCATAACCTTTCAGCGCTTCCGGAATCGGCCGCGGTCGTTTGGACGTAATGCCTCCATCAACGATCACGTGCGCGACATGAATGCCCTGTGGACCCAGTTCCTTTGCCATGCTTTGTGCCAATGCCCGTAGGCCTACTTTCGGGACCGCAAGACACGAAAACCGGGCTGCACCCCTTAACGACGCTGTCGCGCCGGTAAAAATTATCGTGCCTGAGCCGCGCTCCAGCATCGCTTTCGCCGCGGCACGGCCGACAAAGAACCCGGCCAGGCAACCGACCCGCCAGCTGGTTTCGAAATCCTCGGTGGACAGGTCGACGACGTGGCCAAATATTAAATTACCCACGTTAAAGATGACGACATCGGGCACGCCGTGAAAGTTGATGACGGTCTCGAACATCTTGTTGACATCCGATTCAACCGATGCATCACACGAAATACTCAATAAATCATCAAGCCCGTCGAGCTCTTTCATGTCAGCAAATTTTTCCAGCGTGCGCGCAGCTGCCGCAACCCTGAACCCTGCCCCGTGAAATATCTCGAGTAGACCCAGCCCCAGCCCGTTGCCGGCGCCAACGACCAGCACTGATTCCTGCGCCATGACGTGCTCCCGCTTGTTGTTATTGCCTGAAACTCTAGCAGATACAGGCAGACCCCATAATGTATCCGCCGCGGGAACTATGAAGAGGCTAGGGCGAGTTCTCCACGTCTATCAACTCAACCTCGAAGGTTAGCGCTGCCCCGGGTGGGATCATTCCACTGACTCGATCGCCGTAAGCAATATCCGAGGGACATGTGAGCCTGCTTCGACCGCCGACCTTCATCATCGCTATTCCTTCCGTCCAGCACGGAATTACCTCCGTAAGCTTAATCCGCAAGGGCTGCCCCCGCTGAAAGGAACTGTCAAAGACTTTACCGTCTCTTAGCGTGCCGTGATAATGCGCGGTAACGGCTGATGCCGCCGTGGGCTGCACCCCCTTGCCGGCAAGCAACTCCAGGTACACGAGGCCCGAGTCAGTTGTAATGGCGCCCTCCTGCGCGGCCATCCCTTCTACGTATTCCTGCGACAGCGCTTTTTCTTTCTCTGCATTTGCCGCCATGCGCGACGTGGCCAGTTCGTTCAGCTTTTGTGAATAAACACCCTGGTCCATCTGCTCAGCCTTACCCGCCAGCGATTCCCGCATCCCTTTCACTACCTGATTCAGCTCATCTTCCGACAGGTAGAACATGGAGAGATTCTGGCTGATCGCAGTACCCAGGAAGTAGAAAACATCCTCCGCAGCTTCTTCATCATCTGCCGCAAAGAGTGATGTAAAACACAGGGTGCTGCCCAGAAGTATCGCGATAGCGGGCTTTACAAATTGCAGATACATATTTTTTCCTTCAACGATTAACACAGTCCGGCAAGTCTAAAGTATTTCCGGTAAAGAAAAGGGCCCTGGCGGACCCCTTTCGGTGCATTTTAGTTCGCACTGACTACGGACACCAGTCCCCTGTTCGTTGCAGACAATGAAAATTGTCTTCGATCAGTTGCTCGGCAAACGGGCCGTTACCGGGTGGTGGTGCCGGACCAAAGAGGTTATCGAAAGGAATGGTGTCGCTGCCGCGCGCACCCACTTTTACAACCTTGAACAGGCTCGGTGGCTGCCATTCGAAATGCATCGGGTAGCCCTGGATAACGTCATTACCGGGTGAAAGATCGACGCTGGTGGGGTCCTGGTGGATCGGGCACATAATATAGCGGGCGCTTTCCTGGACCCCTATTGCCCCATCACCACCGGCCCGGTAGCGTATGGAGATAAGGTCGCGATCCGACAATTCGAAGAGCTCGACGCCTGTGTAGACCAGCGGGAAACCCAGCTGCTGCGAAGCGGTGCCGTTAGCCGCCGTCATGTCATGCATGAATACACAATCTTCGTCCACGAAATCCATCAGGCAGTCCCGGGCCTTGACGGTGAAATTGACCAGGCCGTCTTTCCACAACCCGATCGGGTCATCCTGCCAGTAAGCACCCGAGGCATTCATTAGCTTGGTTTGCGACCCCGTCGCGAACCCACAGCAATAGGGGTCTGTGAATATAGGCGCCGGCGTGTACCCTCCCGGCCAGTCCGGCAGTACCGGGCCTGACTGCTGGAACTGCTGGGTAAATTCGTAGAACACAAAATGTTCTGCGATCTCGAACGCACGCCGACCGGCCGCATCGCGCGTAAACGAGTCCTGGTCCAGCTGACCCGTCGTCATGAAGTAACAGGGGGTGCCATCGTAGAAATGACAACCCTCGTAACGGGTCCGGCGACGGTGCGTATGGAACTCATCGCAGGGTATCGGCTCGCCAAATTCATCGAGGTCCTCTTTCCACGGCGAGACAGAACTGTTGTTACCGGTACCGCTGACGTCAGTCGGGTCATCCGGGTCGGTCTTTTCTCCGTCCAGGACAAATGTAGAGATGATCTTGTCCGGGTCCACACCGTTGGCAAGCATGAACTCATCGGTGAGTTCATAGGGGACGCATCGATCATTGAATACCCAGTGCGGCGGTTCTTCGTAGGCATCCCTGGCCAGCGCCGATAATGGCGCGAGACCGAGTGCCGCGAGAATCAGGCTTGCCTGCAAAGCTTCCTTCAACCTACAGGTGCCAAAACTTACAGGAACATTCTTCATGTCGTACTCCCTTACAAGGGATTGCCTCCCGGCGCGATGACCGATGCAGTCGATTGCTCTTATAAATGTATTCATTCGAGGAACCCCTTCAGACAGTCGGCAGGCGCGGTACCGGCCGCCCCAACCGCCTCGATAGTTAAGATGTCATCAACAGCATTACCGCTGCCATCGCCAGTCACGCCGTAAGCACCATGGCCAGCTGATATTTTTAGCTCGGGATGATCAAAAGGCGCCCGCTTACAGCGCACGCGCTCATCGGTCAGGGTCTTCAAAAACTCGACCAGGTCGGCCATTTGCGCATCGTCCAGCTCGAGCGGGTGGATGTTCGGCGCGATATCCCCGAGGTTATCCATGCCAAAGTCACTGCCCCGATTATAAAACTCCACCACCTGGAGCAGCGTTTTCTGCCCGCCGTTGTGGAAGAACGGGCCGGTTAACTCGATATTGCGCAGATTCGGCACCTTGAACGCGCCGTCCACGCCCGTCGGCATATCCAGGATGGCCTGGTAGTTAAGCGTATTCGGCGGCTTCGCCGGGAAACCGGTGGTGCCGACCGGATCGTAATACGGCACAGCGTCATCGCCCCGCCCCGGCCTCGACTCGGTAAAGTACGGGAGAATCTCCGGCGTCAGTTGAAATTCAGGCACGACCGACCAGAGCAGGCCGGCGGCCTCGCACTCAGCCTGATTGTAGGTATCGGCGGGTGGCGGTGCCGGGAAGAACGGCGGAAGGGGATCTGCACAAAACGCATGGGGCCAGGGGTCGCTTTTGACCAGCCTGTGGGTCATCCAGGTATGGCCGGCAAAGCCACCCGGGAACCATACCGAATCACCAATCCAGTGGAACGGCTCAACGACACGTCCGAAGTTAATACTGTCGAGCGCGTCGACATCCGCCCAGCCCGTCTGTGGTTCGGCCGGATGCTGGAGCAACTGGTTAATCCATTGCCTGGTGAACGATAGCGGGACACCGAAGGGGCCGTCCGCACCAATGCCCGGATCCTCGAATGTCGGTCGAACGCCAATGTTATAAAACGCGGTGTCGTACAACACCGGAATCTCCAGCTTGAAATCCCCCTCCAGGGGACCGGAGGCCAACGTGTCGCCGTAAGCCGGAAGAATATCGAAACAGTCCAGGCACTGTGCCGGCCCCCGCAGACCGGGATCGATGACTTCCCGGATCATGGCGGTATCATTTCCGTACCCGTTGTCGACTATCGTGATCTCGAGCTGCAACGGACCTCCGCATTCGGAAACCCGGAACACCGCATCTTTCGTGCTGTAGTCAGAAAACTCGGACGGGCCCGGCGGCTCGGGCGCAAGACCGCTCCCCGGCTGGGGAATCGGTGCCGTGCGGTCCTGGTTTGTCAAATAGGATTCCACGACACACTCGACACCGTTCAGGAAGAAATCACCACCAACCGTCGCGTAGTAAATATTCGGCTTGTCGCGCGAGCCAACCACACCGTCGAGTTCATAGCCACCGACGGTACCCTGCCCGCCTATGAAATATTTGAGCAAGTCCTCGGCTATGTGGATACCGTCACCGCGCCGCATGCGCTCAACAATAATTTCCTGTTCCGGGAACTCACCTGACTCTTCTTCCTCCGTGAACGGGAACGTTGCTGTCGAGAACAGCGGCCCCTGGTGACAGGTACTGCAGTTACCGCGCAGCCCAACCTTCGTATAGCCGGGTACCAGCCTGTTGGTAAAGAACAGCTCCATACCTTTCACCTGGGCCAGGCTAAGTATTCCCTTCTTGTTGTCGACCGATATTTCCCGACCGCCCGGCGCCTCGGCCCACTGATCGTACAGCGAATCATTCGAGATCAGCGTGCGCTCATAGGCCATGATCGCGATGCCCCAGATCATCGCAAAGTTCGACTCCATTAACGTGAACTGGTTTGTGTTCGCCGGCGGTCCCGAACCGAGCTCGTTCTGGGTTATATCGAAGAGCTTGTTCGAATCCCAGAACCGATCGGAGATTGCATTCTGAATGAGCGTGGCATAACTCGAATTTAAGCCTTCATTCGGCCAAAGCGATTCCGAAGCGAGTACGCTGTCGTTCCAGTGCACTTTCTGCAGCCCCAGTGGAGTCAGCCCGAGCAGCTTCTTGCCGATCTTCGGGAAACTCCTGCCGGCACACGACATCTCGAAATCAGATAACGGCGGCCCGACCGACTGAGACGCCAGGCTGGAATTTTCGAACGCCACTTGTATCGGCACCACGTTGGCGCCCTGAACCTCAAGCACGCGCGCGTCCGTGTTGCGCTGACCGAAAGGATCGACTCCGTTAAAGATATTGTTCGCCCGGCCGTCCCAGAAGTTTCGATGGTTGAACGCCGCATCTATTACGGTCGGCGTGTTGCGCGGCTCCACGCGACGCGTGTTCAACCCGCTAACAGAAAATCCATCCGGGTCTTCCGGGTGACATGCGTTGACGGAACAATTGTCATCGGTTGCAGGTAACGCAATATCCATGAAATCGCCGGCGAAGGTGCCTGCAGATGAGGTCACATCGTCGGTATCAAACAGAACTGCTGAATCCCGGTCAGCCGGATCGGCAAGCTGATGAAAAGGATAATCATTTGGAACCAGCACGTGATTTGGTCCGCCGCCACCGCCTCCTGCAGTGGGGTCGAAAATGGCGTTGCCCCCTTTCAGCCCCGGACTCAGCTGGTTAACTTCACGATTGTCTGCCCCCGCATGATAATGACAGGTTGCGCAGGCTTCTCCATGGCTGCCCGCCTGCGTATCCCAAAACAATACCTTGCCAAGCAGAATTGCAGCGGCCAGGTCTTTTATATATCCATTTGCACCGTCGGGGGTTGCCTCGTCCACGAATTCCAATCCCGAGATCGTATCCACGATAACGGGCAGGCCGAGTTCTTTGGCTGACGGAGGCGGCTCAACGTCGGATTCGATGAACTGCGCAACGACGGGTGTAACTGCTAGTGCGGCCAGGACAAATGCGGCGGGCGCAAAAGACGGCTTCATGGTGGCTCTCCCCGATACCGTCCCTGGCGCTTTAGTTATCAAGCCCCGGGTCGTTCTCTGCGGGACTTGTGTTCTTATCAGCCCAAACAATTTACAACATCTAATATGCGCGCGCGACTGTTGCCTGGCTGGTATCCTGTAAACTTGCAGCCGGGAGCATTAACTTAACGACGCAAGGGCTTCGACGTGCCGCAAAAGTCCCTGAATAGACTGATATTTGCGGCTTCTGAAGGTATCAGGCCCCCGGCAATCCGGACTGCATCCAGTTTACATAATGCCCCCTGTCGGGTGTCTTTGCCTTACGGGAATCAGCAGTTTTTCATTGAAGATGGACCGAAGAGAATTTATTGGCAGATTGATTGGCACCGGCCTGATCGCAAGTACGGCCAATTGCGCCGAGAACAACAACGGGAAAGATATGAGTAATTACGACCTGAATAACCTTAACGACCTGCTGGAACTCCAGGTAAAACTGCGCGGCAGCCTGGACGAACGCATGGTCATTTCATGGATCAGGGCAACCCAGTACGTGGTGGTGGATACTATAGTCACGCCTCTTTATCGCCTGCTGAACGGCAGCTTCCAGAAATTCACCCGCATAGACGATGACAAGTTCGGTATTACCATGCTGGAGCTGGCCTATTTCACCGACCTTGAAACCGGCGAACCACTATCTGAATTCCGAAACCCCTATACGAATGAAACGGGGACTTTCCCGCCTGCGCTCTTAGGCCCGAACACGGTCTCGCTAACAACCGATGGGCTGCAACCGCCGGAAAACTTTCCTTTTGGAGCATTAACCTTTGACGGCAAGCTCGGGCCTGCCTATACCGACGGTGACGATGCCTGGATGCGGGAGGAAACGCTCGTACGCATGGAATCCGATAACCCGGCCTTCGGGAATTACATCTACAATGAAATCGTCACTTATAAAGGTAGCTGGGCTGATGCAAATAACCCCGATATTGCATCAATGGATTCATACGTAACCTACAACACGACCAGCAACTGGCGGCCGTGGATGATGCCCGGCGATACGCCTGGCCACATCATGTCCGAGGGCTACGGCAAAAAGGTTCATAGCATTGACGAGTTGCCCGAGGACTACCTGGCGATTGCTCACCAACTCAATCCTGAAGTTATTGCCGATCCGGAAAAGATACTCACTTCCCCACCCCCCATGCCGCCGGCGGAATAAGGCAGGCAATAGCTGCGTAACGGTCGGCTACATTCGCTAGACGAGCGGGCCGGATGAGAGTATCTCCGTCATCTCGCGTGACCAGTTGTAGTTGTGCGAACCGGTGATGTAGGAACTCTCGATAACCGACGTTTCATCGGGCTTAAGTGTATCTGCCGGAATACGGATGAGGCTTGCGGTCGGGCTGTAACTGACCGCGAAACTTTCCTCGTCGGTAGCAGCCGCATACCGTATAGTGATGAACGCTATCGTCGGAAGAGAGCTGAACCAGGCTGCGATGTCCAGTTCCCACTTTATGCCGCTCGATGACTACGCGCAGCTTCCGGAAGGGTATCTGGGGGCGGGGGTGGGCTACGCCCCCGGCCAGCAACTGGCCAAGCCACAGCTCGAGGCGATCCAGGCCGCGCTGATCCGTGAGCTGGGCGAGGGCGCCAGTTTCAACTTCGAGAGCACGCCCGGCGGGACCAAGCTCGAATTTAACGCGATCTTCGACCCGGTGGCCGATGATATGGTCGGAATCTCTGTAGACCAGATAGAGCGGGCGCTTCAGGGCATCGATTTTGAGATATTAACCGAACCGGCAGGGGTGAGAACCCTGTATAATGAAGGGCAATACACAAGGATTATTAGGAATTGGCGTGACAGGGTCAAAACAGAATACCGGGGGCAGCTCCGCAAGCTCGGACTCAGCGCAGCAGAAGCCGACGCCGTCCTCGCCGGATCAGGCGCACCGGCCGGGATGCCGCGTAGTAAGTTGGCAAAGGCTGGTCGAATTGGGGATGCCTACGGACGACGTATGGAAGATTTCGCCAGTTCCAAAGCGGAATTCCGGCAACTAGCGCGCGACCGCGACAGCGCATACACCAAATACGTTGAGAAAGGCAAAGGCCGTGGCCTGTTGCCCGGAAATTCGCTCGCGCCTTAGATTTGACAAAAGCCGGTCGATGGCGGGACAATTTACAGCATCGCCTCCATCTGCTGCCGCAGCGAGAGCGGCGGCCTGCCTGCTGCCCGTTCAAAATCGGAATCTACATCGAACGCACCGTTCGCTATGCACTGGAAACAACCGCTCAGCATTTGCGCAACATGGAGGCCGCGCGCAGCGATGGGTTCGTACGCCATGAATTTCTCGATGTTCTGTTCCACCGTTATCGGTTCAAACCGCACATCCAGATTAAAAACCTGGTTCGCCATGCCGATCAGTTCGGCCTGTGTATAGGTTTCGCCGACCAGGTTGACGATCTCACCGTTACAGCGATCCGACGTTGCCAGTTGTGTGTACGCAAATGCCAGCTCATCGATGCTGATATAACCACAACGACCGTCGCCGCCATTGTTACGGTAGACACCACCCGACTCATTGGCCAGTTTGATATGCACGAGGTCGAGTTCCAGGTAAAGACCGTTGCGGCCCACGATCCAGTCCAGGCCGGATGCCTGCAGATCGTCTTCAGCCTGGCGGTTTACCTGCTGTGTATGAAAAAAATACGTACCCTCTTCCCTGCCATTACCAATAACACTGGTATAAATAAGTTTGCGCACCCCGGCACTTTTTGCGGCGTTGATGACATTACGGTGCAATGTAACTCTGTCCTTCTCGCCCGCTACCGGTGCCGAAATCATGACCAGCGTATCGACCTCGTGCAGGGCTGACTCCATTGCCGCTTCGGACTCATAGTTGCCGGCACGTTTTTCTATACCGCTGACCTGTATGCGCTCAGGATCGCGTGCAATACCGATAACCTGATCCGCGCCGGTGATTTCTACAAGGCGCGGTAACAGGGCATGGCCGAGACGGCCCGATGCGGCGCTTACTGCAATTTTCATCGCTGCTCCAGACTAATGACAGACCGGCAACTGTACACGCCAGCGTGACACTCGCCTAGCCTTCCGATGCACTGAATGGTCAGGCTGCAAATTTGCGCCTGTGTGTGGCATTTTTATCGTAAGCTTCGCCACCAATTGCTAACAAGAACCTGCCCGGGAGGCTGGCAATGAAGTTTCACATCATCCTGGAAGCCAACAATTCACCGGAAAGAATCGCGGAACTTGCCCGTCTCGCCGAGAGTTTCGGTATGGCGGGAATCTGGGTTTCAAATATGCACGATTCACGAGACCCCTTTATAAATTTTGTTGAAGCTGCCCGGACGACTGAAACCATCAAGCTTGGTCCTGTCGCCGTATCACCCTACGAGTTGCATCCGCTCAAGATGGCCAATGCGCTTTTGACCCTGAACGAGATTTCTGGTGGCCGCGCCCACATAGGCGTCGGTGCCGGCGACGGTGGCACGGCCACGGCGATGGGCCTGCCCGCGGTGCGACGGGTCCGCGCCGTACGCGAGTGTGTCGAGATAATTGAAGCGGCTGCCACCGGCGAACCGGTTCAGTATGACGGCGAGATGTACAAAGTCATGTACTACCACTCGTCATGGGTAACGCAGCCCAGGCCTGACGTATTTGTTTGTGCAGGCGGACCACAAATGATCAAGTCAAGCGCAAAGTACGCCCAGGGAATTTACCTGGGCGATCACCTGCCCGCCCATGTCGCAGCAGCAACCGAAAGCATACAGGCAGAGCACAGCGCTATTGGCCGCGATGACAAAAACTTCCGCTTGCTGAATTTCTGGGCCTGGCATGTGAAAGATGACCAGGACGCTGCCCGCGCAGAGGCGCGTGTGTGGCTGGCCATGCGGGCTACGCCGTGGGAAATGTTCTACCACCGCGGCATCCTGCCGGACGAAGATATGCAGGTCGTCTGGGATAATATGGGGCCGATCAACCGCGCCTATTACAAACGGGATCCGGACATTCCGGAAGTTCCACTGGACATACTGGACCGGCTGGTTGACCAGTGCTCGTCGACCTCGGCGATTGGCAACATCGACCACGAAATTGAGCGCTTTAAGGCTTTCGAAGCCGCCGGACTCACGGACATCTGCCTTCGCGTCTATGACAAACCGGAAAAGTCGATCAGCCTTATCGGCAACAAAGTCATGCCGGCCTTTCAGTGAAACACCATTGAGCTGATATTCCCATGCGACTCTTCGATTTCCCCCGCGCGCCGAACCCGCAGCGGGCGCGCATATTCATCGCCGAGAAAGGACTGGATATCCCGAGAGTCCCGGTGAACCTTTACAACATGGAGCAGCTCTCGCCCGAGTTCCTGGCGATTAACCCGCTGGGCACCGTGCCGACACTCGAAACAGATGATGGCAGCTACCTGACCGAAACGGTCGCCATCTGTCACTACCTGGAGAAACTGCAACCGGAACCGGTCCTCATGGGCAGCGGTGCGACTGAAGAAGCGCAGGTTCTCATGTGGAACAACATTGTGGAACAAAACGGGCTGCTCTCCATTGCCGAAATGCTCCGCAACTGGTCGCCCGGGTTCAAAAATCATGTATTCCCGGGTTCTCTTGAATACGAACAAATGCCTGAACTGATCGAACGGGGACGTCGCCGGTCCGAGCAGTTTTTTGACCATGTGGAAATCAGGCTTGGAGAGTCCCGCTACCTTGCGGGCGAAAAATTCTCGCTGGCCGACATCAGCCTGCTGGCCATTACAGACTTCGCCCGCTGGGTAGAGCTCGACCCGCCGGCATCCCGTCCGGCACTCGCGCGCTGGTACGGCGAAGTATCAGACCGTCCAAGCGCCCGGGCCTGAAACGCATACATATATAATGTCGTACCCTGCGTGCAGCTTTTTGTTTCCTGCCAAGGTTTAGACCATGCGCATCTACTTACGCATTCTCGCGGTCATCTACGCATTCGCCGCCATCGTTCATGCCGGCAACATGCTTGGCTTCGGGGAGCTGCCCTGGGCAGAGGCTCCGCTCGCGTGGCAAATCAGCGATGTCGGCTACCTGGTCCTGGATACGATTGCGGCCGTCGGACTCTTTATGCTGCGCCCATGGGGAGTGGTGGCATTTCTGCTGGCCGCCTTTTCAGAGATGCTGTTGTTTACCCTCGTACCCGGCTGGTTTGTATTACGCCCGGAACACGAGACGCTGCTGCAGGGTTTCGTGATTTATCACCTGGTCGCGGTGTGTACCTGGTACCTGCTGTGGCGTCGTACGCACAAGCAACACGCATAGCGCTGCTTGCAGCATGTTGAAAAAATCTCAGGCGAGTGCGAGCCAAGGCAAGGATCGACGAACAAGCGGAGTGTACACGACTAGTACATGAGCATTTTGAGTCGATGCTTAACGCCGGATCGTGCCGGCTGAGGGTTTTCAGCAAGCTGCTAGTCGACTGCACCGATTTTCTGCATCCACGCATACATATCGCGGGCCACCCGGGTTTCAACACCGGCCAGGCCGTGATCGATATCCGGGTACCAGATTTCCTCCACACTCGGTGCATTAACGGCAGCTGCTTTCAGTTCCGCGAAACGCGCCTCGTCGTTGTAACTGTCATCGGTCCCGGACAGCAAAAGCACGGGCACATTCGCGTTGGCCATGTGGTGCATATTACTGTTGTCTGAGCCCGGCCCCCACCATGACAGCCAGCTCGCCGCGCGCTGCGTCCAGCGGAACACGCCGCCGTAACGGTTGGGTGGCGGTTGCCGCATGTCTATATCGATAAGTACACGGTCGCCCTCCCCGGCAGCAATCGCAGCTTCCGCCTTCGCGAGGGCCGCTTCATAGGGACCGTCACCAACCGCAATGCGACACCAGGTTCCGCAGTCTGCCGTCGGCATGAGGTGTGCCAGTGCGACCACGTTCGGATGCTGATGCAGCGACTGGTAACGACCGATACTGATGCTGCCAAGGCTGGCCCCGGCCAGCACAATTTTTTCAAATCCCTGCCCTGCGAGATGTGTGACCCATACGTCGAGATCTTCTGCGTCGTATTCCATCAACGCCGTTTCATGACCTTCCCAGCCACTCCGGCGTGACTCGACTGCGATCACCGCGGTGCCGGTTTGCGCAAGTACCGGGGCCATCTTGCCAAACAGCGGGCTTAATGGCGAACTCGACAAACCGTGCATCAACAACGTTACCGTACTGGTTGGCCTGTCATCCGCAGGTTCCCAGAACAGGCCGAACAGCTTCGAGTTGCCCGATTCCACGTGCACCATTTTCGGCCTGGCCGTCATGATCCTGTCGGCGCCCTGCTCCACAGCCCAATCAACTAGGCCTGCGGCCAACTCGCCCCCTGCCCGCAACCGGCTGCGATTCTCCGCCGCAGCAATCGCGGACTCAATGGCCCTGGGCATAGCTCTGCCCGGTTCGGTGCAGACTACAAGCGGTGTGGCGAGGTCTTCAAAGGGCCGTGCGAGCCGGGTAGCTGCGGCGGGCCCCCACCAACTCAGGAATGGCAGTGAATTTTGCGTAACCGGTGCGCTGTTATCCGGGAACATATCTATACGATGGGTCATACCCGCACCCTGGCGCGCAGCGAGGGCCGCTATTTCGAGAGCTGCGCCGTAATCATTGCTATCGGTCGCCCCGGCAATCCAGTCCGGCGGGTCGTCAATCGGGTTAACCCACGCAATGCCGGCGACACGATTGTCACGATGCCTGGCCATATACCGGACTGCGCTGTTGCCGCCTATGGCCTGGCCAAGCAAAAATATTTTGCTGAAGCCGTTCGTATGCAGGTAATCAACCGCGAGCTTGATATCGCGAAAATCATCGTCCGGCATCGCCATAAGTTGGCCTACGCCCCGCCGCCGCAGGCACACACTCAGAAAACCAAAACCCTGGTCTGCAAGTTGCGGGGCCAGTTCGACCGGGACCGGATCGTAGGGATAACCACTCCAGCGCGGGATGAATACGAAAGCCGGTGCCGGGTTCCCCGTTTCATGTCCGTCTGGCAGCCAGAGCATGGAAGCAGCCATCGGGTTGAAACCGCCCGGACCCGGCTCGGGATCGGTCCAGATGTTAACCAGGTGATAACTGCTCATGGGTAAAGGCTCCGTAAACATTTACAATATAAAGCCGATGCCACAATAGTGGCATGACTCTGCTAAGGCTAAAAGACAAGTCCACCAACGGCAAGCACACGATGTCAACCGCGAACCCCGAGGCCAAAAAAAAAGCCCGCATGCTTCAGCGCGCCGCCAGTTATGCTTCAATCGGTGTTGCACTAGTTCTGGTAATTGCCAAGATCTGGGCATGGCAGGAAACCAACAGCGTTTCAATACTCAGTTCGCTGGTCGATTCCTTCCTGGACGTTCTGGCATCGTCAATTACCATGATCGGCGTCCGTGTGGCGCTGCAACCGGCCGACAGCGAGCACCGCTTCGGGCATGGCAAGTCCGAAGGACTTGTGGCGCTGACGCAAGCCATCATCATTACCCTTTCCGCGGTCTATGTATTACTGGAAGCGGTACAGCGACTGACGAGTCCGATGTCGATTTCCAAACCCGAAATCGGTATCGGCGTTATGGCTGTTTCGATCGGATTGACAGCGGCATTGCTCATATTTCAGCGTATGGTTGTGAAGCGGACGAATTCGATGGCAATCTCGGCCGACGCGATGCATTACCGTTCCGATCTGCTGGTAAACCTCGGAGTCATGATAGCCATCCCGCTCACTGCCTGGACGGGCCTGACCCTGATCGACCCCATCGTCGGAATCGCGATAGCGGTCTATATACTCTGGGGTACCTACGACGTAGGCCGCGATGCGCTGGACGTTTTACTGGACCGCGAATTACCTTACCAGGAACGGGCGCTGATAGAAGCGACCGCCATGGCGCACGCCAAGGTGCTGGGTTTCCATGATCTGCGCACGCGGTATAGCGGGCAGCACCATTTTATTCAGTTTCACCTCGAACTCGATCCGGACACGACACTGCTGGACACGCACATCATATTGGACGAGGTAGAAGATACTGTGCGGGAGTTGTACCCGGAGGCCGAATTAATCGTGCACGCGGATCCGCTCGGTTTCCAGGAACGGCGTGATGCGTTCGATTAGCCACGATAATAACGGCAGGTGACCACGGAACTCTGCCCCCGGTGCGCTACACTAAAATAACTGGGATAGCAGCCGAACCGGCCGTCCTGTGCCGGTATATAACTTGAATAAGATATTACAACTCATTGTTTCTTTAGCGCTTATTACTGGTTGTGCCCGGTCCGTAACTGTCTTGTCCGACTTCCCGGAACCGGTCGTGGAGCCCCTGCCGCTGGCCGTCGGAATCCGGTACCCGGCCGAACTGGCTGAATACGTGCATGTCAAAGACCCCATGATGGATGCCGAATGGACCATCAGGCTGGGTGAGGCAAATATGAAAATGTTTCGGGCCCTGTTTGCCGGCATGTTTGATGAAATGGTGGAACTGGAAGGCACCACAGCCGGAGAAGGCGCAGCGGGAGTTGACATCATTATCGAGCCCAAACTCGAAGAACTTGAATTCACAGTGCCGCGTCAGTCCGGCAACGATCAGTATACCGTGTGGCTCCTTTACAACCTGCGCATACTTTCTCCCGAAGGCAGCCTTATAAGCGACTGGCGTGTTACTGCATACGGGCAGCAGGATGAGGGGTCTATGGGAACGAGCGCTGAAGAGTCGATGAAAGCAGCTGCAATAACAGCGCTGCGGGATGCGGCCGCCAGCATAATCCTTGGTTTTCCCTCTGCACCGGGTGTAGAGACCCACTTGCTACCGAAACAGACGCCCGAAACTGATCAGGCTGGCTGAACAGATGCGCTCCGCTAAATATGCTACCAACATATTGATCATCGCATTGGCGCTTGCTGCCGGCGGATGTATGACTACCCGCATCGAAGAAACCAAGGACGTGTCGACAGGGATTAAGAAAGGCGAGACCGTTGTCATCCTGGCCAGCAGTTATCACTCGACAAACCCGGCAGAGGACAGTTTTATCGACTGCCTCAGCAATGCGGTTCGGGGCGGCCGTACCGGACTCAACCTGCATCCGGCAAGCGAATTCCGGGATGCGTTGTTCCCGTGGCTTGAACCCCGCACCGCGCCAACAGGCGTCGACGACCTCCCCGGATTACTGCAGCGACCCGGCGTAAGGGAGCGTGTGCGTGCCAGGGATATTCGCTACATCATCTGGATCGAAGGCGATACCGAACGCAAAAACAGTGGCGGCAGCCTGTCCTGTGCTGCGGGTCCGGGGGCAGCCGCCTGTTTTGGCCTGGCCTGGTGGGAAAACCTGTCTTCCTACGAGGCAACCGTATGGGACCTGGACGACGGTGTCGCCTCCGGCAAGGTGAGCACGAGCGTCAATGGCACGTCGGTAGTACCCGCCCTTATAATTCCATTGCCGTTTATCGCCCGCACCCAGGCCGCCGCCTGCAAAGGGCTGTCGAAGCAACTTCGCAGCTTTATCGTCGAAACGGGCTAAATCCCTTATGTTCTGCTGGTTTCAGGATAAAGTGTGACGTGGTTCACACTTCTCCCCGGCGCCTGTTCCTATCATTGCTTACAAGGCTGGAAACCCGGTCCGCCAGATAAGACACGGGGATAACAAACAAGAATCAACCGGCCGCAGAAGTATCCCGATAAGAGGAAACTATGCAGAACTCGCGTGCCAACAACGATCGGAGGGAGCAATCCGTCTCCAACGAGCCCGATACTGACGACATAGACGCCATGCTGAGCGAAGACCTGATGCTGGGCAACGACATCTTTGCCGAAGACGCCAGCATGCTTGACGCTCACAGGACCGAAGGGCAGTTCCGGCGGCTGCAGCTACGGACGCGGTATATATCAAGCAGTCTCCAGGGCTCAATCGACATCGTCAGCGAAGTCCAGTGTCTGCTCGACGAAGAACGTCGTCACGATGGCCAGTTTGCAGCCGAACTGCATAACTGGGACCGCGTAATGATGCAGCTTGAGCAACACGTGAAAAACTGGCCCAACATATCCGCGCTCGCAGGGGCATCAGTCGCAGAAGATTCGGATTCGGGTGGCGAATCACGACTGGAGCAGCTCGAGAACAAACTGGAAATTCGGGAAGAAAAAATCAAAGCACTGGAGTTACAACTGGCAACACTGAGCGGAACGGACGACATGCCTGAACAACCGGATGCCGACCCCTATGTAAACCGGGTAATCGTTGCCACCAGCGGTAAGGAAAACCTGAAGTTTCCGCTCTCCGACAATATCGCGATGATCGGCCGTGACCGCTCGAACGATATTCAGCTAAAGGCCACCTTCGTGAGCCGTTTCCATGCTCGCATCCTGAGTGACAGCGACAGTGCATACATTGAGGACCTGGACAGCCTCAACGGGGTCATGGTCAATTCCACAAAGGTTCGCCGCCAAAAACTGCGGAGCGGTGACCTGATCAGCATCGGACGAATCCAACTGAAATACATAGACCTGATGGAAGGATCGTCGGGCGAGGGACAGGCCTGACCGCCGGGATATGTAATCAGGCTTGGTGTGAAGCGGCTCACAGACTTGCTCGGTCGCATTCGGGACAATGTGTGCAAGGCTGAACACCATGTATCCGCACGCTCACATATCCGATCCATCAAACGAACTCGCTCGCCCCATAGCCGGCAAACCCCGCTCACCGCTCTTCCGCAAAGTCTGGTTACCCAAAAGCCTCTATACCGCCCTGCCGTTTCTCTATATCGGCCTCGGCCTGTACGCAACAGGCTCAGCGCTGTTGCTTGGTCACTGGAGCTGGATTGCCCCTTACATCATTATTTTCGGGATCATCCTTCTGCATGGGGGCACCATCATCATGGCAAAGCGTTGGCGTAACCGTAACAGTCTGTCCGGGCCAAGGGGGACACGCCGTAACTAAGGGCGCACGGCTCTACCGGGCTTGTGTGCGACAATATGCTTTCAGACACGAACGCCTGAACAATGACCTGCCGTGGACCCGCAAATGCATGCTGCAATTAAACGCTGGCTAATTTACGCATCACTGTGCGTTGTAATGGTTCCCATATTTGTATTTGTAGGGGGCTGGATACTCGCGGGGCCCTACGAAGGAAGGGTCGGGGTGTTCGGGTTAATGTTTCATATCTATGGCGACGCGCTCAGTGTGGATTTATCCGCCTGGGTTTTATTGCTGTCGCCGCTGTTACTGATCCTTATATGGCGGTGCACACTGTGGCTGAGCCGGGATATAAAGCGCCGCCAGTCGGTATGATGGACATTACCCAGGCTTTGTTTCCCGCTTATGTCGAAACCGGGCTGCGGAGAGAGCCCAATACTCTCTATAGTCAGAAGAGGTTAGCGGGGCCGATAACAGCGCCCGGCCGGGATCAGGCCGAGCCACAAGTTCGCGAGCGGCAAATAGAGCCATATCCGTTGTTGCTGCGAGCCAAAAAAGCTGAGCCCTGCAAAACAAGACACGTAATAAAAAGGCCTGTACTGCTAAGCAGACTACTCTTTTCACTCGTCGGCCTGAGTCCTTCGTTGTACAGAATCCGGAACACCGGACAGACGACCGACAGACCGAAGGCAATGGTGAACAAAGCACCCGGTATTATGCCTAACAGTACTGTGAATGCCCTGGAACTGATGTCTTCTGCGAGTTATTGCATGGCTTGGTATTATTCGGGGCGCCGCACATCTCTCGGTAAGTTTATGCCGGACAGGAACGACAGAGACAGCAAAACAGATGCTTAGAAAAAGAATTCGCAAACTAAATAGCGCGCTGCTTATTGCCAGTGCCGTCCTGACCCTGGCCCTGGCGGTGCCCGGACGTACGGCTACGGACGAGAGCGTTGTTGCAAGCACCCAGCTCGAATCAAACCAAAGGCACTACCAGGTTGCACGACTGGTCACTAAACTATCTGAGCGCGCACATTACACAAAAACGCGCATCGACAATGACCTGTCGATTGCCCTCCTGAAGAATTACATAGACGGATTGGACAACAATCGCAGTTTTTTCCTGGCCTCCGACATCAAGGCCATAAACCGTTATCGCTATAGCCTTGATAACTCATTACGTTCAGGTGATATGGAGCCGGTTTTCTCTATTTTTCAAACCTACCGTGAACGGACCAGGCAGCATTTTGATTTTGCATTTGAACTCCTGAAGATCGAACCCGACCTGACGATTGACGAATCGTTTGTATTCGACCGCAGTGACATGCCGTGGGCTGCAGACGAGCAGGAGATGCAGGACGTATGGCGCAAGCGTGTTAAGAACGACATGCTCACGCTCCTGCTGGCCGATCCTGACAAACCCTGGGAAGAAGCAGCAGAAACACTCAGGAAGCGTTACGAGCGCTTTGTTAAACGTATCGATAACCTGGACTCGGATGATGTGTTTGAAGGATTTATGGACACGTTTGCCGGCACACTGGACCCGCATTCAAACTACATGTCGCCGCGGCAATCAGAGGAATACCGTATTCAGATGAGCCTTTCCTACCAGGGTATCGGCGCGTCACTACAGCTCGAAGACGAGCTGGTAACGGTGCTGAACGTGATTCCGGGTGGCCCGGCTGCAATCGACGGCCGCCTGAAAGAAACCGACCGCATAATCGGCGTCGCGCAGGGACATGACGGCGAGATGATCGATGTAATCGGCTGGATGCTGGACGACGTGGTACAGCTTATACGCGGGCCAGCTGAGACTATTGTGCTGCTTCAGATACGTCCGGGTAACTCCATGCCGGGCGAAAACGAATACACCCTCAACCTGACGCGCAACAAGATCAAACTCGAAGAGCAAGCTGCCCAAAGCGAAGTACTGGAAATCAGTCGCGATGGCCAGGCCTATCGTGTCGGTGTGATCTCAGTCCCAAGTTTTTATCAGGACTTCGATGCGCGGAGCCGTGGCGAAGCCGACTACACCAGTACATCACGGGATGTAAAACGGCTGCTCGGCGAGCTTGAAGAGGAAGGTATAAACGGCCTGGTAGTCGACCTGAGGGGCAACGGCGGAGGCCATCTGAACGAGGCTACCGCACTGAGCGGTTTGTTCATCCGAAACGGTCCTGTTGTGCAGCTACGCGATACGACCGGCAAAATCGATGTTCTTGAAGACCCGATCCCCTCGCAGGTTTATGATGGCCCACTCGTAGTACTGGTAAATCGCTTTAGTGCATCGGCCTCCGAAATTTTTGCTGCAGCTATACAGGATTACAACCGTGGCCTCGTAATCGGCCAGCAGACTTTTGGGAAAGGTACGGTACAAAACCTCTACGTGCTGGATCAGTATGCACCGCGTTCGAATTCGGATGAACTGGGACAACTGACGCTTACTATCGGCAAGTATTATCGTGTAACCGGCGACAGCACCCAGAACCGTGGTGTCATTCCCGATATCGAGCTACCGTCCATGGTAGATACTTCACAGTTCGGGGAGAACACCAAAGACCGCGCCCTCCCCTGGGATCAGATCAATCCGACTCGTTACAGGGCCCTGAACAAACTGGATACGCAGGTAAACGAACTCACCCGCAGCCAGATTCAACGCTCAGCGATGGATCCTGATTTTCAGTATTTGCTGAAGGATATCGAAAGCATCGAGGAGCTGCGTAAGCGGAAGGCACTGTCCCTGAACCTCGAAACCCGTAAACTTGAGCAGGAAGAACGCCGCGCAGAAAGGCTCGCAAGAGAAAACAACCGGCGCAAGGAACTTGGCCTCAAACCACTGGAGTCACTGGATACGCTGGAGGATGATGATTCCCCCGATGTACTCCTGAACCAGGCAGCAGAAATTCTGACCGACATGGCGACCCTGTCAGGTGCCGGACAACCGGTGCTCAGCCGGGCAGCTCCGTAGATTCAGGTCAGTAGCGCGGAAAATATGTCCCAGTACTCGTCGCCGAGTACATTGACCGCTACATTGGCCACCTTCTTGCCGTTGGCTCTAAATACCGGAATCGAGTTCAGTGTACCGGCAATCGGGACGGCATCTGCATCCTGCCTGTAGTGCAGTTCCGATTTCAAATACTCCATTCGCGCTTGCACCCGCATTTGCATATTCGCATCAGCGGCGAGCAGCTTAAGCTGATCTTCTATATATGAACCAATAGCACGGCAATCACGCTTGTTACCAAACTTCAGGTCATCAAAGCCCCGTATAGATGACTCTCGCGCAAGATTGGCAATTTCCCGGTCGGCGAAGTGCAGATACAACTCTTGTGCGTACGCGATTAGCCGCAGGTTTATCGCCCGCTTGGTTTCCGTGCCGAGCCCGGAGAACTCCGGCGGCTCCTGGCTCGACCGTGACTGCAGTTCCTCGGTAAGTTCGCCGAGCCGCATGGTAATAGCACGACGCTCAAGGCGCTTATCCCTGATTTGTGCGGTCAGGCGGCGCCGGCGGAAAATATTCCATATCCCGTAACTCGCACTCCTCTTTTCACGCAGCTTGCGAATTTCCTCAGAAAGCACCTCACCGGAGTGGTTTACCTCATTAAGGGATTTCTGCACCCCCGACAATGATGCGTTCAGGCCGCGCCGGAACTCGGCAACATGTTTCCGGTACTGTTTGTCGTGCTGCGCACGACCTAATTCGTTAGATGCCGCCAACAACTTATTGTGACAAAGTTTCCAGACACCCTGAAGCTGATAGTAAGTCACCACACTGGACGCCGTCTCGGGATTGCCAAGTTGTGACTCCAGTTGTTCGAGCCGCTGCTGCAACCGCAAGGTAAGCGCTTCCTGCTGAGTTAATTTCTCTGCAGAACGCAAAGCATCCCGGCGCAGTTTAGCCAGCTCCTTTTTCAGCTCAGCACGGTTCCAGAACAACTTTAGAAGCTGTTCCTCGTCTCCGTTATCGTTTTCCGTCCGGCTAAAAAGCGGGGATGTCAGTATAGCCATAGCACCCTGTCGTTAAGCAGATCTATACAAGGGGACCCGTGTATAACGGTTCCCTTTGCAAATCTAGCGAATCAGGGGGCATCAAACCTTGATGGAATCGACAGTTCGGTTGAGTGACTGACCTCTAAGGCCTTGTTAAGCAGTGAAAAAGTGCCGATTATCGAGCAGATAGTCCAGCCATTTGCTCAACATCATATTGCGGGCCCAGCGCCTGTCGATCTCACGCCGGTAGCGATTATGCAGTGACCGCAGCATTTCGTGGCGGGACAAATTTATCCAGCTTTGCACATCCGCCATTCGGGCATCCAGAAACACCTTGGTAACCAAGTCAGGGTCGGCTACAGGCCCAATGTCGCCACAGGGATGTTCAGATGCGTCAAACAGGTAGGTCAGCCTGAGTTCACAGGTATACTTTGTGCGTCCCTCAACACTTAAGTGGAGATTAAAATCGGAGTCCGATTGCGACAAATGATGCCCGGTACATTCAGGCAGCCCGTTAATCAGCTGATTGAGCTTGATAAAATTAGCCTCATACAGCGCCATAAGCCCGCCAAAGCTACGCGGGCTAGCAAAACACTGAGGCAAAATATAGCTGTCTACGAACATGCAATCACTATAGCATAGACGTCATAAATCATACTTTAACAACATCACAAAAATGCGGAGCGAAAAACTGAAACTGCGCGAAATAGATTGCGTGCCGTTCGATGATCAGCGGTCGGGTACTGCCGGACTGCGAAAAAAGGTAACTGTATTCCAGCAACAGCATTACCTCGAATGTTTTGTGCAATCAGTATTTGATACATTGAAACTGGAACCTGGCTCCACCCTGGTGCTGGGTGGCGACGGCCGTTATTACAACCGTGAAGCCGTCCAGACGATCAGTGCTATGGCAGCCGCAAACGGCATCGGACGCATGGTTGTCGGCCAGGGAGGTTTACTCTCGACTCCGGCGGCGTCGAACCTGATCCGTACACGTAATGCAGCCGGCGGTATTATTCTTTCGGCCAGCCACAATCCCGGGGGGCCGGACGGTGATTTCGGGATCAAGTTCAACACCGCAACAGGTGGTCAGGCTCCGGAGCAACTCACGGAGGCAGCTTTTGCCAGCAGCCTCGTGTGTAAAAGCTACAAACTTGCCGACCTTACGACGCTGGATATCGACAAGTGTGGTGAAACCGTAATTGGTAATACCGTTATTGAAATCGTTGACCCGGTCTCCGACTATGCAGAACTCATGGAGGAGATATTTGATTTCGAATTACTGAGAAGTACGCTGAAACACAGGGTACGCCTGCACTTCGATGCACTCAATGCCGTAACCGGTCCTTATGCACAGCGTATATTCTGCGACATGCTCGGTGTCCCAGACGAATGCATCTGTAACGCGACACCCCTGGAAGATTTTGGTGGCATCCACCCGGACCCCAACCCGGTTCAAGCGGCACATCTAGTCAAACTGGCGATGTCAGAAAATGCACCCGATTTAATCGGCGCTTCCGATGGCGATGGCGACCGCTACATGATACTCGGCAGCAGTATGCTGGTTTCTCCCGGGGACAGCCTGGCCATCATGCTGGCAAATACTGTTGTCGCCCCCGGATACCGAAACGGCGTGCCAGGCGTAGCACGGTCGATGCCAACCAGCCGCGCGGTCGATGCTGTCGCGCATGATCTGGGCATACCGTGCTTTGAAACTCCAACGGGGTGGCGTTTTTTCTGCAACCTGCTCGAAGCCGGCAAAATCGGACTTTGTGGAGAAGAAAGTTTCGGCACCAGTTCTGCGCATACCCGCGAGAAAGATGGACTGTGGGCGGTGCTTTACTGGCTTAGTATGATGGCAGGGCTGGAACAATCAGTCGGTGAAATCGTCCGGCGGCACTGGGCACGCTTTGGCCGATGCTTTTTTCAGCGGCGTGATTACGTGATCGCCGACTTGGAAAAGGCTGAAGCGATAATCCGGAACCTGACCGACAACATTGGCAGCGTAGCAGGAAGTGCCGGCGCCGGTCAGCAAATATCGGAAGCCAATATTTTTGAATATACCGACCCGGTCGACGGCAGCGTATCGACCAACCAGGGTATACGTCTGTTTTCTGCCGATGGCGGCCGTATAGTCCTGCGCTTGTCCGGGACTGGCACATCCGGGGCCACGCTGCGTGTTTACCTCGACAGGACCGAACGCGGGCCGGGAATTGCTGAAAAACCCGCTGCTGCCGCGCTGTCAGACCTGGCCGGAACCGCCGCCGAGATCGCACGCATCGAGCACTTCACCGGCTTGACAGAACCGACCGCGATTATCTGATTCGTCAGGGCCGTATACGCCGTTCGACACCGGTATTGGAAAGTATCGTACTGGCAAGCTCCTCGATAGACGAGCGCGTGGTATCGACAAACTTAATCTTGTAACGCTCGAACAGCTCCTCGGCCGCCCGCACCTCGAAACTGACCTGCTGGGTGGTCGAGTAGCGCCCTGTTGGCCGCCGCTCCCTGCGAATCTGCCGCAGGCGGCGCGGCTCGATGGTCAGGCCATATATTTTATGCAGGTGCGGTTGCAACACTTTTGGCAGGGCGCCGGTATCGAGCTCATCTTCCGACAAAGGATAGTTTGCCGCATAAACGCCGTAAGTCAGTGCAAGGTACAGACAGGTGGGCGTTTTACCCGAACGTGACACGCCGACCAGGATGATATCTGCCCTGTCGTAGTCGCGCGTGCGGGCGCCGTCATCATTATTAAGTGCAAAGTTGGTCGCATCAATACGCTGATCGTAACGACCCGAGTCTACGAGACCGTGCGCCCGTCCCGACTTATGTGAAGACTTCGCGTGCAGTTCATCCTCCAGGGACGGTAAGAAGGTATTAAAAAAATCGATTAACAAGCCCGTTTTCGGGGCGAAGCGCTTGCGCAGATGGTCTTGTACCAACGTACTGAAAATAATCGGCCCGGCCCCCTGGGAATCGGCCTTGGCATCTATCTCCTTAAGCGCCTGATCTACCTTGTCAATAGTATCCAGAAATGGCAGAGTGACCTGATCGAACTCCTGCGCCTCAAACTGCGTCAGGAGACTGTGGCCAAGCGTTTCAGCGGTAACGCCTGTTTGGTCAGATACAAAAAATACGGTTCGACGACTCATAGTTAATTGACATACTTAATGGCCTGAATCAGGCGCCAGTTTTCCATTTCCGGGTTAATACCACAAGGGAGCCCCCTTTGGAGCAGCACGTAATTCCGTTAGAACGCCTCGGCATCAACGACATCGAAACGGTCGGAGGCAAAAATGCATCGCTGGGGGAGATGATCGCCAACCTGTCGCAGGCAGGTGTCATGGTGCCGGGGGGCTTCGCTACGACGGCCGAAGCCTATCGACGGTTCCTGCAGCATGACGGGCTCGCGAAGCGAATCGAGGATATCCTGGACGAACTGGACGTCGACAACCTCACACAGCTCGCATCGGCCGGGCAGCAGATCCGCCAGTGGTTGCTGGATGCTCCCCTGCCAGACGATTTGCGCGCCCAGATCGAAGCAGCCTGGGCCGACCTGTCTGCCGGCCAGGGCGAGAACTTCTCGGTAGCCGTCCGGTCGTCGGCGACGGCCGAGGATCTGCCCGACGCTTCGTTCGCGGGACAGCAGGAAACCATGCTGAACGTGCGGGGTCTGGACCAGTTGCTAACTTCCGTTCAACAGGTATATGCGTCGCTGTATACAGATCGGGCTATTGCTTATCGCGTACACCAGGGCTTTGAGCACAAGGACGTTGCGCTGTCGGTGGGCGTGCAGCGCATGGCGCGCAGCGACCTCGCTGCCAGCGGCGTGATGTTCACGCTGGATACGGAATCCGGCTTCCGGGACCTCGTTTTTATTACCGCATCGTGGGGGCTGGGCGAATGCGTAGTTCAGGGGGCCGTGAACCCCGATGAGTTTTACATTTACAAACCGGCGTTGCGAGCCGGGAACCGTGCAGTCATTCGCCGCAACCTCGGCAGCAAGGCTATCAAGATGGTCTATGACGATGACTCCTCGTCTGCCGAATTCGTGAAAACTGTAGATGTCGAAGAAGCAGATTCAAACCGTTTTTGCATAACCGACGAGGACGCCGAAACGCTCGCACGTTACGCCTTGAGCGTAGAAGAACATTACGGGCGGCCGATGGATATCGAATGGGCGAAAGACGGCTCAGACGGCAAGATCTACCTGCTCCAGGCGCGGCCGGAAACGGTACAGAGCCGGTCCGGCCAGAGCATCCAGCGCTATACACTGCTCGGCAAGTCCTCGGTCATCACCCAGGGGCGCGCTATTGGCCAGCGCATCGGTTCCGGGACCGCGAAAGTTATCGACCGGATTGAGGACATGAACCGCATCAAGGACGGTGACGTGCTGGTCACCGACATGACCGATCCGGACTGGGAGCCGGTCATGAACAGGGCCTCGGCCATCGTCACCAACCGGGGCGGCCGGACCTGCCATGCGGCGATCATCGCACGTGAGCTGGGCATACCCGCCGTTGTGGGCTGTGCATCGGCGACAGATGACGTCAGTGACGGCCAGCCGGTTACGGTTTCCTGTGCCGAGGGCGATGAAGGTTTCGTTTACGACGGCATCCTCGAATTCGAACAGCAGCAAATCAAACTCGACCAGTTGCCCGAAATCCCCGTCAAGATCATGCTGAATGTCGGCACCCCCGACAGGGCTTTCGATTTCGCTAACATCCCACACCGGGGTGTCGGGCTGGCACGACTCGAATTCATCATCAACAATATGATCGGGGTGCACCCGCGGGCGCTCCTGGAGTTCGACAAACTCGACGAAGAACTGCAAGAGACTATCCGCCATCGGTTCGCCGGCTACCCCAGCCCGGAAGAATTCTTTGTCGACAAGCTCAGTGAGGGTATCGCGTGCATTGCTGCGGCATTTGCCCCGGAGCCCGTCATCGTCAGGCTGTCCGATTTCAAATCGAACGAGTACAGGAAACTGATCGGCGGACAAGCGTACGAACCGACCGAGGAGAACCCGATGCTGGGTTTCCGCGGTGCGTCCCGCTACGTAGCGCCGGATTTCCAGCCCTGCTTCGAGATGGAATGCAAGGCCCTTCGCCGGGTACGGGATGAGATTGGCCTGCACAACGTGCAGATCATGGTGCCGTTTGTCCGGACACTGGCGGAAGCGAAAAATGTCACCGAATTACTGGCGCAGCTCGGGCTGAAACGTGGCAACAACGGGCTGCAGGTCATCATGATGTGCGAACTACCGACCAACGCCGTGTTGGCCGACCGCTACCTGGAATACTTCGACGGTATGTCGATCGGCTCAAACGATATGACCCAGCTAACCCTTGGCCTGGACCGCGACTCCGGCCTTATCGCTGACCTGTTTGACGAACGTGACGATGCGGTAAAAGCCATGCTGAAAATGGCCATCGATGCGTGCAAGGCGCAGGGGAAATATGTGGGTATTTGTGGCCAGGGGCCGTCCGATCATCCGGAACTGGCGAAATGGTTACTCGATCAGGGCATAGAAAGTATGTCACTAAACCCTGACAGCGTTATAGAAACATGGATGCACCTGGCCGGCGAAGAAATCTGACCGGCCAGATCAGAAATCACTCCAGGATGATTTTTTTCGCAGGTTAATACGTGGAATTATCAGGCCAAGCAACAAACCAACAGTCAGCACTACACCGCCAATAAGAAACCACTCACGGTCGGCGCGGCTTGAGAGTTTCCCGTTAGCCTGCTCAAGCTCCTCAATCTGCCGCTCAGTG
Organism: Gammaproteobacteria bacterium; assembly: GCA_030746435.1. Classification (GTDB taxonomy): domain Bacteria; phylum Pseudomonadota; class Gammaproteobacteria; order Steroidobacterales. The sequence goes on along the minus strand of JASLMV010000020.1, from coordinate 18,018 downwards.
TCGATGAGGCGCTGCTTTAGCTGCCTGTTCTGATCATCGACCTGGATTGTGTCGGCAGATAATTCGGTAACGCGTTCCAACTGGTTCTGCACAGACCGGTTAGTCGACTGCAGATCCGACCGCTCGCGCTGAAGCTCCTGCCGTTCTTTCTTGAGTTCATCAAGCTCGCGCCGCAGTTCTTTTTGCCGGGTTTCACTGCGTGCCAGGCGCTGTTCGAGTTCCGGAACCCGCAGTTTGGCTGTCGGGGTGCTCCGGAGGTAGCGCGACAACACCCAGCCTTCCGCACCCGATGAAACGCGTACCTTCGTGTAACCGGCCTCGGCATCGGTATCCAGCACCTCTACACGCGTGCCGGACTTTAGCTGCCGGACGATGCTCTTCTGATTAGTCTTGCCCGTGCGCATCATGACCTCGAACTCATCGGTCACCCAGTTATCCGCAGCAACGGCCAGCCCGCCCATCGACAGAAAAACCACCGCTACACCGACAAGTCTACGGAAATATGCTATAAGTATTTGTTTCATAAGTTATTTTTCTATTTATTCGGTATGCATGCCGAAAGCGAATAAGGACTCTAGCACACTTGCCGCAAGTGTCACCCCGCAGAAGTATCTAGTTTCAGCAGATGCTCGCGGTAATGCTTCAGCTCGGCAATCGAATCGCGAATATCATCCAGCGCGAGATGTGATGAATCCTTGCTAATTCCGGCAGCCACCGACGGCGCCCACAAACCGGCAAGTATCTTCAGTGAGCTTACGTCGAGATTGCGGTAGTGAAAATAAGCCTCGAGTGCCGGCATCTCTCGAGCCAGGAAGCGCCGATCCTGGCATATGCTATTGCCGCACATGGGTGATTTGCCCTCACTGACCCACTCACCGAGGAATGCCAGGGTTTGTTGCTCGGCTTCCACCACGCTCAGCGTGCTTGACCGGACGCGGGCGATCAGGCCCGAGCCTGTATGCTGGCGTGTATTCCACTCGTCCATCGCGTCGAGGACACTGTCGGGTTGGTGGATAGCCAGGACCGGGCCCTCAGCTAATGGTTCCAGATCTGCGTCCGTCACGATCGTCGCGATCTCGATGATAGAATCCTGATTGGTATCGAGTCCCGTCATTTCGAGATCAATCCATATCAAACGATTATCTGCAACGGCCATTCAGGCGCCCCATTGCGGCCAAAGATGCCGCATTCTAGCATTGGTACAGGGCTGCGCCCCGGCGGACCCCCGGCCGTGAAACAGCCGGCAACTCATGCTTCCGGGCGCATCATCGCGAGTTACGGCCGGCGCGGTGTGCTCGACCCGGGCGACGGAACGAAACGCCGCTATGTCCTCAAGGGCCGCCGGCTGAAAGCTGTGTGCGGTGATCTCGTCGAATGGACGGAACAGAAGGATTCGCCCGACGCACTGGTTACTGCTGTCAGTGAGCGCAGCAACGCTCTGGAACGTCCCGATTCATCCGGTAAACCGGAACTTATAGCGGCAAACCTGACGCGCCTGCTCGTGATGCTGGCGCCCGCCCCGGAACCGGATTATTTCATGGCTGACCGGTACCTTTGCTCAGCGGAACTGATGGGGGCGACGGGGCTCGTGATCTGGAACAAGACCGACATCGGCCCTGATATTCCCGAGCAAGTAGCGACATACGAGGGCCTGGGCTACGACGTCCTGGCTATGTCATGCAAACTGAACGAAGGACTCAGCCAACTGGAAAATATCCTGGTCGATGGCATCAATATGCTGGCCGGTCAGTCGGGCGTAGGTAAGTCCTCACTCATAAACGCACTGGTAGCCGATGCAGATGCTGCCATCGGCGAACTCAGTGAAGCCAGCGGCGAAGGGCGGCATACGACGACCGCATCATACATGCACGAACTAAAGGCAGGTGGCCAACTTATCGACTCGCCCGGCGTCCGTGAGTTCGCACCGGTCATTCGGGATGTGCAAAAGGTTCAGGCAGGCTTCAGGGAAATCGGCAGGCTTGCCAATCAATGCAAATTCCACAACTGCCAGCACCTGCGGGAACCGGATTGTGCCGTCAAGGCAGCACTTGAGCAGGGAAAGGTTTCTTTGCGCCGTTATGAAAGCTACAAGCGCTTATGCAACAGCGTAACGATGCTGCTGAAACAGGATCATTAACTACCCAGGTCCATCGACTGGCGGCCTGAAATTGCGCGCGACAGGGTGCTGCGGTCAACATACTCGAGTTCACCGCCGATCGGCACGCCGTGCGCGATGCGGCTCACGTTAATACCTTTTTCCTGTGCAAGGCCGGCAAGATAACCCGCAGTCGCTTCACCCTCGACGGTTGAACTGGTCGCAAGAATAATTTCGCAAATATCACCAGCGGCAATTTGCCGTTCGAAGAGGTTAAGGCCAAGTTCTTCCGGCCCAATGCCGTCCAGCGGAGACAAACGCCCCTGCAGAACGAAATAGCGGCCACGGTAAATGCCCGAGTCTTCGACCGCAATGACGTCGGCCGGCGATTCAACGACACAGAGCACCGATGCATCGCGGTCAGCGGATGCACAAACCCAGCAGAGCGTCTCTTCGGCAAGCATACGACACTGCTCGCATTCCCCTATGCGCTCCAGCCCTTCACTCAGCGCCGTAACTAGGCCACGGGCGCCCTCCCGGTCACGTTCAAGCAAATGAAATGCCATACGCTGGGCTGTGCGCGGCCCCACACCCGGCAGGCAACGCAATGCCTGTAACAGTTGCTGCAATAACGGCGAGTACGCCATGAATCAGTCCGTTGTGCTCAGAATGGCAGCTTCATGCCGGGCGGTAACCCGAGGCCCGAGGTCATTCCTGCGTATTTGTCTTGTACGGTCTGTTCGACCTTGCGCAGGGCATCGTTGAAAGCAGCTGCCAACACATCCTCCAGCATATCTTTATCTTCACCTATCAGCGCGTCGTCAATCTTGATAGCACGAACTTCGTGACGACAACTCATGGTCAGCCTGACAAGCCCGCCGCCCGCTTCGCCCTGCACTTCTATATGGCCAAGCTCCTCCTGAGCCTGTTGCATCTGCGTCTGCATTTCCTGAGCCTGCTTCATCAAGTTGCCAAGAGGATTTTTCATTTGTGCGTGGGCCTCATTTCCTTATAGAGAATTTAAGCTTAACGATTACCACTGCCGTTAACAGGCCGAATTGCATCGTTTTCGATTTCCGCGCCGAATACGTCGATGATCTGGCGCAGATCGGGATCGTTCTGGATCGAATCGCGCGCCGCGCGTAACTTGCGCGCGGAATCATCGACTTCACGCAGGGCGACCGTATCGCTGACGGCATCAACCAGGTCTATTTGCACCCTTAAGTTGTCTCCGTAGGCGGCGCGCAGCGCTTCAGCCAGGCGCTGCCGGAGCTGATCCGTCAACAGGTGTTCGTTGCTCCTGCTGATATGCAACCGGAACCCGGATGCGTCATTCTCGATGAGTTCACAGTTCTCCGCCAACTGGCGCAACGCACCCGTTAATTTTAGCGCATCGATAATACCGGGCCATTCCGGAGCCCCCGGCGACCTGGCCGCCAGATCGGGCGTCGTGCTCGCAGCGCTGCGCCGGTCTTTCCGGTCGGCCGCTGCCCCGCGTGGGATGCTCCCACCGGGCGTTAACTGCTGCCCGCCACCGGTAACCGAACCCGGCGGAGCTGCCGCCGCAGGTCGAAATGCAACCATTCGCAGCAGTGTCATCTCAAAGCCCAGGCGCGGGTCGGGGGCCAGGCTTATATCCCGTCTGCCGGTAACTGCGATCTGGTAAAAAAGCTGTACCAGTTCATCGCTGAGTTGATCGGCAAAACCCGCCAGCATTTCCGTATCAGCGTCTTCATCCAGGCTGTCCGGACCCGCCAGTTTCAGAACCGCAATCTGCTGCAGTACGGTTGCCAGATCATTCAATACTGACTCGTAATCCGGCACCAGTTCCTGCAGGTTACGCACCTGCCCGAGCAGACCGGGCGCATCACCTGCCGTGAGACACTCCAGCAATTCACCGATATGCCGCTGATCGAGGCTGCCCAGCATTTCGGCAACATCGTCATCGCGTAATTCACCACCACCGAACGCCAGCGCCTGATCCAGCAGGCTCAGCGCATCGCGCATGCTGCCGGATGCGGCCCTGGCGATACGCGGCAGGACCATTCCGTCCGCCTTAATTTTCTCTTCCTCGCAAATAAGCGCCATGCGGTCGACGATCAGGTCGCTGGACAGGCGCTTCAGGTTGAACTGCAGACATCGCGAGAGAACGGTAACCGGTAACTTCTGCGGGTCTGTCGTGGCGAGCAGAAACTTAACGTGCGGCGGCGGTTCTTCGAGCGTCTTCAACAGGGCATTAAATGAGTGCCCCGAGAGCATGTGGACCTCGTCGATGAGATAAACCTTGTAACGCCCGGAACTCGGCGTGTACTGCACATTCTCAAGCAGATCACGGGTATCGTCGACCTTGGTGCGGGAAGCGGCATCTACCTCGATCAGGTCAACGAACCGTCCTTCGTCTATGCTCGTACACGCACTGCATTCGCCGCACGGTTCTGTGTTGACTCCTGCCTCACAATTCAGCGCCTTGGCCAGGATTCTGGCAACGGTGGTCTTGCCGACACCACGGGTACCAGCGAACAGATAGGCATGATGCACCCTACCGCCTTTCAACGCGTTCGTTAACGCCCGAACCACGTGATCCTGACCGGCAACGTCTGCAAAAATTTTTGGTCGCCACTTACGGGCGAGTGCGAGATAGCTCATGTAGTATCACTTGAACCCGGCTTCAGGCCGCTGTTTGTATGGATGCTGCGTTATGCACTAAGGCCCGCGCCAGCCACATCCCGGCGCCCGGCATCTCCGTTACCGCTGCTCCCTTCCGGGCCTGACGGGGTTCACGGTTCGCCGTCGCGAGAGGACCGGCGCAGACCCAATAACAGAATATGCGCTGGCGCGGCGCTGAGCAAGCGTGGCAGCAACTCTGGCCGGGCGCTTCCGGGCACCGCCAGCTGCTTCGTGCCTCGACGCATCGCAGGTAGCGCCCGCTCGCGTGCCGCCCGGAGAGCAGCGCGAGAAGTAAATGGAGACGAATCTCCTAATCGCTTGTATTCCATACACCTTTTGCCATACTTGGGTTTTAACAGGTTGCGATTTCACAACTGGTGTGCACCGCTCCTGTTAGCCGACTATGTCAAAAGCCTGCAAAAACTACCTGGCTCCGCGCTCTTACCTGTTCCTGCTCGTTGCTGTGATTGCGGCGGGTTGCGCGAGCAATACCAGCGTGCATTCCAACTGGCACGACAACAGCGCCAGGGGCGCGCGATTCGAACGCGTCCTTGTCGTGGCAGTTGCAGACAATGCCGACCGGCGACTGAGTTTTGAGGACGCCGTGGCATTCGACCTCACCAATGCCACGACCCGCGCGTGGGCCAGTGCGAGGCTCATGGATACGGCTACCGAGATCAATGCCGAAACCATCAACACGGTCGCCGAGCGGCAGGATGCGGATGCCATCGTCATAACCCGGGTGAAAAGCCTCGATGTACAGGCGGTTGAAGTCCAGGGCAGGACCGATATCCACCAGCGGCGCCAGCAAGGCACGCTGTTTCGCTACGACTACATCGAAAGAGAAGAGGAAGCGTACATAACCAGCGAATATACGACATCACTCACGACAGATGTCATCAGGACCGGCGGCGAAGAACCAATCTATACGGTTGTAGCAACCGCCGCCAAGCAGGAAACGCTCACCGACGTTATCGACGTACTCAGCGATGTGGTCGCCGAACGGCTGCGCCATGATGGCCTAATTCGCTGACACCCTCGTTGCGGTATTCGCTCCGGCCCGCTGCGACAAAATGGCGTCGAACGTGTTAAACAGGGCCTCCGCAATATAAGGCCTGTAGCGGTCACCGGTGGGAATTCCCAGGTAATCGATTTGCGTGCCGTCGATTTCGAAATGCGAGGTATAGGGCTTTTCCCAGTCCGGGTAGTCAATCTCGTTATAGACATCGAACCCCGGGAAGTTTTCGTAGTTAGACATCGCGTGGGAAAACAGGGTATCGGTGTTCTCGTTATAGAACTCAATAGGGATACTCGTTACATAGTCGTAACCGTCGGCTACGCCATCGAGGTAGGCCTTGTTGGTCGAAAGTACCGCGCCATCCGGGTTCCAGTAGTGATCGGCGAAATGATCCTGGCTTACGACAACTTCCGTGCGGCCAAAATCGTACTCCGCAAGCAACGCCTCGGCATCGGCGACCATCGCTGCTTTGTAGGGGGGTGACATCTTCAACCAGGACTCGTTCGGCACCCTGGACCAGGGCATCCCGTGTATTGACCAGACATGCTTGATGTCCACGCCTGCCGGTAACTGGTCGAGCTTGTCCTTGAGTATCAGGAGATAGCCATCCCGCATAGCTTTCTGGTAACCCATGGGATCCGTCATGATGATTTTGATTTTCCGATCGTTCCGGGCTTCCCACTCCCTGACGATCTCAATACTGTGGCCGAAGCCGTTGTGGAAATCCTCGTAGTCGGAGTACATCACCATGGGGGAAGCAAGCACCAGGGTTTCCGCACCACCGTCCAGAAGCTCGAGAATTTTCTTCTTCCAGAGATAGGGGTCCTGGGTGTCGGCGATCCGGTACGGCGTGCCCGGATAGCTGGCCTGCAACATATCGAATGCTATATCGTAAATCCGAAAAGACTGGTAGTCTGCGGGAATCTTCCGCTGCTTGATCCCGTTACCGTAAAACCAGTGCTTCGCAAGGTTAATGCGCTTGCCAACCCGGCTGGGAATCCCGTCATTGCGGCCTGTATACAGCCAGTAACCTGAATCAAGATGCCGCGACTCCCTGGGCAGTTGCCACTCGACCAGGCCTTCACGATATCGTTCGATATACGGCGTGCGATCCATATCGTGCTCTCTGCCGAAGCGGTCCATTAACCGGGTCGGTACGAATTCCTCGGTAGAGTAATAGCGCTCGGGATCTACAAGGGCAACCCCGTTGTCGGCAAGCGATGTTATCTGGATCGGCCAGGGAATATTTGCATGCACACTGTGGTGCAGAATGTTGTACCACCAGGTTGGCTCGAAATCTTCCGGCGTGTGCAGTCCTATCAGGAAAACACCCGTTTTACCGACCGGTGTTGGATCCTGGTTTACGTAAATACTGTAAATATCTTCATGGGGCCGGTTCATATACGTGTATGTTGAGTAAGCGCCTACAACGACAACGACGATTACGATCCCGCAAATCTTAAAAAAGGTTTTCATTTTTCTGTGCCTCTATATCAGCCAGCCATTGTTTAATAGCTATTTAAAGCTTGCTTTCGACGGGTACTATTCGTCCTATTTTCCCCGCTTCCGAGGCAAGGTAAAGGCTTCCATCGGGCCCTTCCACGACGTCACGCAACCGTTGGCCCCACTCGGTAAGCAGGCGCTCTTCAGACGCTATCGCGTCACCGGCCAGCTCCAGCCGCACCACGTAACCCCTGAGCGTGCTGCTGAACACGCTGCCCTGCCAGCCCGGGATTCTGTCACCCTTGTAAATGCAGATCCCGGTTGGCGCAATACCGGGCTTGAAATAAGCCAGCGGTTGTTCCAGGCCGTCCCGCTCCGCACCCTCGGGCTGTCTGTCGCCCCAGATATTGTCCCCGTAGCTGATTATGGGCCAGCCGTAGTTCGCCGCCTTCTCTATCCGGTTGATCTCGTCGCCGCCCGTAGGGCCGTGTTCCTGCTCAAACAGCACGCCGGAACCCGGGTCCAGAAACAAGCCCTGCGGGTTCCGGTGGCCTAGCGACCACACCTCGGGGGCGGCCCCGGCCTGGCCCGCAAAGGGATTGTCATCAGGAACGCTGCCATCAGCCCGGATACGCAGAACCTTGCCGCCGTGGCTGGCTGTTGACTGCGCGTTGTCCGGGACATGGCGGTCGCCCGATGTAAAGAACAGGTAACGCTCATTATCCATGATGACGCGCGAACCCCAGTGTGCATGGTCGTCGCTGGGGTTATTTGCAACGAACAGGTCCTGCGTGTCGACGAGGTTATTACCTTCGAGCCGCGAGCGCGCAACAGCGACAGCGCTTTGCTCGCCAAGCCCTTTAATGTAGGTAAAAAATATAAACCCGGTGTTTGCGAAATCCGGGTCCACCATGATGTCGAACAACCCGCCACTGTCGCTGACATGGACATCGGGCCCGCCGTCCACGCTGGTAATTTCGTTCGTAGTGGTATTCAGAAGTTTCACCGCGCCCTGCCGTTCGGTAAATATCATCGTGTCGGGTGCAATGAAATCCATGGCCCAGATGACGTTGCCGGTCGTCACGAGCTCTTCAAGGGTCAGGCTGGCACCCGCTGACTCGAATACGATGGCCTCGCCGTCGGCCGTCCCTGCCGGCTGGCTGGCGCCGGATACGGCATCGGGATCGGCAGGCGCCTGCTCCGCCGGAGGTCCACAGGCGACGAGTAACGCGCTACAGAGGATAAAAAAACAAGCAGTTCGACTATTCATTTACGTTTCGCTCGCGCTTGGCCGTTAGTCAGCGCTTCCACGTCCGCTGCCTCGAGGAACGCCAGCGCCGCTTCATCATCCTTGATATAAGCATCGAGGAAAGCCGTGGTCACAGAAGCGACGATCGCGACACTCTCGGGATCGGGATCGCCGCCACGGTCCGGGTTGCAAATCAGGCCGCCCATGTAATGATCCGAGCCTTCCGTAATCACGGAATACTTGTCACCGGGTGGCGCAAGCTTGTATGCGAGCGTGCGCCATTCCGCGGGGCTGTAGTTGCCCGGGTTCACCCTGCCGACGTCGTTGGTGCCGCCGGTCGCGATCAGCGGTTTACGGATTTTCGTGTAGGCGTCTTCGGTCAACGAATCCATACCGGGACCTACACCGGGACCCGGGGCACTCAGGACTACCGCGGCTTCAAAGCGATCGTCGAAGGTGCTGGCCCATGTATCGGCATACTGCGGCTTAAGTTCAAGCCCGGTCTTGATCAACGATATGATCGCGCCGAAGGAATGACCTGCGGCTGCCAAACGTGTGCTGTCTACCTTTGATTCGATACCGGCACGAGCCTGGATCTCTTCTATATCGTCGACGACATATGAAATATCGCGCACCCGCGATGGGAACATCAGCGGAAACTGCTCAGCGGTAGGCGGCGCGGCATTGTTGGGCGAGTCCAGGTGGTTGGGGACGATCACGACGTAGCCGTGCGAAACCCAGTGCGAGGTGACGAGGTCGTACATCTGCGGGAAACAGAAAGCCCCCGAGCTGAACACGACCAGCGGGAAGGGCCCGTCTTCTGCAGGGAACAGCAGCCGCAACGGCACTTCACGGCCCTGGACCTCGTCCGTCATCGTCAGCTTGTCAACGATCTGGACTTCGTGCGGCCCGCGGTCGTACTTATATAAGCCACCGTCTCCGCGCGTAACAGGGGAGCACGCTGCCAGCACGAACGCCAGTGCGGTTATACCGATTACCGAGCCGGCGCTCCTTGAGTTGAATCGCCGGGGCATGTTCCGAGCCGCTATAGCGACTCTACAACGACCCAAGGAAAGCCAGCAGGTCGTCGCGCTGATCTTTACTCAGGTTGCGGAAGGCTTCGCGCCGCCCTTCAGCTTCACCACCATGCCAGAGAATCGCTTCCGAAATACTGCGCGCCCTGCCGTCGTGCAAGTAAAAGTTGCACAGGCACACCTCGTAGGTCAGGCCGATGCCCCACAATGGTGCCGTTCGCCATTCACTCCCGGATGCACCGAAGTCAGGCCGGTTATCAGCCAGCCCCTCGCCCATGTCATGCACGAGCAGATCGGTAAACGGGTGAAATACCTGGCCGCGCAATGCCGGCAACGTATCGTCGCCCGACACCTGTGCTGGCATATGACAACCTGTGCAGCCAATGCCGCGGAATAATTGTTCGCCGCGCTGAACGGCCGGGTTGTCTGCATCGCGCTGCTGCGGCATTCCGATCAGCATCATATATCCGACCAATGGATCAAACATTTCGGGAACAATTTCCGGCGAACCAACTGATGCCGCCATGCTATTTGCCATGGCAATACAATCTTTCTGTACCGGTTCACAGAGATTAGTCCGGAAAAGTGCAGTGGTCATACCCATATCACCCAGCGCAGCGCCGGCGCTCTGATGATGAACCGTCGGAACATTGGCTTTCCAGCCAAAGCGGCCGGTCGCCATTTTCTTGTTCACAGCATCCCAGGCAATGTTCACACGACCCGAAATCCCATCACCATTGGCGTCATCAGGGTCGGCCAGCGCATGGAGATTTTCTTCCGGAATGGATTGCAACAGTCCGAGCCCAATCACCGGGGCCGCCACTCGCGCCGATGTCATCAAATCTTCGGGCATATCGCCGTAAGCGAGATTGGTAAATTTCACCGTGGGTTTGCGAAGTGTGTAGGGCGTGCCATCACCATAAGAGCCCTCGATTTCCTCCCACTCCATAATGGCCTGCCCTTCCGCCCGAACGCCTGGTACAGCACGATCCTGCAACTGATCGCCGTACTTCGGTACCGGATTGGGCCCGCCGTGCTGATCCTGACCCGGCACACTGAGCCTGACGAGGATTGATTTCATGGGGGCGCCAACAGACTTGGGCGGCTGCCCGCGCCCATTGCCCTCGTGACATTCTCGACAGGCAGTGCGATTAAACAACGGACCCAGCCCGTCTAATGCGGGAGAAATAATGTAGTGGTCCCAGACCACATCAAACATACGCTGACCAAACAGGAAATCAAATACCAAATCGTTGTCAGCATTTGGGGCAATTGAGCGAAACGCCCGAGGGCCCACCGTATCCACGGTTGTGTCGCCGCCCAGATTCGGGGTCAGCGGAATAGCAAGCAATTGTTCACGCAAATCCTTGTCGGGATCGATAGCCGCGGCACTGGCACCGCTACTGAACAGCAGCAACATGGCTGCTGCCGATGCGCTGAGAATTATTAGATTACGAAACATCATTTACCCATCCCCATCTATTGCTCGATGATCTCTTTGGTCCACTTTCCGGCGTGCTGAAGATCGTCCATCCATGAATCGAATATTGGCCCCTGGCTCGTGTAATTAGCGTTTCCGGTGCATTTTACTGATGCCACACAACCCCAGGTACTTGTGTCGACCTCGGTCAGATCCTGGCCATAGATACCCCCGTTATGTGCCGTCAAAAAAGTACTGGCACGAACGTCGTGCACGAACAAAATATCCCACGCCATGATGTCGCCGTTCTCGTCGGTTTTAACGTTAAAAGTGCGGCATTCGTAGATACTGGGATCCTGACGGTCCCCGGTATTTTTCACGGGCGCTTCGAGTTGCGTATGCGTTATCGTCCTTGCACCATCTGAAAAGGAAAATTCCGACGGAAGATTCACAAACGGCCAGTCAATATCAGGATCCAGAAAGTCATAGGTGGTATTAGGCGCGAGTTCTTCATGGATGAAATAGCCGGTTAAACGAGACTCTTCATTCCATGGCGGCTTGGTACCAGTGAATACTGTCAGCGGCGCTCCTTCATAGGAATACTTGGTCAAAGACCCGGATATATTTCCCGAAGACCCGGATATATTTCCCGAAGACCCGGATTTATTTCCCGTTTCGGCACACGCGGCCAGCATAAGCGCACCGACAAGCAGTGATGAAACAAGTCGCAGGTAGTTCATGTTCACTCCCGTTCCCATTTTGTCTATTAGTTCTGTGGGCAAGCATTTACGCGCTGCATCAAGGCGGCACCCAATCTAAAATTTAGCACCTGTTCGGCGCTCAAACCAATGGCCAGCACTGCCCGGACCAACTGATGGAATTGTAACGCACTGCCGGGTTTTCTGGTGCGCCGTCGATATATTTCCAACTGATATAAGAACTTATTTTCTTTGCCGCCACCATTGCACAGTGGCAACCGCAGTAAAGACTAACGTCAAGCCAACGTTCGCCATCAGGAAAAACCGTTTTGAAGATTTCAGCATGCCCGCCGCGTTGGCAACATCCGGATACTCCACCGGATAAGTAAAAACCACAATCAGGAACCCGACATTTTCCGACCAGTCGACGAGGGCGAACAGAAAAGGGACAAGCAGGATGCCCTTCGCCGTCAGAATTCCAAAAAACCGGTTGGCGCGCTTATTAAAAATCCAGCACCAGAGCAACACGAAAAAAAATGAATTTGCAAAAGGATAGATGTAGTCAACGATCGCGAACCAAAGGTACAGGGTCTTCGACCGGTCAGTGTAGCTGGGGAGTTCAGCATAGACCTGTTCCGCGGTTAATCCGAAATTCAGGTCGAGGGGGTTCAGCCCGTCCGTCGCTTCCGTGAAGGCCGGCGTGATCACGAATGCCATGATCACGAATGAAACGATCGTAGCAACCAGGCAAAGCAGCAGCACCCTGCCCGACGCATGCGCCAGCAGGAAGTTATTCATGCGGGAAAGCATCACTTATGCCTGCGTGCAGGCAACAGGATGGATCAGTTTGTCGCGACTTTGCGCGCGATCGCTGCGATGATCCCGAACCCGATTGTCCAGGCGATCAGGTAAAACGGCAGCGCCATGTATTCACGGCCCACATCGGGCGCACTAGAGATCAACGCGCCATAGAGATACCAGATAGCCGCAAGGGCGGCCGGAATTAGCGTAGGCCAGAGCGCTATCGCGTGACCCTTGCCGGACTTGTTCGCCGCACGCAGCAGCAGCGCCGAAATCAAACCCCCTATCAACATCGGGATGGCATTCGAGCCGAATACAAAAACGATGGTGTCGCCGCGTGGCCCGAAACTAATTACCGAGGTAATTGCTGCGAGTACGGGCAGCCCGAAAATCACCAGTAAATTTAATTTTCCGTAACTGCTCATCGTGTCCCCCTTGTTATCGGGGTTTACAGATACATGAAGAACCGGCGGAGTACAAGCTTCAATACCTGCTGCTCCACGGCGCGGCGCCCGCGAATTCGCTCGTCTCGTACAGCCTATACATCGAACCGAGAGAGTGCCCGAACCGCAGCGTGGGCGAAGCCCCTGTAATCATTACCCGGTGGCTGTTTTCTGGCAAAGTTGAACTCTCGGTCATAACCCGCTAGCCGAAAATTAATCGATGGGGACCGGACTGAATACTGGAATGTTTAACGGTCCGGATTAAACGCTGGAGGAGCTGGTTAAATGCGCAAGTTTTATTCGTTTCACTCTCTCAGTATTCTGGTTTTCCTGTCAGGCACGATGCTCGGGGCTTGCACATCAGAGCCCGATGTCAAAAAGCCTCCCGTTTATGTTTCTTCCTGCGAACCCTGCCACGGAAACGGGGGCGGTGGCGCGCCGATAACCGGTGACAAGGAAGAATGGGCGTTACGGCTTGCCAAGGGGCGCGAAGCGGTCAACATGTTAGCGATCGTTGGTTTTGAAGGTCCCACCCAAGCCGTCATGCCGGCCAAGGGGGACCGGCCGGACCTGTCGGACGAGGAAGTCATTGCGCTGGTTGACTACATGATAGAAGTCTCTCAGTAGGCGCGGCAAGAAACATGGGGAAAACTATGAAAGCAGTCATTACAATTTTCGTGCTGCTGGCTTTCGGCAGCACAGCTACCGCACAAGACTGGCCTACCTGGGGGGGGCCGCCGGGAGGCTCCAAGTATTCAAAGCTCGATCAGATCAACCTGGACAACGTGGACCAGCTGGAAGTCGCCTGGACCTACAGGGCCGGCAACTATGAGGGCAAGATGGGAGGATTCGGCAACAGCTTTGGGCTGCAGGCAGTGCCGATTTTGTTGCCCGAGGAAGCGGGCGGCCACCTGGTGCTGTGCGACCCGTTCTGGAGAGTCATCGCACTCGACCCCCTAACGGGCGAAGTCCGGTGGGAAATGAAGCCCGAGATAGAAAAGGGGCTTCGTAACCTGCAGTACAAGTGCCGCGGCGTTTCCCAGTGGGAGGATACCGAGGCGCCTGACGGTACTTTATGCAAGTACCGTATCTTCCAGGTCACCGGCGAGCGGCGCATGTTCTCGATGGACGCGAATACCGGCAAACTGTGTCCGGGATTCGGTAACACCGAAAATGATGGCGAGCTGGTAATGGATGAAGACATAGGTTCCATTCCGCACGCGCATGACGTCGAAGCGATTCGTACCTACTTCCCGCCTGCGATCGTTAGCGATTCCGTGATCATTGGCAGCGTGGTCGGCACCAAGTTCCTGGACGCGAATGCGCCGAGCGGCGCCGTCTATGCATTCGACGCGCGCACGGGCAAAATGAAATGGTACTGGGATCCGATTCCGCGTGACCCAAGCGATCCTGCTTACGAAACCTGGGATCCGGAGCAAGTAGCGGTAACGGGCGGCGGCAACGTCTGGACCTACATGACGACCGACCCGGAACGCGACCTGGTATTCCTGCCGACGGGCAGCCCGTCGCCGAACTACTACGGCATCAACCGGCAAGGGAACAACCTGTACGCCAATTCCACCGTGGCACTGCGAGGCTCGACGGGCGAGCGTGTATGGCACTACCAGGTCGTACGCCATGATATCTGGGACTGGGATACGGCGGTTGAGCCGATGGCAATCGAGGTCACCAAGGATGGCGTCACCACTCCCGCCATCGTGCAGCTGACGAAGCAGGGACTGACTTATCTCTTTGATCGCGAAACCGGTGAACCGCTGATCGAGATCAAGGAACAGCCGGTCGATACGGAAGGTGGCCTGCCCGGTGAGTACCTGCCCCCGACACAGCCTTTCCCGGTTAAACCTCGCCCGCTGAACGAAATGATCACGACGAAAGACGACGCCTGGGGCTTTACGTTCTGGGATCGCGGCAAGTGCGAGGAGAACTACGACAAGTACGATCACGGCACGATATTCACACCGCCCTCTGAGAGGGGCCTGCTCATTCATCCCGGCATGGTGAACAACTGGGGCGGTGGCGCGTTTGACCCGGAAACCAACATGCTGGTAACCAACTACCGGCGGTTCTCGCTGTTCGTCGCAGTCTTCCCGGTCGAAGAACTTGAGCTGGACGATCCCGATGACCCACGGCAGGGTTTCCCGAGCGGTCCGCCGGGGGTCATGAGGAACACGGAAACCCCAGTAGCCCCTATGGGTTATGCAATGGAACGTGGCCCCGAGAAGGCCTTCGGGCCGCTGTTCTCGCCGTGCATTAGCCCGCCCTGGTACGTACTGGCAGGTATCGACATGTCTACGGGCGACATCAAGTGGGAAGTCCCGTTAGGCACGCTCGATAAAATGATGCGCCTGCCGCTGCCGTTGAAATTCGGTGCGGTCGGCATCGGCGGACCGATGATCACAGCCGGCGGGCTGACCTTCATCGGTGCGACCTCGGATGAAACCTTCCGGGCCTTCGAAACGGCGACGGGCGAGGAAGTCTGGCAGGATGCTTTACCGACTTCCAATATGACGGTACCCATGACCTACGAACGCGACGGCCGGCAGTTCATCGTACTGGCAGCCGGTGGTCACCATATCTTCTACGGGCAGAAAGTCAGCGACTGGCTGATCGCTTACGCGCTGCCGGAATAGCGGACAACCAAAGAAAAACCGGCGGGCCCTGCGGCCTGCCGGTTTTTTTGTGCCTTGCCTGAACTAAACAGTAGGCTTGATGTTGGCGTTCAGTCGCAACAAGTTCATCGGATCGTACTTGTTCTTCAACTCGACCAGCCGGTCGTAGTTCGTGTTGAAGTTCCTCCTGACCCGGTCTTCGGCACCGTCGCCCATCATGTTGTTGATATAGACGCCATCGGTGTAGGGCAGCAGCGATTCCCAGCTACGGCGGATTGCTGCAATATAATCGTCCTGCTTGTCGGTGCGCTCTTTCCATGAACCGCCGAAAACGAGCTGCATTTCGGCCTTGCGGTTGGGATAGGCCGTTGCACCGGGATCGATTTCGTTGATGACACCCCCTACCTGGGTAAAGTTGATGGCAGTCTGGAACGGACTGCCGTTCTCTGTAATATCGACCAGCATGTCGACCATTTTCGGGCTGATCTCAGTCAGCATCCCGGCTTTCTGGTAGTACTGATCGCCCCACGGGATGTTTCGATCCGTGCGCGACTGGATAGCGAGGTACTTGCCAACCTCGATGCCATCACGTATGGGTTTTCCAATCGCACGGATAGGTGCCAGTACTTTTTCGCCCTCTGCGATGCTGCCGGCATAAAATGCCGAAAAAGTCAGGAAGCCCTTGCCGTTAAGCATCATGATGGCATTACAACTGAGCTGCAGTGCTTTCGGTATGGCAGGAAGCAGTTCGGCATAGGCCGTCAGGATCTCCCTGGCGCTGCCAAGCGGATACATGATCCACCCCGACAGAAAGTCAGTGCCCACCTCGTGACACTGGTACTCGAATTTCGTGGCCACGCCGAAGTTGTGTCCGGCGCCGCGCAGCCCCCAGAACAGGTCCCGATTCTCGCTGACCGTTGCCCGCCGATGTTCGCCATCAGGCGTCACGAGTTCGATACCGCGCACATTATCGGCTGTCAGGCCATAGGTCCGGCTGAGCTTGCCGAAGCCGCCGCCCAGGGTGAGGCCGGCGGCACCGGTATGGGATACCACGCCGGCAGGCGTGGCGAGCCCGTAGGGTTGAGTCGCCCTGTCGACGGCACCGAGCAAAACCCCTGGTTGCGCGGTCGCAGTACGGGTATCGGGATCGCAGCTGGCCTCGTTCATACCCGAGCAATCGATGGCAATCCCGCCCTCGCACATGGCTTTACCTGCGACGTTATGGCCGCCGCCTTTAATGGATGTGAGTGCCCTGTAATCGCGGGCGATATTAACGGCATTTTGTATGTCGCTGACACTCGCAACCTGCACGATAACGGCCGGCTTATGGTCGATCATGCCATTCCAGACTTTGCGGGCATCGTCGTAGCCCTCGCTGGTCGGAAGCAATAACCGGCCTGCGAGGCTTGCCTGGAGCTCTTTCAGCACCGCTTTTTCCAGCACCTTTGAACCGCCATCAAGCGTTTTTAAATTGATATCACCCAGTACCGCAGAACCGGCCTGGGCAAACACACCGTTCGGTAACGCTGCAGATACGGCAGCGGCCAGTGACGAATTGACAAATGCTCTTCTTTTCATGCCCTGCCCCCGGGTTATGTTGTTCTGGTCTGGCCTGTACGAAGCTAACCCGGCTGGCATAGCACGAACGGTTAGCCCTGGATACGTATTTGCCACAGCGGGTCACCGCATAGTAACGACTGGATTCGAAATATTTGGCCCACCGTACGCCTCTGTTCGTTCTGCAAACTGCTGTTGTTTCCCGCGCTCGATTCCATACATACCGCTGCAATTAGCCGGGTCTCTGACCGAGGGGCAGTCAGCGCACCCGTGTTCCGGTGGCTGTGAATGTTGCGTTGGCACAACGGGAGCGGCACCGGACATCGCTGTTTCGCCAATGATCCGCGTGCCGGCTTGCCGGGCGGGCTGCCCAAGCCGATGAAAAATACGAACTACGCTATAGAGCGCGGGCCGAAGGAATAGACGGCCAAAGAAAAACCGGCAGGCCTTTCGGCCTGCCGGTTTTTTTGTGCCATGCCGAAATTTAACCTTTGACGGTAGGCTTGATGTTGGCATTCAGTCGTAACAAGTTCATTGGATCGTACTTGTTCTTGAGTTCAACCAACCGAGCGTAGTTCGTGCTCCAGTTCTTGCGGACACGAGCATCGCCGTCATCATTAAACATGTTGTTGATATACACCCCATCTGTAAAGGGCACCAGTGTCTTCCAGCGTTTACGCATAGCAGCAATATAATCGCCCTGCTCGTCCCGACGTTTCGGCCAGGAAGCAGCCAGAATCATCTGGAATTCAGCATCACGGTTAGGATAGGCCGTTGAGCCAGGGTCAATCTGGTTTATCGCGCCACCGACCTGGGTGCAATTGATGGAGAGCTGAATATCGGGTATAGGATCCTTCGTAATATCGACCAGCAAATTGATCAGTTTCGGGTCGAGCTCCGTCAGCATCCCGGCTTTCTGGTAATACTGGTGACCCCACGGCACGTTACGGTCAATGCGCGACT
>JASLMV010000001.1:58169-282734 GCA_030746435.1 Gammaproteobacteria bacterium | reverse complement strand
CAATGAACTTGCCAAATTCTCCCATCGTTACTTCGTACTTACCTATAGTGAACGGCGCGGCGAAGCTAACCCGATGCTGAGGCTGATCGTTAACAGCGGGTCTGCCCGTGCGCGGATCGATCAGTTCTTCGCCTGTAGCCGTGCCCATCAGGAAGTTGCCGGCAGGCAGGCCGACCATTACCGGGCAGTCGGCACAGTCCCGGAACTCACCGCTGCCTGGGTTCTGTTCCGGGGCGGAGGCGCAACCGGCCAGTGTCAGCGCGCACAGCAGGGCAGCCAGTCGATGTATATGCATGGTCAGGCAGCCGCCCGTTTTTCCCATTCATAGTCTTTGAAGCCATCATCCAGCGGCGTGTTCGCCACATGATTCGTGTAGTTGCTGAGTGTTTTCATACCTACGCCGAGGATCACATCGAGCACGGTTTCGTTGGTGTAGCCAGCCGCTTCCATCGCCTCTAACTGTTCCGGCGCAACCCATCCGCGTTCAGCTATGACATGCCGGGTAAACTCACGCAGGGTCTGTAATTTCGAGTCCTGCAGTTCAGACCCCGTGCGTAATGCATTAAGGTCGGACTCGTTTACGCCGCTCATTTTCGCGATCAGGCTGTGCGCCGCCATACAGTAAGTGCAGCCGTTCTCGTAGTTAGCGGTCATCCAGATGATGTTACGTTCCACGTTGCTCAGCGAGTTTTTCATAAATATTTTATTCAGGGCCTGGTATGCCTCCAGCATTGTCGGAGAGCCTGCCATCACCCCATGCAAGTTAGGTATGCTACCGTAGCTTTGCTGCGAAATTTCCAGCCTGGCTTTGCCTTCTTCGGATGCCGTTTTGAGGGTATGTACGGGAAAGGTAATCATTATTATTTCTCCAAAAGCCCGGTGATGAGTGCACCCACCTCATCCTCTTGAGGCCGGTTCGTGGTAATCTCCGTAGCCACTAAAAACATGTGTATCGCGGCCTGTCTACGGTACCAGAACGGAGTTATATATGAATTTTGTAAAGGTGCTTGTGGCTTTTTGCGCCACATTAGTGGCGCCGTTGAGCTATGCAGGCAGTCATGTGGATGGCGCCATGCCAACCGTGCTGATCACCGGCGCAAACCGTGGTATCGGTTTCGAGTTTGTCAAACAGTACGCCGAGCTGGGCTGGAATGTCATCGCAACCTGCCGGAACCCTGCAGGTGCCGATGAACTGAATGCTGTTGCAGTGGCAAATGACAATGTCGTCGTGGAGCGCCTGGATTTGTTAGACCATGCGGGTATAGATGCGCTTGCCGAACAGTACAGCGGACAGTCGGTAGATGTACTGCTGAATAACGCCGGATTGATGCGTGGCCCCGACCGGGGGCAAATGGTGGGCACTATCGATTACGATGAGTTTGATCGCTTCTACAAAATAAATGCTGCCGGCCCTTTAAAAGTATCCGAGGCTTTCTACCCGAACGTAAAGGCAGGTGACCTGAAGATTATGGCGGCGCTTACGACGGGCACGGGGAATAAGGGTATCCCGGTGCCGGGATTTTCTCTGTATAAGACGAGCAAGGCGGCGCTTGACGCTATACAGAAAGAAATTGCCATACGCTGGAAGCGGCAGGGCATAAAAGTGGTGACCTTGCTGCCGGGACGGGTGCTGACACACGGTGAAGAGGACTCTCCGGGAATTAATGCAGTCGATGTGGAAGACAGCGTCAGCGGGATGATCGATGTCCTCGATGTGCTCACGATCGAACAGACAGGCCAGACCATTCAATGGGACGGCGAACTAATAGAGTGAGCAACAGGATCCAGGGTAAAAGTTTCAACCTGTAGAGGGCGGGCCGTGATCGAAACAACGCAGGAACATGTAAACCATAACGTCGCATTTCTGGTCATCCTGGGCTTCTTTCTTGCGATGTTCGGCTTACTGGCCATCGCGGCACCGCTCGCGGTCGGCTTGCCCGTCGAACTGATAGTCGGAATATTGCTGCTCGGACGGGGCTCCATGCAGCTCTACTACGGCATCAAGGTGCGACACTGGGGGCCCGGGTTGCTTACTTACCTCGGTGTCGGGTCCATCCTGATGGCCCTGTTATCGGTAGCCTGTGGTGTGCTGCTGATTGCATGGCCGTTGACCGGATTACGCTATCTCATATTGCTGCTCGCCGGCTACCTCACCGTGACCGGCTGTTTCGACGTGCTGCATGCGATCGAACTCAGGGCCGTTCGTGGCTGGGGTATCGTGCTACTGAACGGTCTGCTGGGCGTTGTCCTCGGCGGGTTGATCTGGCGCCAGGTGCCGATTTCCGGTGAGTGGGCTATTGGCGTACTGACGGGCGCAAGCATGCTCTTCAGCGGCCTGTCTCTGGCCGCATTTGGAATGGCGAACCGCGATATCGAGTAGCTCGATAGCGGCTAGCCTTGCGCGGCGCGCTGCCTGTTCTTTTCTTCCACTTTGGCCGTCTGCCGCTGTTTGCGCAGCGTATCTGCGTCCTGGCCTAAATGCGTTTCGCCGCGCAGGCCGGCCAGTCGTACCTGTTTCTCACGCTCGCGGTAGCGGGTACGCCGTTCCTCGGTGGTTCGCTCAAAACAATGCGGACAGCTTTCACCCGCTACGTAGTGCTCGCTTTCCAGATCAGCTGCCGACAGCGGCATCCGGCAGGCATGACACTGTGTATAACTGCCCGGTGCGAGCCCGTGGTCGACACTTACGCGTTCGTCGAATACGAAACACTCACCTTCCCAGAGAGACCGTTCTGGACTGACTTCCTCCAGGTACTTCAGGATACCGCCCTGCAGGTGATAGACCTCATCGAATCCCCGGCTCTTCAGGTAAGCAGTGGATTTCTCGCAGCGGATGCCACCGGTACAGAACATCGCGATCTTTCGATGCCTGTCGGGATTTATGGTCTGCTCAGCATAGGCGGGAAACTCCCTGAAGCTTGCCGTGTGCGGGTTAACGGCATTTTTAAACGTACCGATCCCGACTTCGTACTCGTTGCGTGTATCGATGACGAGTACCTCCGGGTCGCTGATAAGCGCATTCCAGTCAGCCGGTTTCACGTAGGTGCCAGCCCCGCTTTCCGGGTCGATGCCCGTAACCCCCAGCGTTACGATTTCCTGTTTCAGTTTTACCTTCGTGCGCGCGAAAGGCATTTTTTTTGTGAATGATTTCTTGATATCCAGGCCTTCGAACTTGCCGGTGAACAGTGAGTCCTGCTTAAGCCAGTTCAGAAACTGATCTATATTTGTATGGTCGCCGGCAATTGTGCCGTTAAGCCCTTCATGGGCAAGCAAAATCGTTCCACATAAACCAAGATTTTTCAGTTCATCGAGTATAGGCTCACGCAGGCACTCATAATTACTGAGGCTGACAAAACGATACAGGGCTGCGACACAAATACTTTGCATGGGGGCGGATTATAGCGGGTGAAGCCAAGATCGTATTGTCCGGTTAGCACTTGTAATATAGATGACAGGATTATTCAGAAAGTGAGACATCGATGGCCCTGAACAAGCAACTGGACTTCGCGATCGCACTGTTGGCCGGGTTCCTGGTAACGCCGGCAGGCGCCCTGGAAATACTGTTGACCAATGACGATGGATACGAGGCCGAGGGTATCAATATCATGTTCGATGAGTTGGTAGCGGCCGGCCATAACGTGACCATGGTTGCGCCCTGGCAGAACAACTCTGGCGGCGGGATGAGTATCAGCGTCGATCCTTTTAAGCCGGTGGACGTGGCCGAGGTGGAGCCAGATAAGTGGTACGTGGCCGGTACGCCTGTCGATTGTGTGCAATTTGGGCTGGATGTGTTGTTCACAGCTTCGCCGCCCGACCTGGTGGTTTCGGGCAGCAACCACGGTTTCAATCCTGGTGTCAGCATTGGCATGTCCGGTACCGTAGGTGCGGCCCAGAACGCGATACTTCGGGGTGTTCCCGCGATCGCGGTCAGCGTAGGCGAGAACCAGCGTGACCAGGAGGGCATATTGAGAGCCATGGACGATGCAGCCCGTTTCACGGCACAGGTGATCGACCGGATCACAGTGGCCGGCAATGACATCGCACTGCCCGACGGGATAGGGCTGAACATTAACTACCCCGGCCGTGATGCGGAAGACATCGAGGGTGTCGCGGTAACCCGTCTGAGTTCCTACGCAAGAAACCCGTTCACTTTCCGCAAAAATGACGATGGAATCATCGTATCCGTTATCGACCCGCCGCGTGGCGAGGCGACAGAGCAGCAGGAGCGGGAAGACTGGCATATGATATTCAAGGGCTATGTGACCGTGACCCCGCTCGACCCGAACCTGAACGCTGCTGCATTAAACCAGGCCAGGGTAGAGCAGCTGCTCGGCGACAAACTTGAACCCTGATAGCGAGCCCCGGTGACGCAGTTGCCCGGTTCTGATATAAAAAGACCAGCCCTGTATTCGTTACAAATAAAAGCAAGCAGGCGGAGGGATGTATCGTGTTACTTCATTCTTTCAGAATTACCCCCAACAACCGCAAGGTTGAGGCCTTCATCGTGCACTACGACCTGCCGGTCGAAGTCAGGCAGGTGAGTTTCAAGGACAAGGAAACCCAGACAGACGAGTACTTTGAGCTGAACCCGAACCGCCGGGTGCCGGTACTCGTCGATGGCAATTTCAAACTCTGGGAATCGAATGCCATCCTGACTTATCTAGCCAGGAAGTTTCCCGAAACCAATGCGCTGCCTACGGATATCCGTGGCCGGGCCGACGCGGACCGCTGGCTGCACTGGCAGAGTTGCCACCTGATGCCGTTCATGGGCGCGGTCAAGACGGGGGTGGAAACCGACCTGAACAACATCAAGCCATGGTTTACGGCGCTCGAGGTTCCGCTGCAGGATAACGACTACGTGCTCGGCAAGCTGAGCGTGGTCGACTTTGCAATAGCGGCTTACCTGATGACCAAGCTCGGCAACAAGCTCGATTACTCAGAACATCCGGGGGTCGATGCCTGGCGGAACCGTATGACCAACCTGAAAGGCTTCGTCGAAACCCAGGTCAAGATGCCGCCCGCGGCCTGATAAAAAGGGGCAAGCCAATGGATATAGAAGACCGTGGACCGGTGAGCGCGGAAGACAATCCCGAACAACCTGACCGGCGCGCGGCGCTGGCGTTGCTGCTGGCGATGAGTGGCCTGTCCTCCCTGCCGCGTGAGGCAGAGGCGGGCGGGCACTTCGCACCGCCGGCAATGGATATACCATCATCGGCACCGCCCGAAGTATTCAGTGCCATTGATGCCGTACTCAGACAAACCCGCGATATCTGGAACAGTCAGGATTTTGGGCGCCTCAAAGAGGTCTGGGATGCAGACGATCCCGAACCGTGGTATGTGCCCGAAGAGATCGAAACGCCGTTCTATTCCTGGCCGCAACTGGAAAAGTACTGGAACCCCGGTCGCAAGGTCCTGAAAGGGTTTCGCTGGGACTATGACAACCTGCGCGTGAAAATGCTGTGTGACGACCTGTGCATCGCGCTGTTCAACCACTATTACGAAATCCAGCTTATTTTCGGCCCTCCGGAGCCGACGGCGGGATTCGACCGCGTACTTACCCTGTTCCGTAAAACAGACGATGGCTGGCGGCACATTCTGTATGCCCAATGTCCGTTGGGACCGGAAACCTACGTGCGGGCAATGCGCAAGAAAATTGTCAGCGAAGACTTCGCAGAATTTCGCGACAGTCTCGAATAGGGTTCGCAGTGCAGGCCACTATTTGTAAATAAAGCGCACACCCAGTGCGATCAGCATAAGCGTTCCGTTTGCAAACGCCATCATGGTAAAGGGTGCGGTGCGGCCGATCTCGTCGAATACGATGCCGCCGACTGCCATCGCCGCCATGATTCCGATTCCGCCCATCAGGCCGTACACACCCACGATTGCGCCGCGTATCCCGGGGACGGCCTCCTGGCCCATCAGCGTGCCGGCGCCCACGATGACGCTGGTCTCGCCGATACCCAGCAATATCGCGGCGGGCAGCATCTGGCTGCCAAAGGGATCGGTAACCGTGCCCATCGTGAAGTAGCCGATAGACGCCAGCGTGAGTGCGATAGCAAGGCCTGTCGTCCGGTTCACGCGGTCGCTGATAATGCCCATACACGGCGCCCAGATCAGCGCCGCGAACTGCAGGATGGCGTACATCATGCCGGCGCGCGTCAGCGCGTCAGCGGTGCTGATGCCTGCGTCGGCACCAGCCTGGGTAATCCACAGGGAAAAGAAGCCCGTGATGATGACCAGGTCGCCGCGGCCGATAAATGCCGCAAGGTAAGCGAGCATCAGTTTCTTGTTATTGACACCCGCCATGATTCCGGCCAGCAGATGTTTAGCAAGGTGGTTACGCTCTACTTGTTCCGGTTTTTTGGCACTCAGTCCGAACCACAATAACGCGGCGGACAAGAGGCACATGGCTGCACCCGTCCAGTAGGCGTTGCGACCGGCGCCTACCGGGTCTGCGCCCATTTCCAGGTACATCTCGGGTGTTTTAGCGAGCACCGTCGCCATGAATATGGCGCCCAGGCCGGTAAAGACAGAACTGACACCGATCCAGCGGCCGCGCGAACGTTCCTGGATGTAGTCGACCATGCTGGCGCTCAGCATGATCGGCACCATCGCGGTACCGACCGCGAAGATACAGCGAAAGATAACCAGCTGTGTCGCGGATTCCGCCAATGGCATGATGAAGTAGCCGAAGGCCATGATGGCAAAACCGATGACGAAGATAAGCCGTCGCCCGGTCCGGTCCGACCACGCACCTATAAAGCCGGTCAAAACGATAACGAGTAGTTCCTGCAGGCTGTGCAGGAATCCAGTGAACGTGCCCTGTTCCTCGGCCGGCATATGCAGGATTTCGGTGAGCAGGTAGGGCTGAATAAAGCTGATGAAACTGATCAGTGAAATCGTGCTGAAGCCCGCGTAGGCCAGCGTGGTGAAGTTCCAGCCGGTGATGCCGGGCTGGAACCACAGGGGGCCCAGTTTCAGAACTTTCTCTCCGGAATCGGACACGTTTAAAGCGCGGTAACTAATAAGCTACCGGGGGCGCGGACCGCATACGGTTACACGGTGCATCCGGCGTATCTGGTTATAGTCTGCGACTGCGTAGTGCTGGGTTCGCCGGTTATCCCACATCGCGATGGAATTCTTCTGCCACCGGAACCGGCACTGGTATTCGGGAAGGTTGGTGTGCTTCTTCAGCATTTCCAGAAGCGCCTTGCTTTCGTGTTCGTGCATATCTTTCAGATAGGCGGTGAAGTGCTGGTTTACGTACAGTATTTTGCGCCCAGTCTCGGGATGTGTGCAGATGAGCGGATGTTCCGCAGGCGGCACGTTTTCGAGCGACCACACCAGTGCCTTGAGCTCCTTGATGGACGAGAGCTCATCCGTCCTTTTCGTCTGCGTAATGCTGTGTACCGCGACCAGGCCATCCAGCATTGCTTTCACCGTATCGGACAAGCCGTCATAGGCCGCGCACAGGTCGGCAAACATCGTGTCGCCACCCGACTCCGGCACCTCCAGTCCGTGCAGTATGGCAATGATGGGTGGATCCTGCCGGTAGGTCAGGTCCGTATGCCACACATTTGCGTTGCGCGCGTAGCTACTCAGGCCGGGAGCTTTACCGCCGAGCGCAATAATTTCAGGATAGCCTTCCAGGTTTGGAATAAAGGGATGAACATCCAGTTCGCCAAACAGTTTTGCGAAGGCAACGTGCTGTGCCGGCGTAATATCCTGATCCCGGAAAAAGATGACGCCATGGTTTAACAAGGCCTGGTTGATCTCGGCATGCAACTCAGGGCTTACAGCCTGGCCAAGGTCGGCGCCGACAATTTCAGCACCGAAACTGCCGGTAACGGGTTTGACTTCGATGAGCCGATAGCCTGCTGTCATGTCAGCACCCTGCGTGTCGTGATTTGCCTGATTAGTCATAGCTCACCTACCTGTAGTTACTTCACACACATTAACCCAGTTTGACTGGCGGCAAAACGGACTCTGTTCGGTACAGGTCACGGGAACAGGGCATTTTACGGTCAGGCCAGACCGCGCTGCGGTAGAGCAGTGATTTATTCCATATGCCGCACCAATATGGCTTGTCAGTCGGTGACATTTCAGCCACAGTTTTGCAGCGAATAATAACCAGTGTGAGTTGGCTCCCATGCGTTCACGAATAAGAAGTTCCGTTTCTGCCTTCTGCCTGTGTATGTGCGTTATTGTGCTTCCGGGTTGCAGCGTGCTTGACGCTGTGCCGGAGGTTGAGATCGATGCGGGCCGGGTACAGGGTGGCATGATGGATGGTGTGCAGTCCTACAAAGGTATCCCTTACGTTGCACCGCCGGTAGGCGAGTGGCGCTGGCAGCCGCCGCAACCGGTAGAGCCCTGGGAAGGGGTGCTGCAGGCAACCGAATACACTCCGTTCTGTCCGCAGAATGACGATGAATACCTGTGGTTCGAACTCACTGAAATGAGTGAGGACTGCTTGTCACTGAACGTACTCACGTCGGCGGCAAATACCAATGCGAAATTGCCGGTCATGGTCTGGATACACGGGGGCGGCTACGTGAACGGCTCGGGGAATATTCCCCGCCTGAACAGCACGGCGATGGTGAAGCAGGGCGTTGTGCTGGTGACCATCAACTATCGTCTGACTCTCCTGGGATTCATGACCCACCCGGCACTCGCGACCGGCGATCCTGACCAGCCACAGGGTAACTACGGGATTCTCGACATCATCGAGTCGCTCAAGTGGGTGCAACGAAATATTGCAGCGTTCGGCGGCGATCCGGACAACGTCACTGTATTTGGTGAATCGGCGGGTGCCGGTTTTGTCAACTTCCTGATGATGAGTCCGAAGTCGGCAGGTTTGTTCCATCGCGCGATCTCTGAGAGTTCGTCGGTTGGTATAGCACCCGATCCCTATATCGACCGGCGGGCAGGCTTTCTGCCGTCGGCGAACAGCGTCGGCATAGCGTTTGCCAAAAGGCTCGGCATCGACAATCACGACGGCTCTTCGCCCGAGGTTACTGCAGCCCTGCGTGCGGTTAGTGTCGAGAAAATCCTTGCCACACTGGAACCAAGAGACCGGTTTACCCCGGTTGTCGAGGGGGTTGTATTGCCCGACCAGGTCGGCGAAATGCTTGCCACGGGACGACAGCACAAGGTGCCGTACATGACCGGCGGGAATAGCTGGGAAGCCAGCCTCGGGCGAGCGATAGGCGGCGGCTTTTCGCCGGAGTTCGCGGGCAAGCTGGTACCGAAGGCGGAGAAAGAACGGCTCTATTCCGGACTCAGTGGCGAAGCGCTGGACGACCAGATCTTCGGCGACCTGATTGTTCACTCCGGGTCGCGTTATTTCGCGGGACGGATGTTTAAACGCGGTGCACCCGTATACCGTTATTACCTTACCTACCTGGCCGAAGCCCGCCGTGACACCCAGCCCGGCGTAGCGCATGCTGACGACATCGCTTTTGTCATGCAGACGCTGCATGAAGAAAAAGATCTCAATATTATTTCGAACCGGGACTGGGAGATCAGCCGGTTGATGGGTGCCTACTGGGCCCAGTTTGCAAAAACCGGAAATCCGAATCGTGAGGGCCTGCCGGAATGGCCCGCATTTGACGACCAGAAAGGATCGGTGCTGGAAATCGGCGATGAAATACAGCCGCTCGAGTATCCGCTTGAGGACAGGGTGCAGTTCCATATGAAGCGCGGTCTCGATCTGATGCAAAAGGCGAGGAAATAGTTATGGCTGGGGACATACTGATATTCGGCGCAACCCGCGGCACCGGTTTCGAGGCTGCGAAAATACTGCGCGAGAAGGGCGAAGCCGTAACGGCGCTGGTGCGCCCGGGCTCTGACAGTTCGGCACTGGAAGAGCTTGGTGTAACCCTCTTCAGGGGTGACGTATTGGATCCGGAATCGGTAGCCGATGCCTTCGCATCGGGCGACTACCGTGCGGCGATTGTCAGTCTCGCCGGCAAAAGGGGTGAACGGCCCCGTCCCGACGGCATTGGTGCGAACCACATAACCGATGCGGCCGGTGACACGCATGTACTTATGATTACCGGTATAGGTGCGGGCGACAGCCAGGGAGCGGTTGCACCCAAGGTGCTCGAAGTGCTGGGCGAGGTACTGGGTATCAAGGGTGAGGCGGAGGAGTACCTGATGCAATCAGGCAGACAGGCCACGATCCTGAGACCGGGCGGCATGACCAACGATCCTGCCAGCGGCACCGCGGTCAAGACCGAGGACCATTCCGTCATGGGGGTGATTAACCGCGCGGACCTCGCGCAACTGACTGTCGATTGCATAGACGATCCGGACGCGGTAGGTAAGATCTACCATACGATAGATCCGGAGATTACCTGGAAGGCGCCGCTCGAGCGCGGCGAAGACCTGCCGCCGACGAAATCCTAGTGAAACGCCGGCAGCACGTGCTCGGCAATCATTTTCAGCCCATCCATCGGGTCATCGAACAGGCGTATGGATAACTCTGTAAGTCCACCGTCCGCGAATTGCCTGTAGCGCTCGATTTCCCGATCGATATCGCTGAAGTCCCCTGCTGAAGACATCCCGGCAATCAGCCGGTTGACGATATCTTCCGGCACACCTTCAATATTGCCGCTGCGATTCCTGAACGCGATACGAAAGTTCTCCCAGTTGTCCCGGACGATCTTCATTTCGTCTTCGCCATTAAGGTATTTGATGATTTCATGTTCAACCATACCGACAATGGCTGCCCGCCAGATCAGTTCGCGCCTCGCTTCATACATCGATGCTTCACGGTCTTTCTTTATGTGCCAGGCCCAGAAATTACCGACACGAAAATCTTTGGCGGGTTCGTCACGTTTTGCCAGTCCGGCGTTAACGTTGGCCATGGCATCCGGCAACATATCCGGCGTGAAGTCGCTGAACTGGATGCCGTCGGCTATGCGCGCGCCCATACGGATCATCTGTGGGCCGCTCGAGCAACTGTATATCAACGGTCCGTCACTTTTGGCCCAGGCCATGCCATATGGCCGCCTTATTTCAAATACTTTGCCCTCGTAGCCCATCGCGAATTTACCGGTCCGGCTAAACTGCAGGACTTCGATGCATTCCCGTACCGCCGTCAGGCGCCGATCAGGTCTGCTGGTATTCATAACGGGTTCCCGGCCCGGCCATCCGGGCCCGTCATCCCTGGCTTTCCACCCCATAGCGCCGAGCAACCCACCACCGCCGCTCACGGCGATCATGCCGCGGCCGTTTGCCATTTCGTTCAGCGTGAGTATCGCGTTCGCCATTTTCAGGGGGTGCATTTCCCAGGGGCTTACGGCGAGCGGCCCGAGAATAATTTTTGACGTTGCTGCTGCGGCCGGCGCCAGCGCCAGGAAGGCATCGTAGTGCATGTGGTAATTCGACGACCAGATAGCGCGGATGCCAAGCCGTTCCGATTCGACAGCCAGTTCAGCCATCTGCTGCGGCGTAACGTCCGGTTCGAGAATAATGTCTATGTCCATAGCTTAAAAAGGCTCCCGAGGCCTGTGAACCATCGCAATCATGCCTGCATTCTGATGCAGAGCCAGTTCAGCCGTTCCGATGCCCGACGTGCAGTCACCCAAAGGCCACCGGCGACTGCGCCAGCTTGCTTTGCGCTATTTATTGGTACAACAAGCATTTGCCAGACCGCCCGGTCAGGAGTTTCAGACATGGGTGAGGCTCAGAAACAGACAGCAATACTCGATATCAGTCCCTTAACAGGCGTCCTCGGTTGTGAGATCCATGGCGTAAACCTTAGCGATCTGTATGCAGATACCTTCGCTACACAGCGACTGGACGCCCTGATGCAGGTTGCCCGGGGCAGGCGACATAAACAGGGGCTCGATCTATATATCCAATAAGAACAATCACTTACATTAATATCATTTGTGTCATTCCGCGTTAAATGTTATCTTTATCGGCTACAACGCGTTCTCGTTAGATGTCTGGCTTATCAGCACCGACCCGGGCGCCACGCTAAACGAAGCCGCCGTAAGAGCGGTTATCAACAGGCGCACAATCAATTGAAATATAGACTTGTGTCGAGTTGCGGAGCATCGTTCATGTTTCCCGACGCAAGGGTTCGGCACCGAAACCAGCAAATGCATAACGCATAATGATGATAGAAGACTTTTAATATGGCGACTTTTAATATGGCTAATACAAGTAAAGCAACACAGGCCACGGAAACGCCGCCGTTCTCCGTCGGCATTATCGAGTCGGTTAAGCCGCCTGCGGAAGGCGAGGGAAAGTACTGGTGTAAGTACACGATTGTACAGGGTACTAATACGATTACCGGCTACAGGCAGGGTGGTGTCAAAGCAGTCAAGAAAGCTGTTGGCGAAATTGTGGCCGATATGAATCAGCGCCGCATGGGCAAGCGCGGCAGGGTTCACCTGACGCCGTCCTCAAAGCCCAAGGCAAACGTAGCTACGAAATAACCTGACTCGCAATCCAGGCTACAGGACCGGGCTCAATGCTTCGCATTGAGCCCGGTTCGTTTATGCGGCTTAAGTCTTAACGGCCTGCTTGTCCCCACCGCACCGGGGACGCCCGGGCACACAGTCATTGTCGTGGCTACATGAACACGTCAGATTGCGACCACGTGACACCACTTATTAAGTATGCACGAGTGCCTGACCGATGTTGTTGCCTGAACACGAATTCAGCAAACCAGCGAGCTTGCGGGACAGCCTCACCGAACTGGCGGAAGCGGGCGGCGAGGTAAAATTGCTGGCCGGAGGTACGGATGTCGTTTTCAACATGCGTGGCCGGTTGTTCCGGCCCGACGTGCTCCTTTCCATACGTGATCTGCCCGAGCTTCAAGAGGTTGAGCAACTGGCTGATGGTGCTGTGTCACTCGGGGCTGGCTGCAGGCTGTCTGAACTGGAGCGTCATGCACTGCTTAAGGGCTATCCCGGGCTGATTGCCGGGCTGCGTGCGGTTGCTTCGCGCCATGTCCGTAACATGGCAACACTTGGCGGTAACCTGAACCTCGATACACGCTGCTGGTATGCGAATCAGACTGCAGAGTGGCGTGCAGCCAAGGGCCCGTGCCTGAAAACGGGCATGGAAGTATGTCATGCAATCAAGAGCGCCGATATTTGCGTTGCGCTGAACGCTTCGGATATTGCGCCAGCGCTGCTCGCGCTGGATGCATCAGTTGTCCTCGCATCCCTGAACGGGGAACGTACCGTGAAACTGGCTGACTACTATACCGACGATGGTGTGCAGCATACGGTACGCCGGCCGGACGAGATTATGACGCGTGTGCTCCTTCCGAAGAACAGCGACCGCATGGCGTACATTAAGGAGACGGCCCGCAAGGGCAACGATTTTGCGTATGCGACAATAGCGGCAAGCGCGGACGGGCACGGCAATCAATGCAGTCGCGTCAGGATAGTGCTGGGATCGCTTACGACAAGGCCTGCATTACTCCTGAAAACAGCCGCGGTACTGGTTGAGCACGGCCTGGACGATACGACAATAAAGGCCGCGGTTGGCGAGGTTCGGGACGAACTCGGGGCGTTGACCAACCTGTATACGCCCGCGGCATATAAAGGCCGCATTGCACGGGCACTGGTTCGCGAAGCGCTGCAGCAGCTAAGGGAGCAGTAACAGAATGGCAGGTAAACGACAGCTAATGACACTGACTGTCAATGGCGATGACTACGAGATGCTCGTGTCGCCGCGCCAGACCCTGCTGGATGTCATCCGTGACCAGGTTGGGCTTACCGGCACCAAGGAAGGGTGTACAACGGGTTCCTGTGGTGTATGCACGATCAATAATGACCGCGGTGAAGCGGTATTGTCATGCCTGACGCCGGCGCTGGAATGGCAGGGAAAATCGATTACGACTATCGAGGGGCTGGAGGTGAACGGCAAACTGGACGCCTTGCAGAATGCGTTCCTCGATTACGGTGCGGTCCAGTGTGGTTTTTGCACGCCGGGAGTCCTTATGTCGGCAAAAGCTGTCATTAATGCTTTTGACCATCCCGGTGAGGAAGACATTAATGACGGTATGGCCGGAGTGTTGTGCCGTTGCACGGGTCATATCAAGGTTAAAGAGGCGATACGTAACGTCGCCGATTCCAGCAACGAAACACAACGGGAGCGGAGAGACGATGGCCAGTAAACCGCCTTTTGAAATGCCGGAAGGTGACTATGCGGGGGATGTCAGTTGCCGACAGGCATGGGATGCCCTGACGAGCGAACCGGACGCATTGCTCGTGGATGTACGTACCAAGGTTGAATGGCAGCTGATCGGCCGACCCGACCTGTCGTCGCTGGGCAAAGAACCGGTTTATCTTCAGTGGGTGACCATGGATGGGGTCAACCAGAATTTTCCGGATGAACTCAAGGCCGCACTGGATGAAAGAGGTATGAAAGCCGATACACCCGTTTATTTTATGTGCCAGTCCGGTGGTCGTTCCAAGATGTCGGCTATGCAATGCACGGAACTTGGTTACACGCAATGTTTCAATATTGCCGAAGGCTTCGAAGGCGACCTCGATGAGCACCAGCACCGCAACAGCGTCAGCGGCTGGAAGGTTGCAGGGTTGCCCTGGACGCAGGCCTAGTTGTGAGCGGTGATAAGACCGCCGAACGTGCGCGGATAAACGGCGAGACTGCAAAAATTGCCTGGCAGGAGCTGCAGCGTTTTTTTGCCCGGGGAAATGCCGTAGCGGTATCTCATCGCCTCGACCTGGTCGAGGTCGCCTACCAGATGTCAGCAGATAATAAGGAACAGATCGAAGAATGGATGGAAGCCGGGCAGCTTGTTCACATCAGCGATGCCCAGGCATCGGAGTGGTATGACGCCAATGCGCTGGTGTGGGCAGTGGTCGTCCGTCCCTGGGTGCTGGTACAGCCTGTACTGAATAATCAGGAACAGTAAGGGCAGCGACCTGGTTAATTCATCAGGCATGACCGTATTCTCGCGTGGCCGACTTCTTGTTCGGGTCCTTGTGCCAGATCTGTCTGGGCGCAAATCCATCTTTCCTTAGCCACTGTTGCGTATAAACGATCCGGTCCGGATCGATTTTCGTGAGCGGCATTTGCGGCGGCTTGTCCAGCGGTCGGCCGAGTTGAACCGATGATTTTTGCCACCCATAAATGGTCATTGCGTGTTCGTGTTCAGGCGTGCCGGGCTCGATGAATTCCACGTTGGCGAATATCTGCGCACCCAGCACACTGGCCCAGTTGCAGTTTTCGGCGTACACAGCGAGGCACACGCGCGGGTCTTTCTGCATCGCTTTTACCTTGGGGCTGTTCGGTTGCGGCAATATGTAGCAAACCAGTCCATCCGCATAATACTCCAGCGGCGTCCCGATCGGCCCGTTCTTGCCGATGGTGCTGAGTACCGCCATCCATTTTGTGGCAAGAAAATGTTCAATACGCGCTTCGAGTTCTTCGCGCGGTATTTGTTTTGTTGGCCATGGAGTTTCCGCAAGCCAGGGATGTGCAGTCATAGTCGTCGCCTTTTGCTTAGTGTTTACGCCGCGCGAGCCGGGCAAATGCCAGGTACCCGAGGACGAATAAAAACCACAGATCCAATGTGGAACTTGAGCCAGGGTCCGTTTCGCCTACATCTGATGCTTCGGCTTCGGCAATTATTCGGGTCCCTGCCTCGGGCAGCAGAAATCCGTCGGCGACCGCGCGGCTGACCGCCCGTTCGATCTGGCGTACGTAGGCGCTCCGAAACGGGTAACGCCGCTCCAGTTCCTCGTCGCTGAACGGGCCGAAGCCGCCGAACAGCGGGCAGAAAACCGGTTCCCAGTCGCCCCAGGTGCCAGGATCGAACGGGTTCACGCCGGGCGGGTAAATGTTGGACCGCGAATAGACGCCGAGCGGGACGTCGATACGGGGGCTGCGCAAGCCGCCGACCACGTTACCATCCGTGTCGCGCATCGGCGTACTATCGGGATTGCGCGCAACGAGGGCTGCGTCAGGCGGGGGTGTACCGTCGCGTATCCAGTCTTCCAGCGCCGTGAACAACGCGCTCATGGCATCGCCCATTGAAACGGTATTCATCGGGTTCCCGCACGCCAGGGGTTCCCGCATAGTCCCGAAGTTCACGAAGTCGTTGCGGTCGCCTTTGTTCCAGAGGTCCGCATCCACGTGCGCGCCGCCGGCCATCTCGTAAGTCCGGACCCACGGGTTGCCCAGCTGGTACCAGTTCGCCAGCGGCGAGTCCCGCGGCTCTTCGGCGGGCTCGTCGAAGAAGCGTATCACCGGCGCGCGAGGGATGAACCCGCCATCGCCAAACAAGAACACATTGCGGAAATCCTCCAGGGGTAACACCCGATCCTGACCGGAACCAACCAGGTTCCGCGCCTGCACGCCGCCGTCACCGAAGAAATAGCCGTCGAATAAATCGATCGATCTCCCCGGCGCAGTGGCGTCAAATTGCTGGGCGATTTCATGGAAAGAATTCGCCAGCGTGGTTACCAACGCCGCGGACTGCGAATAACCGGTCGGGATAATCCGTTCGACAGTCTGCGCGGCAAAGGGATTGTCCGGGTCGTCCGACTTCAGCAGGGCCGCTACCTGCATCATGAAATCCCAGACCAGGGGCCACTCGCGGATATCCAGGGTTGCGTAACGGTCCCTGTTCCGCGGTTGCACGCCTTCGGGATTGGGGAATACGGGGGTGCCCCACCTGTTCTTCATAAAACCGGCGGTGACAGCGTCGTAGGTAACACCCACCCAGGCCGCACGGCGTTCGACGATTCCGCGCCACGGGTAGTTCCACATCGGTGCGTCGTCGTAGCCCGCGGTCGCGTTCAGGAATTCCAGCATCACCGTGCCGCCGAAGGGCTCACTGTCCATCGGCCGTCTGACCAGTATGCGGGTCACGTAGGGAATGTCGGCTTCATCGACTTCCACGAGCGGGCTCGGAAAGGCCAGGGGAACATACCTGTATATGTTGGCGAGGCCGGATACGAGATACTCCTCCTCAACGTAACCGTAAACGGAAAGATCGTCGGGCCAGGCGTTGAATGGGATTGATCGTGTCTCAGGAGTGCCGGGCGTATTCGGAATCAGTTCCACATCGGGTATCGGCACCACGGCATTCGCTGTGTTGAACATCATGCCAGCAGCAACCATACACGCCGCTATTCTTGCTTCTTTTCGCGCTTTCATCTGCTTCCCGGTGCTGTTGTTATATGTTCTGGTGAGATTATAAAAGCAAACACATGATTTGACGGCCTGAGCTTATCCTTCTGCATCAAAAATCATGCCTCAGACCGCATGGCGGTGCAGGTGCATAGTTGCCTGTGTGCTATGTTGGCGTTCGGTTGTAGTTGAGCGCGCATCGTTGGAGCAGAGAATGACGCCAAGCAAGTTAATACGAATTATTTTTTCATTTTTTGTAATTGGCATGATCGCGCTGTTTGCCACGCGCCTGTACGCAGGGCTGTGGATACCGCTGAACTGGGGAATGATGCTCATCCCTGCCATTGTATGCATGCTCGTATTCAGTTGTTTTGTTTATATTTTTAACTTCAGTTATGCACTTGCGTGCATTGGGAACGGGGTACTTATTTTTTCGATGTTGCCATCGGTGGCCAGTGGATTCCTCTGTGGAGCTATTGTTATTTACGGGCTGCGACTGCTTTACTTCACGTGGGTGCGCAGGAGCAGTGACTCGTATGCCAGTCACGTGGCTCAAAACCAGGATGCAGATCAGGAATTTCCTGTAGGAGTCAAAATTGCCCTGTGGGTGCAGTGCACCCTTTTGTATACGTTTCAGTCTTTCGCTATTTTTATGGTTGCAAGTAAGGTTGATCTGACAGCTTCTGCACTGGTAGGGGCCGGTGTTGTTCTGCTGGGTACATTGTTAGAGGGTACGGCAGACAGCCAGAAGCAGGCATTCAAAAACCGGGAGCCTGACAATTTTATAACAACGGGTTTATATACCCGCTGCAGGCACCCGAACTATAGCGGCGAAATTCTTGTTCAGGCCGGCTTGCTGATCGCGGGGATCGGAGCCGTTACCAGCGGTTGGGTGAATTATGCCACTGTTATTATTGCGCCTGTTTACATCGTGCTGTTAATGATTTCGGAGGCATTAGCCAAGGATTCGATGCAGCTCAAAACGTACGGTGAGCGAGAGAGTTACCGTACGTACTTAAGCCGCAGCAGGTCCCTGTTACCAGGGTTCTGACGCGGGCAGGACTGGGATCAGCCTATGGTAGCCAAGTCTGAAAATGCCGGGCCCCCGCTTGCAGTAATTGGCCGTCGACAGAAGCGAGTCGACGGGTTCGAGAAGGTATCCGGGCGTTCAGTATTTACCGACGACGTTGTATTGCCCGGTATGCTGCACGGGAAGATCGTGCGCTCGCCGCATGCACGGGCACGAATCATCTCTATAGATACTTCCAAGGCTGAAGCCCTGCCGGGTGTCAAGGTTGTCGTGACAGGCAAAGACGCGCCCGAATTGATGTTCTCCGAGCATCAGACAGTGTTTGCACAGGATGTCGTCAACTATGCCGGAGAAGAGGTTGCAGCCGTTGCCGCCATCGACCTGATTACGGCCGAAGAAGCCGCGCACTTAATAGAGGTCAAATACGAAGCACTGGACCCGGTGTTTGAGGTGGCTGACGCGCTAAAAAAGGACGCGCCCCGAATCCATGAGCGTACAGAGGGCAACATTGGGCCCGTACACGAGCAGGATTTCGGTGACCCGGATAAAGCCTTTGCCGAAAGCGACCTGATCTTCGAAGATGAATTCAAATCACCGGTTCAGCACAATACGCTGGCCGAATTCCACGTGGCGCTGGCCGACTTCTCTAATCCGGACAAGCTGCATATGTGGACCCCGACCCAGGGGGCGCCGATGTACAAGATGCAGATTGCAGAAGCCTTCGGCCTCAGGGAATCGCAGGTGCGCATCGTTTATCAGAATGTCGGCGGTGCATTTACGGGGCGCGGCAGGGCCAAGCCCCATCACCTGATTGCAGCGCTTTTATCGCGCAAAGCGGGCAAACCGGTGAAGATCAAGGCGACAGGTGATGAAGAGTTCATCATGTTTCGTGGCTCAGGCGATACTTTTTATCGCTTTCGTACAGGCGTAACAAAAGACGGCACGATTAAGGCGTTAGAAGCTGATGTAACTTTCGATGCGGGCGCACATGATGAATGGGCGATGATACTCTGGCTGCCTGCGCCATACCTGAACTGGCTGTACAAAATTGATGGGGCCCGATACCGGGGGCGGTTTGTATTCACTAACACGGTGCCCAAGGGCTCACATCATGGCGGTATTTTCGGCCGTATGAGTGCGGGTTGGATGCAGCACCTGAACCGGGTTGCAGAAGAGTTAGGGTTGGATCCTGCCGAGTTTCATTTAATGAACGCGGTCGAAGCCGGGCACAAGGCAATGGAGGGTAGTGAATTCGCTTCCTGTGGGCTTAAAGACTGCATACAGCAAGCAGTTGAGCGGTCGGGCTGGAAAGACAAGTATGGAAACCTGCCGGCTAAAGACGGCAAGTTTCGAGGTATCGGCATCGGTATCGGCGCCCAGGCTTCGGGTTCAAAAGGTACTGACAATGACACATCGGCTGCGATGATCAAGATAGCCGATGATGGCATCGTCACTCTTTATACAGGTATCCCGGATATGGGGCAGGGGTCCCATACGGTCATGAGCATGATCGTGGCCGAAGTGCTGGGCTGCGAACCGGAAGATATACGCCTGGTACAGGGGGATTCCGATATTGTGCCCTTTGATTGGGGTGCATTTTCACAGCGCGGCACTTTCATGACCGGAAACGCGGTTAAGGCCGCAGCCGAAGATGCGCGCCGGCAACTCGCCGAGATTGCTGCACGGGAGATGAACACGTCTGCGGAAGAAATTAAATTTTACGGCGGGCGAGCGTTCCCGAAATCCGACCCGGATAAGTTCATGACCTTTGCAGAGGTCGTTTATAAGACACTGCATTCCGAAGAAGGGCGTTTCGTCATGGGCCGGGGTTTTTTCAATTCACCTAAACCCTTCGGTGCGCTTGCATTTTCCTTTGGGTGCCAGATAGCAGAAGTCGAAGTCGACCCTGATTCTGGTGCAGTTGCGTTGTTAAAAGTCTGGGCTGCACACGATATCGGCAGGGCAATAAACCCGCTGGCAGTCGAGGGGCAGCTTGATGGCCAGATATTTTCGGGAATGGGGCAGGTTTTATATGAAGAATGCCGTATGGAAGATGGCCTGGTGCTGAACCCTTCGCGACTCGAGTACAAATTGCCACGCACGTATGAACTGCCGGAGGTCGATTACATGCTGGTGGAAACCGTTGACCCCTATGGTCCCTTCGGCGCCAAGGAGGTGGGCGAAGGCCCGATAGTAGTCAGTATGTCTGCCATTGCGTCTGCGGTCATGAACGCGGTGGGCGGCAATATGGTCCCGGAAATCCCGATGACGCCGTGGCGCGTGCAACGCATGCTGAATATTATGCGCAGGAACGAGGAAACCGGCGAGCAAGGCACAGGGAAGGAATGGTCGGAGGGATATTAAGTATCGTCGCGGCGGGGTGATACAGCAAGCAGGTCGGCAGCACTGCACCATCCTGCTATGATTCAACAAAATCGCTTATTCGGGGGAATGGCGTGAAGAAAAAAGTAAGCGTACCAATCAAGACTTTTTGGTATTCGGATAAAATAGTCTGGCCCAAGACGGTAACAATCGTAACGACGGTAAACGAAGAAGGCGTACCGAATGCAGCGCCGCTGTCGGGAGTCATCCACTACGATAATCTCAGTCAGCAGCCACGGGTCATGCTGATGATGCGCAGATTCGCGCATACCATTCAGAATATCTGCAAGACTGGTGAATTTGTCGTTAATTTTCCACCTTATGAATACACCGATGACATACTCGAGGCATGTCGTTTTTACCCCAAGGGTGTGAATGAGCTGGAATTTATGCGCATGACACCCATCCCGTCGCAGAAGGTGAAACCCCCGACGCTGGCGGAATCGCGCCAGGTGTTGGAATGCAAACTCGACAAATTCTATGACCTTGACGAGTCGCAGCGTCATGCGATCGGCAATATCGTCAACATACTCGTTGATGAAGACCTGTTGGATTTATCGAGGTCGGAACTGGCCAAAGCTGTCGACCCCACTATCACGCTCGGCGATGCTGGCCGGCGGTTCTTCCACTGGACCCGGGTCGGGGACATCATGGTGGATGAAGTACAGGCGCCTCCGCAGGAAGAGGAAATACGCTACTCCGTCAAAATGAACCTGGAGTGGGAGCCCGAAGCCCTGAAGACCCTTGAAGAAGTGCCCATGTTCGTCCGCTCCATGATTATTGAAATGGCGGAACAGATAGTCGAAGGTGAAGGCGGCACTGTTGTTACCGATAAGCGCTTCAAGAAAATGCAGGATGACTATACACCGCCATCGATGATGGACCGTATCGATACAAGCAACTGAGAAAATGTCTACTATTCTGATTACCGGGGCTAACCGCGGTCTCGGGCTCGAGTTTACCCGGCAGTACTCGGCCGATGGCTGGAAAGTTATCGCCTGTTGCCGGGCACCTGACGATGCCGCCGAGCTGAAGGAGCTTGCTGCTGGCGCGGATATCACGGTCGAGCAACTGGATGTTAATGACTTCGCGGCGATCGATGCGCTTGGAGAAAAGTATGTGGGCGTACCCATTGATGTGTTGCTTAACAATGCCGGCATCATCGGGCCCATTCCAATTGCCGAGAATGCAATGCGGCAGCATTTTGGCAGGATGGACTACGAAGTCTGGGACCAGGTTCTGCGGACTAATACCTTTGCGCCGGTAAAAATGGCGGAGGTATTCCTCGAGAATGTCGCGGCCAGCGAACAAAAGAAGATAGTTACGATTTCGAGCACCGTGGGCTCGATAGCGGAGATGAGCGTCCCGGCACTCGCATACGCCAGTAGCAAGACAGCCTTGAACCGTGTCATGACCATCATCGCAGGTGAACTGAAGGAGCGCGGCATAATCGTAGCGATGTATTGCCCCGGTTACGTGAAGACGCGCATGGACGCTTTCGGTTATGCCACCGTTGAAATTCCCGACAGCATTGCTGCCTTAAGGCCAATGATTGCCGACCTGACAATTGAAAAGACCGGCAGCTTTACCAGCCACGACGGCCGGACCATAGGCTGGTAGTGGCGCACTTTATTGCCAGCGCCGGATGGGAAATTTATAAGCCCGCCCTTCGGGCGGCGCTCTTCGAGCGTGGGTAGCCGCTGCGCAGCTTATTGATTCGCGCGTCCGAGTACGCGCAAACTCCCTTTACCCGAGGGCACGACGAAGTCGCTGGGCGACCATTCGTAGTCCGGGTTTTCGGGCGGCACATCCAGCGCATAGGTTTTCCAGGTGTCCACTCGCTTGTTACCAATATTCCAGTGATCGGGCAACGCAAGATAGTCCGGCGCATGTTTTTCTATGTAGGCCAGTACTTTCGGTGGTATGTCGCCGTAACCCCGCAAGCCTTTGTGACTGTGCATGCGCCCGAACAGCGTGACGTCGGCAAATTCCGTACCGCCCATTTCCATGAATGGCCAGCACTCGGAAAGGCGCGAAAAGCCGGCGGTCATACGACAGGTGTTCAGGCCGCGATCTTCAAGTTCGTCTTTGTTCACCTGGAACGTGAAATGTTCCGATGGCGTAATACGCGGTCCGGTAGAGGAGCGGGGCCAGCCCTCAGGCCTGACCGGGTTCGTGTGCTCGTGCGTGTAGTCCCATGACATCATCAGGTCGTCACCGTATTGCTGGAACGGGAGCACAAACGGATATTTTCCTTCCTCGTCAGGGAATACCGTTCCTTCGTTCATGAGCGTTGGTGTGTCGCCGGCCTCACCCATAAAGAACTTTGGAATTTCCTTGCCGATCTTGCCGATGAGCACATCGTTATAGAAATGAAAAACCTCGACAGTTTTGCCGGTGAAGGGGTTATCCCAGGTTTCGAGAATATCGCCCGTTTCGAGATCAGTGAAGTAACCCGTCTCGCGTGATTTAACCCACAGATCGCCGTTTTCATCAATTTTTGACAGTAGTGCGCCGGTTCCGGTGTAACCAAAAACCGGGATCATGCGTTTGCCGGGTATGCGTATGTACATGAGTCCGTGAAAGGCGCCGAGGCACATTTCTTCGTAGCTCGACCAGATCTTGCCAAAGGCATACAGGTTAAATGCCGGATCCAGGTAATCGGAGCTTCCGGGCGTTGCGGCCGAGGCAACAGGTACAGCGCCGCTGGCGGCCAGTCCTGCGACACCGAACGCGAGTGAGCCAGACAGCAACTCACGGCGGTTTAGCGCGAGATGATCAATAAAACTGCTGTTCATATTTTTTCCTTTCGGGTGCTAAATTCATTTGCCGCAGTCGCCGATATAGCAATCCGGCAGGAC
Organism: Gammaproteobacteria bacterium; assembly: GCA_030746435.1. GTDB lineage: Bacteria > Pseudomonadota > Gammaproteobacteria > Steroidobacterales. The sequence continues at coordinate 259,334 of JASLMV010000001.1, read as the reverse complement.
AGGCCCGGAAGTTCATGCCCAGGGTGGGTATATACTGCGAGACCAGATTTGTTCTTTCAGTAACCGCTGGTCACGGCAAGAATAACAGGACATCCCGGTATGCGTTCAACCACAGCGGATACAGTTGCCGCAGACCGCGCCGAAGGCTTTGTTTCCAACCGGCTCGCCGCAGGGTGGGGTATAGGCAGCATGGCGACGGCAACAATGCTGAATGCGCCCACGGCGATGCTGCTGTATGTGCTGGTGACACTTATCAAGCTGGATCCCTTCGTTGTCGGGACGCTGATCTTTGCCGGCAAGATGCTGGATGTGGTTACCGATCCACCGATCGGTGCCCTGAGCGACCGCACCCGAACAGGCATCGGGCGACGACGGCCCTGGCTGCTCGGATCGTCATTTGCCTGCGGTATATCGTTTGCGTTGCTTTTCAATGTGCCGGCGCTGGGCCCAACCGCCAGCTATATATATGTCGGTTGCGCGCTGGCGGTATTTGCAATTGCTTACACGTCATTCCAGGTGCCCTATATGGCGATGCCGGCTGAAATGACGGATGACTATCACCAGCGGACCAAGATCATGTCCTGGCGGGTTGTCTTTATGTCCGCTGGAAACCTGCTGGGCGCAGCAGGATACGGCGCTGTAGCCAAAATACTGGGTGGTGAACAGGCAAGCCGGGCGAGCTACGGGGAGGCCGCAATCTACTTCGGTATTTTTATTACGCTGGTCATGCTTGCAACGTTCTTTTTTACCAGCCGGACCCGGCAAACGGCTGCGGCCAGCGGTCAGGATGACATTCCCATGCGCCAGCATATTCAGTGGTTGTTTGAAAACCGGCCGCTGGTGATACTGGTTAGTACAAAAATCGCTATTTACGTTGGCGTATTTTCTGCTCTGACCACCGCGATGTTCTTTTTTACCCGCATTCTGAAGCTGGACGAGAGCAGCTTTTTCATGGTGATGGGTGTGCAAATGGTGACCACTATCCTGTTTATGCCGGTATGCAACTGGCTGTCGAAAAGGATTGGCAAGAAACCTGCCTACATACTTTCGCTTGGCGGCTTCTGTGTTCTGTCCGTATCCTGGCTGCTGGCAGGGCCCAACGAGCCCGTTCCGCTGCTTATGACGCGTGCCGTGTTGCTGGGTATGTTCGGGGCCGGGGCACACCTGTATGGGCAGTCCATGCTGATCGATACCTTTGCCCTGGATCACCGGTTGACGGGTCAGCGCCGCGAGGGAGTGCTGTCTGCGTCTTTCAGTTTCGTCGAGAAGGCCTGTATGGCCCTGGGGCCGTTTATCGTGGGCACTCTATTAAGTGTGCTGGGCTTCGACCGGGAACTGGCAACCAAGGCCGACCAGTCAGCTTCAGCCGTGCTGGCCATTCAAATTGGCTACATCGGTATTCCGGTTTTCTGCAACCTGGTGTCGATCACGTTATTGAAGTTTTATCACCTGACCGAGGCTGATCTTATACCGGTCCGTAACACCGAAAGCCGGCAAAGGTGAATGCGCTAACGCGGTCACATAATCATTTAGTGTGTTTTAGTGCGTGATGTAGTACTGCAGTTGATCAATTTCGAACTGCTGCTCGGTGATAATGCTCTTCACCAGGTCACCGATAGACACCACACCAATAACCTTTTTGTGATCAACAATAGGTAAATGACGGGCACGCTTGTCACTCATCAGCGCCATGCATTCTTCTACAGTTTGTTCCGGCCGGGCACAAAGTACTTTGTGTGACATTATATCGGCAACCCTTGAGTCTTTTGAGGATCGACCTTCCAGGGCAACTTTGCGGGCATAATCTCGCTCTGTAACGATGCCCGTAAGCTTGTCATTGTCAATCACCAGCAACGCGCCTACTTCTTTATCGGCCATTAACTGTATTGCTTCAAGAATAGTGTGGTCTGAGCTGATGGACCAGACCTCGTCACCTTTTACACGCAGAATATCGACAGCTGTTCGCACGCTTTTCCTCCGTCCATGCTGGTTTGTTCTTGCTAAAGGTATTTTATACCGCTTTTCCAATTGCCGTAATTGTTTCGAGATCGGCTCTAAATCAGTTTTTCCAGCGGTATTACAGGCACCGGATCCAGTACCCGGTTACCTGATTTCCGGCGGCCCGGGTGCATGGCGCGGGGGTGGGTGCATGTCCCGCATTCATATGTCACGATGCGAAAGCTATCGTGCAGGCGTGTTAATACGGGATAGCTGTTGCCGATGACCATTAGCGATGACTAATTTTTCCGGAGCCGATACTGTCGCGCTGCTCGCGCATCGTGGCTATGCCGCGCACTACCCCGAAAACACACTGGAGGCCATGCGGGCCGCAGTCGATGCAGGCGCAACATTGCTGGAGTTCGATATCCAGCTCTCGCGTGACCGAGTGCCCTTCTTGCTGCACGACGCCGACTTCAGGCGTACCGCGGCTATAGACCGTTCCGTATTCGAGTTGGATGCGGGCGAGATTGCCACCATGCCGGTGGGCGAAGTCGTTCGACTGGGCGAAGATTTCAGGGATGCGCTGCCGCCAACCCTTAAGCAGATGACAGAAGCACTGGCCGACTGGAAGCAGGTAACGGCATTTGTCGAAGTCAAAGGCGAGAGCATCAGGCAGTTCGGGCTTGAAGTAGTACTCGATGAGGTGCTGCCGTTACTGGATCCCGTGCTGGAACAGTGTGTGGTGATTTCTTTTGATGCCGACTATATAAGAGCGGCACGTAAACGTACTGGCCGGCCGATTGGTTGGGCAATACGAACGTGGAATGAAGCATCGCACCGGTTGGCTGACGAACTCGCACCCGAATACCTGTTCTGCAACCACACAAAAATGCCTGCCAAACTCTGGCAGGGTCCGTGGACCTGGGTTGCCTACGAAATCACCGAGGCCGGGCTCGCCCGTGACCTGCAAGCACGTGGTGTCAGTATTTTTGAAACCATGTGTTTTGCAGAACTGCGGGCAGCACTACTCGATGGACAGTAGATGAGCGGGCACGATTATGATGTGGCCGTTATAGGCGGCGGGATCAACGGCGTCGGGGTAGCCCAGGCCGCGGCGGCGGCCGGGCACAGCGTGGTGTTGATCGAGAAGCAGGGACTGGCGGCCGGCACGTCCAGCAAGTCGAGCATGCTGATCCACGGCGGACTGCGCTACCTGGAGAGTTATGAGTTCGGTCTCGTGCGCGAAAGCCTGCGCGAGCGAGCGCTGCTGCTTGAGCTCGCGCCTGACCTGGTGCAGTTGCAGAGTTTCCTGATACCGATTTACCGGAATACCCGTCGCAGCCCGCTCTTATTGCGTACGGGCCTGAGCCTTTATTACCTGCTTAGCGGAATGAATGCCGCAGCGCGTTTCTCTGGCGTGCCCAGGCTTCAGTGGGATGGGCTCAATGGTTTGCGTACCGACAATTTGCGCGCAGTATTTCGTTATACGGATGCACGTACGGACGATGCGCTGCTGACCGAAGCAGTCATGCGGTCGGCGCAGAAGCTGGGGGCTGAACTCCTTTGCCCGGCCGCGTTCACCCGCGCGGAAGTGCATGATGAAGGCTGCGAATTGCATTACCGTACCGGTGAGTGGGAACGGTCCTGCAGCGCCCGCGTACTGGTAAACGCAGCGGGACCCTGGATAAACCGGGTCGCAGCAAAAATCGAACCCCGGATCGAAAGAATATCGGTGGAACTGGTGCAGGGAACTCATATCGCCGTGCCGGGTTCGCTGGGCGATGATTTCTTTTATCTCGAGAGCCCTCGTGATGGCCGGGCGGTATTTATTATGCCGCGCGATGGACACCTGCTGATCGGTACAACCGAGACCCGCTATCGTGAGAACCCGGACCATGTACGACCGCTGCCCGGCGAAGAGTCCTACCTGCTGGGCGTGCTGAGGCACTATTTTCCCGAGTTCACAAACATAAATCGGAGTAACCTGATTAGTTCGTGGGCGGGTTTGAGAGTGCTGCCGGGCGGTCCGGGGCATGCGTTTCATCGGTCGCGCGAAACTATATTACAACCGGACCGCCGCAACCGGCCGCGTGTGTTGGGTATTTATGGGGGCAAGCTGACGACGTACCGGGCGACAGCGGAAAAAGTCATCGAAAGGATTGCACCATCGCTGCCTTCCCGAAAGCCTGTTGCAGATACGGCACGCTTGCAACTAAGCCTTGGGTAAATCATGAGTTTGCAGGTCGATCTTTTCTGGTCTTTTCGCAGTCCGTACAGTTACCTGCTAATGCCAAGGGTTAAACAACTCATGGCGGACTACGATGTCGATGTACATGCGCGCCCGGTTTATCCGCTGGCCGTACGCGATCCTTCGATCCTGAAGAAAATGCATCCGCTATTTCTGAACTATTTCCTGCTCGACTCAAAACGACTGGCAGAATTTTATGGTATGCCTATCGCATCGCCTGACCCGGACCCTGTCGATTTCAGCGCCGCGATGAGTGACGAGCCGGGAGAACAGCCGCTCATTACACAGCTTATGCGCCTGGCCGCAGCGGCGGCAGAGAAGGGCAAATGCCTGGCATTTATTGACGAGGTCAGCAGGATGATTTTTGGCGGAATAAAAAACTGGGACAAAGCTCCCGAAGTGAATGCCGCGATCGAGCGCGCCGGGTTGGAGCCGGATGAGCTGCAAGAGATGGTTAGCGCTGCACCGGAGAAACTAGACGAATGGATCGAACAAAACCACCGCGACCAGGAAGCGGCCGGTCACTGGGGGGTGCCGCTGCTCGTATTCGAGGGGGAGCCATTCTTCGGCCAGGACCGTTTCGACCTGCTGGTCTGGCGCCTTGAGCAAAGCGGCCTGGCACAACGCTGATCCACCCCTTGCTTTTTATTTAGTAGCCTGCAAAATAGCGGTATGAGCACCCCTCGTGACAAGGCGGATGCCCGCTGGGCCCGCACCCGTGAACGGCTGCTGGAAGGGGGCCGCGAAGCCTTCGCGGCCAACGGTGTTGAGGCTACGACCGTACTTGAGATCGTGCGTTATGCTGGCGTTTCCCAGCCTTCTTTCTACAATCATTTTGAATCGAAGCATGAGCTTGCACGTGAAATAGCCAGCGAGTTTTTCCGGAAGGACCGGCAAACCAAACAACTTATTTTCGAACAGATAGATGATCCGGCTGTAGCCATCGCAATCAATATCGGCCAGACCCTGTCCATCGCTATGACGGACCCGGTCATCGGCTGGACATTGGTGAAAAGTGAAACCCTCCGTGAACTTGTTGTTTCCAGTAGCGCAGACCCCCTGGTTGAGATGATTAGTGCAGGCGTTAGCAAAGGCCGGTTTTGTGTGGACAGTGCGCATACGGTTGCGCTGGTAATTCGCGGTGCGACTCTTGCTGTTGTACAGGATATGCTTAGCGGAACCGCGGACGACGATGCTTCGGCATATTTCCAGATACTGGTGTTGCGGATGCTGGGGCTCAGTGCAGCCGAAAGTAATAAGGTTGTTGCCCGCGCACTTAAACATGATCTTGGCACTGTTATCTGATAACTGAAAAATAATATGGAGGCATTGTGTACACCAATGTTTGGTACGTTGCAGGTTTAAGTGAACACCTGGCAGATGAACCCGTTAAAGTAACAATGCTGGGGGCTGACTTCGTGTTGTTCCGAGACTCGGACGGCAAAGCGAACTGCATCAGCAATGTATGTCCCCACCGGGGTTCCAGCCTGGCAAACGGCACTCTCTATAAGGACGGCACCCTCGCGTGTCCATTCCACGGCTGGCGCTTTAACGGTAGCGGCGAATGTACGCTGATTCCTTCACGACGGGACCACGAGGTTGAAGTGCTTGCCCCGCGGGCGCGTACCGATGCCTATGCCACGGTCGAGAAATATGGCCTCGTCTGGGTGTGCCTCGGCGACGACCCGGATGCGGCATCACCTATCTTCGACATGCCGGAGTGGGATGACCATACGTTCCGCTTCACGGTCAATGAAGAAATCTGGGAGGCCGATTACCACACTGCCAAGTTCACTAACCTGGACTACGTGCACCTGCCTGTAGTGCACGGAATCCTTTTCCAGGGAAACGAAAACCCGATCCAGGCACCCGAACACCATGTTACTGTGACGGACCACGGCTTCCAGTCAGTCATGCGCGTGAACTCGACACCGAGCGAAGGCGTGTGGGGAACGCTGCGCGAAGAAGGCGCAAAAGTGGAGTCGATCATGAAATTTTTTGTACCCGGATTTACGCTGCGCGGCCAGGTCGAGATCGGCGGTATTGGCTCGGGGATGTTTAATATCTTTTACGAGTTCACAACCCCTATCGACGAACACCGCACGATGATGCGTCATTACTTCCTGCGTAATTACAAGATGGAGGAAGATTTCGATACCGAGCACACCCGGCGCAACCTGCAGAACGTGCATCAGGACAAGCGTCTGGGTGAGTCACAGCGGCCGAAAGTGGCGGCAGACGGGCCGAACCCGAGGGGTATTTATACCCACGACGAAGACAAGATCATGCTGACTTACTGGGGCCTTCTGGAGAAGTTGCGGCTGAAAGGATGGCAGCTCGACCGGAAGAACCTGAAGGAACCTGACCGGGAAGTCCGCATCATCCCGTCGCCGGCGCGCAAGGCGAACCCGGAAGGCTGGGTCTATGACACCGTAGCGTTGGTACCTGCCGGTACACCATTCGAGAAGCCGGTCAGTGAACTTCATTTCGTCGATATAGATAACGTCGAGTCAACGCGGCCGAAAGACTACGGCCAGTCAGAACCCGTAAATCCGCATGACCCGTTGTCGAATGCTACACTTGAGTGGGAAACCGCTGCACTGGAACGGGTCGACAAGGCACCACCCTTCGTGCAATCGATGATTATCGAGAATGCCGAAAAGGCGGCCAAGGAGCGCGGTACCAATTTCGTCACGGTCAAATTACTGGAAGAGTTGCAGGCCAAGCAGATGGGCGGTGCTTCTGCCGGGAAAGGGCCGGCTTAGACTCAACAGGTCAAAACAAAGCCGGCACAGCCGGAATTTGAGGGAAGAGCTATGGAAAACAATAAAGAACTGGATGGGAAAGTCGTCATTGTCACCGGCGGTACTATGGGTATCGGGTTCGGTATGGCCACCCGGCTGGCACAATACGGCGCAAAAGTGGTTATAACGAGCCGCAACAGCGATACAGGTGAAGCGGCGCTGGCCAGGCTAATAGAAGCCGCAGGATGTGGCGTGGATGACGTTGCGTACCTGCAGATGGATATCTGCAACGAGGAAGACAACGAGAAGGCTGTTAAGTTTGCAGTGGACAAGTTCGGCCGCCTCGATGCGATCATCAATAATGCAGTGTTCCCGGGCGACTTCCAGTTGCTGGCCGATGAACCAATCGAGACTTTCGATCAGGTGATGCGGACCAATATTACGGGTACCTACCTGGGCATGAAGCACGCAATAAATCAATTTGTCGTACAAGGCGCCGAGACCGGTGATAACTACTCAATCATTAACATCAGTTCCGGCGCAACTCGCGATACAGGTATGCGCATGGCTCCGTATATCGCCTCCAAGCTGGCGGTTGAGGGGCTTACCCAGGCAGCCGCTCTCGAATACTCCCGGCAGGGTATACGTATAAACTGTTTACTGTTTGGTGTGTTCGAAACAGAAAAATCAAAGCAACTGCATGAGGCCATGCCGGCCGTGCTCGAAAAAAACGCCGCCAAGCATCACGTAGGCCGCTTCGGCGATCCGGAACACGATGCAGGTGAAGCGGCTGCTTACCTGATCTCCGGGCGGTCGTCCTTCGTTACGGGTACGACAATCTATATAGATGGCGGTATGTGCCTGTAAGGCTCCTGCGTATTTGGTTGTCGGCCCGGGCGGTGGTATTTTCGGGATATAAGAAGGAATAAAAACTAACGAACAAGAACAAGGCGCCAGCAAATGATTAACTCACTACGTGTCCGCCGGATGCTGTTGCCATGCATTGCTGCATTGCTGATTAGCAGTATCGTCGTGGCAGAAGGTAATGCCGATCGGGGCAGGGAGCTGGCGACCGATTGTGCGGCCTGCCACGGTGCCGACGGCAACAGTCCATCGCCGGCATTCCCGATACTCGCAGGCCAGCACGAACAATATCTCTACGAGGCACTTAAGGCGTACCAGTCGCGTTCACGCAACAACGCGATCATGGGCGCAACGATCATCGGTAAATCCGATCAGCAACTTAAAGACCTGGCAGCCTGGTATTCAAGTCAGAGGGGTTTGGGTGGCGGCACGGGCGATGCCTCAGGCGTAGCCGCGGCCGCAACCGCAAGCGGTGCATTACTCGCCGAAGGTGGTTCGGACCTCAGGACTGCGGTTATAGGTCTCCCGGACGAATCGCGCTGTCCCCGGCCTGCAAACGATAAGTACCCTGACCTCGATTCAGATGGTGACGGACTCGTCGATGCCTACGATGCGGCGCCGGACAACGCCGATGAGTTCGTCCTCGATACCAATAATGACGGTCGCTTTGAGATCTGCAATATCCATCAGTTGCAGGCTATCGACACCCTGGGTACCGGCGAGGGTAAAGCCACCGGGCTTGGCGGCGACGAGCGTAACGAACGCGATTACGAACTGGTACGCAGCATCGACGCAGCAGCCATATCCAATTTCATTCCAATCGGTAACTGCGGGCCGACCGGCAGTTGCATGAACGACCTCGACAAGTACGGTTTCAAAGGCAGTTTCGACGGCCGCGGACATACCATCAGCAACCTGACGATAAGCGCACCCGAACTGGGTGGCGTCGGCTTGTTTGGCGTGATTTCACGGGGCAAGGTGGTGCGCAATATCGAACTCGTTAACGCGCAGGTCGAAGGCAGGGGCGGAACAGGAACTATTGTCGGCTCGAATTTCGGTACGGTATACAACTGCCATTCCACCGGGAAGGTTACAGGCCTTGCCGCAGTTGGCGGATTGGTTGGCGCCAACGCCGGCAATATCTCGTACAGCCATGCCAGCGTAGATGTCGAAGGCCAGTTTGCGGTCGGTGGGTTGGTAGGCGACCAGAATGCAAATATTTTTGCGAGTTACGCCACGGGTAAAGTAAAAGGTGGCCAGGGGATAGGCGGCCTCATCGGGCTTAACACGCGTGGCCGCGTGGTCAGCAGTTACGCGACCGGCGATGTGACAGGGGACGAGAACGTGGGCGGGCTGGCGGGTGTGAACACCGACGCGCTTCTTACCAACAGTTATGCGACAGGATCGGTAACCGGGACCAAAGTAAATGCCGGTGGCCTCGTTGGTTTCAATTCAAAGAGCCGGATTCGCAATGCCTATGCGACGGGAACAGTTGCAGGAAATACCGGCGTCGGCGGCATTGCAGGCAATAACAACGGTATCGTTTTTCACAGTTATGCGACGGGTCCGGTTACGGGCCAGGCCGATGTTGGGGGGCTGGTCGGAAAGAATGCTGAGGGCATTGTCCAGACGAGTTACTGGGATACTCCGGGCACGGGCCAGGCCAACGCATCCGGAACTGCAGAGGGTGATCTGGCAGGCGCACATTCCAGTGACGACAAGGCGTTGCGCCGCCTCGACGGCGATGAGAGCCAGTGGACGCCCTCCGCCGCGCCTGCGGCAAATCCGGATTACTGGTACTGCGACGCTGACGGCAGCGGTGAGGTCGAAGCGGAAGAGCGGGTGAGCAGCAACTATGCATGGGAACTCGGCACAAGTTCCGAGGTACCTGCAATCAGGTGTGCGCCAGGTGGCGTCGCGCGCCAACGTAGCTAGGGTGACATCATGGTGAAAAACTCAGGTTTCTTTTTATACGCGGGCCTGCTTGCCTGCCTCTCAATATCGGCAAAGGAACTGCCTGAATCGACGGCTACGCCTTTCGAACGGGGCGATATTTTCGTGGCTGCTACGGTCATGGACGACCCGGACGACGATCATGCCGGCACGGGCCGGATACTCCAGTACGATGCGGACCTGAATGTAAAGGGCACGATCTGGGTCGAGGGCACGGGCCACAAGATAGGCGGCCTCGCGTTCGACCCGGACGGAACGCTGTGGGGTTTCGCACAGCTCACACCCGCCGTGTTGCAGTTCACACCGGACGCGAAGCAACTGCCGGTGCGTAAATGGTCCGACAGGACATTCAGTAGCGTCACCTTCGGGCCGGATGGCAGCCTGTACTTCGGCGAGCACCTGGCCGGCAGCAGCACGTCGGCGGGCCCGAACCTGTCGACGACCTTTCGTTTATTGCCCGGCCGGGATGTGGTTGGTGACGGCTGGATCTTCAAATACAGCAGCGATGGCGAAGAGCTGGCCTACTACGAGACAGACTTTCACCCGGTACCGCCGTTTCTGGCAATAACCAGTACCGTGCTCGCGGATGACGGCAAGCGCATGATCTACGTGTCCGAGAACGGCAACCGGGTGATGCAGTACGATCTTGAAAATAACAAGCAGCTGCCCGACCTTGCCGTTCTTCAGCCGGACTGGGGCGTACCCATGGTGCTTATTTTGGTCGCTTTCCCGGATGACCGGCTGCTGATCTCGACCAACCTCGGCTTTATTGTGCTCGACCCCGATACAGGCGAACTGCTCGACAACCGAAAGCTTGGCAGCATGGGCTGGGCGGCGATAGCGCCGGGTGTCGATGACGAGCACGTTATCGTCGGCAATTTCTTCAGCGGTGAAGTCGTTAAGTACCGGCTGTCCGACAGTGAAATTGTCGCGCGCAATAATATTGGCGAGAAAAATTCTTTATCAGGGATCGTACAGTTCCCGGGAAAGTAGAAGAAACGGTTAGCGTCAGCGTTTACTGACTTCGTCGAAAAATTGCTGATAGTCGTCGGCTACATCTTTTTCCATCAGTTTATTGATATACATATTCGGGGCTTGGAAGGCCTCCATGTAGGCAAGATAACGCCAGCCTTCCGGCTTGCGTCTGAATACAGCCGCAACCCGGTTGTCCGAGGCAAAGGGTTTGGGCTGAAACACGAGTTTCATGTCTGTGCGCATCCAGTAGGCTGCAAAGGCTAAATCCGGCGACAGCGAACGCGCCCGGATATCGTAGAAACGTACCCGTATGGCCTGGGTGATTTTTGGCGCACCCCTGGGGTCGAGGTAGGCATTGAGCTGATCCCAGCCGCTAAACCAGTCACCCTGCTCGCCGGCGAGGTAAAAAGGCTCCGGGTCATCCGTATCCCAGAGTTCCTTCAGGCTGGCTGTGTTCTGGCTGTCCCAGCGTTGCTCGGTTTCACGCAGCAGCGCGCCGATTTCGGCATTTATATCGTTCGTCGTCGCCGCAGTTTGTGCCGTCGACGCAAGTGTTGTCCCCGAAAGCCCGGCCAGCAGGCTTTTAATAAATACCCGCCGCCGCATGGCTAGTTTTTGCCGGCCTGCTTCGCGTCAATATGATGCTTGAACTCTTCATACTGGCTGGTCATTTGCGGGCCGTTCCATTCCGTCGGCGCTTCCAGGTACTTCGGATAATGCTTTTCCGTGTAGTCCAGTATGTAGCGGGGCAGTTCGGTCGGGCCGCCCAGCAGTTTCACGCAGTGGCTCTGGTTGGTCATGTAGCCGGGAATGTTGCCCATTTCCATGAACGGGACCCATTGTGCGACGCGCGACCACGACAGCGTGCATTGGCCGGAGGTGATGTCCGGGTTCAGTACATCGCTCTTGCGTCCCTGGATGCCCCAGAGTTCGCAGTGCTGATCCATGTCACCACTGGAATACAGCGGATATTCCTCGCGGCTCATATGGGCCGGTCTGAAAATATAGAAATCCCACTGGAACACGATGTCGTCACCATAGGCGACGTAGGGGTAGGGCGGTGACAACACGCTGCTTCCCTTGCGCGTAAACACACCGTTTACCGGATCGTTGGCGACGTGAAAGACTTCAACTTTTTTACCGCCCAGGAACGGGTTGCTCCATTCCTGCAGGATCTCACCGGTGTCGGGGTCCATGTAATAAAGCACTTCGCGATTGTATATACGCCAGCCTTCGTCGACCTCTTCAATGCGACCTGCGCCTATACCGAAGGTCTTGAAACAACGGGTATAACCTTCCTGCGGGATCGAGGCCCACATCTCGCCGGGAAATGCGAAAAAGAAATCCTTTTCGGCCAGGTCGCCGCGAATCTTCAACATCGCCATGAAATTGGTTTCGGGATCGTCCAGGTCAAGGTCCGGATCCGGTTTCTGGTCAGCATTCGCTGGGGTCTTGAGCATGGTCATTTTCATTATTCTGACTCCCTTGTTGTTATTTCAGCGCATTGCCGCTTCTAGGGTGATTTCTACGGCCGGTCGCCGCCACAGCTACGCGGCTGTGTTGCTACTCTGCGGTCGCCCGCGCCTCGCTCTCCCAGAATTTCCAGAGGAAAGCCAGGAATACGCCGGCGGTGGTCTTGTCTGTATACAGCGGGCTGTCATCGTTGCGTGCGCCCTTGAAGTTGCCGAAGCGCGCACCACCGATGAGCTCGAAATCGTCGGTAATCTGGCGGCTAACCGAGAACCCGAACTTCGTTCCGAGATAGCCGCCCTTGGCCTCGTAGGCCGGCCGTTCGGCCGTGGCGAATTCAGCATCGACTTCATAGAAATATTCCATGTAGTCACCGCTCGCCCACTCGGGTTGCACTTTTAGAACCAGCTTGGTTTTCGGGTAAAACTTTTCGTACCTGAGTTCAGTTGTGAATATAGAGCCCTTGGACCCCGGATCGAGCCCGTCGAGGGCCCATGCACCGCGAGCCTGAATGGCCAGGTACAGATCGCCCCCGGCGTATTTATCCGCAAACCGCAATTCGAACTCCGGGCCTGCCTCGACGAGCGGGTCGAGGTCCGGCATGTCCTCACGCACGTCGATGTCGTCGCTGTCGGCCGGAAAATTAAAGCCAAAGTCGATGTCGAGTTTTACCCGGTCACGTTGAAAAATTCTGGTCCTGACGGGTTTATCGGTGTCGTCTCCGAGCCGGAGGATTTTTCCACGGTAAATCGGAAAGGGCGCCGGAAATACATTGGTCTCGATTTCTTCGGACGCAGGATAGGCGGCCCCGACGCGGCCGAAGCCGGCCAGTTTCATCTCCCAGAGGGGCAGCGAGGCTTTACTGCCCGCGGTTCGATCCCCGTCACCATACTGCTTCCCGTCCGCCGCAAGGGCGTTTCCGGCCATTATAAGAAGGGTTGCTACAAAGAGCAGTGGGCGCATATGCCTGCAGTCCTGTTTATGATTGTCGATATATGTCAGTGAGGTTCACAGATAGGCGGTCATGATGCAAGGTTCCGGAAGCGCTTTGCCCCATTCGGAAAGCTGTGAGCGCAATAAGCAGGCGATACTCGGTGTATTGCGGGCGACGGTCGCCGGAGGTAGTCGCCTGCTGGAGCTTGGCAGCGGCACGGGGCAGCATGTCGTGTATTTTGCGGCACAGATGCCGGATACGACTTGGCAGCCGAGCGACACGGGTGACATCCTGGCCGGCCTCGCAACGAGGATAGAGCGGGAGGCGCCGGAGAATGTAGCCGCACCCGTCGAGATCGATGTGCGCATGCGACCGTGGCCGGTCGGAACTTTTAACGTGGTTTTCAGCGCGAATATGCTGCATTTTATGAGTCAAGATTGTGTTCGGGAATTTTTTCGTGGGGTTGGTGAGGTTTTGGAACCCACCGGCCTGCTTATTATATACGGGCCATTCAATTACGATGGCCGATACACAAGTGTAAGCAATGAGCGCTTTGATCAGTGGTTAAAGAACGGCGATCCGGAGCGCGCTATCCGTGACTTCGAGTGGGTAAACGAACTTGCCGAAGCGCAATCCCTGCGGTTATTGCAGGATGCAGCTATGCCGGCCAACAACCGTACGCTGGTCTGGGGCAAGGCACCCGATATCTGACACATTGCGTCAAGACATCGACTGGGGCACCTGCAATACTTATACTGGAAGCGGTTTTGCTGGAGGGGGTACCGTGAGAATCCTGCATCTTATCGAGAAAGGTCCGGGCTTGCAGCAGGCGCCCGAAGGTTATCTCGAAAGCCTTATGTGGGTGCTGGACAACGATGAGTTGTCGGCCGACTACGTGGCCTTACATAAACAAAAATCGCAACGCTCCTGGAAAGGTGGGCGGGTAATCGGCATACGTGAAGCAACCGAAGCAGAGGTTTCAGCCAAGTCAGCCGAGTTGAATGGCAAGAAAGGACGCATGGTGGTGCAGTTCGAACCCATCCGCGGATACAACGGTCGACCAGGCATCCCCTGGGGTGGCAGCCGCAAGGGTGCAATGGCCTACAAGAGCCTTGAAACGCTGGATGACAAAGAAGCGGGCGAATTGCTCAACTAGCGAGTAGCTGAAAATCGTTTGCCCTGTTTGCTAGTGCTGCGACCTGCTTCGAAAGTCCAGGTAGCGTTGCTGTCGTTCTTCGAGCAGCAGCCAGCGCTCAGTCTTACTTTCTAGTTCTGTTTTGCGTTGAGTAAGCTGCCCAAGTACTGGCTCGGTCTGATCATGAGGCCGCTCGTAAAAACCGGGCCTGGATATATCCTGTTCCAGCTCCTTAATCTCCAGCTCAAGCCGCTCGACCTGCGGCGGCAATTTGTCTAGTTCGCGTTGTTCGTTGTAGCTGAGTTTTTTGGGCTGGTTATTCGAGCTATTGGCCGCGCTTGAAATTGTCTGCGAATCGCCATCGCGCATAACAGTTTCAGCTTCGGCAAGGTGATGTCCACGGGCGAGCCAGTCACTATAGCCACCAACGTATTCGTGAACCCTGTCGTCATCTTCAAAAACCAGGATACTGGTGACTACATTGTCCAGGAATTGCCGGTCGTGGCTTACGACGATTAATGTGCCATTATATTCGCAAAGGCGCGCTTCAAGCACTTCAAGTGTTTCAACATCGAGATCGTTCGTCGGCTCGTCCAACACCAGCAGATTGCTTGAACGTGTGAATAAGCGCGCAAGAATTACCCGATTGCGTTCGCCTCCCGACAGAACTCGCACGGGTGTCATGGCCCGCTTGGCCGAAAATAAAAAGCCACGCAGATAGCCGACGACATGGCGCTCCTTGCCGTTGATGAAAATGTAGTCTCTGCCATCACCAACGATCTCCGCGACAGATTTGTTCGGGTCCAGGTCGCGGCGCAGTTGATCGAAATACGCTATTTCAAGATTGGTGCCACGCTTAACCGTGCCGGTTGCGGGCTCCAGTTCGCCAAGCATGAGTCGCAGCAAGGTACTTTTGCCAACACCGTTATTGCCGACCAGGCCTATGCGGTTGCCACGCATTACCGTCAGCGTAAGACTCTTTACTATGCTGGCATCGCCGTAGCTGTAACTGACGTTACGCATCCGTATAACTTTCCGGCCCGACTGGTCTGCCTCATCGATGCTTATATGCGCCCCCGGATCGTGCTTGAGTCGTGCGGCCGCTTCTTTACGCATGGTTTCCAGCGCCCTGACGCGCCCTTCGTTGCGAGTTCTTCTGGCCTTAATTCCCTGTCGTATCCAGACTTCTTCCTCAGCGAGCTTCTTGTCGAAGCGCACGTTTCCTTCACGTTCATCGAGCAGTGCCTTTTCTTTGCGCTTCAGATAGGTGCCGTAGTCGCAATCCCAGCTACTCAACTTTGTGCGGTCGAGCTCGAGAATGCGGGTTGCGAGCTTTTGCAGAAAGGCACGGTCGTGAGTAATAAATATGACGGCACCCGGCCAGGCGTAAATACGGTCTTCGAGCCAACGTATTGTTGCTAGATCAAGATGGTTGGTTGGCTCGTCAAGTAGTAACAAATCCGGCTGGCTGACCAGTGCCCGCCCCAGCGCAACCCGTCGCCGCCAGCCGCCCGACAGAAACGCAAGCTTTTCGTTAGCGGGCAGCTCAAGCTCCGAAAGCACTTTCTTTACCTGTTGATCGATATTCCAGCCGCCACGCGCATCAATCTGGTGCTGTAAATGCTCGAGTTCCCGCAGGCCGTGTTTGTCGAGATCAAGTTTCGAGCGTCGCTCATATTCCTCGCTTAGGGCGCGCACTGCTGCGAGTCCCTGGCTGACGACTTCCCTTACAGTCATATCGAGTTCAACCGGCAGCGTCTGATCCAGCTTGCTGATACCGATGTCGCTGCGGAAATGAAGTTCGCCGTGATCGGGCTCGAGTTCACCGGTTATAAGGCGCAACAGGGAAGTTTTGCCTGCGCCGTTTCGACCAATCAGGCAAACGCGTTCACCTGTCTCGATAGACATAGACGCATTGCGCAGCAATACCTGTTCACCGAACTCGAGCGAAACTTCGTCTAATCGAACGAGGGACATGGCAGGGAAGGTAACAACTGGCCAAAATGGTGCGCAAGCATACCAGCAAATGGACAGCCTGCAGTGCAGGGCTTTGCGCCTATGCCGTGCTGTCGCACGATGAGCGTTACATACGGCGCGAGAGATCATGCAATCGATGGATAGTTATCAGATCTGGTTGTACCTGCATGTTTTGATGTTTGTGTACTGGCTTGGGGCCGATCTCGGCGTGTTCACGCTGGCCCTTGCTATCAGAAACCCGAATTATTCAGTAGAGCAGCGGACACTGTTAATGCGCATGTCGCTGCTAATCGACATGACACCCCGTGCGGCGATGGCGCTGATCGCACCTGTCGGACTCGTCCTAAGCGAGTCGCTGGGCCTGGTTAGCGTACCGGGCTGGCTGAATGCAGTTATCTGGGTGGCCGCGTTCGCGTGGATTGCCGGAGAAATCGTTGCGTTCAGGAACATGGGCACGCCGCTCATGGTGCGTATATACATGGCGACGGGAACCCTGTTTGTTTGCGTATTTCTGGTCTGTACCTGGTACGGAATTCAGTCACTGCGATATGGCGAGCCCTTCGCAGCGAATTGGCTGGCGCTTAAGGTGCTTCTGTTTGGCCAGGTATTCCTCGTGTCATCACTGATGGCCCTTTTCTATGCGCCGGTCGAAGCAATTTTCCGGCAAATGGAAAGCTCGGGTTCCTCGCCCGAGCTTGAGGCGCGGGTGCGTACGCAGGTGAATCGCGGCGCCGTTGTAACCGTCGCTTTATTCCTGCTGTTAGGCACTATTGCTTTCCTGGGGCAGGCTAAGCCCCTTTGAGGCCGCACCTCTCGGGTAGCTGTTGTCTGCGGGCGCGCTCCTCTATAATGCGCCGCTTCTCGCCCTCCCGGGCTCCCCACCCAGACCTCTGTAGACACCAGACTAATGCCTGCTGCCGATTCACTGCGCAATATAGCCATCATCGCCCACGTCGATCATGGCAAGACCACGCTGGTCGACCAGTTGCTGCGGCAATCCGGAACGCTGGGCGAGCGTGTCGAACTGCAGGAGCGTGCGATGGACTCGAACGCACTCGAGCGCGAGCGGGGCATCACCATCCTGTCGAAGAACACGGCCATCGGCTGGAACGACTGGCATATCAATATCGTGGATACGCCCGGGCACGCGGATTTCGGCGGCGAAGTAGAACGCATCCTCAGCATGGTTGATAGCGTGCTTCTGCTGGTCGACGCGGTCGAGGGGCCAATGCCGCAGACCCGTTTCGTAACCCGGAAGGCTTTCGATCGCGGCCTGAAGCCGCTCGTCGTGATAAACAAGATTGACCGCGATGGAGCCCGGCCGGACTGGGTGCTGAACCAGACTTTCGACCTGTTCGACAAACTCGGCGCGACCGATGAGCAACTCGACTTTCCGGTGATCTATGCATCGGCACTTGATGGCTACGCCGCGCGTGAGTCGGATATATGCGACGGCAACATGGATCCGTTGTTTGAAGCAATAATCGACCACGTTAAACCGCCCAGGGTAGATGTTGGTGGTCCGCTGCAACTGCAGGTTTCGAGCCTCGACTACGACGCGTATATCGGGGTCATGGGTATCGGGCGCATCAGCCGGGGGCAACTGGTACCAAATACCCCGGTTGCGATCGTCGGTGCGGACCAAAAACAGCGCCAGGGCCGTGTGCTGGAAATTTACGGTTTTAACGGCCTGGAGCGGGTGAAACTCGACGGCGCGTCTGCGGGCGATATCATCATGTTCAGTGGCATCGAGCAGCTCGATATCTCGGACACCCTGTGTGATCGCGAGCATACGGAAGCGTTGCCGCCGTTGACGGTCGATGAGCCGACGATCAGCATGACCTTCCAGGTCAACAAATCGCCGTTCGCCGGGCAGGATGGCAAGTACCTCACCAGCCGCCAGATTAGTGAGCGCCTGGACCAGGAGCTTAAGCACAACGTTGCACTAAGGGTTGAGAATACGACCGATCCGGACAAGTTTCGTGTCTCGGGGCGCGGCGAGCTCCATCTTTCCGTGCTGATCGAAATCATGCGTCGCGAAGGTTATGAACTGGCGGTATCCAGGCCGGAAGTGATCTGCCACGTTATTGATGGTGTCAGCAGCGAACCGTGGGAACTGCTGACCGTCGATTTCGAAGAGGAACACCAGGGCGCAGTTATGAGCCGGCTTGCTGATCGCAAAGGCCAGCTGCTCGACATGCAACCCGACGGCAAGGGTAGGGTACGTATTGATTACCGCATTCCGGCTCGCGGGTTAATCGGTTTTCGCACTGAATACCTGACGGCTACTGCAGGTACCGGGCTTCTTTACCACGTATTTGAGAAATATGATCGCGCGGTGCCGGAAGGCATTGGGCAGCGTATCAACGGTGTCATGGTTTCAAGTACCCGCGGGAAGTCGCTGGCATACGCTTTATTCAATTTGCAGGATCGTGGTCGCCTTTTCCTGGGGCATGGCACAGAAGTGTACGAAGGCATGGTTGTCGGTATACACAGCCGCGGTAACGACCTGGCCGTCAATCCCACCAAGGCTAAACAGCTCAACAATATTCGTGCCGCGGGTACCGACGAAAACCTGGTTTTAAGTCCCCCGGTTCGTTTTTCGCTGGAACAGGCGCTCGAGTTTATAGATGATGACGAACTCGTCGAAGTTACACCTGCCAGCATTCGCCTGCGAAAAAAAGTACTGACCGAAGGGGGCAGGCGTCGCGACGCACGGTTACGGGCCGCGGGCGAGTAGAGAAAGATTCCCGGCAGGATTGGGGGTCACGCGATCCAGCTCAGCGGTTCTTCCTGCATAAGTGCCGTTTGCTCACGCAGCGCAAGTACGTGTTCGTCCCAATAACGGTTTGTATTGAACCAGGGAAACGCGATCTTGAATGCCGGGTCTTCCCAGCGGCGCGCCAGCCAGGCCGCGTAATGCATGATCCGCAGCGTGCGCAGCGCTTCGATAAGGTTTAGTTCCCGCGCATCGAAGGTGCGGAAACGTGTATAGCCGTCGAGCAACTCGTGTAATTGTGGCGTCTGTTCGGCGCGGTCACCCGACAGAAACATCCAGAGGTCCTGCACCGCCGGTCCCATGCGCGTGTCGTCAAGATCGACGATGTGCAGTTGCTGGTCAGTGACCAGGACATTGGCAGGGTGCAGATCGCCGTGCAGGCGCAGCTTCCTGAATCTACCCGCACGCTCGAAACAAGCTTCGATCGTGGGGATGAGGTCGTCGCAGATACTCTCGTAGGCAGGTTTGATATCCACCGGAATAAAATCGTGGTCGGCCAGGTATGCGCGTGACGCTACCCCGAAGCTCTGGATATCGAGCGTCGGGCGCGATTCAAAGTCATATGTTTCGCCCCGCAGGTGTATACGTGCGACCAGCCTGCCTATCTGCGCAAGCAGGTCGAGGTTGTCAAGATCGGGGGAGCGTCCGCCACGGCACATGAAAACGGCAAATCGGAATTCGCCACGGTGATGCAGGGTCTTGCCGTCTGAAGTGAGCGGTGCAAGTACCGGAATCTCATCGTCCGCAAGCTCCTCGCTAAATGCGTGTTCTTCGAGTATCGCGGCATCACTCCAGCGGCCCGGTCGATAAAACTTGGCAACGACGTTGTCATGCCCCTCGATGCCTACCTGGTAAACACGGTTTTCATAACTGTTCAGCGCAAGTAATCTGCCATCACATCGGTAGCCGACCGATTCGACAGCATCAATGATGTCCTCGGGTCTCAGCTCCTGGTAGGCAAGAGCAGTACTACTCATACTGGGCGGTGTCCCGCTGAGTCAGGATCCATCGGAATCGAGCTGGTAGATATGCAGCGAACCTGAATCTTCAGCGGCGACTACGACAAGCTCCCGGTTGGGTATGACGATTACGCTTTCGGGCCCGTCTCCCGTTGGGAGTATCTGCACGAATTCAGGCGCAGGCGGGTGCGTAATATCGTAGATGGCGAGGAAGGAGCCGCGTTCTGAAACAGCAAAAGCGTAGTCTTGCATCCTGACCCGCCCGGCGGTAATGCCTTCGATTTCTATGCCCTTGATATCGGAGCGTTCGTCCGGATACAGGCCCAGCCCTGCCGCGCGTTGCTCGATTTCGCCACCGTCATCCCAGGCCCATGTGCCGTCGAGGGTCCAAATGGAAAATCCACGGCCGCCGGTAAGCGGCATTTCGCCCTCGTCGGCACTCAGTATGTACTGGCCGTCAGGACTGAAAGCGAGTGCATCCGGAAAGCGGGTTCCCGCCAGCGCCTGTCCCTCTGCATCGGTCGGATAGCTGGCGCCGAAATCGATATCGTCGTCGGCTGAGAGGTCCGCGGCCCGGTCATTGACCCGTCCGAGGCTGAAGGCACTTACGACTTCGTTTGCCACCGGATCTATAGTGACAATACCGTTATTTTCCTGCAGTGAGACGGCAGCGAGGTGTTTACCGGGCGACAACGCGACATATTCGGGTTGCGGATCTTCGCTATATAACATTTGTGCATCACGCAGCAGCGAAGCCGGCAGGTCGATTGTTGCAACGCTCCAGTTGCCGGGTGAATCCGGATTAACCGCTACGATCTGCACAGCTCCCGGGAAACTGATATCGCTTTCGTTACCGGGTGACTTATTCTTGGTAACTTGCCCATCTTTGACAATTACGGGTTCATTTTCGATTGCGAGTATCGCGAGCAACTCGTAGCCGGACGAACTCACGGCGATACTGTCGGGCTGATGGCCGATTCCTATAGTGGCAGTGACAGCGGCCGCGCCGGGTTCACGGATATCGACCAAAGCAAGCACCCCGGGCAGCCTTTGATCGGGCGGCGCTTTCCCGTCGCGGGCATCGGCAACCACCACTGCGGCCAGTGCCCAGTCGCCTTTGGGGCTAATCGCAACGCTGGTAGGCTCTCCGGGGAGTTCGACCGAGGCGAGCAGGGAAGGTGAAGAGGGGTCCTCGAGTCCGACTACATCCAGCGACTTGCGCCGGCTGTTAGTGTAGACGAGCAGGTTACCGTCGGGTGTCGCCTGAACGATCTCCGCGTTGCCGTCGACTTCCAGCTTACCGATCTCGCTGAACAGCGGCATCGATGTGTCTTCTATCTGCAGGGCAACCAGTATCAGCAGGCCGACGACGATAATGATTGCAACGATAGCACGTAGCATGTCAGTTCTTTCCTTTTACGAGATGCATCGACGACTAAGCACTTACCAGGGTATCTGTTTACCGTCATAAGTAATCAGGCGGCCATTATTTTTCGGCTCCAGTAGCTCGATGCGTTCGATTACATGCCGGGCACTTTCTTCTGCTGAAATTGACGGACCCGTCCACCCCGAGTCACGCATCAACTGGGTATCAACGCGTCCGGGCGAAATCATGACAATCATTACACCGGTTTTCTTCAGATCTGTCTGCAGGACGCCCATTGCCATCAGGTGTGCAGACTTACTCATCTTCATAAAGTAATGCCCGCCGAAGAGGCGGCCGATACTCTGTGTTCCCATGCCGCCGCCCAGGCTGATGATCTTTTTTTGTATGCTGGCGAGTACGTTATCTATGAATGCAACAGACACCCGCAGTGACCCGAGGCTGTTGATGTCATAAATGCGCTTCGCTTCTTCGAAATCGAAACTGCCCAGCGTTTGTTTTTCCAGCGTGCCGTAAATCCCCGCGTTGTTCAGCAGTACATCTATAGGCTGTCCTTCGTAGCGCTTAGCCAGGGCGCTGACCTGTTCGTCACTGGTTACGTCCAGCGTCTCGATGGCAATCTGCGTGTTGTTTTTTGCAAGCGCCTGCAGATCGTCCGCCTTAGCGGGGTTGCGGCAACTTGCGATGACATTCCAGCCACTGGCTGCGTATTGCCGTGCAAATTCGAGGCCCAGGCCACGGTTGGATCCGGTTATCAATACGGTTGGCGCGCCGGCATCGAATTCAGCTGCGCAGAGGGCAGGCGTATGCAGCAGGGTCAGGAGAACCAGGCTTAGGAATGGTTTGACCATCGGTTTTCTCCGTCTTTCGGGACGTGTGTAGCGGCGATAATAACCGAGACTGCGGTCACCGGGGCACCGTCTGCCGGATTTTGCCGTGGATTGGTTCTATTCCGGATTAACTTGCTAGTATTAGCGCCCATAACAAGAGGTAGTCCTTTTGTCCGCCTACGCATTCCCTGCCTACGTACTCGCCCATGCCATTGTTTTTGGTTGGGCCTGTTACCTGTCAAAACAGTACAAAGCTGCCGGTGCCCCGATTATCGCCATCATTGCTGTGGGCCTGGTGTATGACAACCTGATCGTGTCGCTGGGCACGACCATCGGGCAGGGGTCCCTGCTCGAACTTCTCAGCCTGCCACGCTTTTACATGCACGCACTGCTCACGCCTTTCATGATGATAGCGGTCAGCCAGATGGCAGCCGCTGGTGGCATTCCGTGGGCGGCGACGCGCCCCTTTCGTGTAGGTATCTGGTTGGTTGTGGGAGCCATGGTCCTGCTTGGTGCATTCGAACACCTGATCGGCCTGGAACTGAAGCCCGCATGTTTCGACGGCATACTTCGCTATACAACCAACCTGTTTCCTTCGCACTTCTGTTTTGAAGGGCAGGAAGCCGTGACCGGTTCCGGGCCGCCGATACCGGCAATAGTCGGAAATATGGTAACGATCGTTGTCGGCTTCGCATTGTGGCGGCGTAACGACTGGCCCTGGCTGCTGCTGGGGGCGTTGGTCATGTTTGGCGCGGCCGGGGTGCCGATCAGTGCTTATGGCATGGCGCCTTCAAATGCAGGCGAGGTTGTGTTGCAACTATCTTACGTCCTTACGGCGCAGCGCTTCGCGCGCGGCCGCGTACCTCCGATGGAGGTTTAGCTGCCGTTAGTCTCCGCCCATGGCAGACATTGGTACCGTATTCCGTATCCAGGCTGAAGAGCCCCGGCGCGCCGGACTTGGTATCGTGAAAGTACATCGCCTGCCTGCGTCATGCAGTTTCTCGCTGTCAATGTGCCAGCCATTGTCGCGCCACTTTTTCAGACTTCTGCGGTAGGCGAGCATAATTTCATCTTCCGGTAAAAGCAGTTCTTCGCCAGGGCCAAGTGGAGACTCGAGGGGCCGCATCGCTTCGATAACAGGACGGTCTTCCGCCTCGAAACCAAGGTTTGTTTTGAGCATTTCTTTGTCCATCTTCTCACCCAGCTGAAAATTCCTTGCATGAAATATGTAGCGTATAACTGAGTTTTCGTCGACAGGCCTGACGAAAGAATAGAAGCGGAAGTGTCCGGTCATGTCGCCCATCTTAAAACCAAGGAAAGTCCACTGGTGATTGGCACCGTAGTGACCATGCGATATTTCGACAGCGGGCGTGCTCATCAGGTATTCATTGCCCCAGGGATGCTCGACCAGCCTTGCGTCTTCCAGCTTCTCGGGATCGAAAGACCCCTGCAGGCCGGCAGAAGGGTGAACGAATTCAGTATGAGTGGCATCAAGCCCGTTTTCGACGACCCGCTCGAGGTTGGCCTGCCAGGGATAAACGAGGTGTGTCGTGCTCCAGCCTTCCTGATCCCATTCGCTGATCTCGAGTAAGTCCGGCCTTTCTTCTTCAGGCAGGTCGCCCAGAAAGGCGAATACCACGCCGTAACGTTCAATTACCGGATATGAATCGACGCGGGCACGTCCAGGAATTTTTGCATCGCTCGCAATTGTAGGGATATGGGTGCAATTACCTTCGCCGTCGAATTCCCAGCCGTGGTAGGGGCATTGCAGGCAGTCGCTTTTAACTTTACCTGCGCTGAGCGAACTGCCGCGATGCACGCACACATCGGCCAGGCAAAATGCCTTGCCTTCGGAATTGCGGAACAGAGCAAACTCCTGACTGAGTGCGGCCACCCTGATTGGCGTATCTTCCAGTTCACTGGCCAGCGCCATAGGGATCCAGAAATTTATATACATCGTAATCCCCGCTTTCTTGTTCTCACCGGGTTGCCGGTCGCCGTGCGCACAGACGTTGTATTACCTTAGGGCCGGGTTCGTGTATGAGCCCCTGTTCGAACGCGACAACTTCCAGCCGATCACCGAATACCTGTAAAAGTTCTCCCGGCTGCAACAGGTAATCCGGGCTCGACGGTTTACCGTATTGTTCATTCCCTACGGCAAAAGTTTCATAAATCAATATGCCGGAATCTGTCAGGCAATCAGTGAGTTTATCGAGGTGAGGCCGATGCAGGTAGTTGGTTACTACGATACCGGTAAACTGCTTTTCTTCAAATGGCCAACTGTCCTGTTCGAGGTCGGCCTGCCGCAGCTCGATTCCGGGTTGACCCTCCAGGTCTTTGATTCTTTCCAGGTCAGTGTCCGTGGCCAGCACCGAGTAACCGAGCCTGCGGAGCAGGCGCGTATGGCGCCCCGAGCCGCAGGCAAGGTCCAGTACCGTGCCCCCGGACGGGATATTTTCTGCATGGCGAACGACCCAGGCGGATGGCTCGGGTACCGCTTGACATACATCGGGCATAAAGCCTCCTGTTGGGCCGATAGCCCCCGGACAGGCTGGCAGGAGTCCGCACGGGGGTTAGGGCCAAATATTTACTACGCAGCTATGTTGCCTGTGATAATTTTGCCGTCTGCTGCCGCTAATGCAACACTCAAAAGGATACAAAATATGCCGAGAAAGAAAGAAGAAATCCGGATCAGGCCATTCTGGTATTCGGATATCTGGATATTCCCGAAACTGATCACGGTCATTACCACGCTTGACAAGGAAGGCAATGTAAATGCCGGGCCGTACTCCCACATCATGCAGTTCGACGTAATGCAAAAGAATCCCCGTATGATGGTGGGGTTCCGGCAGGAATCGCATACCTTCCAGAATATCCTCGCCACCGGTGAATTTGTCGTGAATTGCCCGTCAGCCGATTACCTCGACGACATGATGGAGACAGCCCGTTTCTGGCCCGAAGGGGTAAACGAGCTGGAGCATACGCGTTTCACGATGATCCCGTCACGCAAGGTCAAGCCCCCCAGTATCGACGAATGCCCGCAGATTGCAGAATGTACGGTAGATCAGGTGATTCACCTCGAGAAGAGCAGCGGCATTATTATTGCGAACATCGAAGCCATAGTAATGGATGAAGGGCTGGAACAGATGGATCGTTCCGAACGCATACCCGCAATGAACCTGCCGGTGGGGCTCGGCGACCAGAGCCGCCGCTACTACTATCACGCGTACACCGATAACGTGAAGATGCACGAGCTGCAGGAACCTCCGGGCGGTCAGAAGGGCGGCAAGATTAAGATGACCATGAAATGGGACGACAAGGCGATCGAGGCATTGATGGGCGTTCCTGTTGCCGTACGCCAGATGGTTTCCGAGCGGCTCGAGGAACATGCCCAGGCCAAGGGAGCCCCTAGTGTTACTGCACAACATATGGTCGAGATGTCAGAAGAATACGGAATCGACGAAGAATTGTTCGCGCGTTTCCGGACCTGAACAGTACCCACCGCGGCTTTGACTCATGCGGCCCGGCGGCCCGGCGCTGGTTATTCCACTGTGGCTGATGCACAATTGCGGGCGCCGAGTATGTGTCGCTGAATCCGAGGTAGATAACTGATATGCCAACAGAACTTGACTTGTTTGGTGCTGCCGGAGATGCCCCGTTTTCCCTGCCTGAGTTACTGCTGAACCTGGCTATCGGCCTGGTGCTGGCATTGCTCGTGCGATGGCATTTCCTGCGCTTCGGGTCGACTTTATCCAACCGCGACGAGTTGGCCGGCGTGCTGCCGTTCGTACTGTTGACGACCGTGCTCATCATTATGGTTGTGAAGAGCTCGCTGGCTTTGTCTCTCGGCCTTGTCGGCGCTTTATCCATTGTGCGTTTTCGTACTCCTATCAAGGAGCCGGAAGAGCTGGCCTACCTGTTTATTTCCATTGCGATGGGCCTCGGCCTGGGTGCCAACCAGGTGGCAGCAACGATCGCAGCGGGCATTTTCATCCTGGTCGCGATGACACTGATAAAACAGTTCAGCAAACGTGACGCGGGCAAGAACCTCTACCTGTCCGTTAACCTTGCCCAGGAGGGGGGTGGGAAAAGCCAGCTCGAGGCGATCAACGAAGTTATAGGCCGGCATGTAAATTCCAGCGATTTACGCCGTTTCGACGAGCGGTCGGGAAACCTGGATGCAACCTATCTGCTCGACATCGATTCGACAACCGTACTTAGCAAGTTAAGTGATGACCTGCGTGTGAGCTTCCCGGAAATTGGTGTCACCTTCCTCGACCAGAGCGGTATGCCCGGAATTTAGGTGCTGCTATGAAGCTGACTCAGCCTAGAAAGGCCGGGCATAGCGATGTCACACCGATAAGCCTGTTGCGGCGTCTCGGCCGCATTACCCTTCTGCTGATTGCGGTTGCGTTCGTATTTGTTATTTTCGTGTTCCTGACCAACCCGGTGGTGGTGCAGAATGCGTCCCGGGACCTGGAAGAGCGCTGGGGAGAAGAGTTTCGCGAATTCGATGTAAACCTGAGCCAGAAGGTGGTTATCGCCATCGGCGCCTATCTGCGGCAGATGAAAGATGGCACGCCAGATATTCCCGAACTCATCATCGACGTCCCATTCAGGGAAATATCCCGCATCTACGAGATTCGCCAGAATGCGCTCGACAACATGCGGCTGATCCAGGGGCCGGACGATTTCGTAAGAGGGGAGATTCGTTTCGAGAACCGCGTGATTCCTGTCAAGCTGCGCCTCAAGGGCGACTGGACCGATCATCTTTACGGCCTCAAGTGGTCGTTCCGCATACATACCCGCAACGACGAGCAGATACTCGGGATGCGCCGCTTCTCGATACAGAACCCGGGAACGCGCGGTTACCAGTCTGAACTCCTGTTTTTCAGAATGCTCGACCGCTATGGCGTTATGCGCCCGCGCTATGAGTTCGTGGAGGTGACACTCAACGGCGAATCGATGGGGATCATGGCCCTTGAGGAGTTTTTCACCAAGGAGCTGCTCGAGTACAACCGTCGGCGCGAAGGCGTCATCATCCGGTTCGACGAGTCGAAGGTCTGGGAGGCCGTAGATTCACCCTACGGCGAGGTCGTCGGTTGGGGCGGTGCCTTCGATCATTACAGCAACGCGGCTATCGATGCCTTCGGGTCGGCCAGGATAGCCGAATCACCCGTACTCACCAAGCAGTACGAGGCCGCCGAAGGGCTGTTGCGGGGATTCGTCGACGGTAGCCTCCAGCCGTCCGAGGTTTTTGATGCCAAGCAGATGGGATCACTGATTGGTATCGCTGATGTTTTTGGCTCGGCGCATACCATGGCCTGGCATAACCTCCGTTTCTATCTAAACCCCATAACCATGCGGCTTGAACCGATCGCGTTCGACATCACGCTACAGGATCGTTTCACTGGCATTGATTCGGTCATTAATGACGAGCCGATGATTGCCCGACTCGTAAACGATCCGGCGATATGGGAACACTACGCACGGGTGTTGCGCGAACTTGCGGCGGGCTATACCGACGGATCCCTGGAAACTTATCTGCGCGAGGAAGAGGAAGAGCCGTTCAGGCTTTTGCAAACCGAGTTCCGGTTGCTGAATCGTTTCCCGCTGGATTATCTTCAGGCCCGGCTCGACGCTCTGCTAGACACGGCCTCAAAGTATGAAGCAGCGGAAGATAAAGAAAGCTTCCTGTATTTCTTTGCCGGGAAGGAGGTATTCGTTTACCCGGCATTTGCCAACCTGGGGTTGCTGCAAAATGCCGCTGGACACCTTCTTAAGGTCGAAACCACCATACCCAGGGACGTGCGTATAACCAGGATCCGTTGGTTCAACGAGGCGACGGGTAAGAAAGTCGATGCACTGGTGCGGCCGGAAGAACTTCCATTTAATATTCCGGCCCGCGGCATCGGCTCGACAGGGGAGAAGTTTCAGTTCGCATTGCGGCCGCCGCCCGAGGCGACGGGCTGGATACCCCTGGTGACAGCCGGTATGCGGGGGCGGCACTGGGTCAAGGAATTTCCTGTTGCCCGGATCTATCCTCCGCTTGTAGCCGTGCCCCTGCCGGAAAGCACCCTCGACGTGCAACTCGCGGCCCACAGTTTTCTGAAACTTGCCGAGCCGAATGTACTGCGCATCGATGGCGGCACGTGGCAGGTGAAGGAATCCCTGATTATTCCCAAAGGTTACAGCCTGCATGTGGGTGCGGGCACGATGTTGAGATTTGCAGCGGATGCCCTGTTATTGTCGAAAGGGCCGATACGTCTCGCCGGCAAGGCATTTGCACCGATAGTGCTGGAACCAGCGGATGGCAAGGGCTGGCCGGGGCTGGTGGTGATGGAGGCGGGCAAACGTTCTGTGCTGGAGCACGTGGTCGTAAAAGGTACCACCAGCGTTGTAACGGATGCATGGACGCTTACGGGTGGCGTTAATTTCTATGCCAGCGATGTGCAACTTAGCAATTGCGAACTCCACGGGAGCCAGGGAGAGGATGCACTCAATATTATTCATTCAGAATTTGAGCTGCTGAATACGGTAATCGACGGTACAGCATCCGATGCCTTCGATGCGGACTTTGCCGATGGCTCGGTCAAAGGAGGCGAATTCCGGAATATTGGCACTGCCGGTGGTGGTGATGCGATAGATGTCAGCGGCAGCCGCGTCACCGTTATCGGCACCCACTTCGAAAACGTATCGGACAAGGCATTGTCGGTCGGTGAAAAGAGCGAACTCGACGCGCGTGACGTGACGATCGGCAGTGTCGGCACAGGTGCTGCTTCGAAGGATGGCTCCAGGTTGCTGCTCAGTGACGCAAAAATTTCTAATGCCAGCTTCGCTGGCCTGACCGCATATATAAAGAAACCCGAGTACGGGGCTGCCGAAATAGTGGCACAGAATGTCCGCATCGATAGTGCGGAGACCCCGGTTCTTGTCCAGACGGGCAGTCGCGTGCAACTGGACGGCACAGAGCAGGAAACCCGTGACATTAATGTTGCTGCGCTTTATGAAACGGTTATGCGGCCGGGGTTGCGCCGGTGATGAGCGAGGCAGAAGGCGGGCACGAAGAACGCCATGAGATCAAGTTTGCGGCCTATGCAACCGAAGTTGACCGGGTACGTAACTGGTTGCTGTTGCATCCGGCCGGCTTTATCCGGCCCTACCCGGAGCGGCAGGTTAATAATGTCTATTTCGATAACTGGGATTATCACGCCTACGCTGAAAACCTGGCGGGTGTCAGCGAGCGATCAAAAGTTCGTTACCGCTGGTACGGTGAAAGTCCCGGCCCCGCGGCAGGTTCGCTTGAGGTAAAGCAAAAGCGCAACTATTTCGGCTGGAAACAGCGTTTCCCCGTGGATGAACCGCCGTACGCGCCCGGGAAAAGCTGGGCCGATATCCGCGCAACTTTACGTGCACAGCTGCCCTGGAACGCAAAGTTGTGGCTGGACCAGAATCCCCTGCCCATTATGATCAACCGCTATATACGGCAATATTTTTGTACGACAGATACAGTAATCCGCGCCACTATCGATACCGATCAACGGGTATTCGACCAGCGCAGTGGGCTGTATCCCAATTTCGAGCACCCGGCCATTATGCAGGACACGCTGGTCGTTGAATTCAAGTTTTCCCGTGCCGACCGGCAGCGTGCGGTAGAAATGATCGAGGATTTTCCACTGCGTATTTCCAGGCACTCGAAATACATGAATGCCGTCAGGGCGGTTGGGCTGGTTTAGCCTGATGCGCTGTAGTCCGGGACCTTAATCGTCAGTACATAAAAGCTCAGCAGTACAAACAGGAAGACCCCGAACAGCATGGGAGCGTTGGGGGCGATGGTGTACATCATCGGGCCGAGCGCCGGACCGAGGATTGGTCCCACGGTGTTGGCCGCAGCCAGGACGCCGGCAGCAGCACCCTGTTCGTGCCGTTTTACACTAAGGCTGGCACCACCGTTGATGCCTGGCGTTGCAAACGAGAACGAGATACCTATCAGCGAATAGCCGAAAATCATGATGTAGATATTCGGCGCAAATGCGATGATCAACAGCGCTATGGCAAAGCTCGGTCCGCACAGGCGCAGCAGTGTGCGCGGGTGCGGCTTGATGAGCTGTAAAATAATTCCCTGCGTGATCGTTATTACGATGGCCATACTGGCAAGCGCGATACTTGCTATCTGTGACATTTCCTTCGGGTCGCTAAAGCCGTATTTATCGCCGATATAAAACGGCGTAATAAACTGCATGGAAATAAACACAAAGAAAAAACATGCCCACAGGATCATATAGGGGCGCAGGCGCTTGTCCGAAAACCTGATATCGGGTTTTTGCTGCTGTTCGATGTGTTTGGCAGGTTCACGCAACCCATAGATTGCCCAGACAGTGCCTAAGATCATGATCACGGTCGTAACATACATGGGGAAAAGCAGCCCCATGAAAGCGAGCCCACCGCCGATGGCGGGCCCCAGTATTGAACCCAGGCTGTTTGCGCCGCCGATCAGCGCCATACCCTGTGCCCTATTTTCCGGAGGCGTTACATCAGCCATGTAGGCCTGCGAAGACGGGTAAATCGCGGAGGCAGTTGCGGAATAGAAAGCCCGTGACATAAACAGCAGTATCGCCACCAGCCCGACCGACGACCCCGCACTGAGTCCGTATCTCAGCGAGAGGGCAACCATTAATGTGCCGACTGCGCTGCCGGCCAACCCAATTATAAAAACAGGTTTACGGCCGTGACTATCGCTTAGCCGCCCCCACATTGGCGCGGCGAATATCAGCGGAATATTTGCCAGTCCGAAAATAAGGCCGAACTGCGTTTTGTCGAGTCCGGTCAGGGGCGTCAGGGGGGCGATAATAATGAACAGCAGTGACTGGCCGATTGCGAACAGCGTCATGCCCCCTGCCAGGGTTAGTTTGCCGCGCAGGCTTCCCGCCTCATCTGTCATGGCGAATGCTGTTCCCCGGTGTTAACTAACGGCGCTGAATGTCGCAGGCGGGCGCGGTAAGCGTGAAAAAGTGCGCCGGGCTGGCAAGACAGCGGGCAAGCCTAGCAGTGAAACAGCCCGGACGCTACTTCCGAAGCCAATTAACGCCTTCCGTGGCGCAGTTCCATCACCGATGCCCGTCCATCGCTTGTGGGCTGATACCAGACGCTGACATCAGCTGCCGCAATTTCCCACGCGCGCACGGCGTCGTCATCGGCGATGCTGAATGCGTCGAAACCCACCCGGTGCATAAAATGCAGCTGTTCCAGCAGTACATCGCCGACGGCACGCAGCTCACCCGTGTACCCGTAACGCTCACGTAACAGGCGCGCATAGGAGTAAGGCCGGCCATCTCTGAACGTTGGGAACTCGAGCGCGATGACCGCAAAATATTCCAGATCGGCTGCAATTTCATCAGGCTTTTCATCGCTTTTAAGGCAAACGCCAATGGGTTCGGTGCGACTGATGAGCTCGTCGCGGTGCTCCCGCCACTGGTCGAGGCTGACGATTAATGTGCCTTCGGACGGTAACTCGTTGCCGATGCTAACGTCGTTGAAAAGATCTTCGGCCAGTCCGCCCGCATTAAGGATTGCCATACAGTGCCTCCTTGAACGGTGCCAGCCCTGCCCGGCGATAAGTATCCAGGAAGCATTCGCCGTCGTTACGAATTTCGATGTAGGTATTCAATATAGTCTCCACCGCATCGACCGCCTTGTCGGCAGGGAAACCCGGGCCTGTGCGATCGCCCAGCGAGGCGGTCTGGTCAGAGGAGCCGCCCAGCGTGAACTGGTAGAATTCCTTGCCCCGTTTGTCGACCCCCAGAATGCCGATGTGCCCCACGTGGTGATGCCCGCAGGCGTTCATGCAGCCTGAAATGTTGATGGTCAGTTCACCGATATCGTGCACCCGGTCCATATCGCTGAAGCGCTTGTTGATCTCTTCCGCAATGGGTATGGAACGGGCATTCGCCAGTGAGCAGTAATCGAGTCCTGGGCAGACAATCATGTCGGAGACACGGCCAATATTCGGAGTTGCGAGGTCGAGCGCGCGCAGCTTTTCCCAGAGTTCGCGGAGCCTCAATTGTTCAACATCTGCAAGCACCAGGTTCTGGCGGTGATTGACCCGTAATTCACCGAAACTGTATTCGTCGGCCAGATCGGCGAATGCATCCATCTGTGCGGCGGTCATATCACCGGGAGGCTGGTTGGCGCTTTTCAGCGAGATGTTCACAATCGAGTATCCCGGGATTTTGTGCTCGGCTACATTGGCCCTGACCCAGGCATCGAAGTTGGCATTATCGGCACGCCAGGCCGCGATGGTTTCTCCCGCATCGTCAAGCGATTCGTAATCGGGTGGTGCGAAATAGGCATTGATGCGATCGATCTCGGCCTGGGGCAATTTCAGCGCACTGTCCCGGATCTTGTCCCACTCGGTATCGACCAGGCGACGGAATTCTTTAGTACCGGTCTGGTGCACCAGGATCTTGATGCGGGCTTTCCATTTGTTGTCCCGGCGTCCGTCCAGGTTGTACACGCGCAGAATGGCTTCGAGGTACGAAAGCAAGTGCTCCGGCGGCAGCCAGTCGCGAATAGTTTTGGCCACAAAAGGAGTGCGGCCCTGACCGCCGCCTACCAATACCTCGAAGCCGGGCTCACCGTTTTTGTTCAGGTGCATGCGCAGGCCGATATCGTGTAATGCTACGGCGGCCCGGTCATTCGGGGATCCGGTTACCGCAATTTTGAACTTGCGTGGCAGGTAGGAAAACTCCGGGTGCAGGGTGGACCACTGGCGGATGATTTCACAGTAAACCCGCGGGTCTTCTATCTCATCTTTGGCAACACCTGCGTACTGATCGGATGTCGTATTACGAATGCAATTACCGCTTGACTGGATGCAGTGCATTTCCACCTCGGCCAGGTCGGCCTGCGCGTTTGCTACATCTTTGAGCTGTATCCAGTTGAACTGCATGTTCTGGCGGGTTGTGAAATGACCGTAACCCTTGTCGTAAGTACGCGCAATGTGCGCAAGCTGACGTATCTGCCGGGAGCGCATCGCTCCGTAGGGCACATTAATGCGCAGCATGTAGGCGTGCAGTTGCAGATACACGCCGTTCATGAGCCTGAGCGGCAAGAACTGGTCTTCGTTCATCTCGCCGTTCAGCCGCCGCCCGGTCTGGCGCCGAAACTGTTCCACGCGTTCCTGGACGAGACGGGTATCAAATTCATCGTAGCGATACATGGCGGGTCTCGAAGTGTGTCAGGAAGGTGTCGGCACGGACGGGCCGTTAGCGCGTATATATTCACGATACTCGGTCGGCTGCGGTCGACCGTCGACTATCTCAACCGGTATCAGGTTAGGGTCGATCACGACACAATCACGCTCCGCCTGCTTGGCGGTCAGCAGCATCGCGTCCGCTGCGGCGTCGGTCTCGGCGACGGCGCCGTCGGCGATGTCATGGGTCCAGCCGTTATCCGCTGTCAGGAACACAACGAAGCCATCGGCCAGAGTATTGGCGATTATCATCTGCGACACTGTGTACCAACCGTCTCTTAAACACCTGAAAAACCAATAGAAAAAACTGGACCTGGCGTACTTGTACACGCCGGCAGGCTACGATAACCGGCTCTTGCTGAAGGCAAAAATAATATCTGTTTCTGCGCTTATACCCAGACGCTATATATCGCAGAAGACGCTCAGACGCTGCCCCGGGAAGGGCCGCCGGCGAGTCAGAGGCCGTAACGGCTGAACAAATCGCGTTTCTGCCCCAACAGTTTGGTGCGAACAAAACGCTGCAGCATTTTGCCGTTGGTCATCCATGCGATGCGCTTGCCGTTTTCGGTATTGGTCAGGATCTGCTGCGCGAGCCAGGGCATTACAGTATCGACGTAGTCGCACATCATATCCAGCTGTGGCCGGATGTTCTGCCACTCCTCATCGCTGAGTTCCTGTTGTTCTTCAAACCAGTTCTCCGTTATTAACATGCCCGGGCTGATCATGCCGATGAGGATATTTTGGCCCTTGTTTTCCTTGATCAGATACTTGCTGAGCAGGTGAATTCCGGCTTTCGTTGAACTGTACACACCCATATTCGGTACCAGGAATTTACCGTCAAACGAACCGCCCAGCACATTGTAGAGCTTGCCGCTGCCCTGTTTGCGGAAACCCGTAATAGCGACTTGTGAACCGAATGTCGTGCCCAGCAGGTTACCGGTGACAATAGTGCGCGTCATATCTTCGGGCAGTTCGTGGACTTGGTGCCGTGAGGTCGCATGGCCGGCATTGTTGATCCAGTAGTCCACGGTGCCAAATGCCTGTACCGCGTGGTCCCAGAGTGCCTGGACCCGGGCTTTATCGGTGATATCGCAGACGGTACCGGTGCATTTGCCCTCGCCAAGTTCATCCAGTTCCCGCGCGACGCGTTCAACATCGGTGAGATTGCGACTGCAGATAACAACATTGTGCCCAAGCTTGATAAACTCTTCTGCCAGCCCGCGGCCGATTCCCTTGGTGCTTCCGGTAACTACGATGGTTGCCATGACGGTTCCTGTTTAAGATGTCAGGGGCTGAGCACTCTAGCAGGAAGCGCTTTGCTGCCGGCAGAGAATGGCCGTACCTCGCACAGCATTGTCCGCTGCGCGGTATGCCACTTTTTGGACTAAAGGCGATGGTGCAGACTGGCTATACTCGAAACACCGCGCTGGCTGAACCGCAACGACCAATAAGAACGGTACTCCAAAATGCATAATCGATTTCGTATTCCAGGTGTGATCGCGGCACTATTGGTAGGCCTCGGTGCATCATCCGTCCTGGCGGGAGCATCCGACTGGCCACAATACGGCGGACAGGAAGGTGGCGGACGCTATTCGCCGCTCGCGCAGATAAACCGCCAGAACGTAGACGAACTTGAACTGGCCTGGACCTACCGGACCGGTGCGCAGGAGCGGCATCCGGATCTTATTCAACTTAGCGGCTACCAAGCCACGCCCATCCTGCTGCCCGATGATGCGGGCGGCCACCTGGTTACCTGCACACCGTTCAACAGGGTTATCGCTCTTGACCCGGCGAGCGGCGCGGAGCGCTGGCTATTCGACCCAAAACTGGATACCGAAAATCGAGCCGCCGGGCGCTTTAACTGCCGCGGTCTCTCGCAGTGGACGGACAGCAAGAAACCGGCAGAAGAGTTCTGTGCGTCGCGCATCGTGCTGGCAACAAACGACCGCAGGCTAATCTCTATCGATGCGCGCAGCGGCAAGTTATGCACAGATTTCGGTGACAACGGGCAACTCGAAGTCACACCGATAATACTGGAGCTTAAACCGGCGAATCAGCTCGATGGTATGCAACTGATGTCACCGGTTGCGATCGTTAACGATGTAATCGTTATTGGCGGCACAGCCAACAAGTTCAAAGATGTCAGTTCGATGAATGGGGCACTGCGGGCCTTCGATGTGCGCACCGGCGAACACCTGTGGACCTTCGACACCCTTGTAAGGGTGGGTGAGGGCGCCGTGGATGAAATGGTGGGTGGTGGGAATGTCTGGACGACCATGTCGTGGGACAACGAGCGCGATCTCCTGTTTGCCCCGACCGCGAGTGCGTCACCTAATTTTTACGGCAAGCTGCGCCCCGGCGACAACCGCTACGCGAATTCCATACTCGCGATACGCGCCTCGACGGGTGAACTGGTATGGCATTTCCAGGTCGTGCACCATGATGTCTGGGACTGGGATATCCCCACGCATCCGCTGCTGGTCGATATAACCCGCGATGGTGAGAAGATTCCTGTTGTGGTCGTGCTGACCAAGACGGGCGTGGTTTTTGTCCTGCACCGGGACACGGGTGAACCTTTCTTCGAGGTCGAGGAACGGCCGGTCCCGACCGATGGTATACCCGGTGAGCAGTTGTCACCTACGCAGCCTTTCCCTGTAAAACCCCCGCCGCTCATGAACGTAGGCATCACGCCCGACGATGCCTGGGGGTTCACCATATTCGACCGCAATGCCTGCCGCGACAAAATCGCGTCCATGCGCTACGGCGGTTACTACGAACCTCCGACCGAGCAGGGCACGGTGATGTATCCGATGATAGGTGGTGGCAATAACTGGGGTGGCGGCGCTTTCGACCCCGACCGCAATATACTGGTGACACCCGTCGCGCAGGTTCCCTTTTTCATCCGGCTGATCCCCAACGAGCAGATCGAAAAAAGTGATCACCCGATGGCGGGCATGCCGATGGGTCCGCCCGACTTTATTGCGGGCGCAGAATACGGGCTGCAACAGGGTCCTTTAATGTCACCCTCGTTTTCGCCCTGTTCCAAGCCGCCATGGGCCAAACTGGTGGGCGTTGATCTGGATAAGGGCGACATTATCTGGGACCGGCCCCTGGGCGTGCTCGACAAGCTGTCGCCGGTGCCGTTCCCGCTGGAGTTTGGTACGCCGGGATCGGGTGGTGGAATTTCCACCGGCGGCGGGCTGGTGTTTATCGGTGCCTCCTACGACGAACGCTTCCGTGCTTTCGATGTGGAGACGGGCAAGTTGCTGTGGGAAGTCAATACGCCTTACTCAGCTAACGCAACGCCGATGACCTACGAGGTCGATGGCCGACAATACGTCGTGGTATCGGCGGGCGGTCATGCCTGGTCGCCGCTGGCTAAAGGCGATTACATACTCGCCTTCGCTTTACCGGACTGAAAAGCCTCAGCCGCTCTCCTGACCTTCGGTCAGGTTGAGTCGCTACGCGACTTGTTAATAGCGTGTCCGAATACACGCAAATTCCAATGCGGCCTTGAAACCCGGCTCACATTGCTCATGAGGGTTTGGCTGTCAGTTTGTGCGGGAAATTTTTCTCAAGGAAGTCGAGCAGTTCGCGGGGATAGTCTTTCACGCTGTCGACTTTACGTGCAGGGCCGGCCCAGACGGTATGACCCGGGTGTCCCTTCATGTCCATCCAGCTTAGCCAGGGCGCTATGTAGGTGGGCGATGCGGTCGCATAAACCTTCGGCATATCGGGGTCGTGCAGTTCGCGCAGTGTGCCCTGTACGGTCTGGTCCTCGCCCATCGCTATGCCGGCCGGGTAGGGGCGCCGCGTATTCAGCCAGATGTACTCGCCGGACTCGGTCCATTTGAGCTGCTTGTGAATTGCCGGCGTAGTGCCCAGCGGTCGGTCATCGTCTGAACGTTTGCCGCCATAAATGCTATAGATGTAATGCGCTTTCACCGAAATTGAATTAGGCTGTACCTCGTTGCGTTTGCCCGTAATCGGGTTATCGAACGCATCGATGCGTTTCCTGGTCCGGGTGTCACGGAAGAAGCTGACGGTCGCGCCGTAAGCCCGGTAACTGCCATCCGGCTGCCTTTCGTAATAATCGATTTCGGAACCTTCGTAATCCACCATGGGCACCGGTGCTTTACCAGGCAGCACACCGTAGATCGTGCCGAAGTACCAGTTCGGGGAATCCACGGCTTCCAGGCTGGCCCGCATCTTTACCATTGCCGTGAGGCAATCCTCCGGATCGTTCAGGTCCAGCGTTTGTTTTATTTGCGGTTGTCCCCAGGCGGTGACCGGGGCGGCGATGCCGGCGGCCGCGCCGGCCTGCAGGAAATAGCGGCGGTTCAGCATTTTCTTCCCCATCATTGTGGTTGTTTCCTTGTTTTTGCGCAGGCCTGTGAGCATACAACACGTATTCGAGCCGACATACCGGTTCCTGCCCCGCAGAATCTCAGGGAAAGCATTATAAGTCTTTGTAGTTTAAGGATAAAAAAGAATATTCAGGAATGAGAACCAGGCCGCAGCAGCGGGGCTGCCGATTCAATAATTTTGCTGGGGGAGACCTATGGTGGAATTTCCAGACCTTAATCCGACGCAGCTACTGATTGCCGCCAGCGGGGCAGGCTTTTTGCTTGGCTGCCTGTTGTCCCGCATGGCATCGCGGGCAGCAAACCAGCATTCCGCAACCGAGGATCCCCGTAATCACCTGATACGCGAACTCGAGGCCGATCTGCGCACCGTGCGCCGCCAGTACGAGGATTCGCAGCAGGCACTTGCCGAGAAAAGTGAGGAATTTGCCACCGCAGTTGAGACGTTGCAGGAACTGCGCTCGACGATGGCTGAGCTTGAAGAGGAAGCTGAAGATATACGTACAGAGAATAAAAGTTCGGTTGCCAAGATGCGTGAGCTTCGTCATGAGCTTCAGGACCGGGCTACGCAAACTATTCGTGAGCATATGCGTGCCGAAGAGGCGGAGACCGAACTGCAGGTTGCGAAGGCCGGCTCCGATGCGGTCCTTAGTGAAATAAACCGCCTGCAGGCTGAGCGCAAGCAACTTACCGATACCATGCGCATACTCGAAGAGCAGGTCATGCTGGATGGCGACAGCATGGAGTCCGACGACGTCGAGAATCCGGAAAATACAGACTAGCAGGCTGCCCGCAGATTTTTAGGCTATTCCTGCCTGACCAGCCTGTTGAGTTCGTCGCTTTCCGTTCCCCACAGTACGGCCCCGGCTTCATCGACATAGCGGCCGCGAAAGCGATATTCCGTCGCAGTGATCTCTACGAGATCGTCCGCGTACATATTTTTCTGCAGTCCCTCGTTAAACAGCACACAGTTACCCTCGGCAATGGGGCCGCTGACCATCGTATTGTCGGCATTTGCCTGCAGGAAAAAGTCGCAGCCCGCATCCCAGGTCATATCGTCCAGGGTGACCCCCTCAAGGACCGCCGGATTCCTGTGGGCATTTTTATAGGGTTCGGCATCCTTGAAATAC
The DNA here is from genome assembly GCA_030746435.1 of Gammaproteobacteria bacterium. Lineage (GTDB taxonomy): Bacteria > Pseudomonadota > Gammaproteobacteria > Steroidobacterales. The sequence continues at coordinate 220,396 of JASLMV010000001.1, read as the reverse complement.
AGCTCACGCTGCCTGAGCAGGCCGCTCTCCTGGTCAAAAAAATATTGCATCAGGCCGTGGCGAAAAATCATGGCCGGTTCTTCAGAACCGTCCAGCGAGGATTGCTGGAAGACCAGGTGCCCCTCTATACCCGGGACCTCAACAGGTACGAATAACTGGTGCATGGGCCGGTGCGTCAGGTTTGTGGGTAGCCCGGCCACAATGTCGGCGTCGGTCTGTGCCAGGTTATTGTAATTGCCCTGTACCCATAGCCTTACCAGCCCCAGCGCGTCGGCCGCAGGTTCAGGGGATTCACAGCCAGCAACAAATAATGCCAGCAACAAAACTTGGTAAGGTTTCATGTCGGTTCCGTCAGCTTGACCCCGGAAGCATAACAGTTAAAGTCGGCGTTGCAGGATTAACGTGCGGGACATACCAACGCTGACCCTGGTTCCTTATGGCCAAGAATAAAATACGCGCGCTCGCAGTTTCCGATTACGTTAGTCACAGCAACGTGAACCCGATTCGGCCCGAGGCAGCCCAGCTAATCGGCCTGCAGGAATCCGGCGAGGTCGACATTACGGTGCTGTGCAGCCCGGGTTCTGTCCTGATCGAGTATTACGGTGATCACGGTATTGGTACCGTAACTCACAGTATCCGTAAAAAGGTGTCTCTCGATGCGATGCGCTTTATCCGCGCCCAGGTCCGGGAACACAACTACGACCTGCTGCACTTATTTAACAGCAAGGCAATCTGTAATGGCGCAAATGCTGCTATCGGGCTGCCGGTCAAAGTGATTGCATACCGCGGGCAGACCGGCAGCATCAAGCGTTACGACCCGGCGAGTTACCTCAACATGCTCCACCCCAGGATTGACAAGATAATCTGCGTGGCCAAAGCCGTGGAGGAAGACCTGCGGCAGCAGTTATGGGGTAACCCTGACAAGCTCGTGACCATATACAAGGGTCATGATATTTCCTGGTATCAAAACCCGCCCGCGGATCTTTCGGGGCTGAGGTTGCCGGAGGATGCCGTCACCGTGTCACTGGTTGCTAATTTACGCCCGCGCAAGGGTTTGCATGTACTCATGGAAGCGACCCGACATATCTCTCCTGATTTACCCCTGCACCTGTTGCTGGTGGGCGCAAGTCCTGATGACCCGAGGTTGCATGAACAGCTTGCGGCTGCAGCGCATCCTGAGCGTGTGCATGCACTTGGCTATCGTGACGATGCGCCGGAGGTTTCCGGAGCCAGCGACATGGTCGTGTTGCCTACGACCAAGCGTGAAGGTTTGTCACGGGCAATCCTCGAAGGGATGGCCTATGGGCGGCCGGCGGTGGTAACCAGCACAGGCGGTAATACCGAACTGGTGGCCGACGGCAAATCCGGGTTTGTGGTTCCCCCCAGCGACCCTGTTGCGCTGGGTAAAGCAATTGAGAAACTCGCGCGGGACAAAGCGTTGCGCGAGCGTTTCGGTGCCGAAGCAAAGCGGCGCATACAGACACTTTTCAACGTAGAGCAGGGGGTGGCTAAAACGCTTGAGGTCTACAGGGAACTTGCGGCCTAAGGCGCGCGATCTTTGTTTCGCTCCAGTTTCTCCATGCGGGTAAGTGTCCACAAACCTGCATACTTGTTGTAGTTATTCTGTGCGTAACTGAGAGCGGCAAGGAGGCCTACCGAACCGTCCAGGAAACCGCCCCTCAGTATGTAGATCAGAAAAAAAGTCCACATGGAGCGCACGATCGGGCTCAGCAGTGTGTGGCAACGTTTGCCCTGCCGAAAATATTTCTGGCTGCCAAGCCATGCGTATTCGACGCTCTTGTGCACGCCGTGACCGTAATCGCGGTGGGTAAAATGCAACAGTCTTCCTTCGAGTATTGTTTTTGTGCCGGGTTGGTGCAGTAGCGTTTCGTGTACTTCGACATCGGTGAAACTTGCGCCTTCGCGCCAGACCATCCGCAGCGGGGCGCGTGCACTCCGGCCATGATCGAGACGCTTGCCATAGAGCATAACTGCCCATGGCATCTTCAGGGCGACCAGGTCCCCACGCTCCTCACTCAGGACCCTGGTAACCGATTGCTGCATGGTTTCATCCAGTGCTTCATCGGCATCGATGGCAAGCACCCAGTCACAGCTTGCCTGTTCCAGTGCGCGCTGTTTTTGCTTGCCGAAACCCGGCCAGTCCGTTTTCCAGATCTTGTCGGTATAGCGTGCGACGATATCCAGGGTTCCGTCCGTACTGCCGCTGTCGAATACGATAATCTCGTCTGCCAGGTTGCTGACAGACTCGAGACAACGCTCTACGCGATCGGCCTCGTTAAGCGTAATCAGGGTGACTGAAAGGGTATAGCGCTTGTCCATCCACCGGGTCCCGGGTCTCTCTAAAGGCCAAAATAACCTAACTGAATACGCATTTTAATGTTGCGCCACAAGTTTAGTGGCTTGCGGTTGTGCCAGTCACCGTCCAGCAGTTGTTCGACTGCATCGAGTACCCGGTCTGAGTTTCCGGCATCGCGCCAGGGCGTTATGGATGTCGCATACTTCTCAATCCCGGCCAGAAGCGCCGGCTCCGGATCCAGGGCTTTACGCAGCGCCGGTTCCAGTTGATCCGGCTCACGTATATCCAGCATACATGGCTCAGGCGCACGGTTGCGGTAGGTGATGACCGGTTTGGTCAGCAACATGAACTCCTGCAATATGGATGAATTGTCGCTCACCATGACATCGGCCCGGTGCAGTAACTCTATTACATGCTCCGTTCCGAAGAAGCTTAAGTTTTCATTCTCGAGCTGGCGGTACTTGTCCACCGTTTGCGCAGCCATCTTGGGGTGCAGTGTGATCAGCCACTGCCATTCACCTGACCGGCTCAGCCGTTTGATCTCATCATACAGGGGTTCGGCGCCTGACAGGTTCGGCGTGAACGTCGAAGCAAACAGTATTTGTGGCCGCTCATAACGGGTTATCGGTGCAGAACCGAACAGCGCATCCAGCTTGATCCAGCCTGTTTCCGCGACGTAAAGATAGTCGCGGTTCAAATCCTTGAGGGTGCGGGTGCGCAGGGGGCCGGTGGTGCAATAGAGGTCGAACAGGCCGCGCTCCCTGAGTGGCATGCCGCGCTTATTTTCGCTGATGCCGTGGAACACCTGTACCTTGAGGCCGGGAATAAACCCCGGTGTCCGGTTGCCAGGGGCAAAGACAACGGCGGGATTGTAGTGCCTGGCATCGCTGATCGAAGAACACTGCAACTCGTCGGGTGCCAGCAACGAGGCCGAGGCATTGGATACCACCAGCCAGCGGACCTCGTAGCCACGCCTGCGAGCGGCAGCCTGCAGCGGGCGCAGGATATCGAACGAGTAGTCCTGTTCAACGTAGAACAGCAGACGCCGTGTTTCGGTAGGGTGATTTATAGTCTGAAGCTCAACTCTGGTAGGCGTGCGGTTAAGTTGCAGGGCGACCCGGAAAAATCCTACTCCTGCGCTCCGTGTGTGTGTAGGATTCTAAATAGAGGAGTGACTGGCAATCAATTATGAAGCTCGGGCTCATGTCAACAATCGAGGGCGGCGGCCGGCTATATCCATCGGAAAAAGATGTGATATTGGCCGAGAAACTCGGTTTCGACTCGGCCTGGACGGCCGAAGCCTACGGCAATGATGCGGTTTCTCCCGCCGCCTGGATGCTGGCGAGGACATCCAGGATCCGTATCGGCACGGCCGTTATGCAGGTGCCGGCCCGCACACCTGCGTGCGCCGCCACGACGGCCATAACGCTGAACGAACTGTCAGGAGGCCGGTTCATCCTGGGACTGGGGCCTTCGGGACCCGGTGTCGTGGAGGGCTGGCACGGACTTCCCTACCGGCAACCGCTCAAGCGCACACGCGAATACATTGCCATTATCAGGAAATTGCATGCGCGCGAGGCGCCCCTGGAGTTTGCCGGCGATATCTATCAGCTGCCCTACCAGGGTGACGACGCGACGGGCCTGGGCCTGCCGCTCAAGTCAACGGTTAAAAGCGATTACCCACTGGATATTTATATCGCCGCATTCACCGCCAACGGGTTGAAGAGTGCCGCCGAAGTGGCGGAAGGAGTATTTCCGATCTGGATGAATCCCGAGCGTTACGATTTGTTCGCGGAATCCATCGACGCAGGCCTTGCAACGCGCAAGACACGATTAAGCGGCAATTTTGATATCGCCCCGGTCGTGCAGGTTGCGCTCGGTGACGACCTGGCCGCATGCCGCGGGCGGGTTAAAGTCTGGCTTGCGCTGTATATAGGCGGTATGGGTCCGCGGGAACGGAACTTCTATAACTTCTATGCGATTTCCATGGGCTATGAAGATGCCGCAGCAATCATTCAGGATTTGTATTTGTCGGGTAAACAGCGCGAAGCGGTAGCCGCGGTGCCGGACGAACTGGTGGATGAAGTAGCGCTCGTCGGCCCGGCGCCACGTATAAAGGAAAGGCTGATCGCATGGAAGGAAGCGGGGCAGCGGGGTGAGGTCGGCACCATGATGATCGCCGGCGCATCGGAGGAAGCGATGGAACTGCTGGCCAGTGAGTTGCTCTGAATAAGCGATGGCAGTTGAATTCGGTATTCCCATACCTCAAGTCTTCCTCGACGGCAGGGCCGACATGGAACTCGTCCGCGACAGTCTTGTCCGCGCAGAAGAGCTTGGGTTCCACAGCGCCTGGACGCAGGATCAGGTTACCGGCGAGGCATCCCTGCTCGAATGCATGGGGCTGATGACTTATGCAGCTGCGTGCACGAGCCGCATGCGACTGGGCGTTTCCGTTATCGTCTTTCCGATCCGCAATCCGGTGCAGCTTGCGAAGTCTGTAAGCAGCCTGGACCACATGAGCAATGGCCGGGTTACCCTGGGTATAGGCCTGGGGCCGCCTGCGAATGCTGCAAATTTCTACCGCAGCTTCGGCGTCGAATACGCTGAGCGGGTGCGGCGCTTTAACGAGGGGCTGGCCGTCATGAAAGCCCTGTGGACCGAGGCTGAAGTCCACATGGACGGTGAGTTCTGGCACCTCGACGGCACGGCAATGGAGCCCAAGCCGGTTCAGCAACCGCATCCGCCGGTCATTTTCGGCGGCCAGCATCCCAACGCGCTGAAACGCGCAGCAGCCCATGCCGATGGTTATATGGGGGCAGGGCCAACGCCGACACGGAGTTTCATAAGCCATGTCGAAAAATTGCGAGAGTACCTCCTGGATGCCGGCCGGGATCCCGCTTCTTTTCCTGTTTCCAAACGCGTCTATCTGCATGTCGACAACGATGCGGCCAAAGCAAAGGCTGTGCTCGACAATTTTTTTGGCGCACGTTATCCGTGGATGATTAAAAGCAATCCCGATTTTGTGGCCGATATCTGCGTCTGGGGATCACCCCAGCAATGTGCAGATGGATTGGCGCAGGTCATAAAGGGCGGCGCGGGGATGATCGTGTTGAACCCTATCCGTGACTTTGTGGCCCAGTTCGAAAGACTGGCCGATGAAGTCGTGCCGCTCCTGCGTTGACCCGGGTGCCGGATGTGAAATGCAGATAGACCTCATACTCGACGCCCGGGCCAGACCATCAGAGCTTGCCGAACTCGGGGGACTGGCCGAGGAGCTGGGTTTCGGCGGCATCTGGGTTTCCAGCCTGCTGGACGGCCGCGACCCTTTTGCAAACATGGTCAGGCTTGCCGATGCGACAGCTGCTATCGCGCTGGGTCCGGTAGCCGTGAACCCCTGGGACATGCACCCGGTTAAGATTTCCGGCGCTTTGCACACGCTTAACGAGATCAGCGGTGGCCGCGCGCGTATTGTTATTGGCGCTGGCGGCGAGGCGCTGGCGTCGCTGGGCCTGAAGCCGCGGCGTCGCGTAAGGGCCGTGCAGGAATGTGTCGAGATCATCCGCATTGCATCGGGCGGTAAGCGCTTTGACTTCGCGGGGGCTTTGTACCAGGTCAACGGTTACGGGCTGGGCTGGTTGGAGTCGCCGGCGCCCAAAGTTTACGTGGGTGCGAACATGGACCAGATGCTGCGCATGTCGGGCAGGGTAGCGGAGGGCGTCATGCTGAGCGACCTGCCGATCCGGCTCACAAGTGGGGCGATACAAACGGCACGAGCTGCAGCCGCCGCAAACGATCGCAACCCGGACAACCTGTGGTTCAGTACCTTTACTGCCTGGCATGTGTATGACGATATCGAACAGGCTCGCCGGGAAGCGAAGCGCTGGCTGTTGTTGCGCGGCCTGTTCAGGCCGTGGGTGTTGCAGGAATTCCTCGAGCCGGACGAGGTCGAACTGGTGATGGCGAGTCAGCCGGCATTTCTGCAGGCTTTCGTGCAGGGCTCACACGAAATAGAGGGTGTCCCCGACGGGCTTGCCGATAAACTCGTCGACAACCTTACGCTGACAGCGAGCACCGACCGGCTTGACGGCCTGGTCGAAGAGCTGCTGGCTTACAGGGATGCGGGACTCAGTTCCGTGAGTCTGCGCCTGTATGCGGATCCGGCCGACTCGATACGGCTGCTTGCCGAAAAGGTTTTACCTGCTGTAAGCGCTTAAGAGGCACAACCCTCAGGACGCACGCTTGAGTTCCCGGGCCGGGCGGTTGGTTACAGGCTCAAGTGGCGCCGCACGGTAGGACGCTTCGATGCGATCCGCGTCTGGCCGGCCGTACACGGTTGTCCGTTGTTCAGGCTCGCGATTTATAGAGCGAATCAACTCATCCATTGCAGCGGGCGGCATTTCCTGGCCGTAATCGGCGCCCGCCGCACGTGAGATCGATTCATTCATGAGCGTACCGCCCAGATCGTTGGCGCCTGCCCGCAGGCAGTCAACAGAGCCCCGGCGGCCGAGTTTTACCCAGGAAACCTGGATATTCGGTATGAGCGGATGCAGCACCAGCCTTGAGATCGCGTGCATCAGTATGACTTCGCGGCGCGTCGGGCCCGGCCGTGCTTCACCTTTCAGGTACATGGGTGCTTCCATGTGGACGAAGGGCAAGGGTACGAATTCAGTAATGCCATGCGCCCGTTGCTGCAGTTTGCGCAGCGTCAGCAGGTGTTGCGCCCAACTCGCCGGCGTCTCGATATGGCCGAACATGATCGTCGAGGTGGTATGCAGGCCGAGTTCGTGGGCGGTCGATACGATCTCGACCCATTGCGCGGTGTCGATCTTGTCCGCACACAGCCGCTCACGAACCGGGTCATCGAGGATTTCGGCGGCGGTACCGGGCAAAGTGTCGAGGCCGGCGTCACGCAACATCCCCAGGTAGGTTGCGATTGATACACCGAGCGTGCTGGCACCGTGCGAGACTTCCAGCGGTGAGAAAGCATGCACGTGCATGTCTGGCGCCGCTTCCTTCACGGTCCGGCAGATATCCAGGTAGGTGTCCCCGGTGAAAGAAGGGTGTATACCGCCCTGCAGGCAAACTTCCGTGCCGCCGCGAGCCCATGCTTCACTCGTACGCCTGGCAATTTCTTCGTAGTCGAGCAGGTAAGGGTCGCCGCGTAAACTATTGTGGCCCTTGCCTTTGGAGAACGCACAGAAACGACATCGGTAGGTGCACATGTTGGTGTAGTTAATATTGCGGTTAACGACGTAGCTAATTGTTTGCCCGCTGACTTCCTTGCGGAGACCGTCGGCCGCTACACATACGTGTTCGAAGTCTTCGTCGCGCGCGTTAAACAAACGGATAATCTCGGCAGCGGACAGAGTTTCTCCGTGTGCCGCCTTTTCGGTCAGCGCACGAACGGTACTGTGAGCCGGCCGGCTTGCGGGCGACCGCGATTTTGGCTCATAAAACTGGTCGCTGCGGCTGTCGCCGGCAGTCCAGTCATCGCTTCGCGCGAGACCGCTTGCATCTGCGTGCCGCAAAACCGCTTTCCACAAACTCTTATCCAGCCATTCGTCACGCCGCTCTATAAACGAGGGATAAACAGCCAGCCGTTCACCGAGCTGGTATCCGGCCCGCTCGGTTTCGGCCTGTAGTCGTTCCAGTTCCGGCCACGGTGACTCGGGATTGACATGGTCCGGCGTTACGGGCGATACGCCGCCCCAGTCGTTGATACCCGCAGCTATAAGTTGTTCCAGTCTGCCTTCGTTCAGGTTGGGCGGTACCTGGATACTCATGCCGGGGCCGAAAATCAGCCGCGCCGCTGCGACAGCCCAGAGCAGTTCATCGAAGTCCGGCGTCGGCTCCGCGTGCATCTTTGTGCCGGGCTTGGGCACGAAATTCTGAATGATGATTTCCTGAATGTGCCCGTAAAGTTGGTGTTGGGCCTCGATGGCCAGCAGGCTTTCGAGGCGCTCTTCGCGGGTTTCGCCGATGCCGATCAGGATGCCGGTCGTCAGCGGCACCTTCGCTTCGCCGGCATCGGTAATTGCTTTAATGCGTATTTCAGGATCTTTGTCCGGCGAACCGAAGTGAGGTTGGTCACGGCCGCACAAACGTTGCGAGGATGACTCCAGCATGATGCCCATCGAAGGCGCAACCGGGCGCAGGGTCTGGTAGTCGGTCTGCGTAAGTACACCCGGGTTCAGGTGCGGTAACAGCCCGGTTTCGGCAACTACCAGCTCAGCCATTGCCCGCAGGTATTCGACAGTCGTGGTATAGCCCAGTTCATGTAATGCGTCGTGCGCCGCCTTGTAACGCAACTCAGGTTTATCACCCAGCGTAAACAGTGCTTCCCGGCAGCCCTGTGCTTTGCCTGCCTGCGCAATCTCCACAATCTGTTCGGGAGAAAGGTAAACCTGTTCCAACCGCCGCGGTGTTTTCGCATAGGTGCAGTAATGGCAGACATCCCTGCAGAGTTCGGTCAGGGGAATGAAAACCTTGCGCGAATAAGTGACCTGCCGTCCCCAGCCCTGGTCACGGAGTCCGCCTGCCGTATCTACGAGTGTCTCGAGTGCTAACCCGGTTAACTGTTGAGGGATTCCGGTTCGTGTCATGCCGATGCGCCCAGCAGGTTCATGTTAAGTCGCGCCGCAATGCCTGACTGATGCAGGAAACGGATGGTGTTGTTACCGGATTCATGTTCGTGCGCCAACAGCCATGCCAGGTCATCCGGCAGGTCGATGTCGCGGAAGAACGCGGGCACCGCCAGGCGTTCGGCAGCTATGCCCAGTCGGGCGGCGGTTTCCAGGTGCTTGCTTGCGCTGTCGTCACCGAACTTAAAGGGTACCGCACCGGGCGGCGTACAGACTATGGCATTGGTACCGCCGTCACGTATAGCCGGGCAAAGGCTCAGCCCGTTCAGGTGTTTTTCCAGGAGCGCATCGATATCGGCAGACATCACGGTCGGCATATCGCCCGGCATCACGAAAACGGTATCTGCGCCCTCAGCCGCGATAAAGCGGGCTGCATTGTCCAGGCTTTCGCACACATTGCCTTCCGCATTGTCCCTGATAACTGTATGGCCAAGTTGGCCGACGAGGTCGGCGACTTCCGTATCGTCAGTTAATACGCAAATGCGGGAAATCGTGTGAGCATCGCTAAGGGCCCCGAGTACATCCATCAGCATACTGCGGCTTAGCAGCGCGCATTCATCGGGCTGCAAAACAGACAGTAACCGGGACTTGGATTTGCCCGGCTGTTTGACAGGCACAAGTGCCCAGACTTCATTCATGCTTTCTTACCGCCCAGCAATGCTGCAAATTCGATCGCAAATTCTGCCAGCGAAACTTTGTCCTGGTGACTGTTCATAACCGTCCGGGTTATTCCAACCCGCAACCCCATATCCTCAATTTCATCCTGCAGGCTTGCATCCTGTTCATCGATGATCAGGCCGTCGACCAGCTCGCTGTAGTGCCCGGCAATACTGGTGACCGATGGATCCAGGCCCGTTTCCTCCATCAGTTTGGCGGTTGGTCCCTTTAACGCTTTACCCGCGACGATAGGCGATACCGCGACTACCGGTACGCGTGTATCGATTATCGTGGATTTAATGTCGCCCAATGACAGTATAGGGTCAATACTTAACCAAGGGTTGGATGGGGCTATAAATATGGCCGCCAGCGAGTCATGCTTGAGCGTGGCAAGCACATCTGCAGTCGCGCGTGCCGTTTCACTGCCTGCGTAGTCGAAACCCGTCGCTACCGGCTCCGTTTGCAGGCGCACAAAATATTCCTGGAAGGGCAGCGCGCCTTCCTTGGTATGAATCCGGGTGCTGACCGGGTCATCTGACATCGGCAGTATGGAAGCCTCGACCCCCATGGCCCGGCACAATTCTGCGGTGACCTCCGTCAGGGTGCGGCCGGTCTCCAGTAACTCCTTGCGTCGCAGATGTGTCGCCAGGTCCCGGTCGCCGAGCCGGAACCAGGTTTCGCCGCCCAGTTTCTCCAGGCTTTCCATGAACTGCCAGCTTTCGTTATTTAAGCCCCAGCCGGTCTCGGGGTCAGCAATGCCTGCGAGGGTATATATAAGTGTGTCTATGTCCGGACAGATTTTCAGCCCCAGGTGCTCGAAGTCATCGCCGGTATTCGCGATGACGCTTAGCTGTCCCCGGGTCAGCGTCTCGTCCAGTCCGAGCGCAAGTTTGGCGCCGCCCACGCCGCCTGACAGTACAGTGTAAGTGTTGTAACTATCGCCGGGAGACATCGCGTTTTTCCGCTAGCGGAACATGTCCTCGTCTTCCGGGCGGAGCAGTACTGTCGAATCCTGTGTTGATTCGCCTTCGTCCAGGCCACGCACCACTACGACAGGCATTGCCTCATCGGCCTCACCCAGCAGCAGTTCCGCCGCAGACGCAATGGAGTCCGCAACCGCGTGTTCGCTTACCTGCAGTTCGCGGCCGAACATGTCTTTGTGGCCGCGCAGGTTGAGCAACGCCTCGACACCCGCACAGCCCAGCGCCATGCCGGTGGTGCCCATGCGCCATGCCCGCCCGACGCTGTCAGCAATAACAATTCCGATCCGGACATTCAGCTTGCTGTTTATCGCTTCACGCAGCAATACTGCCGAACGATCCGGGTCCTCCGGCAGCAGCAATACCTTGTCCGGGTCGGCATCGACGTTAGAGCGATCGATACCGGCATTAGCGAGCACGAATCCCAGTTTGTGCTCGGCGATCAGCACCCCGGGGCGATGGCGCAGTATCCGCCGGGACTGGTCGAGGATTAACTGCACCACTTCCGGTTCTTTTTCGGTTTCTGCGGCGAGCCGTTGTGCCTCGTCACCGGGCTCGACAGTTTGTAGTGAAACGACCCTGCCTTCGGCCTTGGAAACCAGCTTCTGCGCGATAACAATGACGTCGCCCGTTTCGATCGCAAGTTCCGCATCTGCAGCGGCCGTGCAGACCAGTTCCGCGAGGTTATCGCCGGCATTTATCAGCGGAATGCCGGGAATCGGGAACAGGTTGAGGTGCGGGGCACTCATCACGGAGTAATGGGGCCGGGCCCGATCAGTCCTGGTCGATGCCGGTAATGCGTATGCCTGCGTGATCGCTGTCATATTTCTTGTTAATGAATATCAACAGCGATGTCAGGGCTTCGGGGGCGGCCGAGTTTTCCAGTGCGCCGGCATGCCAGCCGCGAAAGCCGGCTGCCTCGACCAGTTCGATAACTTTCTGCCGCGTGTCCGCTTTGGCGCCGGTGACCAGCACGTCACATTCCGGCTCGGCATCGCTTTTGAGCGCGGCGGCCGATATATTCTGAAATGCGGAAATGACTTCTACCTCCGGACCGAGCAGCCGCTGTGCACTGACAGCGGCGGAACCTCCTTCGGGCAACTGTACGCGCATGACTTTCGGCGGTACGAGCGGTACGGTCGTGTCGACCAGTATCTTGCCCTTGAGCGCCGGAGCGAGTTCCTCCAGAGTCGTTTTATGGTGTTCGAACTTGACGGCGAGTACCACGATGTTGCCGGCTTCTGCCGCCGGATAATTTTCCATTCCCCGTGCAAGGTCATTTCCAGCGGCGGCGTTCATATCGTTTGCCACCTGGGCTGCCCGGTCCGCGTCACGGGAACCGATAACTACGGGAATCCCGGCTTTTGCCCAGCGCAGCGCCAGGCCGCCGCCAAGTTCACCGCTGCCGCCAATAACGGTAATTGTCTGCATAGATCTTTTTCCTGGTTGATTCTGTGTGATTGTCTGGGTCAGGGATCTTGGAGCCGGGCGCTCGCAGGCGCGCTAGGTTAACACTTATTGGGTTGGGGGTCGTCCCCGGGATGGCGGGGTGGCTGGCTTTCAGCGCGGTGTGCAGGAGCGGCAAATGCCCCGATGGTGTGTCAAAATCGGGCTGCCGGGTTGTTGACCTACGTGTGCCCGGCCGGCACAGGAAGCACATAACAAAGCGGTTTTATAAACCGGAAAAACACACGCGGTAGCGGATCGATAGGCCGTGCGCGTCTCCGCGCGGGACGCAGGTGAGCGGCCGGATAGGGAACGCAGAGGAAGTATAAGGAATGAAAGTCGCCGCGGACTTGGCTCCTGCTGTGCGGGAGCAGTTCATGCGCGTTGCGCTGACGATGGCCGAACGGGGTATGGCCGCCGGTGGCCCGCCCGTTGGTGCATGTCTCGTACGCGGCACGGAAGTTGTTGCCAGTGGCCACAATGCCGTGATCAGCGACCTTGATGTAACTGCCCACGCCGAGGTGGCGGTCATCCGCTCCGCTTGCCGTGAACTTCGTACGCTCGATCTCGCGGGCTGTGCACTCTTCGTTACCGTCGAACCCTGCCTGATGTGCCTGGCGGCGAGTTACTACGCAGGCATAAACGAAATCTGTTATGGCGCCTCGCTTGAGGATATGCAGGCGGTAACGGGCGCGGAGCTGTCTGCACCGGTTAGCCAGGTGTTCGCAGACCAGCCGGATGCACCGCGTATTACGGGCGGCATTCTCGATGCGGATTGCAGGGCACTGCTGGAAACCTGGGGTATGCGGCAATCGGGGAGAGTGCGATGAGTGCGCAGTACGACGCAATCGCTGCAGATTACAAGCGGACCAGGGAGTCCCCGTTAAGGCGCTATGTAGAAGCCCGTAGTTTTTTCAGCCTGCTGGGTGACGTCTGCGGCAAGAACGTGCTTGACCTCGCCTGCGGCGAAGGTTTTTATACGCGCCGGCTAAAGCAGGCTGGTGCTGCGAATGTGCTCGGCGTCGATATCTCCGCCGGGATGATCACCCTCGCCGAGGAAGAGGAAGGGCGTGAAGCTTTGGGTATCCGGTACGTGTGTGCGGACGTAGCGGAACTCGAACTGGGTGAATCTTTCGACCTCGTCACCGCGACCTATCTGCTGCACTACTCAGCATCGGAGGCGGAACTGGGCGAGATGTGCCTGCGGATCGCAGCGCACCTCAAACCCGGCGGCCGCCTGGTCTGCATCAACGAGAACCCGATGCAGACAGCAAACGACTACAAAGGTTACACGCAATACGGTTTTAACAAGTCGGTGGAATTGCCCCGCGTTGAAGGTTCGCCTATCAGCTATGCGATGGTCAGCGGCCGCAAGATGATTCGTTTCAACGCCTATTTCTACAGCCGCGAGGCTTACGAAACTGCACTCAGGGCGGCAGGTTTCAGCGATATACAGTGGCATGGCCTGCAACTCGATCCTGCGGGGGCGCAGGAATGCGGTGCAGAGTATTTCCGCGAGTACCTCGAAAATCCACCTATTGCTATCCTGGAGTGCCGCCTCTGATGCAGACCGGGCCGTATACAGAAATATTCCGGATCGATGACATCGAGGCCCGTCAGTTTCTGTACCGGCGTTTCGAACGATACGCCAAGCAGTCACCCGAGCGTATCGCGGTCGTTTGCGGTGGCGAATCGATCAGTTACCACGACCTGAACATTCGGGCTAACCGCGCAGCCTTTGAGCTCATCGAGCTTGGCGTGGGCCCCGATGTGCTGGTCGGCTTGTGCATGCCTCCCTCCATAGATCTGATCGCCGGAATGCTCGCGATCATGAAGGCGGGCGGCGCTTTTGTTGCGCTCGATCCGGATTACCCGGCGGCACGCATCCATGCAATTCTGGCTAAAGCATTGCCGGGCGTCGTGCTGGCATCCGACAAGCTGCCGGAGCACCTCGGCGAGCAGCTCGAAAACGACTGCTGTGAATTGCTGTACCTGAACTCGACGGACGCCGGCGCTTCAGCAGATACCGATGCGAATCCGCAGGTCGATATTGCAGCCACCAGCCTCTGCTACGTGATGTTTACGTCGGGCTCTACCGGTATGCCCAATGGCGTGATGGTGAGTCATGCAAACCTCGCATTGCTGTTCGAAAACATTCAGGACGAACTGGAATTCAGCGAGCAGGATAACTGGTCGGCATTGCATTCCTTTGGCTTCGGGTTTTCCGTGTGGGAAATCTGGGGCGCATTGAGCACGGGTGCGCAGCTCACCGTTATCCCGGCATCGATGCGTGCCGACCCCGCAGCCTGGTGCCGCTTGCTGGCAGGTAGTCATGTAACGGTCCTCAGTATTACGCCGTCGGGTTTTCGCCAGTTATTGCATGCCGATTGCCTGCCTGCACACAATGGCTTGCCCGACCTGAGACTGGTGGTATTCAGTGGCGAGGCGGTGCATACCGCCGATATAGACGAATGGTACCGGGTGGCCGAAGCCAGCCAGGCGCGGCTGATAAATACCTATGCGCTAACTGAAACCGCCGGGCGCATGACGATGCTCGAGTATCGCCGCGGGCAGACAGTGTCCCGCACTTCGATCGGTAAGCCGGTCAGTGATGCGCAGATATTTATACTGGATCCGGAAACCGGGCTGGAAGTCTCGCCAGGCGCAACCGGTGAATTGCACCTGGGCGGACCGATGATCGCGCTCGGTTACCTCGGCGACGATGAACTGACGGCGGAGCAATTTTGCGAATTCGCAGATGCCGATGGAACCAACCGGCGTTTTTACTGCAGCGGCGACCTGGCATGCATCAATATCGAAGGGGAGATTGAATTTGCGGGCCGCACCGATGATCAGGTGAAAATTCGCGGCCATCGTGTAGAGCCTGGCGAAATCGAAATGCAACTACGGCAGCATCCGGGTATTCGCGATGCCGCAGTCGTGGTTCGGAAGTCCCGTAATTCGCAGTCGCTGGCTGCTTTTGTCGTGCCCGCTGCCAGGGACGCAAACCGCGTCGAGTTCTGGCCCTCGCTCGGCGAATATCAGGTCTACGATTCATTGCTCTACGACTTTATGGCCAGTGATGAATTAAGGGTTGTAAGTTACCGGCGCGCTTTTGAGCAACATGTAGCGGGTAAGGTAGTGCTGGATATCGGGACCGGTAAGGATGCCGTACTCGCGAGAATGTGCGCGGCCTCCGGTGCGCGCAAAGTATATGCGGTCGAGGTGTTGCCGGATGCTGCGGCAGCGGCCGACGAACTCGTGCGCTGGCTCGGACTCGGTGATCGCATCGAAGTGATTTGCGGTGACATGCAGACGGTGGAATTGCCCGAGCCCGTTGAAGTCTGCACACAGGGGATTATCGGCAACATCGGCAGCTCCGACGGTATCGTGCCGATTTGGAATGACGCCCGGCGCCTCTTCGCGGAGTCGTTCACGGCAATTCCCGAGGTCTGCACAACCTTCATTGCGCCGGCACAGCTGCCGGATGATGCACGGGAAGCGCCCCGGTTCGACGGACTCGCAAAGCGTTATGCCGACGCGATTTTCGAACAGGCCGGCAGGACCTTCGACGTCAGGCTGTGCGTGCGTAATTTCCCCGCCGATGGCCTGCTTACCGAGCCCGCCGTGTTCGAACAGCTCGATTTTCGCGGCGAACTCGGTGACGGTTATACGGGTGAAGCAACCTTCACGCTAACGCGTGACGGTCTCTTCGACGGGTTTATCCTGTGGACGAGGATCGGGTCCGACGACGATGCATCCGTTGATTTCCTCGAGCATCAGCAAGCCTGGCTCCCGGTCTGGCTGCCCCTGTGCGACGAGCCGATCACTTTGTCGGCCGGCAGCACAATAAGCGCCTGCTGGATGTGCGCTACGCCGGATGCGGACATCTATCCCGATTATGAAATCGAAGTCGAGGTGGTGCCGGGCGATATGTCGCCCATACGGCTTGGTTATACGACCCGACATCATGAAACGGCGCTCAACCGGACGGCGCTGCACCGGAGCTTACTGTCGAATGCCGCAATTCCGCAGCCGCAGCCAGGCGATTTGGACTTCGCAGGCTGGCTGGCTACCCGGCTACCGGCTTATATGGTTCCGGCCCATTGGAAAACACTCGAGCAGCTGCCGCTGAATGCCAGCGGCAAACTGGACAGGACCGCGCTCCAGGACGAGTTCGAGGGTTATACCGAACAGCAGCCGGCCGTCGCTGCGAACACCCTGGAAAGCGACATCGCTGCGATATGGGGCAATGTGCTCGAGCGTGAAGTGCTCAACCTCGACGAGGATTTCTTTGCTGCCGGAGGTGATTCCATACTCGCGGTGCGACTGACTACCGAGGTGCAGCGCTATCTTGATGACATGGTTTTCCTGGCGGCCCTGTTCGATGCTCCGACTGTCCGTCTCTATGCAGCCTGGCTGCAGGCACATCACCCGGAGGCCGTAGCCCGACGCGTGGGTGAACGACCGGCAGAACGCATACCGGTTACGGCAGCAGGCAGCGGTCCGGTGCCGTTGTCGCATGCGCAACAAAGTCTGTGGTTCCTCCAGCAGCTGTATCCCGGTAACACGGGCGCGAACGAGCAATTTATGATCAGGATGAAGGGCGCCTTCGATCAGCAACGCTTTGCCGGCGCATGGCGGAGCCTGTTGTCGCGCCACGATGTGCTGCGCAGCTACATCAGCGGTTCGATGGAGCAGCCGGTACAGCAGGTTGCCTCGCTCGACAAACTGGGGGAACTCACGGATCCGGCAGTCGTTCGACTGGAATCCGGAACTCCGGAGGACGCGGCGCAGGAGCTGGCCGACAGTGCGGCGATACAGATTGCCATACCCTTCGTGCTCGAACATGCGCCGCTGCTGCGTGCAGTCCTGTACACCATACCGGGTGACGAGACCGTGTTGCTTGTAACCGTGCATCATATTATTGCCGACGGATTGTGTGTTGCGCTCATACGTGACGAGCTTGCGGCGGAGTATGCTGGCACGGCGGCTGCCCGGCCTGCACTGCAGTTTGCAGATTTTGCTTACCGCGAGCGCGCCGGGATGCAGTTGGAGGATGCGGACAGGGAACTCGACTGGTGGCGGAACAGGCTCGCGGGGCACGACGGCTTCCCGGCCGGTGGTTCGACCGGTGTTACCGAATATACCGGACGCGAAGTGCGGGTTCCGTTCGCACTGGATGCGCTGGCGACGGACAGTCTCCGCGTTCTTGCGCGAGACACAGGCGCGACACCGTTCATGTTGCTGCTGGCGGCCTGGCGTACATGGTTGACACGTTGCCTGGGTAACGAAGATCTGCTAGTCGGTTCGCCCGCGACACTGCGCCGTGATGCAGATACGCGGCGCATGCTAGGTTGCATGGTAAATAATGTCATTTACCGCAATCCCGTTAACAGGGACAGCAGTTTCCGTGAGTTACTTCTGGCCGAGCGCGAAAATGCCCTGACCGTCTACGACCACAGTACGCTGCCGTTCGAACGTATAGTCGAAGCACTGGTGCCGGAGCGCTTGTACGGCAGGCATCCGCTGTTTCAGATCATGTTTATGTTCGAAGACAGGGGAGATCCGGCGGTGACCGCGGGTGGGCTGGAATTCCGCTGTGATGTTCCTGTCGTAGACCGGGCGGGTTACTGGGATCTCGAACTGTCAGTAACCGATCACGGCGCCGGCAAAATCTTCTCGGGGTTTTTAGGCATACGCGAAGACATTTATGACATCGAGGCGCTGACCTGGTGGGCAGAAGGCCTGGCCGCTATGTTAGGGGCGATTGCGCTGGATCCGGATGCGCCCGTAGGAACATTACCCCTGCACAGCGATGCGCAATTGCGTCGCCAACTCGTGGACTGGAATGCCACCCTGATGCCGGTTCCGGAACAGACCCTGCACGGATTGTTCCAGCAACAGGCCCGGGCGACACCTGGCAAGACGGCCGTCGCTGACGTGGCCGAAGCCATAACCTATAAAGAACTGGACGAACGGGCCGACCAGTATGCGCGGGCACTCACGGCCTGCGGAACAGGCCGTGGCGACCTGGTCGGCGTCAGCCTGGAACGGTCGGTCGATACGGTGGCATGGCTGCTCGCGATACTGAAATGCGGTGCAGCTTGGTTGCCACTCGACCCCAACTACCCGCTCGCAAGAATCCAGACCATGATTACGGATGCAAGACCGCAACGGATCCTGGTCGATGACAGCAGCGTGCTGGGTGGGTTGGACATCGCTGTGCCGGTTGCCGGGTTACGCACATCGGCCGCATTGTCCGTCACCGAGTCCCGGTTCTACAGCGAGCCCGGCGATACGGCCTGGATCCTTTACACCTCGGGGTCTACGGGCGTCCCTAAAGGAGCAAGGGGTACACACGCGGCAGCGGTCAATCGGTGTATCTGGATGTGGAAGGAATTCGGTTTCGATGCGAACGCGATTTTCGCGCAACGCACGAGCCTTAATTTTGTCGACTCCGTCTGGGAGATCTTTGGTGCGTTGTTACATGGCGCCCGGGTCGAGGTTTTGCCCGCGGCGCTCGAGGCTAATCCTCCCGCGATCGCAAACTGGCTGGGCGAGCGGCAGGTTACGCATCTCGTTGCCGTGCCATCCTTGTTGGCCTCGCTGATGGATGCAGGTGCCGACAAGCTGCACAAAGTACCGCTGCATTCCCTGATAAGCAGCGGCGAAGCTCTGACCGTCGAACTGGCCGCATTAATTCACAGGCGCTGGCCGGACTGTCGGTTGCTGAACACTTACGGAACTACCGAAACCTGGGATGCGAGTTGCTATGAAGTTCCCGGGGATTTGCCGGACAACCGGCGGGTACCCGTCGGTACGCCGGTGGCCAATGCCCGTGTTTATGTACTTGATGAGGCAGGGCAGCCGGTTCCACCCGGTGTTGAGGGTGAATTGTGCGTAGGAGGTCTCGCGCTGACAGATGGCTATCTGAATCAGCCGGAGATCAATCAGCAGAAGTTTGTGCCGGATCGATATGCCGCCGAAACGGGTGCACGCATGTACAGGACCGGCGATCGTGCACTATTCCGCGGTGACGGCAATATCGAGTTACTCGGCCGTACGGACCGGCAGATAAAACTACGCGGGCTGCGTGTGGAAGCCGGCGACATAGAGTCGCAGGCAATGTTGTACAGTGATGTCGCGCGTTGCGCACTGGTAATTCGTGATGCGCATGACGGTGTCGACTGGCTTTGCCTGTACGTGGTCTGGCACGAGCGTGCAGAGGGCGATGCAGCGGCGCTGCGTGTGCATCTGCAGAAGAAACTGCCGCGTGCGATGGTGCCCGCGGAAATTCGCGAACTGGAAAGCCTGCCGTTATTGCCCAACGGCAAACTGGACGTGAGCGCACTCCCGGTATCGGTTCCACCGCAGGCTGACGAAACAACTTATCTTGCACCGCGTACCGAACTTGAACAGCAACTCGAACGCATCTGGGCGGAAGCGCTGGGGCTTGAGAAAGTAGGCATACGCGATGATTTTTTTGCCCTGCGCGGACATTCGCTGCTGGCAACCCGGGTAATTGCACGCCTCTGCGAAGAACTTGAAATAGATGTGCCGCTGCAGGCGCTGTTTGAGTCCCCGACCGTCGAGGGTCTGGCCCGGCAGGTGGAGGCATTGCGCTGGGCCATGCAGGGCGACACTCCCGGCTCCGGCACCGACCGTGATGTGGTACGCCTGTGACGGCACTTGACCTGATAGCACGGCTGCGCGACGCAGGTATAAGAATCCGTGCCGTCGACGGCGAACTGGAGCTCGACGCGCCGAGGAATGCGCTGACGGAAGAATTGCGCGCGGAACTTGTCCGGCACAAACCCAATCTGCTCAGGTTGTTGTCATGGACCCGGCGGTCCGGTCAGTCGGCCAGCGTTCCCCTGGTGCCGGCAGACCGGAATCAACCGCTCGCCCTGTCGTGGGCACAACAGCGCCTGTGGTTTCTCGATCAGCTGGAACCGGACTCATCGGCCTACAACATCTCCTGGACCGTCAGGCTCAAGGGAGAACTGCATTTTGCAGAAATGCAGGCAGCATTAGACCGGCTGGTCGAGCGCCACGAAACTCTGCGCACCTGTTTTCCGGCCTCGGAAGGCGTGCCGCAGCAGAAAATACTGGCGCAACAGGAAATTACGATACAGCAGGAAGTTCTGACCGGTGCAAGCGATGAAAAAGTCCGGGCAACTCTCGGCAAGTTGGCCGCGCGGAGTTTCAATCTTGCGACCGGGCCGCTGATACGTGTAACTTTGGTGCGCCTGTCGCCAGGCGAACATATCCTGCTCGTGCTTATACACCACATCGTCGCGGACGGCGCATCGATGCGTATCCTGTTTCGCGAGCTTGCGGCGCTTTACGACGAAGAAACCGGCGGCGTTCCGGCGGAGCTTGTACCGCTGCCGGTGCAGTATGCGGACTACGCTGCCTGGCAACGACAGTGGCTGGATGGCGCCGAGCTGGAGCGGCAGTCGGGTTACTGGACCGATAAGCTGGTTGGCCTCCCGCCGCTACTCGAGTTGCCATGGGACAGGCCGCGGGCCGCGGCTATGCGTTACCGCGGCGCCTCGGTATTGCGGGTGCTGCCCGACAGTCTTGCGAGTGAACTGCGCAGCCTCGGGCGCAGCCACGGCTGCACATTATTTATGGTCATGCTTGCGGCATTCTATGTACTCCTTTTGAAATACACCGGCCGCGAAGATCTCGTCGTCGGTACCCCGATGGGCGGCCGGCCCCGCACGGACCTGGAAGGGCTGATTGGATTTTTCATCAATACCGTTGTGTTGCGTCAGGATCTGGGCGGCAACCCCGATTTCGAAATGTTGATGCAGGCGGTGCGGGACACTGCCCTTGAAGCGCACTCGCACCAGGAGTTGCCGTTCGAGCGTCTCGTCGAAATACTTGAGCCGCAACGCGAACTGAGTTACTCACCGGTATTCCAGGTGATGTTCGATCTGCAGGAAGAGCCGCGCTGGCGTTTGCCGGTCCGGGATCTGGAAGTGGTACCCGAAGTCGTGTTCAGCAGCCGCACGTCCAGTTTCGATCTGACCCTGTCGATACGGCAGGCAGAGAACGGCCTCGATGCAATGTTCGAATACGACACCGATTTATTCGATGAAGAAAGCATCGAACGACTCGCCAGTCATTACCAAAACCTGCTTGCTGAAATCGTGGCAAACGCGACGGCACCGATCGGGGATTTGTCGCTCATCGATACGGTTGAACGCCAGGCGCTGGTCGACGACTGGGGCCGGGCAAACGGAAGCGTGTCTGATGAGGCGGACCTGGGTGCGATGTTCGAGTCGTGCGTATGCGCACATCCGGACTCCCTTGCATTGCGCGCAGGTAAAACCGGTTACAGCTATGCGGAACTCAACCGGCGTGCAAATCGCCTGGCGCATCGCTTGCAGGCACAGGGCCTGGAGGCGGACCAGCCGGTATTGCTGCTGGCCAAAAGGCGGCTCGAAACTTTTACGGCGATGCTTGGTGTGTTGAAAGCAGGGGGTTGCGTGGTGCCGCTGGACCCTGAGTACCCGCGGGAGCGGCTGCATTTTATGGCGGATGATACCGCCGCGCGTATTGCGCTGGTGCCGCCCGGCGGCGGCACATGGTTAGCGGAAACGGGTATCCGTGTCCTGGAGCTCGAACCTGCATTGTTCGAGACCCCGGACTATCCCGATACAAACCCGGTATCGTTGGTGGACGCATCCCGACTCGCTTTTATTTTGTATACCTCGGGTACGACCGGCCGGCCCAAAGGTGTAGAACTACCTCATCGTGGCCTGCTGAACTACATCCGCCAGCTTGGGCTGAAGACGGGCATCGGTCCCGCGGACCGGGTACTGCAGTTTGCGAGCCTGAGTTTCGATATTTCCCTGGAAGAATGTTTTACGGCATTGCTGCACGGTGCGACGCTTGTGCTGAGATCGGACACCATGCCGGATTCTATGCAGGATTATGCGGCTGGTTGCGAACAGGCAGGCATTACCTGGGCGAGTATGCCGACGGCCTGGTGGCACGAACTGTGCCGGGCGCTTGAGTATGACAACCTTAAACTCCCGGCAACACTACGGACTGTAGTGATTGGTGGCGAGCGGGCAAAGGTAGAAGTATTTCGGAGCTGGCAAAAAAATGTACAGGGTGTACGGCTCTTCAATACTTACGGTCCTACAGAAACATCGATCGTGGCAACCTGGTGTGAGCTGACCCATACCGATCCGGATGCCTGCGGTGAGTTACCCATCGGTTCGCCGGTTCCGAACGTCAGCGCCTGGGTCCTGGATGAGCAACAGCAGGTGCTGCCGGCAGGTGTTCCGGGGATGCTGTATGTGGGCGGAGCCGGGCTTGCACGCGGTTATCGCAACCTGCCCGAGCTTAGCGCCGAATGTTTTGTCGAGGTTGCAGGACTGCCGGGCAGACTTTATCGCACCGGGGACAGGGCGCGTTACTTGCCGGACGGCAGGCTCATTTTCATGGGGCGCTTCGATGCGCAGGTCAAAATCAGGGGGCATCGTATAGAGCCCGCCGAAATCGAGTCCCGGCTCGTAAGCCTCGAGGGGGTAGAGCAGGCGGTCGTCATCGCCAGGGACGGTAAGCTAAATGCCTACGTTACAGGCACTGTCAGGACCAGCGGCTTGCGCGCCGCTCTGCAGCCCTGCTTGCCTGATTACATGTTGCCGGACCTGATTGTCCGGCTTGCCGATTTACCGCTGACACCAAACGGCAAGGTGGACATTAAGGCTTTGCCCCAGCCTGTTCCTGCAGGGGCAGACGAGTACACGGCACCGCGTACTGCAACCGAACACAAACTTGCAGCAATTTGGTGCGACATACTCGGACTTGAGCGCATCGGCGTGCATGACAGTTTCTTCGCGCTTGGCGGCCATTCGCTCATCGCAACGCGGGTCGTCGCGCGCGTGCGGGATTCGCTGGGCGTCAATCTCTCGCTGCGGATACTGTTCCAGAGTCCGACCATTGCCGGGATTGCGGCCGCCCTGGATTCCGGTGCCGCCAGCGTGAGCAACGAGCGTATTACGCGACGTAAGGCGGCCGATGATTTGCCGCCACTGTCATGGGCACAGCAACGCTTGTGGTTTATCGATCAGCTGGAGCCGGGCAGCACCGCTTACAACCTGCACTGGGCGGCACGGCTTGACGGCCCGCTCGACCTCGACAACCTGCAACGCGCTGTCGATGCACTGGTTGAACGCCATGAAACGCTGCGCACCAGTTTCGGGTCCAGCGACGGGGAACCGGTACAACTTGTCGCGGCAGTAACCTCCATACCGGTCGACGTGACCCGCCTTGTCGGCAATGAGCCCGACAAAGAGCAGGTGCGTGCATCGTTGCTTGAGCTGAGCGACCGCCCGTTTAACCTGTACGGTGGATCCCTGTTCCGCATACATGTGCTGCAGGCAGGTGCGGGGGAGTCATACCTGTTGATCGTGCTACACCATATAGTTGCGGATGGTTGGTCGATGGGGGTGCTGTTCCGCGAGCTTGCCGAGTTTTATTCGGCTTTTGTAAACGGACGGCCGCCGCGGCTCGAGCCACTGCCGATTCAGTATGCGGACTATGCAATCTGGCAGCGCAACTGGTTGACGGGCGACGAGCAGGCACGGCAGGAAGACTACTGGCGTAATGCATTGCGCGATGCGCCGCCGCTACTGGAGTTGCCGCTGGACAAGCAAAGGCCGGCGGTGCAGTCATACAAAGGTGCATGGGTAAGCCGCACCTTCAGCCCTGAGTTACTTGCAGAGATACGTGCACTTGCAGCCCGCGAGGGGTGCACCGTCTTCATGGTATTGCTTACTGTATTCAAGGTATTGGTGGCACGATACACGGGCCGTGAAGACATAGTCGTCGGTACGCCCATAGCCGGCCGCCGGCACACAGAACTGGACAACCTGATCGGTTTTTTTCTTAACACTCTCGCGCTGCGCACCGATCTGGGCGGGGCCCCGGCTTTTGCGGAACTGCTTGCCCGCGTTAAGCAAGTCACGCTGGATGCGTACGAGCACCAGGATCTGCCATTCGAAAAACTCCTGGAAATATTGCAGCCGGAGCGCAGCACCGCATATCCGCCGGTCATTCAGGTCATGTTCAACCTGCACAATGCACCTTCGCAACGTTTAGAGCTCGACGGGCTGGAAACAGAGCCCTTCGAGCTAAACCGGTCCACAGCGAAGTTCGATCTGTCGGTCGCGGTTGCGGAGCGGGAGTCGGGCCTGCAGGCCGGCTTCGAATACAATACGGACCTGTTCGAGCAGGCGACCATGGAGCGCCTGCTGAGCGATTACGGGCGATTGCTGGAAGCTTTCGTGGCCAGGCCTGCCGGCAGCATCGGCGCGGTCGACCTGGTGTCCGATAGTGTTGAGCCCCGGCCTGAACAGCCTTACGAGCAGTGGTATACGGAGACCACATCACTGGCGGAACGTTTCGCCGGCGTCGTCCGACAGTTCGCAACAAGGCCCGCAGTTAAGACGGAGGCAGCGAACTGGAGCTATGCAGAGCTCGATGCACGTGCGAACCGGGTTGCGCAGCTCGTGCACTCTGCAGGAAACGGCGAGCGAAATCCGGTTGGTTTGCTGCTCGGTCACGACGCGAACATGGTGGCGGGATTACTCGGCGTCGTTAAAGTGGGATGCCCCTATGTACCGCTGGACGCGGATGCTCCGCCTGCGCGCATTCGAAGCCTGCTTGCCGATGCGCATATACAGGTGCTCGTTACGGACGCGGCACATCGGGTGGGTATCGAGGGGTTTGCTGACCTGCCGCTGCAGGTTGTCGAAGTGTCTGCAGATGTCGAAGCAGGAATCGTCGCGCCCGAGGTCGATATTCAGCCCGATGATCTTGCCTATATCCTTTTTACATCCGGTTCGACGGGGGTCCCCAAGGGGGTGATGCAAACGCACCGCAATGTTCTGCATCATGTGCGTACCTATACCGAGAAGCTGCACATCAATGAATATGACCGGCTGAGTTTGCTTGCCAGTTATGGTTTCGATGCGGCACTCATGGATATATACGGAGCGCTCCTGAACGGCGCCTGCCTGCATCCCGTCGACCTGCGTGGAGACGTGCCGTTGCAGGAACTGCCCGGCAGATTGTTCGGTGAGTGGGGAGTCACGATCTTCCACGCGACGCCCACCGTATTCAGGCTGCTGGCTGAGCATTTGGGAGCGGCGGATAACACGTCGGAGGTACGCCTTGTCGTGCTGGGTGGTGAAGAGGTGCTCGCAACTGACTTCGATTTGTTCCGCAGGTATTTTCAACCACCGGCGATCTTCGTGAACGGGCTGGGCCCGTCTGAGTCGACGCTGGCTCTGCAATTTTTTGCCGACCACAACACGCAACTGCCGGGCGGGGCAGTGCCAGCCGGTTCACCGGTCAGTGGCACCCGCGTGTGGTTGTGTAATGAGGACGGTTCGGAAGCAGCTTTTACCGGCGAACTCGTGCTGTGCAGTCACTACGTGGCTACCGGTTACTGGAACCGGCCCGCCGAGACCCATGCAGCATTCAGTCCCGATCCGGATGAGCCGGGGCTTGTCCATTACCGTACCGGCGATATCGTGCGCCGGTTACCGGACGGCCGCTTCGTATTTGTCGGCCGTACCGATCAGCAGTTGAAAATCCGGGGGCAACGCATAGAACCGGGTGAAATAGAAACTCAGCTCACCCGGCATCCGGCCATCGACCGGTGTGTCGTGATGGGTGTAAAAGCGGCACCCGACGGCAAGCAGTCGGAAAAACAGCTGGTCGCATGGTACAGCGGTGACGTCAGGGAAGCGGAACTCCGCCTGCACCTGCAACGCGTATTGCCCGCGTACCTGGTTCCGGGCGCCCTGGTAGCGGTTGACAAGTGGCCGGTCACACCGAACGGAAAAACCGACCTGCGTGCCTTACCAGTGCCTTCCTGGCAACGCGACGGACATACAACCTTCCTTGCACCGCGTACCGCGACCGAGCAGAAGCTTGCGGAAATCTGGACCAGCCTGTTACCGGTCGATCAGCCCGGTGTACATGATGATTTCTTTGAGCTCGGCGGCCATTCGCTGCTGGCAACACGGGTAATCGCACGCGCTTACGACGCATTTGCTAAACCGGTTTCTCTGCGGGAGTTCTTCAGTGCACCGACCATCACCGGTCTGGCGGCAGCAATCGAATCTAAAGGTGCCGGCGAAGAGAGCGTGCAACTTGTAACACGCCGGCGCGCCGGGAAGTTGCCACCGTTGTCGTGGGCGCAACAACGTTTGTGGTTCCTGGACCAGCTGGAGCCTGACAGTGCGGCATACAATCTGCACTGGGCGGCAAGGTTGACGGGTGAAGTACATACGGGCCGGTTGCAGGCGTCCATCGATGCGGTCGTCAGCCGCCACGAGTCCCTGCGCACTACCTTCGGCGCGAATGATGGTGAACCGGTGCAACTGATTGCGGCGAAGCTGCAGGTGACGGTAAAGGTTGATGCACTCCCGGCGGCGACTGACGAGCAGGTGCACGGCCGCCTTCTCAAACTGATTCGGCAGCCATTCAATTTGCATACCGGGCCTTTACTCAGGGTGCATTTGTTGCAACTTGCTCCCGATGAGTCGGTGTTACTCATGGCGATGCATCATATTGTTTCCGACGGCTGGTCCATGGGCGTCCTGTTTCGCGAACTCACAGCCTGCTACAACGCCGGCGCCTGCGAGAGTGGCCCGGAATTACCGGAACTCCCGGTGCAATATGCTGACTATGCGGCCTGGCAGCGCGAATGGCTTGCCGGTAAAGAACTCGAACGACAGGAAAGCTACTGGACGGAAAAACTTCATGATGTGCCACCGGTGCTGGAGTTGCCCTTCGATCATGCCCGGCCGCCCGTGCAGCGTTACCGTGGCGCGTGGGTCGAGCAGTCTTTCAGCCCGGAATTATTGAAGGAACTTCGGGCGCTCGCGGCCGGGCAGGGCTGTACCCTGTTCATGGTTCTGCTGGCGGCATTCTATGTACTGGTAGCTCGTTACACAGGTCGCGAAGACCTGGTGGTAGGTACCCCGGTTGCCGGCCGTAAACGCAGTGAACTCGAAGACCTGATCGGATTCTTTCTCAACACACTTGTGCTGCGTGCAGACCTTAGCGGCAATCTGTCCTTCACGGAGTTGCTGGGGCAGGTTCAGGAAACCACGCTGGAGGCCTATGATCATCAGGAACTACCGTTCGAAAAATTGCTGGAAATCCTGCAGCCGGTAAGAAGCACAGCCCATGCACCGCTGGTTCAGGTCATGTTCAACCTGCATAACGAGCCTTCGGCCGGCTTAAGTCTGCAAGGCGTGGAAATCGAACCATTTGCGGTAGACCGGGGAACTGCCAAGTTCGATCTTTCGGTTGCCATGGTTGAAGGTGCGAACGGACTGCAAGCAGGCTTCGAATACAGTACTGACTTGTTCGAACACGACACCGTTCGCGAATTGCTTACACATTACGGCGAACTGCTGGAAGCGATCGTTGCGGACCCGCGCCAGCCAATTTCATCCTTCGCCTTGACCGGCAACGCGCGCCAGCCGGCGCCCGACTGGCCGCACGCACCGTTTCCCGGTTCGGCGCTGGAACAACCGGTTGCCGCGCGCTTTAACGAAATTGTGGGTAGCTTCCCGGACCGGCCGGCGGTGCAAACGTCGGAGTGCACGCTTACCTACCGGGACCTGAATGCGCTGGCTAATGTCGTGGGGCAGGCGGTTCAACATGCCGCAGGAGATACCGCCGCAAGGATCGGATTGCTGCTCGGGCACGATGCATCGATGGTCGCCGGCATTGTGGGTGTCGTCAAAGCTGGCTGCGCTTACGTACCCATAGATCCGGGAGCGCCGGTGACCCGTATTCGCTCGATTATCGACGAGGCGGGGATATCAGTAGTCGTGACCGATGCGCTGCATCGTGATTTGCTGCATTCAGCGGTCAACGGTTCGCTCGCGGTTATCGAAGTTCCCTCGATACCGGACATAAGCATAGCGGAACCGGTAAACCGGTCAGCACCGGACGATCTGGCCTACATCCTCTTTACCTCGGGTTCCACCGGAGTGCCGAAAGGTGTGCTGCAAAGTCAGCGCAACCTTCTTTATCACGCCAGGACGTACAGTAACGCCCTGCAAATCAGTGAGCAGGATCGCCTCACGATGTTTGCGAATTACTGCTTCGATGCGGCCGTTATGGATATCTTCGGCGCATTGCTGAGCGGCGCCTGCCTGCATCCGCTGGAGCTTAAGCAGGAAGATTATCCCGGGCAGTTGCTCGATCTGATGGGCCTGACGGATATAGATTCCGGAGCGGCACAAGGCTTCGGCGCGACGATCCTGCACTGTACACCCACCGTATTTCGCTACCTGATGCGCCATAAAGTTTGCCGACATGATCTGACGGGCATACGTGCGGTGGTACTCGGTGGCGAGGAGGTGTTGGGCAGAGACTTTGGCCTGTTCCGGAAGCATTTTGCGCCGCCGACAATATTTGTTAATGGCTTCGGGCCCTCCGAATCGACACTGGCCACCCAGTTTTTTGCGGATCACGGCACGCGCCTTGTGGGCGATGTAGTGCCGATCGGCAAACCGGTCGCGGACACGGATATCCTGTTAATGGATGAGTCGGGCCAGGTGGGCGGAATCAGCGGAGAGGTCGTTATCCGCAGCCGCTATGTGAGTGTCGGTTACCTTAACCGTGACGACCTGAGTACAGAGAAATTTTCCCCGGATACCGCTGAGGCAGGTGTCAGGCTATACAGGACAGGTGACAGGGCGCGCATGTTGCCGACCGGCGATCTTGCATATACCGGCAGGCTGGATGCGCAGGTTAAGGTGCGCGGCCACCGGGTGGAGCCCGGCGAAGTCGAAGCGACTCTTGCGCAACTCGACGGAGTCGAACGCAGCGCCGTCGTACTGCGCAGCGGCCATGCGATCAACGGCTCCGGTGGCGAGTCCCGGCTGGTTGCCTACGTTGTGGGCAGCGCGAGCGAGGCCGAGATGCGGCGGCACCTGAAAAGCGCCTTGCCGGACTATATGTTACCGGCCGCTTTCGTGAAGCTCGAGGGCTTGCCGTTGAAAGCTAACGGTAAAGTCGACCGGAACGCATTACCGGAACCGGAATGGGAGCGCGTGCTGGATATTGTGTACGTTGCACCCAGGACACCGACCGAAAAGCGGCTGGCGGGGATCTGGTCCGATGTGCTCGGCATCGCCGAGGTGGGCGTGCATGATGACTTTTTCGAACTGGGTGGGCATTCACTACTGGCCGCGCAACTGGTTTCGCGGGTAACCGAATCGATGCAGGTGGGGTTGCCGCTGCGCAAGTTATTCGATGCGCCGACGATCGCCGATATCGCGGAACATGTTGAAACCCTGCAGTGGGCACTGCGGGACGACCGCAGTTAATTTTTTTTCAGCAAAAGAAAAGCCGGCAAGTGGGCGCTTATTAGCCTGCTTAGAGTTCCGGGGCACCTAAAGGTATAGGCATACCGTTTACGGTGAGTACGTTGTCGTCGAAGCTCGCACGAGTTGCGTAGCCATCGTCCGATTTCGTTAGCATGCCCTGTGTAGTCAGAATGTCGAGCATTGCTGGCGCCTGCTGCCGGGCCATCTCTGCCGCCTGTTCCGGGCTTAGCGGATTCTCCGGGGTAGACTGCGCCAGTAATTGCTGCTGGAGCGTCTGGGTTGCAACGGCGATCGCCATGTTCCGGGCAATACTGGCCTCGGCATTTACGGCAACCACTGCCGGCCACGCTTCCGTGTCCGTCGGATCCCAGCTTTCCTCGGGCGGTAGTTTGTTGCCGTGTATTTCTACCTGCAGCAGTGCCTGGAAGGCGTCCTCGTCCCAACTGAATTCGAGCGGATCTATTGCAATTGCGGGTGATCCGGCCAGCAGTTTGTAAAGTTTCTCCCGCAGTTCCGGTGCCCGTTCGGCCAGCGCGTCGGGCTCAAGCAGTGCGAGCTCATTTGTCAGGTTGTAATAGCCTTGCAGGCTGTCTATATCAAACCTCAACAGTTTTAGTCCCACCTTCAGATCCCGTAAATCGATGTCCGCCCCCATGATCGAGCCCAGGTGATAATTAACGACCAGGTCAGCGAGTTGTGGATTCTCGTTCAGGTGTATATCGCTGTCCGCCCGTATGTCCCGAATTTCGACGCTGCCCGCCGACGGACCGGTACGTGTTTCGATAATAATGCTGTCGAGGGTGCTCTGGGTGGTCCCGAGCCAGAGGTGCGGGCTGTACATTTGCTGGCTGCCGTTGACCCGTAAGTTGATCACCTCGAAAGACACTGCCGGACCATTAACGGTAAAACTGTCCATGTGGCCGGTGCTGGACAGCTCGTCACCATCGAATTCACCATTTATCTGCAAGCCCGAAAAATCGAACACGCCAGTTTCATGGGTATAGTCAACGGGCGGAATATCGGCATCGAATACTGTCGTACCGTCGAAGCCGGTACGCGTGCGGATCTCGAGAAAATAGTCGATACCGAGTTCGTCCCGGACCGTGGCGAGGTCCTCATCTGTCGGGTTAAAGCGTATAACGGCCGTGGACAAGCCGACAAACATGTCTTCGCCCAGGGCGAGCGGACCGTGGTTCATTTTCAGGTCCAGTACAATTGACTTGTCCAGCATCTCGCGCATGAACTCGGATATCTGCGGGTCTTCGCCCTGGTTCTCGAGCTCGGCCATGCGGGCCAGCGTTTCCTGGTACGTCTCGCTGAATCCCAGCTCGATTTGCCCCCGACTGCTCAGCCAGCCGCTCTCATAACCGCTGATGCTAAAAGTAATAAAGCCGTTTTCAGATGCCCGGTTGAGGTTTGCCCGGATTCGCGCTTCGGAAACCCTGCCGGCGACGGAGGGCAGAAGGAGCAGCGCTGCGGCTACCAGAATTATCAGGATCAGTAAAAGTTTTTTCACCTGGACATCCTTGTCAGTGACCTAAACAATTCAGTAAGAATCTTTCAACAAGCGTAACAGATATTCCCCATAGCCATTTTTTGACAGTGGCCTGGCCAATTCTTCTAGTTGCGTGGAGTCGATGTACCGCATGCGCCACGCAACTTCCTCAGGTGAAGAAATCTTGAAGCCCTGCCGCTGTTCCACCGTCTGTACAAATTCACTCGCCTGCAGCAGGGTTTCATGGGTACCGGTATCCAGCCAGGCATATCCGCGGCCCAGCTTGTGAACGTTCAGCTTGCCCTGGTCGAGGTAGTGGCGGTTGACGTCGGTAATTTCCAGTTCACCACGTGCGGAAGGTTTGAGGTTTGCTGCTATTTCGCAGACCTGGTTGTCATAGAAATACATTCCCGTAACCGCCCATGGAGACCTGGCATGCGCAGGCTTCTCCTCGATACTGATCGGTCTGCCGTCCGCATCCAGTTCTATGACCCCGAAATCCGATGGGTTCATTACCTGGTAGCCGAGTATTGTTGCGCCGGTATTATTTGCAGTGATGTCCTGCAGGGCGTCACTGAGGCCGGGGCCATAAAAAATATTGTCGCCCAGTATCAGGCTGCTGGGCCCGTTGCCAATAAAGTCGCGGCCGATGATAAATGCCTGTGCAAGGCCTCCGGGTTCCGGCTGCACAGCGTATTGCAGGTCTATGCCCCACTGGCTGCCGTCACCAAGCAGATCCTGGAACTGGGGCGCATCTCGAGGCGTCGTGATGATGAGTATCATGCGTATTCCCGCCAACATCATCGTTGACAGCGGGTAATAGATCATCGGTTTGTCGTAAACCGGCAGCATTTGTTTGCTGACCATACGGGTAACCGGATACAAGCGGGTGCCGCTGCCGCCCGCAAGGATGATGCCTTTAGTCATGCCTGCCTGTCTCCGGGTCTGCCCAGACGTTCCAGCCGGTAGCTGCCATCGAGGACCGCCTGCCACCAGTCACGATTCTCCATATACCATTCTATGGTTCGCGCCAGGCCGGTGCTGAAACTCTGCGCCGGTTGCCAGCCCAGCTCCTGCGTGATTTTGGTCGTATCCATTGCGTAACGATAATCGTGGCCGGGCCGGTCGTCTACGAACTCGATCAGCTTTTCGTGCGGCACATCAGAAGGTTCATGTTCGTCCAGCAATGCACATATGCTCTTTACGACCTCAAGGTTTGTCAGTTCGCAATTGCCGCCGATATTGTAAGTTTCACCGGGTACGCCGCGCTCGAGTATGCATTGCAGGGCGCTGACATGATCTTCGACATACAGCCAGTCGCGCACGTTGTCGCCCTTGCCGTAAACAGGTAGCGCTTCACCGGCGAGCCCTTTCAGCGTGATCAGCGGGATCAGTTTCTCTGGAAACTGGCAGGGTCCGTAGTTATTCGAGCAGTTGGTGATAATAACCGGCAGGCCGTAGGTGTGTTGCCAGGCCCGCGCGAGGTGGTCCGAGCCTGCCTTGGAGGCCGAGTAGGGTGAACTGGGCTGATAGGGCGTGGTCTCCGTGAATGCCCCCGTGTCCCCCAGCGAGCCGAATACCTCGTCCGTTGATACGTGTACGAAGCGAAAGGCATCGCGCCCGGCGGTATCCAGGCTTTCCCAGTGGTTTCGGGCAGCCTGCAATAACGTAAAAGTTCCGACCAGGTTGGTGTGGATGAAATCACCCGGACCGTCGATTGACCGGTCCACGTGCGATTCCGCTGCGAGGTGCAGCACCGCATCCGGTTTGAATTTGACGAATGCATCCAGGATAGCCGGCGCATCCGCGATATCGATACAGAGGTGGCTGTAGGAATCGCTGTCCGCTACGGCTGCGACCGATGCCGGGTTTCCCGCATACGTACAGGCATCGACGTTGAGGACCGCACACCCCGGCGCGGTGGCAAAGTGACGCACCACCGCCGAGCCTATGAAGCCGAGTCCTCCGGTGACGAGCAGTTTCATCAGGACTGACCCTCGTAGCTGAAGGGCGTGTCGAAATCCCTGAAAGCCTGCAGGCTGGCATCCTTTTCGGAGAGTATCGCGTTACCCTCAGCGACCGGCCAGTCTATCTTCAGGTCCGGGTCGTTCCAGAATATTCCACTGTCGTGTTCCGCTGAAAAGGGTGTGGAGACTTTATAAATTACGGCCGTATCCGGTTCCAGTGTGCAAAAACCATGGGCGAAGCCAACCGGGACCCATAACTGTGCCCAGTTTTCGGCACTGAGTTCGATACTTATATATTGTCCGTACCAGGGTGAGCCGCGGCGCAGGTCGACCACGACATCGAGCATTGCCCCGCTGACCACCTGCACGAGCTTTGCCTGCGCACAGGGTGGTGCCTGAAAATGCAGCCCCCGTACTGTGTTGGTAGCAGCCGACAGGGAATAGTTCTCCTGGGCAATATCCAGGTCTATGCCCGCTTCGGCTGTTGCCGCACGGCTATAAACTTCCGAAAAGAAGCCGCGCTCGTCACCAAGGCGAGCGGGCTCAAGCATCAGGACATCCGGAATTTCAAGTGTGCGATAGTGCATTTAAAGGTAGTGGGGTGGTTGAGCGCGAAGTGTTGGGCGCGATGAGGCATAGTCGCTTTACCGCCAATCCACGCTGGTTTTAAAATGAATGACTGATCCTGCTATGCCTGATTCTAGCCCGATTCAGGCAGACTTTGCCTGACCACTTTCCAGCTTGCACAAAACATATGACTACACAAAAAAATCGCCTGGAAGTGTTATTGCTGGTCGTCGTTGGCACAATCCTGCTGCTCACTTTATATGTGTACCTGCGTGCGGACAGTGAACTGAACCGTAAATATGACATTCCGCTGGCGCCGCTGGATATCGTGGCAGGATCCGGGACAGTTGCCGAAGGAGAGCGCCTGACCCGAATACGCGGATGTTTCTGGTGTCACGGGGCTTCGCTCGAAGGGCAGAAGTACTTCGCCGAGGCCGGCAAGGGCATCATCGCCGTAGCGCCTGACCTTACCCGCATCGTACGCCGGTACACCCCGGCAGAGGTTGCCCGGACCGTGCGTCATGGCGTAAAGCCGGATGGTACCAGCCTGCAGCCGGCTATGCCTTCCTTCGCTTACTACAACATGAGTGATACGGACATGGCCGCGATTATTACTTATATAAAGAGTCTGCCTGAGCAGAACGGGCTCGAGGGCCGCTTCGAAATGTTGCCCATCGGCTGGTTGCGCTGGGTGTTGGGGCAGTTGCCCCCGAATGTCGCGGACCTTATAGACCACACAGCGCCGCGGCCGGACCCGGCACTGACAGGCAGTGCCGTGGAGCGGGGACGTTATCTGGCAGAAAGTATTTGCACGGAATGCCATGGCGACAACGGACGGATAAGGGTGCCCGGCAGCCCGAATCTCGAGATCACAGCCGCTTACAGCAAGACAGATTTCATCCGGCTGATCCGAACCGGTGTGCCGATGGGCGAACGCAATATCGACTATCACATGGTCGATGCGTCCAAGTACCGCTACACGTTGTTAACGGAAGCCGAGATCAACGCGCTGTATGCCTATTTTCGTTCGCTTGTTCCGGGCGCGTTGGCAGAATAATCCCTGCAGCCCGTAAACACTAAAAAAGATCCTATTTAACAATATGTTAAGGCACATTTGGCCTGTGGTTTTGATATGCTACTGCTCAGGCTGGACAAGAACCCCTCCTGATGTCACGCTCCGTCCCCATTGTTGAACCCTGTCCCGGGGTGTGCCTGAACTTATAAGAAACGAAAACATGGAAGAACACTGGAAAAAGATTATTGAGGCGATCGGTGAGGACCCGAACAGAGAGGGTCTTATCAAGACACCGGAAAGAGCTGCCAAGGCATTCGCATTCCTGACCCGTGGCTATCAGCAGGACGTCAATGACCTGGTAAATAAAGCCATTTTTACGTCGGATACCGACGAGATGGTGATCGTCAGGAATATCGAACTCTATTCGATGTGCGAGCACCATATGCTGCCCTTCATCGGTAAGGCGCATGTTGCGTACCTGCCCCAGGGTAAAGTTATAGGTTTATCGAAAATAGCCCGCATCGTCGACCTGTTTGCGCGCCGACTGCAGATTCAGGAAGTACTGACCAAGCAGATTGCCGATTGTGTTAACGATGCGATTGACGCGAAGGGTGTCGGGGTCGTAATCGAAGCGCAGCACATGTGCATGATGATGCGCGGTGTCGAGAAACAGAATTCTGTAATGACCACGTCCTGCATGCTGGGAAGCTTCAGGGACCAACTCGAAACCCGTGAAGAGTTTCTGCGCCTGCTAAAGCCCTGAGAAACAGAAACTTAAGGAAAACCCGGCGGCGCCGGGGGTGGCACGGGTTTCAGAACTTAAATGAACCGACCGCCGTAAGCAGTTTTGTAATGTCGTCCGGCTGATGGGAGGCCGCCAGAAAACAGGTCTCCCAGGGGCTGGGGGGCAGATATATTCCCGCATCGAGCAGGTGTGAGTGGAATTCCGGGAAGCGTTCCGCAACAGCCGCATCGATATCTGAGGGGCTGCGGGGAGGTTCCTCGTCCGAACCCGGCCACAGCCAGAATGCCGAATCTACCCGGGTGATGTTGATACCCGTTATACCGGCAATACCCGCTTCGAGCAGCCTGCCCAGTCGTTCCAGGTGCTCGTAAACGCTGCCGTCACGCAGCCGTCTCAGCGTCGCAAGTCCGGCACGCATCGCTACCGGATTCGCACTAAGCGTTCCCGCCTGGTACACGTCACCCTCGGGAGCGATATGCTGCATAAGGTCACTGCTTCCTGCGTAGGCACCGACCGGGAAGCCGCCGCCGATTACTTTTCCCCAGGTAACGATGTCGGGTTCGATAGCGAAGCGTTCCGCACAGCCGCCGAACCCGGCGCGGAAACCGCTGATCACTTCATCGAAAATCAGCCTGGTACCGTGCCGGTGGCTGAGCAATCTCAGTTCCGCGAGGAACTCATCGCTTTGCGGCAGCAAGCCGTGGTTGGCCGGCATGGGCTCGATAATGGCAGCAGCCAGTTCGTGACCGTACAGGTCGAATGCGTGGTGTAACTGGTCGAAATCGTCCAGCGGGGCGACAAGGGTGTCGTCTGCCACGCCCGGCGTCACACCGGCACTGCCTGCAACGCCTGCCAGGCCGGAACCGGCTTCGATTAGCATCGCGTCCGTGTGGCCGTGATAACAACCCGCGAACTTGAGTACACGATTACGCTCGGTTGCCGCACGGGCCAGCCTTAGTGCCGACATGACAGCCTCGGTGCCGGAGTTTACGAAGCGGATTTTCTCGGCCCACGGAATGCGTGCCCGGATTAACTCGGCGAGTTCCAGGGACCAGGGTTCAGCCGTGCCGTAACTCCAGCCGTCGTCGAGGGCGGCGTGCGCCGCGGCCGCAACCGCCGGGTCGTTGTGGCCGAGTATTAGCGGACCGAAGGCCATGCAGAAGTCGGTGTACGTGTTGCCATCGACATCTGTCAGGGTCGAGCCTTGTGCTGACTGTATAAAAAGCGGGTTGCCGCCGCTTTGTCCGAATGCTCTTACAGGCGAATGCACGCCGCCCGGACTCACGGCCAGCGCGCGGTTGTACAGTTCCGTTGAACGTTCAGGCGCTTTATTCACTGCTTAGCCAGGCACGCGCATGGCGCGCGTCGTAACTGATGATCATCGCGGCACCCGCGCGCAGAAATGCGGTCCAGGCTTCCGTATTTAACCGGTCGCGCTGCGCGAGACCGGCTTGTGCAAGCAGTTCAAGCCCGGCCGACTCGCCGCTGGTCTGGTAAACGGCCCAGGGTTTTGCGATTTGTGCGGATAAGTCGGCAAGTACATCGAGGTAGGGCATGCCGGGTTTGACCATCAGTATGTCAGCACCTTCTTCGGCATCCCGTTGCGAACTTAAGAGAGCATCGCCCGGTCGTGCCGGATCGATCTGGTAGCTGGCGCGGTCGGTCAGTTTGATATTGTCCCCGGGCGCCGAGTCCGCGGCCACGCGGAACGGGCCATAAAAACCGGAATGGAACTTCGCCGAATAACTCATGATCAGGGCCTGGTCGAGTCCGGCGTTATCGAGCAGCAAACGGATGGCGGCCACGCGCCCGTCCATCATGTCGCTCGGCGCAACGCAATCGGCGCCTGCCCGGGCATACTGCAGCGCCGCCTCAGCCAGTGCGGCAACACTGGCGTCGTTTATGACATGGTCGCCCGCGTCGTTGACGATGCCGCAGTGGCCGTGCGTCGTTGAGGAACACAGGCAAACGTCCGCTGCGAGCCACACATCGTCCCCGAATTCGTGGCGCACGCGGGCAATCTGTGCAGCCGTAAAACTGTGGTCGAAGTTGTCGGCCGCTTTTTCAGCCGGCACACCGAAGAGCAGGAACTTGTTCACACCCTGTTGCAGGTCGGCCCTTATTTGCCCGATAAGCGAATCCGGGGTGTCGCGCCATACATCGTTAAGCCCCGGCACCGCTTCCCGATCGCTCAGCGACTCGACGACAAACAGGGGTTGTATGAACTGCTCCGCGACGGGACGCACTTCGCGGGTCAGTTCGCGTATTGCCTTATTCAGCCGGGTTCGGCGCAGGCTCAGGCCAGCCATTGTTGCCACTCCCGGCGGGATGTAAAGGCCTGTACATTGTGCAACCCTGCGTCGCGCAGGGCTGCCCGTGTTTTGCCCGGACCACAGGCATGATGCGCGCCGGAAGGCACGCGGTCTTTCAGGCTTTCGTACTGGCGTGCGCTCGCCCAGAAAAAATGTGTGCAGTTAAGAAGCCGCTCATTCAATTCTGTGGAGACCATGGTGTCGATCTCCGTTGCATAAGTTGCAACTACCCTGCCGACACCGCCCTGGCGCCAACCGTCGACGGCATCGGTGTGGGTAAGCGCAGTCCAGCCACGCGGGGGCGGTAACGCAAGTACCGGGCAGGACAGGGTGGCCTTGATTGCTTCAAAGCCAAGGTTGTCTGCGCAGCCTTCCACCCATATGCCCTGGCGTGCCAGCCGTAACCAGCTGGTTGTGCCGCTGGTCCAGCAATGCACATCCGGGTTCAGTTGCCGGCCGTCGAGTGCATGCCAGTGTGCGGCGAACACGGCACCGCTTTCAGGAAGTGCCGTTTTCAGGTTCCTCCGCCGGGTATAGCGATGCCAGTCTTCTCCGGTCCAGGCGTTGATGCGGTCGTCGCCGGGCCGCGAAGGCACGTGGCTTTCGGTGACCGCAATTAACCGGGTATCCGCGCGGCCGCGTATATGTGTAACGAGGCCTAAAGCAGGAACATGACTACCGGTTGCGCCAACAGCGGATTCGAATTGCAGTGCATGGCGTTTGACGGCGTCGGCTTCCGCTTTTACCTGCGCTGCGCTCTTCGGATCATGCAGCCTTGCGAGCAGTCGCAGTGTGGATGCGTCGGCCGTGCAGCATTCTGTTGCCAGCGCGCCCTGGCCGGGAGCGGCAGGGCACTCAGTGAGTGGCAGGAGCATCCATCGGGCCTCCGCCAGCATAGGTGCAATGGCTTTCCTGCCGTCGTGGTCCTGCCATAGCCGTGCCAGACCGGCGAGTGCGAGCACCACGCCGTCCAACCGCTCCTTACCGGCATCCGCACCGATACGCGCCAGCCGCTCATGGACGGGCCCGCGCAACGGGTGAAACTCGATGCTTGCAGGTGTACCTGCGTTCGGCAGGGCTTGCGGCAGGAAGTCGCCGACATTTATTTGTCTGCGCAGCGACGACGAGCCGATGTGCAGTGTTTCGCACCGCCTGAGTTTGTCGCGTACACCTGCGCCGAACAAAATAGCGTCGCGCGGATTTTCCCGCGCCGGGATAGCCGCGAGTTTTATATCCGCATGCCTGTCGATCTCGAGATCTTTATGGGAATGCACGCAGAAATCGACGTCGCCACCAAGTAATGCCTCGTCGAGTTCCGCGGCGAAGAAGCCGGGATCGTTCACCTGGGTGAGGGGAGTCCGCAGATCGCGATCGCCCCGCGTGCGAACCTCGATCAGTTCGACTTCGAGTTCCGGGCAGAGTCGTTCGAGTTCGCGCGCGACCAGCCTGCTCTGGGCGACTGCCAGCAATGACGGACGCGTGCCCAGTCTGAGCTTCCTCCGCCTGGCCACGATCAGGCGCCCTGGACCAGCGCGCCCGCCAGCGACCGGTCGGGTGCAAAAGTTTCCTGCCCGGCAGCAATGCGTTCACAAGCCCTGCGGGCCCGGGTTATTTGCGCCGAGCGCAGTGACGACTGAGTGCGCCGCAGATCGAAGATGTCGTCCAGGTTGCTGAAGGCGAACCCATGCTCCGGGTCTGACCAGATGCCCTGCGCGGCGCGGCGCCGGCCCAGGTGCACCACGTGTCTGACCTGCTGCCCCGCGAGCTTCGCCCATATACCATCGTTCTCCGAATCGGCCGGCGTCGTGATGATCATATGGGTCGCCCAGTCGGCCGCATTCGCAGCGGCATCGGGCGCAAAGCGGAGTGTTGCGGGTTCCGGGTTCGCACCGCTGTCCCGGTGGTTCCAGAACGCCGTCACATAGTCCCTGAACAACGGGTGCACCGAGCGGGCGAGTTTGCCCTGACCTATGAATAGTATCCGGGCATGCTGATCGGGTTGCAGGAGCTTGCGCACGAGTGACCCGTAAGATGACCCGCCTATACCCTGCAGGTACTCACGGCGGATGTGCCGGCTGTCCCGGAACAGGCGGTGCATGTAACTCGTCAGTCCGCAGACGCTTTCCGCATCGGCATCTGCACGCCACCTGTTCCAGCCGCCGCGAAACTGGCCGAGTATGTTGCTCTCGCCGGGGATCGAACTGTTGAGGCCGGTCGCAGTCTGCAACAGGAAACTGTAAGCGTGCCGTCCGCTCAGCCGCTGCGCCAGATCGGCGCCGGGCAGTTCTACCGGGAAGTCCGGTGCGACCATGACCAGGAGCTGGCGCAGGCAGGTATCCAGGGCGAAGCCGCTGGCGCGCATCGATCGCAGTGAACTGGCATCCAGTCCCTGGCCGGCCGCATTTTTCAGTCGGTGCAATACCAGTAGCCTGTTTTTATGCTCAGTATCCATGTGGCATCCGCAGCGCTTCAGGGATTATTGCCTGCGGCCGCAGGTAACCAGTTGTCCTCGGCCAACTCGTTGGCGAGTTCGCCGCTAAGGTGATCGACAGCGAGGCCCGCGACGTCTCCGATAATCACGAGGCCGGGGCCGGACAGTTCCGCTTCATTAACCCGTACCGCCAGGGTCGTTAGTGTACCGCGTATGCAACGTTGCTGACCCGTCGTGCCGTTCGCGATGAGGAGTGCGGGTAAATCGCTGCGCCGCCCGGCAGCCAGCAATTTTGTGCAGATAGCATCGAGTCGACCGAGGCCCATATAAAATACAACGGTTTGCCCATCGCTCCCCAGTGTTTCCCATTGTGGCTCTGAATCGTCGCTGGTGTACGCCGTTGCAAATACGACCGAACGTGCAAGTTCG
Organism: Gammaproteobacteria bacterium; assembly: GCA_030746435.1. GTDB lineage: Bacteria > Pseudomonadota > Gammaproteobacteria > Steroidobacterales. The sequence continues at coordinate 180,007 of JASLMV010000001.1, read as the reverse complement.
CGATGGGTTAGCGGCACTCCGGCCGCCGCGGCACAGCCACTCGCCGCTGTGATGCCCGGTACAATCTGCCAGGATAAACCTGCTGCCCGCAGTGCCGCGACTTCTTCGCCGCCGCGGCCGAATATGAACGGATCGCCGCCCTTTAACCGGCACACCCGCTTGCCGGACTCGACGAGCCGGACGAGTAAATCGTTAATTTCCTGCTGACCGATCGATTCCCGGCCGGCCTGTTTGCCGACCGGTATGAACTCCGCATCCCTGCGCGCGTAAGCCAGGATTTCAGGCGCAATCAGCCGGTCGTGCAGCACCACGTCGGCGGCCCCGAGCAGGCGTAAAGCTTTCAGCGTCAGCAGTTCAGGATCGCCCGGCCCCGCGCCGACGATCCAGGCCACTCCTCTGGCCGGGGGCGTTGCCGCGAGTCCTCGCTCCATGATTTCCCGCGCGCCTTCCATGTCGCCTTCCAGCACTTTGTGGGCAAGCGGGCCCGTCAACATGTCCTGCCAGAAGTGCCGGCGTTTGTCGGCATCGGCAAACGTTTGCTTGACAGCCGTTCGCCATTCGCCGGCGAAGCGTGCCAGCCTTGAGGTGGAATGCGGTAACAAACTTTCGATTTGCTGGCGCACGCGCGTGGCCATTACCGGCGATTCGCCGCCCGTGGAGACGGCAACAAGCAGGGGGGTACGGTCGACCACCGCGGGGATGATCGCACTCGACAGTTCGGCATCGTCCACGACATTGCAGAAGCGGTTTGCGGCCGCGGCGGCGGCCGCAATTTCTGCATTGACAGCCGGGTCGCCGGTTGCCGCAAAAATCAACAGGTGCTCTCTAATCAAAGATGCATCGAAGCGCGCGCGGCGCAGGGTCAGCCGCGGGTCCGTGGCCAGCGCCTCGAAATCCGGGATGAACTCGTCCGCCACGACCTCGACCGCGGCGCCGGCGCTCAGTAGCCGGCGCACTTTGCGCAGACCGACCTGGCCGCCGCCTGCCACCAGGCAGGGCGCGCCGGTCAGGCGGGCAAACAGCGGGAAATAGTCCATCTTGCTACCAAAACAATTGGGGTCGCGTAGAGTCGCACATGGCAAGCTCCTAAAAAATAATATCTTTTTCTGGACATATACCAACGAGCTATAAAGCGCTATAACCCCGACGCGTTGTTTGACAGCCTATGTAACAAATGGTTATATAGCCTCCCCTGTTGGCCTGCAGCCATTTTTCCGAGCCCGAATATGACTCTACAGCAACTCAGATACCTGCTGGGCATTGCGGACAGTGGCCTGAATATTACGGCCGCTGCAGAGCGGCTGTACACGAGCCAGCCTGGCATCAGCAAGCAATTGAAACTGCTGGAGCAGGAGCTCGGCATCCAGTTGTTTACGCGCAAGGGCAAGAGCCTGGCCTCGATTACCCCGGCCGGCCACGAGGTTATCGCGCGTTCCCGGCGCATCCTGCGCGAAGTGGAAAATATCCGCAGCCTGGCGAGCGACCTGTCCCAGGAGCAGGAAGGTACGCTGGCCATTGCGACGACCCATACCCAGGCACGTTACGTGCTGCCCGATGTTATCCAGGAGTTCCGGAACCGCTATCCAAAGGTCAACCTGGAATTACACCAGGGCACATCCGAGCAGATCGCTGAACTGGTTGCAGCCAACCGGGTCGATTTTGCGATTGCCACCGGCGCTTACGACCTGTTCCCCGACCTGGCACTGCTGCCCTGTTATGACTGGGACCGGATTGTCCTGGTACCGAAAGATCATGAACTGGCGACCAGCAAGGAGCCACTGACGCTCGAAAAACTTGCCCAGTATCCGTTGGTCACCTACGTATTCAGCCTGACCGGTGAATCGTCCTTCAAGAAGGCGTTTGCAGAGCAGGGACTGGAACCGGATGTCGTTTTCACCGCGCGCGATGCTGACATTATCAAGACCTACGTTCGCATGGGCATGGGTGTTGGTGTCGTGGCGGCGATGGCCTGGGAATGCCAGGACAAGGACGATCTGGTTGCGCTCGATGCGGTAGGTCTGTTTCCGCGTGTCACAACCTGGATAGGGTTCCGCCGCGACAGCGTGTTGCGCGGTTATATGGTCGATTTTGCCTCGCTGTTTGCACCGCACCTGCTGCCCGAACTGACGCAACGCGCCGCCAGCCTCGAATCCCAGGCCGAGGTCGATGCATTGTTCGATAAAACCAGCCTGCCCCTGCGCGGCGGTTGCGAAGACGAGTTCGGATCGGCTGCCTGAAGCAGGGCCCGGCAACCTGGCTAAAAAGCGTTATCCGTGTCAGACCGTGGACAGGTCTATATCGTGCAGGCCGCACTCACGGGTAAGACCGAAAAAGCGGGTCTCTTCGGCCGAGTCGACGTCATTCAGTGACTTTGTGGTGTGCACATCGCCGATGGAAACATAACCCTGTTCCCAGAGCGGGTGATAAGGGAGATCGTGTTTCTTCAGGTAGTTGTATATGTCGCGGTCGCCCCAGTCGGCTATGGCATGCACCTTCCAGCGCTCGCCGCGCGACCAGTTAAGGAAAGGCACCTCGGCGCGTGACGTCGACTGGTTGCGGCGCAGGCCGGCAAACCAGGTGCTGACATTCAGTTCGCGCAGGGCGCGTTCCATGGGTTCGACCTTGTTTTCCCGGTTATACGCCGCGATCCCTTCCAGTCCCTGGTTCCAGCGCTCACCGTAGCGGGCTTCCTGCCATGCCGGGCTGGTCTTGCTGCGGCAGACATTGAGGTTCAGGCGGAGACGTTCGGTCAGCTCATCGATAAACTGGTAGGTTTCGGGAAACAGGTAGCCGGTATCGATGACAATCACCGGGATATCGGGTTGCTGGCTGACAACCATGTGCAGTGAAACCGCTGCCTGGGCACCAAAGCTGGAGCTGAGCACATGTTGGCCGGGCAGATTGTGCAGCGCCCATGCGACCCGTTCTTCTGCAGGCAGGGTGGCAAACAATTCGTTGCAGTGTGAGATGGCAGCCTTGCGTGACTGCTCCTCGTCGAGCGTGAGGGCAGCCGCATCCGCGGAACCCGGTTCAAGAGCCGCGGCGAGGTCCGAATCTATTGGTGCCAGTCCGTGCATTGCCCGTATGCAAAAAGCCATATATTGGTTTCGGGAGGCTTAAGGTATAGGCCTTCAGCGGGGCTGTGAACGTAGTTGTTGTTATCGCGCTATAACTTGAAATTATATCCGGCAAGTATTGTATAAAGCATTGATAACTTTAGTTATTAATAGCCATATAAGCAACCGTGAACGGCGTCACAAACAGGTTCTTATGGCACCTTTAACCCGGCCTGGTGGCGTGCCCTGCTTACCCCTTGCGCAACAATTCCGCTCGCTCTCGTTCTGGCGGACCGGGATTTTTCGCTATAATCTCCGGCTCTTTCAATAGCGGTTCGCGGGAGTTTGCTGCGGGCCGGATATAGCGAATCGATGGCCGAAACCTTAAAGCTTATTTACTCGGCCGCAAAAGTGCGGCTGGGATTCCTGATTATGCTTTGCGCCCTTGCAGGGTTTGCAATGACGCCTGGTGAAAACCTCAGCGGGTGGCAGGTGCTGGTGCTGGGCGTAACAGTATTGCTTGCATCATCCAGCGTCGGTGCATTCAACCAGCTATACGAACGGGATATCGACTCACAAATGCGGCGTACGAAAATGCGGCCGTTCGTTACGGGGCGTTTTTCGGCCAACACGTACTGGCTGAGCGCGATCATCCTGGTCTCGATGTTTGCAGTCCTGGCCCTTGCAATGGCAACGAACGTCATGGCGGCTTTTTACCTGTTCCTCGGCGCTTTTTGTTATGGCGTCGTCTACACGATCTGGTTAAAGCGACGCACTGTCTGGAACGTCGTCATCGGCGGCCTCGCCGGCAGTTTCGCAGTGCTTGCTGGTGCCGCTGCGGTTGATGTCAATATTGTGCCGGCCGCATGGATTATGGCAGTGGTCCTGTTCCTCTGGACGCCGCCACACTTCTGGGCGCTAGCTATTGCGTGCCGTAGCGATTACGAAAAAGCCGGCGTGCCCATGTTGCCGGTAGTCGTCGAAGATCACGTTGCAACCTGGACCATCCTCGCACATGTCGTCGCACTGGTGCTCTTGTCGCTGGTGCCGGTTTTTTACGGCATGGGTTGGATTTATTTCCTGGGCGCCGTATCGGGTGGTATTTATTTTCTGCGTGAAACAATCCGGCTGCATATAAAACCGAATATTCCCCAGTCCTGGCGTACTTTCGCCGCGTCGATTGTGCAGCTCGGCCTGTTGCTCGTCGGCGCTATTGTCGACCGAATACTGCTGGGCTAATTCCGCACTTCAATCCCTGTCGCAAATCAGGATCTTTTCGGCCGTAATCGAGCCGATAAGCAGTTTCCTGCCCCAGGTAGAGCCACCGCTGCCTGATGTGATTTCCGTGCCCTTGTTGAGATAAACCTCTTCGACTGCGGGGTCTGCCGAGTTCGGGTCCACCCGTAAAATCTGCGTCGGTGCGTTGCTGCCGACGATGAAATGCATTACCAGTGCAGTCAGGTTCGAATGCGCCCCGATCCAGAGCGAACCGTCCTCGGCCACATCTATATTGTCGGGTGAAGTGGGCAGTGCAATGTTACGAGTGGCTGCAATTCCACCGTCGGCGCCGCGCGTAATCACCCGGATATTTTTTGAGCTGGTTTCAGCGACATAAAGCGTGCTGTTGTCGGCCGAGCGGTTGATCCCGCCACCCGATTTAATGTCTTCGGCAATAACCGTGTAGTCAGCGCCGTCAAAATAGACCAGCAGCGTATCGGTGATACCCGTGCCCTGGCCGGTGTCCTGCGCGACATAAAATTCCCGCGGTCCGACGGCGACCAGGTCGTTGGGTCGGGTGATCAGCGGGCTGCTGAAAGTTTCGGCATGTTTAAACTTGCCCGGCGACTGTTCGATGAAACGTTCGATATGTTCCTCGTCGACGCCCCGGTTTTCCGGATGGTTAATGACAACGAGGTGCCGCTGCCCGGCTTCATCGATAAAGAGACTGAGGCCATGGGGATGAAATCCCTCGGGCGGATCGAGCAGTGCGTAGACGGCCTGCGGTTCCGGTGCATTCAGGTCCAGGCGCATGATCTGACCGGGCAAGGTTTTTTCGCCGCTGGCCGTCGCGGCCCTGTCCAGTACCGACATATAGGCGAACCCTCGTTCGCGGTCGATCTGGTTGTCTTCGGCACTGCCCGGCAGGGGAAGTGCTGTACAGGTGCCGGCAAAATGTTCGTCTATATCTTTATAGACCGCGTTGTACAGCAGGATGCCACCGATCACGCAGGCAATGACAACAAGAGAGAGTAATCCGACTAATACTTTTTTTATCATGATATATATTCCTGCCCCGTCAAAAACCAAATAATGCCCGGCAGCGAATAGTAACCTGTGACGCACGGCAGATTGCATGTTCCCTGCCTGTACCGCACTATGGACAGCCCGCCAGCCGCCGCTGAAGGGGACAGGAGGCGCGACCATGATGCCGCAACCCTGATCTCACAAGATTCACTACGAGCACATATGTCAACCACTGCAGACAGCACTAAGGACGAACCAGTAATGAAGCTGGGGCCCATTCGCATGGTTCCGGGCGTGCGGCCGATCAATGTCGTCACGCTGTTCTTCGCGTCGTTCTTCGGTATTGCCGTCATGAGTTTCATGAACGCGCAGGCGCCTATCCTGTTCAGGGAAATTCTGGGAATCGCGCAAGATGAAGTTGGCCGGCTTTCATCTACTCTGGTCGTGTCGCACGAAATCGTCGTGATTTTATGTATCGCTCCCATCGGAGCGATGTCTGACAAGTTTGGGCGACGTCCATTTTATGCACTTGCTTTCCTCTTGTTAGCTATTGGGCATTTTCTTTATCCCCTGGCGAATTCGGAAAGCGAGCTACTGATGTACAGGCTCGTTTTCGCTGTTGGAGCCGCATCCGCCACGGCGATGCTGGCGGCGGTCGCAAATGACTACCCGGAGGAGAGCGGTCGTGGTCGCATGATCGCGGTCACCATGTTCTTCAACGGGCTCGGGCTGTTCCTGCTTTTTATGTTTTTGTTCCGGCCATTGCAGGGCTGGTTCGAGAATGCCGGATTCACGACACCGGAAGCCGTAACTTATGTACGCTGGGTCGTGGCAGGTCTTTGTGTCATCGTGGCCGTGGCAGCCGCCGGCGGCCTGAAAAAGGGCGCGCCTGCGCAGGTGGCGCAACGTGAACCGCTGCTTACGACGCTAAAAGTAGGTCTGAAAGCAGCGAAACAGCCGCGCATTGCTTTAGCTTATTTTGCTGCACTGGTATCCCGGGGCGACTTAGCTGTTGTAAGTACATTTTTTACGCTGTGGTTGTTCACCATTGGCGTAGAGCAAGGCCTCGATGAAAGCTATGCACAGGGTAGGGCGTTCCTCTTTTATGCAACCATTCAGGGCGCTGCTTTGCTTGGCGCAATTGTTGCGGGGATCCTTTTCGACTATTTTGATCGCCTGTTGTGCCTGGCTGCGGCCATGGTTATTGGCGCTTGCGGGTATGGCTCGCTGGTTTTTCTTCCGAACCCACTTGAAAGCAATTTAATGTGGGGGTCAGCAATTCTGGTTGGATTCGCGGAAATATCGGCCAACCTCGCGTCACTATCGCTCGTCGGTAGCGAAGCCCCCGTCAAAGGACGCGGGTCAGTGATTGGCATGTTCAGCCTTTTTGGTGCTGTGGGAATCATGGCCGTAGCCTGGGCTGGAGGTCAGCTGTTCGACTTGTGGCGACCGACGGGGCCGTTCGCACTGGTGGCCATTGCAAATGTTGTGGTGCTGGTTGTAGCTCTCTTACTCTATTTCGCGCAGCGAAACGCTCGCGCTGCCGAGGTTGCATAATTCTGTGCCGCTGTTTGCAGGTTGAACGTGCTGTGCCGGTCCGATTGTTCGCGACGCGCCGGTCTATAAGCATGTGCGTACGGGGCGTATTCCCGTCACAACTTTTCAGGACAGATATCAGATGAGTGATTCCAGCCCGGACGCATCGACCGCAGGAGAAAGCGGGAACCTGTTCGGGCCCCGGCGACTGAACCTCTGGATCGTGCCGGGCGTCAGTAACCTTAACGTTTATACACTACTGTTCGGTTCGTTCTTCGGCATCGCAATGATGAGTTTCGTCAATGTGAGCCAGGCCTTCCTGTTCGAGGAAGTGCTGAAAATTCCCACGGACGAACAGGCGTCCCTGGCCGGGCAGTTAACGGCGATTTCCGAGGTTATCGTCATCAGCATTATCGGCCTGATTGGATCGATGTCCGACAAAATCGGACGTAAACCTCTTTATGTAGCCGCGTTCGTGTTTTTCGCGATCGGGTACGTTCTTTATCCGTTCGCGAGGTCTCCTGAGGAACTGTTGCTGTACCGGGCGATTTTCGCGATCGGGCTGGCCTGCAACACGGCGATGCTGCCATCGGTGGCCAACGACTATCCGATGGAGCGATCGCGGGGCAAGATGATCGCGGTCTGCTTCACGCTCAACGGACTGGGCTTTATCCTGATCATGCAGCCCATGAATTTCCTGGGCCAGTTCCTGATGGACGCGACGGGCGGCGATGCGCTGAAAGTTGCGCAGTACTGGATCTGGACCGCTGCCGGCATCTGCCTGGTCGTTTCGTTCGTGCTGGCGATGGGGCTGAAGTCGGGGCCACCCGCGCGTGTAGAGGAACGCGACAAACTGTTGACCACCTTAAAGGTCGGCATCAAGGAGGCGAAGCGAATTCGGGTGGCGCTTGCTTATGCGGCGGCCGTCGTGGCACGCGGCGACATGGCCGTGCTCAGCGCATTCTTCGTTCTCTACATGAAAACGGCGGGCCTCGAGTCCGGGCTGGATATCAAGGACGCGATGGCGAACGCGATCAAGTTCTACGTCATCATCCAGGTATTCGCGTTGTGCTGGTTGCCGGTGCTTGGGTTTATCCTCGATCGCATCGACCGGGTGACGGGGCTGGCGTTCGCTATGGTGCTTGCGGGCGTGGGCTATGCCAGTCTGTTTTTCCTCGAGGACCCCATGGGTCCCATGATCTGGCCGGTCGCTGTACTGATCGGTATGGGTGAGATGTCAGCAAACCTGGCTTCGCTGACGCTGATCGGTTCCGAAGCGCCACTCAAGGGGCGGGGTGCAGTCATCGGTCTGTTCAGCCTGTTCGGCGCGATCGGCATTCTCGGTGTCGGGCTGGTCGGCGGGCAGCTCGGCGACATGTTCGGGCAATCGGCACCGTTTGCCCTGGTCGCATCGGCGAACGGGGTAATACTCGTGCTGAGCATACTCGTACTCAAGTACGGGCCGAAGCAGTCGCCAGCGACAGCTAAGACTGCGGAAGCAGGCATCCACTGACAGACCCAAGCCGCTAGTCGGACGCGGCCGCCGGTTTAACCGCGTATTCAGCCAGAGTCCCTTTATCGTTGCGCCGTGCGGCATTTTTGTGCACGGGCAGGCAAATAAGCAAAAAAAATGGAGAAACGGCATGTCCACCCAGTTCGGGGACCGGCCAATGTACATCGGCGGGGAGTTCACGGAGAGCGATAGCGGCGAGTGGATGGATTCGGTCAATCCGGCCACCGGCGAAGTCCACGGTCGTGTGCCCGCCGGCACGGTATCCGATGTCGACCGGGCCGTAAAAGCGGCTGCCGCGGCGCAGGCGGAGTGGGGCACCCGTTCGGTCTGGGAACGCGGTGAGTTGTTGCGCGCACTCACGACCGAGATGAAACGGCGTGCAGACGACGTGTTGCCGCTCGAAGCTGCCGATACGGGTAATACCATCGCGAGCCTCGGGGGCGATATCGTGCTCGCGTCCGGCTACATGAATTTCGTTGCAGGCCTGGGGATAGAGATCAAGGGTGAAAGCGTCCCGGCCACTTCCGAAAATATTCACTTCACCATGCGTCAGCCCTATGGCGTGGTCGGGCGTATCGTGCCTTTCAATCATCCTTTCCTGTTTGCAGGTGCACACCTGAGTGCGCCCTTGCTTGCCGGCAACTGCGTCGTTCTAAAATCACCAGACCAGAGTCCGCTTTCAGCATCGATCATGGCGGAAATTTGCCACGAAGTTTTGCCGTCCGGCGTGGCCAATTTTGTTTCGGGTGAAGGTATTGTTGTCGGCGATGCGATAGTCCGCCATCCGCAGGTGCCGCGCATCGGTTTCACGGGATCAGTGCCAACCGGGCTTGCCATTCAGCGCTCCGCGGCCGAAGTTGCGGTAAAACATATTTCACTTGAACTTGGCGGCAAGAACCCCTTCATTGCGTTTCCGGATGCCGATCCGAAGGCAGTCGCGAATGCGGCAGTGGCAGGTATGAATTTCGCCTGGTCGGGCCAGTCCTGCGGTTCGACCAGCCGGCTGATGCTGCACGAATCTTTATACGACCAGGTAATCGAAGATATCGAAGCCCAGGTCAATGCCATCAAGGTAGGCGATCCGCTCGACCATGACTCGGGCATGGGTCCGGTCAATTCCGAGGGTCATTACAAGCATGTGATGGGTTTAATCGAATCGGCGCAGCAGGAGGGCGCGCGGCTGGTAACGGGCGGCGGCCGTCCGGAAGGCAAGGAATTTGAGAAGGGTTACTGGGTTCGCCCGACGGTCTTCGCGGATGTCACGATGGATATGCGCGTCGCGCGCGAAGAAGTGTTCGGGCCCGTGCTCTCGATCCTGAAGTGGAGTGACCGCGAAGAAGCCATCGCGATGGCCAACGACCTGGATATGGGCCTGACGGCTGCGGTCTGGACCAATGACATCCGGACGGCCATGGATACAGTAAGGCGGGTGGAGTCCGGGTGCGTCTGGATCAACGGCACCGGCCGGCACTACATGGGCACGGGTTTCGCCGGCTGGAAAAACAGCGGACTCGGGCGCGAGGAGTGCCTCGAGGAAGTGCTCAGTTACACTCGGTCGAAGTCGATACATATCATCATGTGATAAGGCTCAGCTTTTCACAGCAGGGCATAATGCGCTGGCACAAACGGAGATAGCAACGCATGTCGGATCAGAATAGCCGGGACGCAGGCTGGCAGGGGAAAACCGAAAGGCTGTGGTTTCTCGATCTCGCACCCGGGATTTCGAAACTTAACGCGGTTACTTTTCTTTATGCCTCGTTTGCAATGATTGGCCTGCTGACCTTCGTGTCGACTGGCACGGCGCAGGTGCTCAAGGCCATGGGGATTCCCATCGAGCAGATGGGTGATGCGTCTAAAGACCTGGTCATCATTTCCGAGATCGTCCAGATCATCGTGTTCTTTATCGCGGGCATAGCGGCTGATCGTATCGGCCGGCGGGAAGTGGTTTCCGTCGGTGTCATCATCATGGGTATCGGCTACTTGCTGTATCCATTTGCCACCAGTTTGAACGAGCTGTTGGTATACAGGGCCATCTACGCATTCGGCCTGGGCATGGGTACCGGCATGGTTGGTACCCTGATCGCCGATTACTCGGGCGATCGTACGCGCAGCATGTTCGTCGCGATTGGCGGTATTTTTAATGGCCTGGGTGTCGTCGTCATTACTGCCGTAATAGCCGCTAACCTCGCACCATTTCTGGTAAGCAGGGGCTATGATCCGCTGGCCGCAAGTAAGATTACGCACTTCGTCATCGCAGGCATATGCTTTGCTTCAGGCATCATTTTTTACCTCGGCCTGAAAGGGGGCACTCCGGGCACAAAGGAAGAACGGCCGCCAATTTCGGAACTGATCACAAGCGGGATAAGTGAGGCCATAAAAAACCCGCGTATAGCACTGTCCTACTGCTGCGCATTTGTCGCGCGCAGTGACCAGGTCATACTCGGCACATTTACCGTGCTGTGGGGCGCGACCGTGGCGATGAAATACCACGGTCTGGACTTCGCGACGGCTTCCGGCAAGGGCGCAGCGATATTTGCGGTGACCGGCGGCGCTTCGCTCGTCTATTTGCCGATACTAGGCTTCATGATGCGCAAGTTAAATCGCGTAACCGCCGTCATCATCTGTATGGCATCGGCAGCGATTGGGTACGGGGCCACCTATTTCATCGACGAAGCGACGATGATAAAAACCGACGGTTTCCCGCTCAGCACGGAGGCAATATTCATGTTCGTGTTACTGGGCCTGGGCCAGATCAGTGCGTTTCTCGGCGCCACACTCCTCGTCAGCGCCGAGGCACCGAAACTGAAGCGCGGTTCGGTAGTGGGTATGTTCAATACCTTCGGTGCAATCGGCATATTTGTCGCAGTTTATTTCGGTGGCAAGGCCTTCGATTCCATAGGCGGTTATGCGCCGTTTGTGCTGCTGGGCTTTTTCAATGGGTTTGTCGCCTTACTGGCAGTCGTCTGCCGAATCTATTGGCCCGGCGGTAAACCCGGCGATGAGCCGGTGGTGGCCGCTCACTGATTGGCACTGTGAAAATGATGCAGCGGGTGGGACATACAGCGCGACACTCTTTAGCAGTCCTGACAATGCTGTTCTCGACTGCTGCACCGGCCCAGGCGGACGAAGTAATAGTCACGGACACCAGTATTGAGGTGGAAGCCAGCCGTACGCTGCCCCTGCGCGTCGCATATGCATCCGGCAGTGAGCCGGCGCCGGTCATCATTCTCTCGCACGGTACATTTTCGGCGGGTACGAAATACGACCCGGTAGCACAGCACTGGGCTGCAAACGGTTATGTCGTTATCCTGCCGAGCCATCGTGACGCGAATTATGCCGAAACACCAAAATCCGAGGCGCACATGCTGGAGATTATCGACAGCCGCGCACGGGACGTCATGGCGGTTGCAGATCAGCTCGAGGGCATCGCGGCGCAGGTGCCCGGACTGGCAGGACGAATGGATACGGCGCAGCTTGTTTCGGCCGGCCATTCGGTAGGTACCCAGACGGCCCTGCTGATGACCGGCCTGAAAATCCGTAATCCGCAGACGGATGAAATCAAGGATGTCGACGAGAATCGTTTCAGCGCAACGGTGCTGTTGAGCGACCCGGGCAAGATGGCGCTGATGCCTGAGGACCTGTGGCTGGGCGGTTCGCACCCGGTATTCATGGCCACCGGGCCGGAAGACTACGGGCTGATGGGGGATGGCCGCAGGCCTGCGACCTACCAGAACGAGGTTCTGGAAGCCGACTCACCGGTGCCGGGCAAGCGCTACCTGTTGACTGTCCAGGGGCTCGATCACCAGTTCGGCGGATTAATTCACAGGCAAGCAGGGGACAACCCGGACCATGAGGCGATGGAGCTGTTCCTCGAGCTGTCGACTGCCTTTCTCAACTTTTACGTGCGCAACGATGAGTCCGTTGCCGGGTTACTGAAAGCCCGCACGGTCAGCGAGCGCGCAGTGTTAAGTATTCAGTAACGGTTTCTATGCCGCTACATCAAAACCCGCATCTTCTATTGCGGTGCGAATCGCAATTTCCTGGATAATTGCCGGGTCGAAATCCACGGTCACGGTCGCGTTGTCGAGGTCGGCGCTGGCCTCGCTTACCCCGTCGCGGGCTGTAAGCGCATTCTGGATGCTCTTGACGCAACCTCCACAGGTCATGCCTTCAACTTGCAGTTTTATCTGTTCCACGGTGTGCTCCTGAGTATTTTTACAATTTAGGTGTCCAGCGTTTGAGAAAAAGTGAATTGCTGACGACGCTGACGCTGCTCATTGCCATCGCGGCGCCCGCAATCGTGGGGCTAAGCAGGCCCAGTGCCGCAAGCGGAATGCCGATGACGTTATATATGAATGCCCAGAACAGGTTCTGCCTGATCTTTGCCCAGGTTGCGCGGCTCACGTCGATGGCGGCCGGCACCAGCAGCGGATTCGAGCGCATCAGCGTAATGCCGGCGGTTTCCATCGCGATATCCGTACCGCTGCCCATCGCAATTCCGACATCGGCAGCCGCCAGTGCCGGTGCGTCGTTAATGCCGTCGCCGATCATGCCGACCTTGTAGCCTTCAGCGGCAAGGTCTTCAATACGTTGTGCTTTGGCGTCCGGCCTCACGCCACCGTAGGCCTTGTCGATACCTGCCTGGCGGGCGATTTCCTGCGCGACCGGTTCAGCGTCGCCGGATAACAACAGGGTACGTACTCCCATGTCGCCGAGTTGTGTAATGGCGGCAGTTGATTCAGGCCGTAACGGGTCCGCCAGTGCCATGATGCCCGTAAGTGACTCGTCCGCCGCAACCCAGATAACGGTACGGCCCAGCTGTTCCCATTCGGTAGCTATTTTTTCCGCAGGCTGCGTATCGATTCCGCCGTCGGCGACGAACAGCCGGTTGCCGATGCGCACCTGAGTTTTGCCGGCCCGGCCTTCCACGCCGCTGCCGGTGTGGCTTGCGAAGTCACTTAATGCCAGCGGCTCGATGTTGCGTTCAGCCGCCGCTGCCAGTACCGCCTGGCCGAGCGGATGCTCGCTGCCCTGCTGCACCGTCGCGGCGAGCCGGATCAATTCTGCTTCGGTACCGGTCAGGGTATGTATGTCGGTTACGGCAGGGTGACCCTCGGTCAGCGTTCCGGTCTTGTCGAACACGATGGCGTTCAGGCGGTGAGCGTGTTCCAGCGCCTGTATGTCCTTGATCAGAATACCGTGCCGTGCCGCCACACCCGTGCCGGTCATGATGGCCGTCGGCGTGGCCAGGCCCAGCGCACAGGGGCAGGCGATTACCAGTACCGACACACAGGCGATCAGGCTCTCGCCCGCGTTGCCGGAAAGCCAGAAACTGATACCGAAGGTCAGCAGGGCGATCGTAACCACGACCGGCACAAATATTCCGCTGATCCGGTCCACCAGTTTTTGTACCGGCGCTTTCCCGGCCTGGGCGTTTTCGACCAGGCGAATAATTTTCGCGAGTGTCGAATCGTCACCCACCGCAGTCGCTTCGATCACGAGCAGGCCGGTGCCGTTTATGGAGCCGCCGGTTACGGTGTCCTCCGGATTCTTCAGGACCGGGATGCTTTCACCCGTGATCAGCGATTCGTCGATCTCGCTGCTGCCTTCCGCGACTATGCCGTCGACCGGCAGGTTCTCGCCGGGCTTTACGATCACGAGGTCGCCGCGGCCGACTTCGGTGATTGGCACTTCTGTTTCCTGGCCGTCCCGCCTGACCCGTGCGACCGCGGGCCGCAGTTCCATGAGTTGCCGCACCGCCTCGGTAGTGCTGCGTTTGGCGCGGGACTCGAGATACTTGCCGACCAGCACCAGCGTGATGATCGTTGCGGAGGCCTCGAAGTACAGTTCGCCTTCCGCCCCCGCGCCGAGGGTAGCGATCAGGTACCAGCTATAGAGATAGGCCGAGGTGGTTCCGAGTACGACGAGCACATCCATATTCGCGGCACCCGCACGCAGTGCATTCAGTGCCGCTTTGTAGAAACGCGCGCCGATAACGAACTGCACTGGCGTTGCCAGCAGGACTTCGAGCTCCGGCCCGAAATGCGTGTTGTCGAAACCCATGAACTGCAGGATCATCTGCAGTAACAGCGGCACCGTCAGTGCGATGGAGATCTTCAGTGTGCGCAGCTCAAGGGCAAGCTTTTGTTCTTCGCGGGCGAGTTGCGCTTCCTCGGCGCCGGGCGCATCGTCTGATGCGATGGCTGAGAAGCCCGCACCCTGTATATGTTTGGCCAGCAATGCCAGCGTAACGGCGCCGGCAACTGCCGTGACATGACCTTTTTCCAAAGCAAAATTTACGCTGCCCTTGAGTACGCCAGGCAGCTTGTTAAGTACCTTTTCGATACGTGCGGCACATGCGCTGCAGGTCATTCCTTCGATATCAAACACAAATTCTTCTACCACGACATCGAAGCCGGCCTTGTCGATAACGGCCGCAACATCGCCGCTCGAAAGCACGGCAGGATCCCATTCCACGTTCGCTTTCTCGGTGGCGAAATTGACGTTCGCATCCGTAATGCCAGGTACCCGGTGCATAGCTTTTTCTATACGGGCGGCGCAGGCGCCACAGGTCATTCCGGATACCGGAATGATCAGTTTCTCAGCTTCGCCACTTAAAGCCCGGGTGCCCATATCTATTCTTCCTCGCTTGCCAGCGCTTCGATAATCGGGCAACTGTCCACATTACCTCTACCGTTGCACTCGCTCGACAATTGTTTCAGGACTTCGCGCATGCGCTCCAGGTCATCGATCTTGGTGTTTATTTGTGCAAGTTTGTTTTCCGTGAGCTTGCGCACCGCCGATTTTTTACCGCCCTGATCCTGCAGGCGCAAGAGGGTTTCGATTTCATCCAGCGTAAAGCCCAGTCCTTTCGCGCGGCGTATGAAACGAATCCGGGCGATAGTATCTTCGCCGTAAAGCCGGTAACCGGAGGCGGAACGCGCAGGCGAGGGCAGCAGACCACGTCTCTCGTAGAAGCGGACGGTGTCTATACCGACTCCGGCCTGCCGCGAGAGCCGGCCGATTGTGAGCCGGGAGGGATTAGCGGGTGTGTCCATGGGCGAATCTTAAACCCTAGAGTCTGGTCAAGAGTCAAGGGTTACTGCCTTTTATAGTATAAGCTATTGTTTATATTAGTAAATATATAGCTATTTTTGCCAAAGCCTAGCGCGACGGCAGGGTCACGCGCCTGACTTTGGAACTGAACAGGCGGATGAACTCACCGAACAGGCGGTCGCCCAGGTCGGTGGTCCTGTCGATATAGCGGGGTGTGTCTGCAAGAATTCTTGTGGCGTTCATTCGCTCATCTGCCAGGGCATCCAGTTCTTTCGTGTGCACCGGTGTTTTCAGCCACCGCTGCACCAGGGGTGCGTCGACCTCGAGGTGAAACTGCAGGCCATAGGTTCTATCGCCGTAGCGGAAGGCCTGGTTCGTGCAGTCGGGCGATGTGGCCAGGTGCGCTGCATCTCTGGGAATATCGAAGGTGTCGCCGTGCCACTGAAATATTTTTTCGGTACCGTCGAAACTGCTGAACAGGGGGTCCTTCTCGCCATCCGGGGTCGGCGTAACGTCATACCAGCCGATTTCCTTTACCGGGTTCCTGTACACACGGGTGCCCAGTGCGGCTGCGATGAGCTGTGCGCCGAGACATATGCCGAACACCGGTTTACCGTGTTCTATGGCCGTTTCGATCGCAGCTATCTCGGTTTTCAGGTGGGGGTATTTATCCGATTGATCGACACACATGGGGCCGCCGAGGGCGATAAGCCCGTCGTATTTGTCTACATTCGGTTGTTCATCCGGCGTCCGGCCAAAATTGACATAGCGTATACGGAACCCTGCATCCTTCAACAACGGGTTGAAGGTGCCCAGAATTTCATGCGGTACGTGCTGGAAAACAAGTAAACGTTTCATGCCTGAATATCGATCTAAGTTACTGCTGCGGCAGAAGATGGTGTATCCGTGTGCTTCTGTCAATCGACTGCCGCTATAATCCCGCCTATTCGCCCCCTATGCACACAGGAAAGAATGGATCATGGAATTTACAATTCACTTCGCGACGATAAATCTGCTGGTGGTATTCGGTGCCACCGTCGCCGCACTTCTGCTGGGCGGCTTCTGGTATTCGCCGGCGTTTCTCGGTAAACCCTGGCGCAGGGCATCCGGCATCCCCGTTACAGGCGACCAGATACCTAACCCCGTGGGAACCTTTACGGCCGGCTTTTTCTTTCAGTTACTGGCCGCGTCGATGCTGGCTGGTTTAATGGGCCCGACTGCGACCGGGATCGAAGGGCTGCAGCTCGGTATGCTTTTGGCCTTTAGTTTCGTCATGACGGCTCTCGCGATTGTTAACCTGTTTGAAAGGCGTCCGCGCATACTGATTGCCATCCATTCCTGCTACAACATTGTGTCTTTCGGCCTGATGGGCTTCATTATCGGGCAGTGGAGCTAAGGTCGATGCATATACCCTCCAGGCTGCTGTGTATAGCGCTGGCCGCTGTCGGCGCTGTCTTTATTACGTCCTGCACGTCACCGGGACACAGATCGGAAACAGACATCCGCAATGCCTACCGAACCGAGCGTGGTCCGCTGGACGTTACTGTCGTTGAGCAGACCACACTGAATTTTGACGAATTCAACAAAGAACTACGCGTTCGGGCTGTTTTCCCGTCCACCGGCGGACCGTATCCGCTCATCATGTTTTCGCACGGTAACGGCTGCTCCCCTGGTCTTTATGCGGGCTTCGCGGACCACTGGGCTTCCCACGGTTACGTGGTGCTGCAACCGACCCACATGGACTCCCGCGATCTCGGCTTCACGATGAAGGGCGTAACGCTGGCCATCATGAACAAGGTCGTCACCAGCCGACCCAGGGACATCCAGTTCATCCTCGCATCGCTCGACAAACTGGAAAACAAAGTGCCGGCCCTGGCCGGAAAAATCGATGCCGGAAGGTTGATTGCGGCGGGTCATTCGATGGGCGCCGGTACGGCGATGACATTGAACGGGGTATCGATGACTAACCCGGTAGACAACTTCACGCTTTCCTCGGACGAAGATCGCTTCGAGATCCTGATACTGATCAGCGAACCAAGTAATAACCGGATCATGCCTGAGGAACCCTGGCGCCTGGCGCGGGTGCCGACGCTGATTGTGACGGGTTCTGACGATTTCAGCACTACCGGTGCCCGGGACGGGGTTAAGAGCAAGAGTGCCTGGTATTTGCCGGTCACTGCCGAACGGCACGACCAGCCGCGCCACTACTTATATATGGACGGGTCGAACCATTACTTCGGCGGTGTTATTTGCCGTGAGGATATTCCGGGCTCGGGCCCACCCGACTTCGATGCGCTCAACATCAGTAATGGTGTGACCACAGCATTTCTCGATGCTTATATAAAATCGGATGAGGCAGCGATGGCTTTTCTCGGCAGTGGCGAAATCGGCGAGCTTACGAACAAACGGGCAACGCTCGAACTGCGCTAGCCGGGATACTTCTTTGCGTGTGCGCGGACGAGCGTAGCGCCGCGCACAACGGCCATCAGTACGCAGCCAAGTATGATCATGAACGGCGCGCCGGGATCTACGCTGCCCGCCATAAGCCCCGCGAAAGCCGGACCCATAACCCTGCCAAGCAACGCGGCACCGTTTGCAACGCCCAGCGCCAGACCCTGGTCCGCAGGGTCAATCTGCCGTGACATTAGCCCGAGGATAGTGGTGGACCATAGTGACCCGCCCAGTGACGCGACCGTCAGGCCCAGCAGTGCAATCAGCGGCGTCGCCTGGAAAACTAAAAAAATTACCAGCCCGGAGGCATCTATCAGCGCCCCCGTTAGCACCGTTTTTTCCTGCCCGATACGGCGAACCAGCGGCCGCAGAACCAGGCCGCTGCCGATCGCGAAACCGACCCCGATAAATGCCCCGGACCAGGCGATCAGCTGTGCCGTCCAGCCCAGCGTCAGGTCGGCCCATAACGTAAAGGAAAACATCAGGCTGTTTTGGATAAATCCCGAGAGTAAAAAGAACGCGATAGCCAGCAGCACGCTGACATGAAAAATAGCTTCGCCGAAACTGTGCGTTTCAGTTTCAGCTTTTTCGGAATGGGTTTTCGCTTCAGTCTGTACCAGGGTTTCCTTGAAACCAGTGACGACAACGCCTATACCGATCAGGTTCAAAGTCACTCCGGCTAAAGAGGGGATCACGTGGTTAAAGCCCGCGCCCGGCAGGCCGACAGAGGCTCGCAACTGGCCAATCCAGCTGTCGGGGTTTTCGCCCATAAACAGCCCGCCTATCAGCGGGCCCACTGTGAATGCAACAGCCATGGCCGCCGCGATGCGGCCCATGCCCGAGGACTTCTCGCTGTCCCCGGCCATATCGCTGGCGGCTGCGAAACCGATGCCGCGCGGGGTGCCGGCCAGGCCCTGCATCGCGCGGCCTATAAAGAGGCCTACCCATGAGCTGCTCAGCGCGAATACCAGGAAAGCCAGCGCGCCGCCCGCAAGCGTGCAGATAAGTATAGGTTTACGCCCGTAACGATCGCTCAGTTTTCCCCAGAACGGCGATGCCAGCATGCTCATAAGCGGGTAAATGCCGACGAGGAACCCAAGTTCTGCAGGGCTTACCCCGAACTGTGTGCCGAGGCTGGGTACCATCGGCAGGATGAGGGTGGTCGGAATGGCGCTGATAAATACGATAGTAAGCAGCGCTCGCATGGTGCGGCGATTCTCGTTCATCACCTGTTAAGTCCGTTGTCCGACAGGGAGAAACTGTCCGCATCTTTCCATGCGGGAAATTTTTTCCGGTAGTGTTCGAGTTTGTCGAGGCTCAGTTCCGCGCTGACGGCAGCTTCAGTGTCGCCCGCCTTGGCGAGGGTCGTCGCCAGGTAATCGACGATCATGCTGTCGCCGGAATTGTGTACGCCGTTACCGTCGGTCCCGATTCGGTTTATCCCCGCGACATAACAGAGGTTTTCAATCGCGCGGGCGGGGAGCAGGCTGAGCCATGCCGAGCGCCGCGCGGTGGGCCAGTTAGCTACGTAGATCAGCAGGTCGTAATCGTTGTTACACCGGCTCCAGACCGGAAAGCGCAGGTCGTAGCAGATCAGTGGACAAATACGCCAGTCACCGAGTGCGACGACCAGTCGCTGTTTACCGGGCGTGTAGTTTTCCTGTTCGCCACCGATGCAGAACAGGTGGCGCTTGTCATAGCTTTGCGGTTCCTGTCCCGGTTGTGTCCAGATCAGCCGGTTGCGGTAGTGGCGGCCATCGTGGATGACCAGGCTGCCGCAGAGTGCCGTGTCGTATCGGTTGGCCATATCCTGCAGCCACCGGGTCGATTTGCCATCCGGTTCCTCACAGTTACCCACGGCGTCCATCGTAAAACCGGTCGTGAACGTTTCCGGCAATACGATCAGGTCCGAATGATCTGCATGCGCGGCAATCTGCTCGCCGAACATTTCGCGATTGGCCGGCGGATCCTGCCAGTGCAGGTTGGCCTGTAAGAGTGTGAGCCTCAGATCGCGCACAGTAATTCTGCAGCCTGTTCCAGTGTGTTTTCATTCTTGGCGAAACAGAAGCGAATGTACTGCTGCTCCGGCGGGGACTCATAGAATACCGAAACAGGTATGGTTGCGACGCCTTTCTCCGTGGTCATCCACCGCGTGAATTCGATATCTGCATCGGCGGATATCTCACTGTAGTCGGCCAGCTGGAAATAGGTCCCGGCGGACGGGGTCAGCCGGAAGCGTGAGCCGTCGAGCAGCCGGGCGAAGTGGTCACGTTTTTCCTGGTAGAAGTCTGCAAGCTGGTGACAATGTTCGGGGCTGCTTTCCATGTAATCTGCCAGGCCGAACTGCATTGGTGTAACAACGCAGAATTGCACGAACTGGTGTACCCGGCGGAATTCGAGCATCAGCGGTTCGGGGGCGACGCAGTAGCCGATCTTCCAGCCGGTCGCATGATAGGTCTTGCCGAAGGACGAGACGATCAGGCTCCGGTCGACAAGTTCGGGATGGTAATGCAGCGATTCGTGCCGCCGGTAGTCGAAAATTATGTGTTCATAGACCTCATCGCCTAGCAAGATAATATCCGTGTCGCGAACGATTTCGGCCAGCGCTGTCATGTCCGCGCCGCTCAATACGGCGCCGGTGGGGTTGTGCGGCGTATTGAGCACTATCATGCGCGTTTTGGATGAAACGGCATGCGCGACCCGGTCCCAGTCAACCGAAAAACCGGGGGCAACCAGGGGCAGATGTATCGCGTGGCCGCCGGCCAGCCGTACTGCGGGGTCGTAGGAGTCATAGGCCGGGTCGAACACGATGACTTCATCTCCCGGATGCACGAAAGCCTCGATCGCACTGAACAACGCTTCGGTCCCGCCCGAGGTCACGGTGATTTCCGTTTCGGGGCTCATGCTCCGTCCGTAAATGTCCCTGATCTTTATCGCAATCTGTTCGCGCAGCTTCGGCAAACCGGGCATCGGTGCATATTGATTGTGGCCGGTCAGCATATGCTGGTTAATAAGCTCCAGCAGTTCTGCCGGCGCGGAAAAGTCGGGGAAGCCCTGCGAAAGATTCAGCGCATCATGATCGTGTGCCATGTTCGACATAATCGTAAATATCGTTGTGCCCGTGTCCGGTAGTTTGCTTGTGGTTTTCGGCACGTGCTTGCTCCTTGCTTTGTTGCCGCCTTTTTATTGTCCACTAAAGCAGCTTCTTTTTCCTGAGTGGCATTGTTGCCCATATAGTGATTGGGTAGTATCGTCTCGACCGGCGCTTTGCAGAGCGCAGCAGGAATGCTGGAAATACCGCATGTCTCAAAATCAGGCGCTAATGCCAATCCGGACCAGGGGCGATAAACCGCCCTTATTTTGTGTGCACGGAGAACCGCTGCAGATTGCTTTTCGTATTCGTGCAGACCGGCCTTTGTACGGCGTCAGTTTGCTTTATCACCCGGATCTGGGCCGCAAGTGCCTTGAATTGCCCTCGACCATTGAGCAGTACGCGGCTGTTTATATCGATGCCGTAAAGTCGGTGCAGCCGAGCGGGCCTTACCATATCTGCGGTTATTCGGCGGGCGGCATGATCGCATTCGAAATGACCCGGCAGTTGCAGGCCGCCGGAGAAGAGGTCGGTCACCTGGTACTCGTCGAGCCAACGGTTGCAATCGGCGGCCTCGCCGAACAGGCGCAGGCCCGTAGCCAGGCCAAAAATCAGCGCAGGGTCTCGCGTTACTGGACTGCCCTGATCGAATCCGAGAATCGTTTACAAACACTGAATGCCAATCTTTGCCACCTGTTTGGTGCGCAGGCCGCACGCGTAAAAAAATACCGTGACAAGTTCCTGACCAGACTCTATCGAGCCCTGGACAAGAGATTGCCGGAGGGGCTGCGCTGGTTTGCACTGATCAAGTGCCTGCGGCCCGTTATTCAGACATACGCCTATGAGCCCTTCGATTGCCACGGTACGCTCATTTATGCAGCGTTGACCGACGAGCAGAAAAGTGCCTGGATTGAATCGTGGCAATACATGATGAACGGGGGCGCAACGCTGGTCAGTATTCCACAGGCAGTTGAACACCTGGACCTGATGGAAGATCCGGCACTGGGCCAGGTTGTTGAAATACTCGATCGCTCTGTCGGTAGCTCGACGGCCAGCCCTTAATTGCCTGGCTTAAACCACCCGCGCACTTTTTGCAGTAACCCACCGAGACCGCCCCCGTCGGCATCCGGCCAGGCGGCATCCTTGAGCAGCGGCGCAAATTCCCGAATGGTGGGATTCTCGAAAACATCGGCGATCGTTAACTCCTCACCCGTTAACGATTTAATTTCCTGGATTAGCCTGATCGTTAGCAGGGAATGTCCGCCCAGGTCGAAGAAATTATCGTCCAGTGCGATGTGATCGACTTTAAGCAACCGCTTCCACAATTCCGCGAGTGCGCGCTCGTGTGGATGACTTGGCAACGACGCGCCTGTGTCCGCGGCACGGCGCCCGTCCGGCGCGGGCAGTTTACGTCGGGCGATCTTGCCGGAGGGAGTGAGCGGCAGGGCATCGAGGATGACGAGCGCGGAGGGGAGCATGTAGTCGGGCAGTTTTTGCTTCGCGTAGGCGCGGATATCGGCGGTATCGGGGCTTTGATCCTGTTCGGCAACGAGATAGGCGACCAGGCGCTTGTCGCCGGGCTCGTCCTCGCGCAACAGTACCGCGGCCTGGCGCACCTGCGGGTGGGTCGCGAGCATAGATTCGATCTCGCCGGGCTCGATCCTGAAGCCGCGCCACTTGACCTGGTCGTCGGTGCGGCCGAGGTAGTCGATGACCCCGTCGGGCCGGTAGCGGGCGCTGTCGCCGGTGCGGAACAGCCGTGCACCGGCCGCGGTGCTGAACGGGTCGGCAACGAACTTCTCGGCGGTGAGCGCCTCGCGATCGAGGTAGCCCAGCGCGACCTGGGTACCGCCGATATAGAGTTCACCGGGCACACCGATGGGCACGGGCCGGCGCTGCTCGTCCAGGAGGTAGATCTGCGTGTTGGCCACCGGTTTACCGATCGGCGGTAAGGCCGGCCAGGTATCCGGGGAACCGGTCAGGGTGTACGCCGTTACGACGTGGGTCTCGGACGGGCCATAGTGGTTGTGCAGACACACGGACGGATGCGCACCAAAAAGTTCACGGATCGCCGGCGTGATCTGCAGTTGCTCGCCGGCGACGATGACATCGGTTACGGCGAGCTTGTCTGTAAGGCCGTCGGCAAGGATACATTCGACCAGCGGTTGCAGGGCCGCAAAGGGCAAGTACAAACGCTCGATGCCTCGATCGGCGATCAGCCGCGCCAGCGCGGGCAGGTCGCGGCGCAGTGCTTCGTCGATCATCACCAGCGTGCCGCCCGCCTGCCAGGTGCTGAAGAGTTCCTGGAAAGATACGTCGAAGCTTAACGAGGCGAACTGCAGGGTGCGGGCGGGTACGTCCAGCCCGGGCTGGGTGCACTGCCACTGCAGCAGGTTGGCCAAAGCACCTTGCTGTAGCAACACGCCCTTGGGCTGACCGGTCGAGCCCGAGGTATAGATCGCGTATGCCGGGTTCATGGGCAACACGTCCACGTTCAGGTTCGTTCCGTCACCGGTTTCCCAGTCGAAGGTGTCGATCTCGATGACCTGTGCGCCGTGTTCGCCGAGGGTTTCGATGAGCGCAGACTGCGTGATCAGCACCGGCGCGCCGCTGTCGTCGAGCATGAAGCGGACGCGCTCGGGCGGGTAGTCCGGGTCGATGGGCACGTAGGCGCAGCCGGCCTTGAGCACGGCGAGGATTGCAACCGGCGCATCCGGGCACCGCTCGACGCAGAGTCCGACCCGTGAACCCGGAACGGTGCCGGCGGCAACGAGCGCCCGCGCCAGCCGGTTGGCCCGGCTGTTCAACCCGGCATAACTGAGCCTGGCATCGGCGGCTTCGATCGCTACCGCGTCGGGCGTCTTCTCCACCTGCGCTTCGACCAGCGCGGCGAGTGAAGTGTGCGGGTAGACGGCATGCGTGGCGTTAAAGTCAGCCACAATCTGCTGCCGTTCCTGTGCATCCAGGAGCGCGAGGTCGTCGATGCCGGTGTCCGGCTCAGCGACGATCGCCTCGAGCAACGCGCGGTAATGACCGAGCATGCGCTCGGCCGTATCCTCGTTGAAGAGGTCCGTGTTGTATAGCAGGGCCGTGGTCAGCCCGTCCGGGCGTTCCGAGACGGTGAGCTGCAGGTCGAACTTGGCAGAGGTGACATCATAAAGTGCACGGCCCACTTCCAGGTCGCCGAAACGGGTCTCTTCGCGTGAGAGGTGGTTCAGGACGAACAGCACCTGGAAGATCGGCGCATGGCTCAGGTTGCGGACCGGGTGCAGTTCCTCGACCAGTTTCTCGAAAGGTAAATCCTGGTGGGCAAACGCCCCGAGGGTCGAGTCCTTGACGTGGCTAAGCAACTCGCTGAACGCCGGGTTACCACTCGCATCCGTGCGGATCGCCAGCGTGTTCAGGAAAAAGCCGATAAGGCCTTCGAACTCTGAGCGTTGCCGGCCTGAGATCGGCGTGCCGACCACCAGGTCGTCTTCGCCGCTGTAGCGGTGTAACAGGGCCTGCAATGCTGCGAGCAGGAGCACGAACAGCGTGCAGCCCTGCGACATCGCCAGCGCATTGAGTCTCTCGGCCAGTTGCGTGTCCAGGTGCAGTACGCGGGTCGCGCCGGTGTGCGTCTCTACCGGCGGACGCGGCTTGTCCAGCGGCAGGTTCAGGAGCGGCGGCGCATCGTCCAGTTGCTCACGCCAGTAATCCACCTGCTTATCGAACACATCGTCCGCCTGCGAACGCTGCCACACCGCGTAGTCTGCGTACTGGATGGACAGCAACGGTAACGCGGTTGGCCGGCCTAGCCGGTGGTTGTCATACAGGGTAGCCAGTTCCTGGTAAACGATACCCAGCGACCAGGCGTCGCAGATAATGTGGTGCATGCACATGACCAGGATATGGTTGTCATCGTCGGCCTCGATGACCCAGACCCTGAATAGCGGACCCGATGCGAGGTCGAACGGCTCGTTTACCAGCCGGTTAAGTTCGGTCCTGATGCCGGCTTCGTCGGAACCGGAAGGCCGGACTTCCTCTACCTCGAGTTGCATCGATTCGGCAATGATCTGGATCGGGCCGTCTTCGCTGTCGGCAAAAGTCGTCCGTAAGGACTCGTGGCGCGCGACGATATCGTCCCCTGCCGCCTGCAGTGCCTTGCGGTCGAGTCGGCCGTGCAGGCGGACGGAAAACGGTACGTTGTAGTTGACCGCCCCGGGTTCCATGACGTCCAGGAACCACAGGCGCTGCTGCGCAAAGGACATTGGCAGCGGTTGGTGCCGGTCACAGGGCGCTATATCCAGTTCGTGATCAGTAACGCCCAGCTCGAGGGCCGTTTCGGCTACCGTCGCACTGTTGAACAGGCTGATCAGCGGTAGTTCCACCTGCAGTGCATCGCGTATCCGGGAGATCAGGTGCATCGCCAGCAACGAATGGCCACCGAGTGCAAAGAAGTCGTCGTGGATACCGACCTGTTCGACACCCAGCACGTCTGCCCAGATATCCGTAAGCTGCTGTTCCAGTTCGTTGCGGGGCGGGACGTATTCATGCTCGCTCTGCCATTCGGGAACAGGCAGGCGTTTACGATCGAGCTTGCCGTTCGGGGTCATGGGTAATGCGTCCAGTATGACGAACGCTGCGGGCACCATGTAGTCGGGCAGCTCCTTTTTCAGCGTTGCGCGAATGCTGCTTTCGTCCAGCAGTGCGTTCTCCTCGGCCACGAGATAAGCAACAAGGCGTTTGTCGTTTACGTTGTCTTCGCGAACCATTGCTACCGAGGCCTTAACCTCCGGTATCTGTTCCAGACAGGTCTCGATTTCGCCGAGTTCGATGCGGAAACCGCGCAGTTTGACCTGGTGATCGATACGACCGAGAAACTCCAGGTTGCCGTCTGCGCGATAACGGGCCTTGTCGCCGGTGCGGTAGAGCCGGCCTTCGCCGAACGGATTGCTGACGTAGCGTTCGGCAGTTAATCCTTCCCGACCAAGGTAACCGCGAGTTACTCCGGATCCGCCGAGATAGAGTTCGCCGACGACGCCGATCGGAACCGGTTGTTTGTTTGCATCGAGCAGGTAGGCTTGAGTGTTGAGGACCGGACGCCCGATGCTCGGCGGTTTGTCACGTTCGCGCAGGGTCCAGGTCGAATAAGTCGTGTCCTCTGACGGACCGTACAGGTCGTTAATCCGTTCGACCGTGCCGAGTGCGTAGATGTCGTTGACCAGTCGCGTCGTGAGTAGTTCGCCTGCGAGGTTTACGGTCTTCACCGATTCCGGAACGCCGTTCATGCGCACCAGTTCCGCGATCGCAGAAGGAACGGTATTTATAAGTGTCACGCCGGTATCGGCGGGCAGGGCGGGGAGTTCGAGCGCGTTCTCGACGAGCACGATGCGGCCGCCCAGGCCGAGTGTGCAGAATATTTCAAACACGGAGAGGTCGAAGCAGATGGAGGTCGAGGCGAGCACACCCGCAAACTCTTTGTGCGTGAAGGCCTCGCCGGCCCAGGCGATCAGCGCGACGGCGTTACGATGTTCGATGGCTACACCCTTGGGCATGCCGGTCGAACCCGAGGTGTAAATGACATAGCCGAGGTCGCTCGCGGTAACGGCGCTCTGGGGTCCTGTCGAATGAGAATCGTTGGTCGCCCAGTCGAATTCGTCGAGGCAGATGAACTCGGCTGCATGTTTCGGCAAGCCCGCTACCAGGCTCGACTGGGTCAGCAGGACGACGGCCCTGCTGTCTTCGAGCATGTACGACACGCGTGATGGCGGGTAAGCAGGGTCCAGGGGCACATAGGCACCACCGGCTTTCAGGGTCGCAAGCATGCCGATAACCATCTCGGCCGACCGCTCGATCGAGATGCCGACCAGTTTATCCGGGCCTATGCCCAGGCCGACAAGCGCGGTGGCCAGCTTGTTGGCCCTGCGGTTGAGTTCGCCATAACTTAGTTCGGTTTTGTCGGTGCGCAGTGCGATTGCGTCCGGCGCGAGTGCGGCCTGCGCTTCGAACAGACCGTGCATGGTGCTGTCTGCCGGGTAACTGAAGGCGGTATCGTTCCAGTCGTACAGCAGCTTCTGGCGCTCGCTTTCGTCGAGCAGCTTCAGGTCATCGATGCCCGTGTCCGGCTGTTCGGCAATGGCCTCCAACAGTACGCAGAAATGCATGAGCATGCGCTCAATCGTGTCCCGTTCGAACAGGTCGGTGTTGTACAGCAGGCTTGTCGTGAGTCCGTCTGCGACCTCCGAAACGGTAAACTGCAGGTCGAACTTTGCGGCGGACAGGTTGCTGAGCGCGTTAGTCGCCTGCAGATTACCGAAGCGGGTCTCTTCGCGTGACATGTGGTTCAGGACAAAGAGCACCTGGAAGACCGGCGCATGACTCAGGTTGCGGGCCGGGTGCAGTTCTTCGACGAGTTTCTCGAACGGCAGATCCTGGTGGGTAAATGCTCCGAGCGTCGCCTCTTTTACGCGCTCGAGCAGCTCCGTGAACGCCGGGTTATCGCTTGCGTCGGTACGTATCGTGAGGGTATTCAGGAAGAACCCGATAATGCCTTCCAGCTCCGAACGCCGGCGGCCGGAGATCGGCGTGCCGACCACGAGATCGTCTTCGCCGCTGTAGCGATACAACAGTGTATTGACCGCAGTGAGCATGAGCATGAAAAGCGTGCACCCGTGCGAGACGGCCAGCCCATTGAGTTTGTCCGTCAGTGCCTGGTCCAGGTGTACCGAAAGCGATGCGCCGTTATGGGTCTCGATGGGCGGACGGGGTTTGTCGAGCGGCAGGTCGAGCAGGGGCGGAGCGCCGTACAAACGGTCTTTCCAGTACGCGATCTGGTCTTCGAATTCCAGGCCTGCAAGGTGAGTACGCTCCCATGCCGCGTAATCGGCATACTGCAACGGCAACGGCGGCAGCCCGGCCTGCTGACCCGTCCGGTGCTGTTCATAAAGCGCAGCCAGTTCGTGGTAAACGATGCCCAGCGACCACGCGTCGCAGATGATGTGATGCATGCTGAGGATCAGGATGCACCGTGCTTTACCGGTGCGGATAACGGATACCCGGAACAGTGGCCCCGTCTGCAGATTGAAAGGCGCATTGACCAGCCGACTGACTTCACTGTTTACCCTGTCTTCGTCGGCATCGCTCTGGTCAATCACCTCGACTTCAAGATGGAGTTGATCTGCGATGAGCTGTATGGGACCGTCCTTGTCGTCTGCAAATGTCGTTCGCAGCGACTCGTGCCGGTGCACCAGTTCGTCGACCGCACTTTGTAATGCATCTCTGTCGAGTTCGCCTTCGAAGTTCGCTACCCACGGCACGTTGTAGGTGGCAGACCCCGGTTCCATAACGTCCAGGAACCACAGCCGCTGTTGCGCGGAAGACATGGGCGGCGGGGAGGTACGGTCGCAGGGCACGATGGCAGGTTCCTGGCCGGAGTCGCCAAGCCCGGCGGCCGCTTCAGCCACGGTTCCGTTCCTGAATAATTCGATCAGCGGCAGTTCAAGTTCCAGGTCATCACGTATGCGCGAGACGAGTTGCATCGCGAGTAACGAGTGCCCACCGAGCGTAAAGAAGTCATCGTGGATGCCGACCTGTTCAACACGGAGCACACTTGCCCAGATGTCTGCAAGTTTTTGTTCCAGTTCGTTGCGTGGCGCAACGTAGGCCTCTTCGCTTTGCCATTCCGGCGCGGGCAGTTTGCGTCGCGCGACTTTACCGGAGGGAGTGAGCGGCAAAGCATCGAGAATGACAAGCGCGGAGGGGACCATGTAGTCGGGCAGTTTCTGCTTCGCATAAGCGCGGACGTCGGCATCGACAATCTCCTCGCCGGCCTCCGGCACGACATAGGCGACCAGGCGCTGGTCGCCGGGTTCGTCCTCGCGCAACAGGACCGCTGCCTGGCGCACCTGCGGGTGCGCGGTAAGCTGTGCCTCGATCTCGCCAGGTTCGATCCGGAAGCCGCGCCACTTGACCTGGTCGTCGGTGCGGCCGAGGTAGTCGATAACCCCGCCGGGCCGGTAGCGTGCGCTATCACCTGTACGGAACAGGCGTCCGCCTTCGCGGAACGGGTCGGCAACGAACTTCTCAGCGGTGAGCGCTTCGCGATCGAGGTAGCCTAGCGCGACCTGGGTGCCGCCGATATAGAGTTCGCCGGGCACACCGATTGGTGCCGGCCGGCCTTTCGTGTCGAGGACATATATCTGTGTGTTGGCGACCGGTGTGCCGATGGGGGGCAGAGCCGGCCAGTTGTCCGGTTGACCTTCCAGGGTGTAAGCCGTGACCACGTGGGTCTCGGACGGGCCGTAGTGGTTGTGCAGCCGCGCGTTGCTGAGTGTGCCGAAGAGTTTGCGGATCGCGGGCGTGATCTGCAGTTGCTCGCCGGCGACGATCACGTCGGTGACCGCAAGCGATTCGGTCAGCCCGTCAGCCAGGATGCACTCGACCAGCGGCTGCAGGGCTGCGAAGGGCAGGTACAGGCGCTCGACCTGGTTGTCCGCCACGAACCGGGCAAGCTTTGGCAGGTCGCGGCGCAACTCCTCGTCGATCATGATCAGCGTACCGCCGAGCTGCCAGGTGCTGAAGAGCTCCTGGAAAGATACATCGAAGCTAAACGAGGCGAACTGCAGGGTGCGGGCACCTTCCTGTAACCCGGGCTGCGACTGCTGCCACTGCAGCAGGTTGGCCAACGCTTCCTGCTGTAGCAACACGCCCTTGGGCTGGCCCGTGGAGCCCGAGGTGTAAATCGCATAAGCCGGGGTCCGAGGGGAAATTTCTGTTTTCAGGTTCGCGTCGTCGCCGGTTGTCCAGTCGAAGGTATCGAGACAGATCACCCGGGCGTCGTGATCGCCGATACGATCGACGAGCGGGACCTGGGTGAGCAGCACCGGCGCATGGCTGTCGGCGAGCATGAAACGGACGCGTTCTGCCGGGTAGTCCGGGTCGATCGGCACATACGCGCAGCCCGCCTTCAGCACTGCCAGGATCGCAACCGGCGCATCGAGACAGCGTTCAGCGCACAGCCCGACCAGTGAACCCGGTTCGGCGCCCCCGGCAATCAGCGCCCGCGCCAGCCGGTTGGCCCGGGCGTTCAGTTCCGCATAGCTGAGCATCATGCCGCCCGACTCGACAGCAGCAGCGTCGGGCGTGCGTGCAGTCTGCGCCTCGACCAGGGCAGCGAGCGACACCACCGGGTAGTCGGCATGCGTGGCATTGAAATCCGCGGTGATGCGCTGCTGTTCCTGCGCGTCGAGCAACGCCAGGTCGTCGATGCCGGTTTCCGGCTGCGTGACGATCGCTTTGAGCAGCGTCCGGTAGTGCCCGAGCATGCGGTCGGCGGTGTCGGTCTCGAACAGATCGGTGTTGTACAGCAGGTTGACGGTCAGCCCGTCTGCCATTTCCATGACGGTGAGCTGCAGGTCGAACTTGGCCGAGGTGACGTCGTACTCCGCCGTGCCCAGGCTTAGATTGCCGAACCCGGCGTCCTCATGGGTCAGGTGGTTCAAAACAAACAGTACCTGGAAGACCGGCGCGTGGCTCAGGTTGCGGACCGGGTGCAGTTCCTCGACCAGCTTCTCGAAAGGTAAATCCTGGTGAGCGAAGGCCCCGAGGGTCGAGTCCTTGACGCGCGCAAGCAACTCGTTGAACGCTGGGTTGCCGGAAGCATCCGTGCGGATCGCGAGCGTGTTCAGGAAGAAGCCGATGATGCCTTCCAGTTCCGAGCGTTGCCGCCCGGAGATCGGCGTACCGACGACGAGATCGTCCTCGCCGCTGTAGCGGTGTAACAGGGTCTGCAGCGCCGCGAGCAGGAGCACGAATAACGTACAGCCCTGCGATACCGCAAGCGCATTGAGCCGCTCGGCCAGTTGCGTATCCAGCTGCAGCGAGCGGGTCGCGCCTGTGTGCGTCTCCACCGGCGGCCGTGGTTTGTCGAGCGGCAGGTTCAGGAGCGGCGGCGCATCGTCCAGTTGCTCCCGCCAGTAGTCCACCTCCGCTTCGAACACAGCCTCCGCCTGCGAACGCTGCCACACGGCGTAGTCCGCATACTGGATCGGCAGGGCCGGGAGATCGCTCGGCACATTTTCAGAATATTCGCGGTACAAAGCAGCGAGGTCGGAGTACAGCAACCCCTGCGACCACGCGTCGCAGATAATGTGGTGCATGCTCAGCAACAGGATGTGTTCCTCCGCGTCGATGACCAGCACCTGTGCGCGGAACAGCGGGCCCGTGCGCAGGTCGAACGGTTTTGCAATTAACCCATTCAGTTTCTCGCGCAGGTCCGCGTCACTCGCGTCTGTGAATTCGATGAACTCGACCGGAACGGTTAACGACCCGGCGATAAGTTGTACCGCGGTGTTATCAATCTCATTAAAGGTCGTGCGCAACGATTCATGGCGCGCGACGATGCCGTCTACTGCCGCCTGCAGTGCCTTGCGGTCGAGGCGCCCTCGCAGGCGCACGGAAAACGGTACGTTGTAATTGACCGCCCCCGGTTCCATCACATCCAGGAACCAGAGCCGCTGCTGCGCGAAGGACATCGGTAACGGTTGCCCACGGTCGTACCGAGGTATTTCGTCCTCGGCTTTGCTGCCACGGAGTTGCTGTGCAAGTTCTGCGACCGTCGAATGACTGAAGAGATCGACGAGCGGCAGGTCCTCATTTAATGCGTCGCGGATGCGGGAAATCAGGTGCATCGCCAGCAACGAATGCCCACCGAGGGCGAAGAAGTCGTCGTGGATGCCGACGCGTTCGACGTTCAGCACGTCTGCCCAGATCCCGGTAAGCGCTGCCTCGGTAGGCGTGCGCGGCGCGACATAGCTTTGCGCGGCATCGGCGTAGTCGGGTACCGGTAAGCTGCGCCGCGCGACCTTGCCGGACGGGGTGAGCGGCAGGGCATCGAGCACGACGAAGGCCTGCGGCACCATGTAGTCGGGCAGGCGTTCTTTGAGGTGCAGCCGGAGCGCATCCGGGTCCGGGCCGTCGCCGACGACATAAGCGACCAGCCGCTTGTCACCGGGGTTATCTTCCCTGATTAACACCGCCGCCTGCCTGACACTGGCGTGGTCGGCCAGCGCCGTCTCGATCTCGCCGGGCTCGATCCGGAAGCCGCGCCACTTGACCTGGTCGTCGGTACGGCCGAGGTAGGCGAGGGCGCCGTCGGGCAGGAACCGGCAGCGGTCGCCGGTGCGGTACATGCGACCCTTGTTAAAGGGGTCGGTCACGAACTTCTCGGCGGTGAGTTCGCGACGCCCTACATAGCCTTTCGCCACCTGCACGCCGCCCAGGTAGAGCTCGCCCGGCACCCCCACGGGGACGGGTTCGAGGTTGGCATCCAGCACGTAAGCTTGCGTGTTGGCAACCGGGGTGCCGATCGGGGGCAGGGCAGGCCAGCTATCCGGCGGTCCTTCCAGGGTATACGCCGTCACCACGTGGGTCTCGGACGGGCCGTACTGGTTGTGCAGCCGCGCACCGCCCAGGGTTGCGAACATCTGCCGGACGGCGGGTGTCACCTGTAACTGCTCGCCGGCGACGATCACGTCACGTACCTTGAAGTTAAGCCCCGGTTCGTTCACCACGGCATCGGCGAGCGGCTGTAAGGCTGCGAAGGGTAAATACACGCGCTCGATGCCGTCGGTGGCGATAAACCTCGCCAGACCTGCCAGGTCTCTGCGCTCGTCTTCCGTGACCAGCACCAGCGTACCGCCGCCGGCCCAGGTGGTGAAGAGTTCCTGGAACGACACATCGAAACTTAGTGATGCGAACTGCAGCGTGCGGGCAGGCGTATCCAGCCCAGGCTGCTTACCCTGCCACTGGATCAGGTTCGAGAGCCCGGCGTGGGTTAACTCCACGCCCTTCGGTTTACCTGTAGAACCGGAGGTGTAGATCGCATACACCGACTCGCCCTGTACGCCGAGGTTGGTCGCATCGCCGGATGCCCAGTCGAAGGTGTCGAGTTCGATAACCCGGGCCGAGTGTTCGGGCAGGTCGGCTGCCAGTGCAGCCTGGGTCAGTAACACCGGTGCTTTACAGTCGTCCAGCATGGTGCGGATGCGCCCGGCCGGGTAACGCGGGTCGACGGGCACGTAGGCCGCGCCTGCCTTGAGGATGGCCAGCACGCCGGTGACCGTCTCGATACCGCGCTCGGCACACACGGCCACGAGCTTGCCGGGACTTGCGCCGGCCGCGGTAAGCGCCCGGGCGAGGCGGTTGGCCCGCTCGTTCAGCTCTTTATATAAAAGAGTGACTGCACCGAAGCAGACAGCCGGTTCCTCCGGGCGCAGTTCTGCTTGTTGCTCGACAAGTTGGTGGACAAGTGTGTCCGACGTCTCCATCGCCGAGTCGTTGAAGTCGGTGAGTACGTGTTGCCGCTCGGCTTCGTCCAGCAGCCTCAGCTGCGACACCGGCACGTCCGGACTCGCCACGATCCCGGCAAGCAGGGTCTCGAAGTGGTCCAGCAGCCGCTCGATCGTCGCTCCGTCAAACAGGTCCGTGTTGTACTCGAGGTGTATTCCCAGTCCCTGGTCATAGCTGGTCATGGCCATGAACAGATCGAACTTCGCGGTCGTAAACTCGGCATTCACCGCTTCCAGTTGCAGGTTCGGGAAATCACCGGGACTCGGTGGCGGCGTCAGCACCGTAAACATCACCTGGAAGATGGGTGAGTGGCTCGTGTCCCTGACCGGTTGCAGTTCTTCCACCAGTTTTTCGAAAGGCACGTCCTGATGTTCATATGCTTCCAGCGTGTTATCGCGGACCTGTTCCAGCAGCGCACGGAAATCGGGATCGGTGCTGAGGTCGGTACGCAGGACCACGGTGTTCAGGAAGAAGCCTATTAAGTTATCCAGTTCTGCCGATTTACGGCCGGCGACCGGCGTGCCGACGACGATGTCATCCTGACCCGAATAGCGTGCAAGCAGCATGCTGAATGCAGCCTGCAGGACCATGAACAGGGTTGCGCGGTGGCGGGTTCCGAGTGCCTGTAGTGCCTTGTTGAGTTCACCGCTGAGCATCCTGCTCGCGGCCGTCCCCGCATAACTCTGCAGCAGCGGGCGTGGCCGGTCGGTCGGCAGCTCGAGTACCGTGGGTGCATCGGTGAGTTGTTCGCGCCAGTAGTCGACCTGTTGCGTCGCTTCTTCACTTGCCAGCATTTCCGTTTGCCAGTGCGCGTAATCCGCATACTGCACGGGCAGTATCGGCAACGGTTCTGTGTCCAGACCACAGTGCATGCTGTAGAGCGTCAGCAGATCGCGATAGATGATCTGCATCGACCTGTTGTCGCCGATGATGTGGTGCATCCGGATAACGAGCAGATGCTCCCCGGGGCCAATCTTGAGCATATGGGTCTCGAACAGCGGCCCCTGTTCGAGGTCAAACGGGCGGCGTGCGAGTTCGCTGACTACCCTCGAAATATTTTCGTTGCTGCCGTCGGTTAACACCCCGGGCACAATCCGGCTATCGGGTTCGGCCACGATAACTTGCAGTGCCTTGCCGTCCTGTTCGGCAAAATGTGTGCGCAGTGACTCGTGGCGCATGACCAGGTCGTTAACGGCACTTTGCAGGGCCGACATGTTTAATTCACCGCGCATCCGTACCGCTGCAAATATGTTGTAGGCGGTGCTGTCGCCTTCAAAGCGGTCGAGGAACCACAGGCGTTGCTGCATTAACGACATCGGGATGTTGCGGTTTCTCGGGTGCGGCTGTATCGCGATTGTGCTGCCAGGCTCGCTTGTGCCGTCAACAGCAGCGCAAAGACCGGCAACCGTCGGGTTGCTAAACAGTGTGCGCAGGGATAATTCCTGGCCGACGGCGTCGCGCACCCTTGCCATGAGCTGTGTCGCGATCAGCGAATGCCCGCCGAGCGCAAAGAAGTCTTCGTGCATGCCGACCTGTTCGACGCCCAGCACGTCAGACCAGATGGCGGCAATGCGCTGCTCCGTTTCAGTCGTTGGTGCAACGTAGGTTTCTTCGTCTGCTTCCCAGACGGGGACGGGCAGGGCATTGCGGTCCAGTTTGCCGTTTGGGGTCAGCGGGATTTCGCGGATCATGACGAAAGCTGCCGGAATCATGTAGTCGGGCAGCAGGTGCAGCAGGTAATCGCGCAGGGTGCCCATGTCCGGCTCGCGCCCCGGCGCAGGCACACAGTAGCCGGTCAGGCGCGGTTTCCCGGGCTCATCCTCGCGCAAGATGACCACACTGCGCTCGATCTCCGGATGTTGTGCCAGGGCTACTTCTATATCGCCCGGTTCTACCCGGTGCCCGCGGACCTTGATTTGCGCATCCCGCCGGCCAATGAATATCAGTTGACCGTCCGGCGCGTAGCGCCCGAGATCGCCCGTGCGGTAAATGCTGTTGCGACCCTGTTCATCCTGTATGAATGCCTCGGCAGTCAGTTCCGGCGCATTCCAGTAGCCCGGGGTGACGTAATCGCCGCGTATGCATATCTCGCCGCTGGAACCTGCCGGTTCGCCGTTTTCGTCCAGCAACAGGATTTCGGTTCCGGTGACGGCCGTACCCACCGGAATTACCGGGCCGGTTATCGCCGTGTCGTGATCAGCGAAGAACTGCAGCGCCAGTGTCGACTCTGTCGGCCCTAAGCCGTTGATGAAAATAGCGTCGGGCCTGAACAGTCGTTGAAACAGTTCCAGGTCGACAGGCCGTGCTTCTTCGCCACCGAGTACCACCAGTCGTATGCGGGCGAGATCTGTTTCGTTTTCCTGCTCGAACAGGTAGCGATAAACAGTCGGCGTGGAATGGAAAATAGTGATATCCAGTTCCGGCAGCTGCCCGAGTATGTCGGTTGCAGATTCCTCATCACGGATATCGATCGGAACCAGGCACGCACCGTTTAACAGTGCGCCATAAATATCCATAACAGCGGCATCGAATCCGTAAGGAGAGAACAGGCTGAGCCGGTCATCTGCTGCGAGGTGCAGCGCGTTGGTGTAGGTGCGAATGTGGTGCAGCACGTTGTGGTGTGTCTGCATAACACCCTTGGGTGTACCGGTCGACCCGGAAGTAAACAGGATGTAGGCGAGCGCATCGGGCGCAATAGCTATAGCCGGGTTAGGCAGGCTGTGCTCGCCGTTTCCTGCCGTCGAAACAACCGGCAGTTTGCCTGCGCTCAGCTCAACGGCCAGACCCGCATGATCGGGTGCTGCGACCAGCGCACTTAAACCGGCATCGTTAATAATTGTCCGTAAGCGCGCGGCGGGTGCGTGCGGGTCGAGTGGGACATACGCCTGGCCGGCTTTAAGCGCTCCCAGCAGGCCGGCCAGCATGGGCGCGTCTTGCCCCAGTATCAGGCCAACGCGTTCGCCGGCAGGGATATCGGCATCGATCAGCGCGTGGGCGACCGCGTTGGCGCGCTGGTTCAATTCGAGATAGCTCCAGCGGTGATTCCTCGTCGCCACGGCAGGCGCATTGCCCCGGCGTTCAACCTGCACCTCGAAACGGGTGACGAGAGACGCCTCAAGGGCTGTGTCCTGGAATCGTTCAAATGCGTTAGTCGGGCCCGGTTGTTCCTTAAGTTGGCCGGCTTCTGATTCGTCAATAAGCAGATCACGCACGAGTACATCAGGGTCTTCGGTGACTTTGCGCAACATCCGGCTGAACTCTGCGCCGATGCGTTCGGCTGTTTGCGTACTGAAGTACTCGGTGTCGTACGCGAGACGCAGCAGCAACTGACCGCTGACGCTGACGGATGCAGTCAGTGGGAAACTCGTCCAGCCGAGCGCACGCATGTCACGTACCCGTATGCTGTTGCGGTCTTCCCAGAGTGAGCTGACATCCGGGTAGTTTTCGAAGATCAGCAGGGTGTGGAAGAGTGGCGTGCCACGCGGGACTTCGGACCAGCCCTGTATGTCTGTCAGTGAGGCGTATTCATGCTGGCGGGCGGTGAGCTGATCGTCCTGGATTGCAGCCATCCATGAGCGCATGCTGCTTTGGGCTTCTATGCGGGCTCGGACAGGCAGTGTATTCAGGAATAGCCCGACCATCGCCTCGACATTTTCCAAATCAGCGGGACGGCCTGAAGTTGTGGCGCCGAACAACACGTCTGGCTCGCCGGTATAGCGGCTGAGTACAAGCGCCCAAATGCCCTGCGCAAGGGTATTTACCGTCAGGCGCTGTTGCCGGGCTGCCTCGCGAAGTGTGCCGGTTTCTTCCGGGGTCAAACTCACAAAACACT
Source organism: Gammaproteobacteria bacterium (assembly GCA_030746435.1). GTDB lineage: Bacteria > Pseudomonadota > Gammaproteobacteria > Steroidobacterales. The sequence goes on along the minus strand of JASLMV010000001.1, from coordinate 142,898 downwards.
TCGCAAAACTGCTCTTGTCCTGTAATCCGCGATAGGCCTTGCCTGCCCCGGGCAGGGGTGTCGGTGCGATAAATCCAGCGAGACTTGCGCGCCAGTATTTTTCTGCCGCCGCGCGGTCCTGGCGGCCCAGCCAGGCAATGTATTCCCTGTAGGAACGAACCGGGTCGAACTGTGGTGTGGTGTTTTGGAGCGCGGCTGCGTAGGCCTGGAACAATTCATCGAGCAGAACCGGAATGGACCAGCCATCCATGATGATGTGGTGGTGGCTCCAAACGAAGCGGTAGTTATTCTTGCTGTAACGGAGTAAGTACAAGCGCATCAGCGGTGCTTTCGCCAGGTCGAAACTTTGTTCGCGATCGTCGGCAAGCAGTTTTTCGAGCCGCTGTGTCTGCTGGTCCTCGCCGAGCCCGGACCAGTCTTCGGAATGAATCGAAATGGCTGCATCCCGGTGCACGATTGCGAGCGGATCCTGCACGCCGGACTGGTGAAACGAAGTGCGTAGCGAAGCATGTCTCCGCGTTACTGTCTGCCAGGCAAACTCGAACGCGCCGGCGTGCAGCTTGCCCTCCAGTTCCCACACCACCTGGGTCAGGTAAACCTGGCTCAGGTAGTCGGCGGATTCTTCCGCGAAAATACTGTGGAACAGCATGCCGTGCTGCATGGGTGTGATCGGGTAAATGTCCTCGATATCGGTATAGGTCTGCACGAGCTTGTCGGTTGCTGCCTGGTCGAGACAGGCCAACGGGAAGTCGGACGGGGTATAACCGAGGTTCTGTCCCGAGACGCAATGGCCGATCAGCGCTTCGAGTTCCTCGCGGAAGTTGTCGCCGAGCGCTTTGATCGTGGCTTCCGTGTGCAGGTTTTCGCTATAGGAAAAACTAACCTGCAGCCTTCCCCCATAGACACCGCAGTTGATATCCAGCAGATGTGAACGCATGCGTTGCGGGCTTTGTTCATAACCGCGCGGACCGTCTGCGAGATTGAATAACCCGGACGCATCGAAAGTCTGGTCGAACTGACCCAGGTAATTAAAGAGTATTTGTGGGGTGGCTATATCCTGCAGTCCGGAATTCGCGAGGTACTTCAGTACACCGAAGCCGAGGCCGCGATCCGGAATGGCGAGGAGTTGTTCCTTGATGCGCTTGAGCGCATCGCCCATGGGTTCATCTCGATCGATGCTGATGTGCACCGGGTAAATCGTGGTGAACCAGCCGATGGTGCGCGACACATCGGTATCGGCAAATTTCTCTTCGCGCCCGTGGCCTTCGAGGTCCAGCACCAGGTGTTTACTGTCAGACCACTTCTGCCAAGCCCGGCCGAGCGCGGTCAGCAGTACATCGTTGATCTGTGTGCGATAGGCCCTGGGGACATCCTGCAGCAACTGTTCGGTAATAATGCTGTCCAGCGAGACCACGATGCTGCGGGCCGACGCCACCGTGTTTTCGCCGTGCGCGCGGTCAACGGGGACCGCGGCATCTTCAGGCGCGAACCGTTCCCGCCACCAGTTTGTTTCACCCGCCAGATCGCCGCTTGCGGCATATTCCTGCAGATGTTCTGACCAGTCTTTAAAGGAACTGGTCTTGGGTGGCAGTTCTACCGGCCGTTTGTCCTGCAATGTCAGGCACGCGTGCTCGAGGTCTTCGAGCAGGATGCGCCAGGACAGGCCGTCCATCGCCAGGTGATGCACGACGATGATCAGTTCCTGTGGCTTTCCCGCACCGCTGTCGAAAAGTGCTGCCGCCAGCAGGCAACCCGAGTCGAGTTGCAGGCTGGCCTGCAGCTCATTTGCTGCATCGAGTATGCGTTGCGAGCGATCGTCGCCGGAAAGGCCTGCAATATCGATAACCCCGAGCACATCGGCCGGTTCGATTGCAGCGAACTGCTGTGTCCAGCCCTCGTTCGACCGGCTGAAGGTCAGTCGCAACGCATCGTGATGCACGACTATGGCCTGCAACGCCTGTTCGAGGAGTTGCGGGTCTGTGTATTCGGCCAGGTCGAGGCGTATGGACTGATTGAAGTGGTGCAGGTCAATCTCGGGTTGCCCAAAGAACCACCTCTGCACAGGCGTCAGGTCAGCGGAACCGGTGATGGCGCCCTGTTCGGCTTCGACCTGCCTGGCCGTGCCGACAGCCGCGACGAGTTCGGCAATAGTCTGGTGCTGAAATACCTGTTTGGGTGTCAGGTGCAGGCCGCTCTTTGCGGCCCTGGTTATGATCTGGATGCTGAGTATCGAGTCGCCACCCAGTTCGAAGAAATTATCGTGGATGCCGACGCGGTCGATGCGCAACAGATCGGACCAGATGCCCGCGAGTATGCTCTCGATGGCCGAGGCCGGCGGAATATACTCGTTACCGACATCCCGGCTGCCGGTCGGTTCCGGCAGGGCGTTACGGTCAATTTTGCCGTTCGGCAGCAACGGGAATTCATCGAGCACGACGAAAGCCGCGGGCACCATGTACTCGGGCAGGCTGGTCTTGAGCAAGTCGCGCACCGCAGGTATGTCCGGTGGCAGTGAGCTGCCGCCTTTAAGGTACGCGACCAGGCGTTTCTCACCGGACACATCTTCACGCAGCATGACAAGGCTCTGTTCGATGTCCGCGATCGCATCGAGGCTTGCTTCTATCTCACCCAGTTCGATACGGAAGCCGCGCAGCTTGACCTGGTGATCGATGCGTCCCAGGAATTCGATAGCGCCGTCGTTACGGAATCGCGTCAGATCGCCCGTGCGATAAATGCGGGCATTATCCCTGGCGCTGAAGGGGTCCGGAATGAAACATTCTGCGGTCAGGTCGGGGCGGTTCGCGTAGCCGCGCGCAACCTGATCCCCGCCGATCCACAGTTCGCCCGCGACACCGACGGGCGCGGGTTGCCCGTTGGGTTCTACTACGTAAATCTGTGTATTGGCGACCGGGTAGCCGATCGGTACGGTCGTCTCTTTACTGTCTTTCTCGCAGGGCCAGTAAGTAACGTCGATGGCGGCCTCGGTCGGTCCGTAGAGATTGTGCAGCCCGGCGTCGAGGGTCGCGAAGAAGCGTGCCTGCAGATCGTGCGACAGCGCTTCGCCGCTGCAGATGACCCGTTGCAGTGTCGTGCATGTACCCGCATTTCCGTCCTGCAGGAACACCTGCAGCATCGACGGTACGAAATGCATCGTCGTGACCGCATGCTCACAGATGATGCGGCACAGGTAATCGGTGTCACGGTGGCCACCTGGCCGGGCGACCACCAGCGTCGCACCGGTGATAAGCGGCCAGAAGAATTCCCAGACCGACACGTCGAAGCTGAACGGTGTTTTCTGCAGTACACGATCATTACTGTCCAGCTGGTACTGGTCCTGCATCCACAGTAGCCGGTTGCAGATACCGTGGTGTTCGTTCATGACACCTTTGGGCCGGCCCGTTGAACCGGAGGTAAAAATTACGTACGCAAGATTGCCCGGCCCGGCCCGGTGCAGCGGATTGACCTCGGGGAGCGCACCGAGCTCATCGCTTGCTGTATCGAGGCTCAGGACTTTGCCGGCATGCGAGGGTAAACCGGCAACCAGGTGGGACTGGGTAAGCAGTATCCTGATATCGGCATCTTCCAGCATGTGCCGCAGGCGTTGCTCGGGGTAATCGGGGTCGAGGGGTACGTAGGCGCCGCCCGCCTTGATGATGCCGAGCAGCGCGACGACCATTTCGACCGAGCGCTCCATGTACACGCCAATCATGTCATCCGGTTCCACGCCCTGGCTGATGAGCCAGTGGGCGAGCCGGTTGGCGCGGATATTGAGCTCGCGATAGGTCAGCAGTGTCGATTCATATACAAGTGCCGGCGCGTGGGGCGAGTTTTCTGCTTGCTGTTCCAATAGCGATTGCAGGGTTGCATCGACCGGGTAATCGACCGCCGTCTCATTCCAGTCGACGAGCAACCGGGTGCGTTCGTATTCATCGATGATGGGCAGGTCACGTATGCCTGTACCCGGGTTCGTGGCAATGCTCTGCAGGAGTATTTCGAAGTGTTCCAGTATGCGTTCGATGCTTTGTTTATCGAACAGGTCTGTGCAGTACTCGATTTCCGCGGCAAGTCCGTCTTCGGTCTCGGCGGTGGCCAGCGTCAGGTCAAACTTCGATGTGCCGTAATCAAACTCGACGTGCTGGAACTCCAGGCCTTCCACCGGTGAGCCGTTCGCCGGCGCATTCTGCAACATGAACTGCACCTGGTAGACGGGTGAATGGCTCATGTCCCGGCTCGGGTGGAGTGCATCGACTATACGGTCGAAAGGAATATCCTGGTGGGCGTACGCATCCAGCGAAGTAGCCTGTACCTGTTGCAGTAATTCTGTAAACGCGGGGTTGCCGGTGAGGTCGGTGCGCATCGCAAGGTTATTCAGGAACAGGCCGATCAGGCCTTCGAGCTCGGTTTGTTGCCGTCCTGCAATCGGCGTGCCGACGATGATGTCATCCTGGCCGGAGTAACGCGCCAGCAAAATCTTGAAGGCCGTAAGTAACACCATGAACAGCGTAGCGTTCTGTTCCTTGGCAATATTTTTTAGTGCGTTACTGAGTTCGGCCGGTAGTATCCGCCGTACATGAGAGCCCGCATAACTCTGTTCGCTGGGACGCGGCCGGTCCGTCGGTATTTCGAGCAGGGCGGGCGCGCCGAGTAGTTTTGTTTTCCAGTAGTCGAGCTGTTGCTTGAATTCGGAACCGTTTACCCGGTCACGCTGCCAGACCGCGTAATCGGCGAGTTGCAACGGCAGTGGCGCAAGTTCGGGCGCCTTGCCGTTGATGTGACCGAGGTAAAGGGCAAATAATTCACTTTGCAGTACATCCAGCGACCAGCCGTCCGAGATAATGTGGTGGATTACCAGCACTAACACGTGTTTCCTGCTGCCGGTCTCGACCACCCCGACCCTGAACAGCGGGCCGGTCACCAGGTCGAATGTCTTGCATGCCCAGCTTTCGATCTGGCGCCGCACGGTGGCCTTGTCGGCGCCGTGCATTTTGATGATATCGATATTCAGTTCGACGCCGTCGTGAATTTCCTGCACCGGTCCTTCGTCCGTTTTGACAAAGACCGTGCGCAGGCTTTCATGCCGGTGCGCCAGATCATTCAGAGCCGCTTGCAACGCCACGACGTCGAACTTACCGCGCACACGCATGGCCCACGGTATGTTGTAGACGGAACTGCCGCCCTCGAATTCCTCCAGGAACCAGATGCGCTGCTGGGCAAACGATAACGGTATGGGTTGACTCCTGTCCGCCACCGGAATGTTGCTGTCGTCCGTGCGCTGCGCGCTATCCGCATCGGCCAGCAACTCGATTAATTCGGCTTTGCGGTCGCGCAGCGACCTGCGGAGCTCTTCATTCAGCGCACCTTTGGGCGCGCTGACATTTAGCTGACCATCCTTGACGCTTAGGCGTATGCCCGCTTCACGCAGCCTGGAGAGGAGTTCAGAAGTACTCATATCTGAAACTCCTCCCTGTCGTCGGCATCACCGGCGGGTGCTGCTGTCGTCATTGAGCCGGCTATCTGCAGGCTTTCGATTGCTGCGGCTAAAGTCTCTGGTGTTGTATTCCGGAAGATGTACTTCAGCGCAAGTTCGGTGTTCAGCGTGTCGCGCACCCGCGATATAAGCTGGGTAGCCAGCAACGAGTGCCCGCCCAATGCAAAAAAGTCATCGTGGATACCGACGCGTTCGACGTTGAGCACCTCAGCCCAGATCGTAACGAGCGCTTCCTCGACCGGGGTGCGGGGTGCGACGTAGGCATCTGCCGCATCGGCGTAGTCGGGTACCGGTAAACTGCGGCGCGCGACCTTGCCCGAAGGCGTGAGCGGTAATGCATCCAGCACAACAAAAGCCTGCGGCACCATGTAATCGGGCAGGCGCTCTTTAAGATGTAACCTGAGTGCTTCCGCATCCGGGTCATCACCCACCACGTAGGCGACCAGGCGCTTGTCACCGGGGTTATCTTCCCTGATTAACACCGCCGCCTGTCTGACACTGGCGTGATCGGCCAATGCTGTTTCGATCTCGCCGGGCTCGATCCTGAAGCCCCGCCACTTGACCTGGTCATCGGTGCGCCCGAGGTACTCAAGTGTGCCGTCGGGCAAAAAGCGGACCCGGTCGCCGGTGCGGTACACCCGACCCTTGTTAAAGGGGTCTGCAAGGAAGCGCTCGACGGTAAGCTCAGGTCTGCCCACGTAGCCTTTCGCCACCTGCACACCACCAAGGTAAAGCTCACCGGGCACGCCCACGGGGACCGGTTCTAAGTTCGCATCCAGTACATACACCTGCGTGTTCGCAACCGGTGTACCGATCGGGGGCAGGGCCGGCCAGCTGTCCGGCGGACCTGCAAGGGTATAGGCCGTGACCACGTGGGTCTCGGACGGGCCGTACTGGTTGTGCAGCCGCGCATCACCCAGGGTTTCGAACATCGCTTTTACGGCAGGTGTGACCTGTAACTGCTCACCGGCGACGATCACGTCGCGCACCCTGAAGTTAAGCCCCGGTTCGTTCACCACGGCATCCGCCAGTGGCTGCAGTGCTGCGAAGGGTAAATACACACGCTCGATGCCATCGGCAGCGATGAACTTCGCCAGACCTGCAAGATCGCGGCGTTCGTCTTCGCTAACCAGTACCAGCGTGCCACCGCCGGCCCAGGTGGTGAAGAGCTCCTGGAACGAGACATCGAAGCTTAATGATGCAAACTGCAGCGTGCGGGCCGGCCTATCCAGTCCCGGCTGGCTTGCCTGCCACTGGATCAGGTTGCTCAGCCCGGCGTGGGTTAACTCCACGCCCTTCGGCTTACCTGTCGACCCCGAGGTGTAGATCGCATACACCGACTCGCCCTGTACATCGAGGTTCGAGCCGTCACCGGATGCCCAGTCGAAGGCATCGAGCTCGATGAGCTCGGCTGCAGGGTCGGGAAGCTCGCTCACCAGCGCTGACTGGGTCAGTAAAACCGGTGCCTTGCAGTCATCGAGCATGGTCCGGATGCGCCCGGCAGGGTAGCGGGGATCGACGGGCACGTAGGCACTGCCTGCCTTGAGCACGGCCAGCACCCCGACCACCGTCTCGATACCGCGCTCGGCACAGATTGCCACGAGCTTGCCCGGACCTGCACCGGCGGCGGTGAGCGCCCGGGCGAGGCGGTTGGCCCGCTCGTTCAGCTCTTTATATAAAAGAGTGACTGCACCGAAGCAGACGGCAGCGGCGTCCGGCTGCTGGGCGGCGATATCTTCTACGAGTTCATGGGCCAAGCGGTCAGACACGTCCATGGCACTCTTATTAAAGTCTTTCAGCACATGTTGTCTTTCTACTTCATCCAGCAGCCTCAGCTGCGACACCGGCACGTCCGGACTCGCCACGATCCCGGCAAGCAAGGTCTCGAAGTGGTCCAGCAGCCGCTCGATCGTCGCTCCGTCAAACAGGTCCGTGTTGTACTGCAGTCCCGCGCGTAAGCCTTCATCCGACTCCGCCATTTCGAGCAACAGGTCGAACTTGGCAATACCCATTTCGAAACCGACCGGGCGGGCAGAGACAGCACCAAAGTCCGTATTCAGCGGCGGCGTGTTCTGGTAAACGAACATCACCTGGAAAACAGGCGAGTGACTCATCGCGCGTTCGGGTTGCAACTCTTCCACGAGTTTCTCGAACGGTAGTTCCTGGTGTGCATATGCGCCGAGCGTGGTTTCCTTAACCTGTTGCAACAGGGTGCGGAAGTCGGGATCGTTTTCGAGGTTGGCAGGAATAGCCAGCGTATTGCTCAGGAACCCGATCAGGCCCTCGAGTTCGGTGCGCCTGCGGCCTGCTATGGGTGTGCCGACGACGATATGCTCTGTCGAACCATAGGTTGCGAGCAGCGTATCGAAAGCCGCGAGCAAAACCATGAACAACGTGCAGTTCTCGTCAGCGGCAAGCTTTTTCAGGCTGTCGTGCAGGTCCGGTCGCAGCCAGGTCAGCACGCTGTCACCGTGGTAACTTTGTTCCGGCGGGCGTGGCCGGTCGGTCGGCAGCTCGAGTACCGTCGGCGCATCGGCGAGCTGTTCGCGCCAGTACTCGACCTGGCGGTTCAGCTCCTCGCCGCCGAGCCAGTTGTGTTGCCAGACCGCGTAGTCTGCGTACTGGATATCCATGGCGGGCAGTTGCGATCCCTGCCCTCGATAACAGGCGGCCAGTTCATTCAGAAGAATATTCAGCGACCAGCCGTCCGAGATGATGTGGTGGCAAACCAGCAGGAGGTAATGCTGGTTCGCGGAACTCCTTAGCAGGTGTGCGCGCAGCAGCGGACCTTCCTGCAGGTTAAAGGGGAGTTGCGACAGGCGCGTGAGTTCGGCGAGCACATCGTCGCGGCTCGCGGAACTCAGGTCACTTTGCTCGAGATCGATAGTCCCGGCAGTCCTGATGACCTGCTCGGCCCCGGTTTCGGCGTCTGCGAAGACCGTGCGCAGGGTTTCATGGCGTGCCATGAGTTCAGCCAGCGCCGCCTGCAACGCATCGATGTCCGGCTCACCGTTCAGTTCTACTGCGACGGGGAAGTTATAGGCCGGGTTACCGGGGTCGAGTTGGTCCAGGAACCACAGGCGTTGCTGGGCGAAAGACAGCGGAACCGGCCTGTCGCGATCGCAGGCTGCTATTGCGGCATCGATATCTGCAGCGCCTTCATTGTCTACAGCGTGCGCAAACTCACTGACGTTCGGATAATTAAAGAGTGTTATGAGCGGTACTTCTATATTCAGCGTGTCGCGCACCCGTGAGATGAGTTGCGTGGCCAGCAGTGAGTGACCTCCGAGCGCGAAGAAGTCGTTGTGGATGCCGACCTGCGATACGTTGAGGATATCGGCCCAGATCTGCACAAGCGCTTCCTCGACCGGTGTGCGCGGGGCAACATAGGCCTGTGCGGCATCGGCGTAGTCGGGTACGGGTAAACTCCGCCGCGCAACCTTGCCGCTGGGCGTGAGCGGCAGGGCATCGAGGATCAGGATGACCGAGGGCACCATGTAGTCGGGTAAACGTTCCTTGAGATGTAAGCGCAGCGCCTCGGTATCAGGTTCGTCGCCGACGACATAAGCGACCAGGCGCTTGTCGCCCGGCGTGTCCTCGCGCAGGAGTACCGCGGCCTGTTGCACGTTCGCGTGGTTGGCCAGTGCGGTTTCTATCTCGCCGGGCTCGATCCGGAAACCCCGCCATTTGACCTGGTCATCGGTGCGGCCGAGGTACTCGAGGTTGCCGTCTGCAAGATAACGGACCAGGTCGCCGGTGCAATAGAGTCTGCCCGGGCCGAAGGGGTTGGGAATAAACCTTTCCGCCGTTAATTCAGGTCGGTTGAGATATCCCTTTGCGAGCTGCACGCCGTTGAGATGCAGCTCGCCCGGCACACCGACGGGAACCGGTTGTTTGTTTCTATCCAGTGCATACGCCCAGGTATTGGTTACCGGCGTGCCTATAGGCGGCAGGGCCATCCATTCAGCGGGCTTGCCTGCAAGAGTGTAGGCGGTCACCACATGGGTCTCGGACGGTCCGTACTGGTTGTGCAGCCGTGCATTGCCAAGCGTCTCGAACATCGCCCGCACGCTCGGCGTAATCTGTAGTTGCTCGCCGGCAACGATCACGTCCTTAATTGCAAACGAGAGTCCGTTATCCGCCGCGATTGTTTCTGCAAGCGGTTGTAATGCTGCAAAGGGTAAGTACACGCGTTCGATGCCGTCGCGGGCGATGAACTTCGCAAGACCATTAAGATCGTGGCGCTCGTCTTCTGTGACCAGTACCAGCGTGCCGCCCTGGGCCCAGGTTGTAAAAAGTTCCTGGAAGCTGACATCGAAACTTAAGCTTGCGAACTGCAGCGTGCGGGCAGGTGTATCCAGCCCCGGTTGGGCCGACTGCCACTGGATCAGGTTCGAAAGGCCCATCTGCGTGAGTTCCACACCTTTGGGTTTACCTGTGGAACCGGACGTGTAGATGGCGTACACCGACTCGCCCTGTACGTCGAGGTTTGAATCATCACCTGACGTCCAGTCGAAGGTATCGAGTTCGATGACCCTTGCCGAGTGTTCAGGCTGATCGCTAATGAGCGCCGACTGCGTTAACAGTACCGGTGCCCGGCTGTCGTCCAGCATGGTGCGGATGCGTTCTGCCGGGTAACGGGGGTCGACAGGCACGTAGGCGCTGCCTGCCTTGAGAACAGCAAGTACACCGACGACCATTTCGACGGATCTTTCTGCGCAGATCGCTACCAGCTTGCCCGGTCCGGCGCCGGCCGCGGTAAGTGCCCGGGCGAGGCGGTTGGCACGCTGGTTCAGCTCTATATAAGAAAGAGAGGCTGCGCCGAAGCAGACGGCCGGCGTGTCCGGCCGCTGTTCGGCTTGGTCTTCGACGAGTTGGTGTACCAAGCGGTCAGCAATAGGCATCGCTGAATCATTAAAGTCGTTCAGCACATGTTGTCTTTCTGCTTCATCCAGCAATGCCAGCTTCGATACCGGGACATCCGGACTCACAACGATGCCTTTCAGCAGCGTTTCGAAGTGGTTCAGCAGCCGCTCTATCGTCGCAGCGTCGAACAAATCGGTGTTGTATTCGAAGAGTATCGAGACACCGTCCTGCATTTCGGTCACGAACAGCGTCAGGTCGAATTTCGCCGTGCCCGAGTCGAGCAGCAGCGATTCGGTATCGAGGTTGCCGAAGGGCAGGCTGCTGCCGACCGCGTGGTGCAGGACGAACATCACCTGGAAGATGGGTGAATGGCTCATCGCACGTTCGGGCTGCAGTTCTTCGACCAGTTTTTCGAAGGGCAGCTCCTGGTGTGCAAAGGCATCCAGCGTGGTTTGCTTACATTGCTCCAGGAGCCTGCCAAAAGAGGGGTCATCCGAGAGGTCCGCGCGCATGCCCAGCGTGTTTACGAAGAAACCGATCAGGCCTTCGAGTTCAGTGCGCCGGCGGCCCGCGATCGGTGTGCCAACAACTACGTCGTCAGTAGCGGCATAACGGCCGAGCAATGCGCTGAATGCCGCGAGATAAAAATGAAACAGCGTGCACGACCGGGACTGTGCGAGTTGCCTGACCTGTTCGGCCAGCGAATCCCCGAGTCGTCTTTCCAGCGTGGCGCCGGCGTGCGTTTGTATGCGTGGCCGTGCGCGGTCCAGCGGAAGCTCCAGTAGCTCAGGCGCGTTCGAGAGTTGCTCACGCCAGTACGCCAGTTGTTTCTCGAGTTCGCCGCCGCTCAGCCAGTCCTGTTGCCATTCCGCGTAGTCGGCGTACTGAACCGGCAGGTCCGCCAGGTTCGGCGATTTTCCGGAGCGGGCTGCTTCGTAAGCGATAACCAGCTCCCGGTAGAGCACATCGAGCGACCACGCATCTGCAATGATGTGGTGGATAACGATTAATAGCAGGTGCTCAGTTTCACCGTTTGCCAGTAAATGGACCCGCAGGAGCGGCCCCTGGTGCAGCTCGAAGGGCTGGTTCGCCAACTCGCGCAGGCGTTTTTCCCGGGCCTCGGTACTGTCGCCTTCACAATTGTGGACCTGTAAGCGCACGCTTGCCGCTTCCGCAATTACCTGTACCGGTTGTTTGTGCACCGTATCGAAAGTCGTACGCAGGGACTCATGACGCGCAACGAGTGTATCGACAGCGCTCTGTAATGCGCCGCGGTCGAGTTCGCCCTGCAGGCGCATCGCGAAGCTGATGTTATAAACGGAGCTGCCCGGCTCGAGCTGGTCCAGGAACCACAGGCGCTGTTGTGCAAACGAAGCGGTAGCTTCGAAGACGTAATCCGAATCCGGGTTGCCAGGCGATGACATCAACGGTTTGTCCTGTTGCTCGGTCATGTTTTATTCATTCAGTCCTTTTTGCGCCTGCGCCGTGACGATCGTTCGATCCGTTTGATTCCCGGTACTTCTTCTCCGCGTTCGCGTGATTCGCTCACGGAACCGGCGAGACCGGCAATAGTCGGCGATTCGAAAATGCGGTCCAGCGGTAACTCGACTCGCATGGATTCGAGTACGCGCGAAACCAGTTTCATCGCAATCAGCGAATGTCCGCCCAGCGCGAAGAAGTCATCGTGTATGCCTACCTGTTCGACACTCAGGATGTCGGCCCAGATTTGTGCGAGTTCTTCCTCGACCCCGTTCCTGGGCGCGACGTACTCCTGATCAGCCGACCATTCCGGCACCGGCAGTTGCTTGCGGTCGACTTTGCCGTTCGGCGTCAGCGGTATCTGCTCGAGGCGCATATAGGTCGCGGGGACCATATAGTCCGGCAGGGATTGGCGCAGATACGCCGATAATTCCTGCGTGTCAGGCTCAAAGCCTTCGACGGCGGTCATGTAGCCGACCAGGCGCTGATCGCCCGGCGTGTCTTCGCGCAGCATCACCACGGCCTGCGTGATCGCTTCGAGTTCGGCAAGCGCTGCTTCTATTTCGCCGAGTTCTATGCGATAGCCGCGCAGTTTTACCTGGAAGTCGGTCCGGCCGAGGACGATCAGACGTCCGTCCGGCAGATACCTGGCGAGGTCGCCGGTCCGGTACATTCGCGCACCGGTAGCACCGCCGTAAGGGTCCGGGAGGAACCTTTCGGCCGTCAGTTCAGGACGTTCGTGATAACCGCGCGCGACGCCTTCGCCGCCTATGTACAGTTCTCCCGACACGCCGACCGGCACCTGCCGGCCTTCTTCATCGAGCACGTACAGGGTCGTGTTGGCAATCGGCCGGCCGACACTGATGCGCTCGGCATCGTGCTCGATAGCTTCGCACGACGACCAGATAGTCGTTTCGGTCGGCCCGTACATATTCCATACGGGGAAGCCGGGTAACGCGAGCCGCTGGGCCAGCTCCAGATCCAGCGCCTCGCCACCGCAGAGTACCTTTATATTTTCCGTGCGCTCCCAGTTCGCTTCCAACAACAGGCGCCAGGTAGCGGGCGTCGCCTGCATAATCGTTATTCGTGCGTCATCCAGCAGCCTCGCCAGTGCAAAGCCGTCGGTGAGCACTTCCGCCGTCGCGACGACGACCGTTCCGCCAACGCTGAGTGGCGTGAAAAGCTCGAGTATCGAAATATCGAAACTCAGTGTGGTGACCGCAAGCAGGCGGTCGGTGCTGTCGACACCCGGTGTCTGCGCCATGCTGTGCAGGAAGTTGACCGCGGCCTGGTGTTCGATGGTTACGCCTTTTGGCTTGCCCGTGGATCCCGATGTGTAGATCACGTAGGCGAGTTGTTTCGACTCAATGTCCGTGTCAGGAGCCGTCACGGGCTGTGCCTCGATGCCGTTGCCGGCATCGTCCAGGCAGACGCGGGTGACCGGCAACCTGTCAGCCAGTTCGGACTTGTCGCGGGTGCAGACGAGTACCGGTGCGCCTGAATCCTCGAGCATGTAACGCAGGCGGTCGGGCGGAAAGTCGGGGTCGAGCGGCAGGTAGGCGCTGCCCGACTTCAGTATGCCGAGCAGCCCGACCAGCATGTCTGTCGAGCGGTCTATGCACAGGCCTACGGGCGTGTTCTTGCCGGCACCGAGCTCCAGCAAGCGGTGCGCGAGTTGATTGGCCCGGCCGTCGAGTTCGGCGTAGGTCAGCGTCACGCCGGCGCACTCGGCTGCTATAGCATCCGGGTTATCTGCCGCCTGTTGCTCGAAAGCCGTGTGCATCGCGGCTGCTCGCGGGTAGTCCTGACCGGTCCGGTTCCACAGCGCCAGTTCCTCCTGCTCGGTGCTCGTCAGCAGCGATAACTCACGCAGCAACTGATCAGGTTTAGCCACAATACTGTCGAGCAATGCTTCGAAGTGGCTGCAGAGTTTTTGTATGCCTGCCGTATCGAACATCCGCGTATCGAAAACGACACGCAGCTGCAGCTCATCGAACACGGCGACATTGAGCGTGAGCGGGAAGTTGGTCCGGTCGAAACCATCGACCTCACGGATCGTTATGCTTTCGGTATCCGTCCACATAGTCTCCATATCCGGATAGTTTTCGAACGCAAGTAACGAACCGAACATGGGTGTACCGCGCGGTACGTCACTCCAGCCCTGAACCTCGACGAGCGAAGCGAACTCGTAGTTGCGGACCTCGAGCTGTACGACCTGCAGTTCTTTCAACCAGGCCAGCAGTTCCGCTTGCGGCTCGATGCGGGCGCGCACGGGCAGGGTATTCAGGAACAGGCCGATCATCGACCCGACCCCCGGCATGGTTGCGGGCCGGCCGGACGTGGTTGCGCCGAACACGACGTCGTTGTCGCCGCTGTAGCGGCTGAGCAGCAGGGCCCAGATGCCCTGTATAACGGTGTTAAGAGTCAGGCGTGAATCCTGTGCCAGCCGGCGCAGGCTGCTGACTGTGCCGGCCGGTATGCGAGCCAGTATTTCTTCGTATTCAGGCGTGCTGGTTAAGGCGAGTTGTTGCACGCGCGCGCCCGGCAATGCCGTCGGTGCGCTGAAGCCCGTGAGCAGGCCGCGCCAGAAACCCTCGGCGGCTGTTTTATCCTGGCGCCCGAGCCAGTCTATGTAATCGCTGAACGGCCGTGGCGGCTCCAGGTCGATAGTTGTCAGATTGCGCTCAGCATCGTAAACGGCAAACACTTCTTTAAGCACGAGCGGGACCGACCAGCCGTCGATAATCGCGTGGTGGAAACTCCAGATAAAGTGATGGTCTTCGGCATTCAGGCGTATCAGCGTCAGCCGCATAAGTGGTGGGTCCGTGAAGTCGAATCGCCGGGCCTGATCGGCTGCAAGGAAAGCATCCAGTTTCTGTTCCTGTGTGGCCTCGGTATCGCCTTCCCAGTCTTCGGTTTCCAGGTGCGCCTTAACGTCGTGGTGGACGATCTGGACCGGTTCGCCCAGGCCTTCCCAGTGGAAACTCGTGCGCAGGCTGGTATGGCGATCGATAACCTGCTGCCACGCCCGTTCGAATGCGGCTATATCGATCGCCCCTTCGAGGCGCCAGCGGAAGCGTGCGAAGTAAACATCGTGTTCGCCGGTGAACAGGCTGTGAAACAGCATGCCGTGCTGCAGGGATGTGACGCCATACAGGTCGTCTGCGGCAGGATCGTCGGCCAGCAGCTGGTCGAGTTCGGTTTGCGTGAGCTGCGCCAGGGGGAAGTCTGCTGGCGTCCATGCCATCGCTGTGCTGCTCAGGCAATGGCTTATGAGTCCCCGCAGTTCATCGAGAAGCCGGTTCGCCAGCCTTTCGACGGTCTCTGCCTTGTAGCGGTTTTCGCTGTACAGGACCGAGAGCTGCAGGCGGCCGCCGGTAACGGCGATGGCGAAGTCGACCAGGTGCGGACGTCCATCGGCCGGCCCGAGTTCCGTCCCGCGGGCGTCGAAACAGGGTTGCAACGGCCCGTTCGTGCCGGCTACCTGGTCCAGTTGGCCGAGATAGTTAAAGCCTATTTCAGGAACAGGCAGCGCTGCAAGTGCATCACGAGTCTGCGCGGGGCCGAGGTAGCGGAGTATCCCGTAACCGATACCCCTGTTGGGTACTTCCTGTAACTGCTGCCTGATCGCTTTCAGGTTCTCGCCGGGGTTGTTGTCATCCAGGGTCAGCAGTTGCGGATAAAGCGTAGTGAGCCACCCGACAGTGCGGGAGAGGTTGATATCGTCGAACAGGTCTTCGCGGCCGTGACCTTCGAGGTTAACCGCTATGCTTGAGCTACCCGACCATTGTTTGACAGCACGCGTTAATGCAGTCAGCAATACGTCGTTAATCTGCGTGCGCCAGAGTCGCGGGATGTCCTTCAATAGCTGAGTGGTTTCATCCTGTGACAACCAGAGCGTTACATCCCTGGTCGAAGATTCGATGTTGGCGCCCGCCGTATTGTCCTGCGGTAAAGCTTTTAGTCCGTTCCACGGCAGGCTGAGCCAGTATTGCGCCTCGCTGGTTGCCGCATCGCTGTCTGCATAGACCTGCAGCCGTTCCGACCAGGCCATATACGAGCTTGTTTTAAGAGGCAACTCGACTGCCTGGCCGGCGAGCAGTTGCCGATAGGCAGTTTGCAGGTCTTCGAGCAAGATGTTCCACGAGACCCAGTCGATAGCGACGTGATGTACGATGATCAGCAGCCGGTCCGGCACACCGGGTTCGCGCTGCATGAGCAGGGCTTTGATAAGAGGACCATTAGCCAGGTCAAAGTTCGCCTGCAGTGCATTCGACAGCCGTAACATATGTTCCGCCTGTTGCGGCCCACTCAGCGCCTCAACACTGATCGTGCGCAATATTTCGCCCGGGCTGTCCGGGGCCTGCTGTAATTCCCTGTCGCCCGAGGCCCGCGTAACCCGCATACGTAACGCATCGTGGTGCATGAGCACCGCCTGGAAGGCCTGTTCCAGTAGTCTGCCGTCCATCTCGGTCGCACAATCGAACAGTTGCGATTGATTGAAGTGGTATTCCTGTATGAGCCCGCGTTCCGCGAACCAGCTCTGGATCGGCGTCAGGGGCAGGGTGCCGGCAATGTTGCCCTGGTCTGCTGTAATGATGCGATCCGTGCCCGCGGTCGCTGCCAGTTCGGAGATGGTCTGATGTTCGAACAGCTGTTTCGGGGTCAGCCGGAGATCTTCCTGGCCGGCGCGGGCGATGATCTGGATGCTCAGTATCGAGTCTCCGCCAAGCTCGAAGAAATTGTCATGGATTCCGACCTGCTCGACATTGAGCAGGTCTTTCCATATCGCCGCAAGCACGCGTTCCGCATGGTCGCGTGGCGCGACGTACTCGACCTCGAGCGCCAGGCGTTTGTCGTCAGGTTCCGGCAGGGCGTCGCGGTCGACCTTGCCGTTCGGCGTGAGCGGGAATTCATTGAGCACGACAAACGCGGCCGGGATCATGAATTCGGGCAGGCTGCCTTTCAGGTGTGCGCGCAATTCACCGAGCGACAGTTGCGACCCTCCCTGTGGAATGATGTAAGCGACCAGGCGCTCATTCTGCAGGCCATCGCCGCGCGCAAGGACGACGGCTTCGCGCACGTCTTCGCGCGCGGAAAGCGTGGTCTCAATTTCGCCGAGTTCGATCCGGAAACCGCGAACCTTGACCTGGTGGTCGATGCGGCCCAGGAAGTCGATATTACCGTCGGGCAGGAACCGCACCCGGTCGCCGGTAAGGTAGATCCGTGCATCGGGCTCGTCCCGGAAAGGATCGGCACGGAATTTTTCGGCACTCAGCTCCTCCCGGTTCAGGTAACCGCGCGCCAGCCCTTCACCGCCGATACAAAGTTCGCCGGCGACACCCACCGGTACGGGCTGCAGGTTCTCATCGAGCACATACAGCCGTGCATTGGTAATCGGTTTACCGATCGTGACCGTATCGCCCGGTTTACAGCGGGCAAAACTTGCCCAGACGGTGGATTCGGTCGGGCCGTAAAGGTTGAAGAAGCGGCGGTTAACGCCCCACTGCTCGACGAGTTCCGGAGAGCAGGCTTCACCCGCCACGGTGACGGTCTGCAGTAGCGGCAGTTCTGCCGCGGGTAACTGGCTGAGCGCCGTCGGCGGCAACGTCACCGCGGTTACCTTCTTGTCATCGAGGGTTTGCAGTAGTGGTTTGCCGGGCAGCAGCTCGTCCTGCGGTGCCAGCACCATGGCGGCACCGACCTGCAGGCCCATCACGATCTCGAATATGGATGCATCGAAACTGATCGACGCGAACTGCAGCATGCGATCTTTGGGGCCGAGGCCGAAGGCGCGGGCCTGGGCATCTGCCAGGTTACACACGCCTTTATGCCTGATCATCACGCCCTTGGGTTTACCCGTAGAGCCGGAGGTGTAAATAACGTAAGCGAGGTCCTCCGGACCGGCCTGACTTTCGGGATTGCCGTCAGCATGCGATGCGATTTCCGGCCAGTCCAGATCCAGACAAATGGTCCTGGCATCCGTGTGCGGCAACTGGTCGAGTAAAGCCGCCTGGGTGATCAGTAACGGCGCGCCGGAATCTTCCAGCATCCATTCCAGTCTTTCGCTCGGGTAATTGGGGTCGAGGGGTACGTAAGCAGCACCGGCTTTCATGATGCCCAGCAGTCCCGTAACCAGGTTCACGGACCGCTCTACACACAGACCGACAATAGTGTCCGGATCCGTGCCGTGGCCGATCAGGTAATGGGCGACCTGGTTAGCACGCCGGTTGAGTTCCGCAAAGCTGATAACTTCGTCGCGGAAGAGTATTGCCGGCGCGTCGGGCTGTTCCGCGGTCCTGCGTTCTATCAGCGTGTGTATGCAGGTGTCATCGGCAAACGGCACCCGGGTATCGTTCCACTCAAATAGCATCTGCTCACGCTCGGATGCTGTCAGCAGAGGCAGTTCCGCAACCGGCATGTGCTTATCGCTGACTATAGCTAGCAATAGCGTCTCGAAATGTCCGAGCAATTTGTCGATCGTGCTCCGGTCATAAAGGTCCGTGTTGTACTCCAAGTGCACGAGCAAGCCTTCGCGACGTTCTGCCATGACGAGACTCAGGTCGAACTTCGCTACGCCGTAGTCGAGCTCGATCGGGCTGATTTCCAGATCGTGCAGGCTCGCGCCCTGGTCCCAGGGCGTGTTTTGCATGATGAACGCAACCTGGAACAGCGGTGCATGGCTCATATCGCGTACCGGCTGTATTTCATCTACAAGTTTCTCGAACGGCAGTTCCTGGTGTGCATATGCCTCGAGCGCAGTATCTTTCACGCTCGCAAGAAACTCGGCAAAATCGGGATCGCCTTCGAGCGTGTTGCGCATGACCAGTGTGTTGATAAAGAAGCCGATCAGGCCTTCCAGTTCGCTGTGCCGGCGACCGGCAACCGGTGTGCCGATACAGATATCCTTCTGCCCGGAGTAACGCGCCATCAGGACATTAAAGGCGGCGAGGCAAACCATGAACAGCGTGCTATTTTCCTGCCGCGCAGTATCTTTCAAACCCGAATGTATCGCGTCGGGTAGCACCTGTTCGATAAAGGAACCGTTGTAGGTTTGCGTCGAGCCACGCGGACGGTCGGTCGGCAGGTCCAGTATGGCCGGTGCGTCTTCAAGACGCCACGTCCAGTAGTCGAGTTGGCGTTGCTGTTCGGCGCTGCGGAACCAATCGTGCTGCCAGACCGAGTAATCGACGTACTGCACCGGCAGGGCAGGCAGCGTGACGGGTTCACCGAGACAGTGGCCGGCATAAAGTTTGACCAGCTCCTGGTAAAGGACGCCCAGCGACCAGCCGTCTGACACGATGTGGTGCAGGACCAGCAAAATAATATGTTGCTGGTTACCGGTATGCAGGACGTGTACCCGCATCAGCGGCGTCTGGCCGAGGCCGAAGGGGATGCGGGACAGGTTGTGCAGGCGCTTTTCGATCGCCGCTTCGTCATCGCCTGTCGCATCGACGCTTTCCACCGGAACCGAAACCTTGTCGAGTACGCATTGCTGCGGTTTGCCCATCGTGACCGAGAACAGTGTGCGCAACGTGTCGTGTCTGTTAATCAGGTCGTCGATCGCCGCCTGCAGCGCTTGCATGTTCAGCGGTCCGTCGAGGCGCATAGCCCAGGGCAGGTTGTAAACAGGGTTGCCCGGCTCGAGCTGATCGAGGAACCAGAGGCGTTGCTGGGCGAATGAAAGGGGCAGCGGTTGCGACCGGTCGCAGACTTTGATCGCCTCCAGCGGCGTCGCACCTTTGGCCTGCTCGACGTCGGCTGCGAGTGCCGCGATGCTCGGATGATTGAAGAGCGTGACCAGAGGCAGTTCGACATCGAGTGCATCGCGTACCCGGGACAGCAATTGCGTCGCAAGCAATGAGTGCCCGCCCAGCTCGAAAAAGTCATCGTGTATCCCGACCTGGCCGACGTCCAGCACATCGCTCCAGATCTGGACGAGTGCTTCTTCGACGGGTGTGCGCGGGGCAACGTATAGCTGTGCCGCGTCCGCATAATCGGGAACCGGTAATTTGCGGCGCGCGACTTTGCCGCTCGGGGTCAGCGGCATCGAGTCGAGGGTTACGAAAGCCGAGGGCACCATGTAATCGGGTACCTGTTCACGCAGCCAGTCGCGCACCGCGCCGGTGTCTGTAACTTCATCCTCGGCCGCAACGAGGTACGCGACCAGCCGTTTGTCGCCTGGGTTGTCTTCGCGCAGCATGACTGCAGCCTGCTGCACACTTGGGTGCTCGTTCAGGGTTGCCTCGATCTCGCCCGGCTCGATGCGGAAGCCACGCCACTTGACCTGGTCGTCGGTGCGGCCGAGGTATTCGATGTTGCCGTCCGGCAGGTAACGTACGCGGTCGCCGGTCCGGTACATGCGCGCGAGCTTGCTGCCGGTATTCTCGACAAAGGGATCCGGCAGGAATTTCTCGGCGGTCAGCGCCTTGCGGTGGATATAACCGCGCCCGACCTGCACACCGCCAAGGAACAGTTCACCCGGTACGCCGACGGGCACGGGCTCGCAGTTCGAATCGAGGATATAAGCCTGTGTGTTAGCGACGGGTTTGCCGATCGGTGGCAGAGGCATCCACTTATCGATGTCGTCGCCGAGCGTATAGGCCGTCACCACGTGTGCCTCGGAAGGACCGTAGTGGTTATGCAGCCGCGCATTGTTGAGTGTCGCGAACATCGCGCGTACCGTCGGAGTGATCTGCAACTGTTCGCCCGCTACGATCACATCGCGTACTGCAAACTCGAGGCCCGAATCTCCGGTTACGCATTCCGCGAGCGGTTGTAATGCCGCGAAGGGCATGTAAACGCGTTCGATGTTGTCTGTGGCGATGAATCGGGCCAGGCCTGCCAGGTCGCGGCGCAGCTCCTCGTCGATGAGCACGACAGTGCCCCCCTGTGCCCAGGTCGTAAACAGTTCCTGGAAGCTGACATCGAAACTCAAAGACGCGAACTGCAGGGTACGCGCAGGGCTGTCGAGTCCGCGCTGGCAGTTCTGCCACTGGATCAGGTTAGACAACCCGGCATGGGTCAGCTCGACGCCTTTGGGACGACCTGTGGAACCCGAGGTGTAGATCGCATAAACGGACTCGCCGCCGAGTTCACCCGGGTTCGCGGCATCACCCGATGTCCAGTCGAACTGATCGATGCATACCGTTGTAGCTTTGTGTTCGGGCAGCGTTGCGGCCAGCCCCGATTCGGTGATCAATACCGGTGCCTGCGAATCTTCCAGCATGTACTGCACGCGCTCGCCCGGGTAATTCGGGTCGATCGGCACGTAGGCGGTGCCCGATTTGAGTACGGCGAGCACACTGACGGCCGTGTCAATACCGCGCCCGGCGCATATGCCGACCAGCGTTCCGGGAACTGCCCCGTTAGCTGCCAGGTGTCGTGCAAGACGGTTGGCGCGTTCGTTCAGTTCGCGGTAAGTCAGTGACGCTTCACCGAAGCAGAGCGCTGGAGAATCCGGTGTCCGTTCGGCCTGCTGTTCTACAAGCCCATGCACGCTGATAGTCTGCGTAGCCAGGTGTGTCGCATTGAAGTCCCTGATTACAAGCTTTCGTTCGGCGCTAGTCAGTAGCGGCAACTGGGTAATCGGTTGTGCAGGGTTGGCAATAATCGCACGCAGCAGTGTTTCGAAATGTTGTAACAGGCGTTCAATGGTCGCGGCATCGAAGAGGTCGGTGTTGTACTCGATCGACGCAGTCAGGCCTTCGGGAAACTCCACCATGAAGAGCGATAAATCGAACTTGGAACTGCCGAGTTCGAAGTCGAGCGGTGTGACCTCGAGTTCATGGAAGGCGATATGGTCGGAAAGGTTTTCCTGCAGTACGAACAGAACCTGGAACAACGGCGGATGGCTGGTGTCGCGGTCGGGTTGCAGTTCTTCCACCAGTTTCTCGAACGGTATTTCCTGATGCGCATAGGCGCCCAGTGCCGTTCGCCTGACCCGCCGCAGCACTTCGATGAAGTCCGGATCGCCGCTCATGTCGGTGCGCATGGCAAGCGTGTTGACGAAAAAGCCGACGAGCCCTTCGATTTCGGTGCGGTTGCGGCCGGCGATGGGTGTACCCACGACAATATCGTCGGTGCCTGTGTATCGGGCAAGCAGGGTGTTGAATGCAGCGAGCAGCGTCATAAACAATGTTGCATCTTCGGCGCCGGCCAGCTCGCGTATACGGTCCCCGAGTTCGCGGCTAAGCGTCAGGTTGATATGAGCGCCGTTAAAAGTCTGTACGGACTGGCGCGGCCGGTCGGTCGGCAAAGCGAGCAGTGCGGGCGCATCGTCGAGCTGTTCTTCCCAGTAACTCAGTTGCCGGCGCAGTTCTTCGCCGGCCAGCCAGCCACGCTGCCAGATCGCAAAATCCGCATACTGTATCGGCAGATCGGGCAGGTCGGGTAATTCGGCCGCCATGCCGCCACAGTGCCCGGCATAAAGCGCTGCCAGTTCCCGTGCCAGTATCCCGAGTGACCAGCCATCGGAAACGATGTGATGCATAACCAGCAGCAGGATTTGCCGGTCCTTGCCCGACTGCAGTACATGCACCCTGAGCAGCGCATCCCGCGACAGGTTGAACGGTGTCTGCGCGAGTTCTTCGAGGCGCACCTGGACTTCGGCATCATTTGCATCCTTCAGGTCGACAACATCGACGGGTACGTGCAACTCGTCGCTGATGACCTGCATGGCCACACCCTGTGTCGTCGCAAAGCTGGTGCGCAGCGATTCATGCCGGGCGACGAGTGTATCGACTGTTGCTTGCAAAGCGTCGATGTTGAGGGGGCCGTCCAGGGCGAGTGCGAGCGGCACGTTATAAGTCGAACTGACCCCCTCGAGTTGATCGAGGAACCAGAGTCGCTGTTGTGCAAACGACAACGGTATCGTGTCGCCGCGATCAACGGGCTGGATAATGGCCGATGCTACGGCCGCCTCATCGCCTGTGATTTCTACCGCGAGACCCGCGACGGTTGGATGGTTGAATAAAGCCAGCAGCGGCAGTTCTGTATTCAGGCTGTCACGGATGCGTGAGATCAGTTGGGTGGCCAGCAGGGAATGTCCGCCCAGCGCGAAGAAGTCGTCGTGCACGCCGATCTGTTTGACGCCGAGCACATCGGACCAGATTGCGACGAGTTGTTCCTCGGTCTCCGTGCGGGGCGCAACATAGATTTCCTGCTCGCTGCGTTTGCGTTCCGGCGCAGGCAGCGCCTTGCGATTGACTTTACCGTTCGGTGTTAGCGGGAAGGCATCGAGTATCACGAACGCCGAGGGCACCATGTACTCGGGCACTTCTTCTATAAGCCGTTCACGCAATATGGGTACCAGGCTGCGTTGCAGGCGGCCCTGCAGCGGATCGTTGCCATAGTCGCGCCAAGGCACCGGGCGCGGCGCGTGCATCAGTGCGCCATCGAAGCCGCGACCTGCCTGCCTGTACAGGGCGGTAATTTCGCCGGGCAGTACGCCGCAGATCTGCACATCCAGTCCGTGTTGTTCGGCAAGCAGGAACAGGTCCTCGGGTTCGACCGCGTTCGCCGGTTCTGCTGCACGCAGCTCGCCGGCGCTGCCTTCTGCGGCAAATTCGAGTTTTTCGAGTGCGTATTTTGCAGGCGCCAGCCGGGCATCCGGGATACCCGTAATCAACAGGTCTGCAGCATCCGGTGCGGCAAGTTGTCCGGACAGTATGTCGAGCGTCAGCCCGGCGCTGTTCCAGTCCAGGTGCTGCGGCTCGGGCTGTCGGGGCAACCCGGTGTTGACCAGGAGGACGACGTCATATCGAAACCGCGTAAGCTCGTTGCGGAAGCGGCTGCGCTTTAGCTCGAAGCGCACGCCGCAGATTTCAGGCATGTCTTTCTGCAGGGCGATGAAGAAGGCCGGATCGACCAGCAGCTCTTCTTCCTGTTCAGTCCGTTGGCGGATGTTCTCGGCCAGGTCACGCAGGGGCAGGTCGTGTTCGGCCTGAAACAGCTGGACCGAGGTGTGGTAGGCCTCGAGCAGCGGCATGCTGCGCAGATCGCCTAGGAATATATGCCCGCCGTCCGGCAACCGGGTAGCGGCCTTCTTAACGAAGTTGCGCAGGTAATCGATATCCGGGAAGTACTGCGCGACCGAGTTCAGGATGATCGTGTCGTAGTTACCGTTACCAAGGGTCGAAATTTCATCGGCAGCGCCCCGGGCCGTTTGCAGGCAGGCATATTTCACCTGGCTGTCGCGTAGTTTTTCCAGCGCGGCAATGGAGGCGTCCGAGAAGTCCGTTGCGGTGTAGTCATCGACTTCCGGCACGACTTGTGCCGCAATAAGGCCGGTACCGCTGCCGATCTCCAATACCCTGCGCGGCTTGAGTTCGAGGATGCGGTCGCGTGTGTCGTTTAGCCATGCGTGCATTTCTTCCGCCGGAATTGCGTCACCGGAATAACTGCTGTTCCAACCCCTGAAGTCGTAGGCCAGATCCTCGATATCACCGGACTGGCTGTATGCGTCCTGCCACAGGTCCTGCCACTGGCTGACCTGCTCGCTTTCCCACTGTTCGAGTTCTTCGCCTTCGAGTCCTTCCGTGCTCGCCACGATATAGGCAACCAGGCGCTTGTCACCCTCACGGTCTTCGCGCGCCATGACCACGGTGTTCTCGACGGCCGAGTGGCTGGCGAGCGCCGTCTCGATTTCGCCGAGTTCTATCCGGAAGCCGCGCAGTTTGACCTGGTGGTCCAGCCGGCCGATAAATTCGATTTCGCCGCCGGAGCGGTAGCGGACCTGGTCGCCGGTCCGGTACATGCGAGCGCCGGGTTCACCGCTGAACGGATCGGCCAGGTAACGTGAGGCCGTCAGTTCGGGGCGGTTGCGGTAACCGCGTGTTACACCTTCGCCGCCTAGGTACAGCTCGCCGGGTACACCGGTCGGGACGGGCTCGCCGAAGCGATCGAGTAAATAAGCCTGTGTGTTGTAAACTGGCCGGCCGATACTGGGCAGCGCGTTGGCCTTCCTGAGTGTCCAGGTCGAGTAGGTCGTGTCCTCGGACGGACCGTACAGGTCGTTAACGCGTTCGACCGTGCCCGGTTCGTAAATGGAATTGACCAGTGCAGTGCTTAGCGGTTCACCGGCAAGGTTTACCGTTTTCACCGTGTCCGGTACACCCTTGATGCGCACCAGCTCGGCCATCGCCGACGGGACAGTATTGATAAGGGTTATGTTTGCGGAATCATCGAGTTCAGGCAGGGCGAGGGCATCTTTAACCAGGATGATCCGGCCGCCGAGTCCGAGCGGGCAGAAGATTTCATACACGGACAGGTCGAAACACACGGATGTGGATGCGAGCACGCCTTCGAATTCCGCCGGCGCAAACACCTGTCCGGCCCATTCGATCAGGGCAACGGCATTGCCGTGTTCTATTTCGACGCCCTTGGGCAGGCCGGTCGAGCCGGAGGTATAAATCGTGTAGCCGAGGTTGTCGGGGCCCACGCCGCTGACAGGGTTGGCGTCATGGGTCGCGTCCGTGTCCCAGTCGAAGGTGTCGAGACAAATGACCTGCGCCGAGTGCTCCGGCATCCGGTCCAGTAACGAAGTCTGGGTCAGCAGCACCGGCGCTTCGCTGTCGGTGAGCATGTGTGCGACCCGCTGCGGGGGGTAATCCGGGTCCACCGGCACGTAGGCGCCGCCGGCCTTCTGCACGGCGAAGAGGCTGGTGACCAGTTCGGCGCAGCGCTCGCTGCAGACAGCTACGAGTATTTCCGGGCCTACACCCAGTTTCTGCAGTTCTGCCGCAAGCTTGTTAGCGCGGCGGTTCAGTTCGCGGTAGCTGTAGTCGGTGCCATCCGCCAGCATCGCGATTGCATCCGGCTGTTTGTTGACCTGGCGCTCGAAATAACCGTGCATCGTGCCACCGGCCGGGTAGTCGAAGCCGGTCTGGTTCCAGTCGACCAGCAGTTTCCGGCATTCTTCTTGGGGTAGTAATGGCAGTTCGCCGATCGATCGATCGGGAGATTCGATAATGCCGGTGAGCAGGGTTTCGAAATGATCGATCATGCGTTCGATCGTTTCAGTCTCAAATAGGTCGGTGTTGTACTCAAGGCGTACAGACAGGCTGTCGTTCGTATCGAATACGAAAAACATGATGTCGAACTTGGCGGTGCCGAATTCGAACTCCACCGGGCCGGCCGACAAACCGTCGAACATCTCCCAGTCGATATCGACGTGTTGCAGGACAAAGTGCACCTGGAACAGCGGGTGCCGGCTGGTATCGCGTTCCGGATCGAGCGCTTCGACCAGCGTCTCGAAGGGCATTTCCTGGTGCGCAAAAGCTTCCAGCACTGTCTGGCGCGTGCGGCCGAGGAACTCGCGGAATCCCGGGTTGCCTTCGAGGTCCGCACGGATGACCAGGGTGTGCAGGAAAAACCCGACGATCTTTTCCAGCTCGGTGCGTTTGCGGCCGCTTATCGGTGTGCCGACCAGCAGGTCGTCCTGTCCCGAGTAACGCGACATCAGCACGTTGAACGCGGCCAGCAGTGTCATAAACAGGCTGCAGCCTTCGGCTTCGGTTAAGGCGTTGATGCCGTCGCGCAGGTCCGCAGACAGCATGCGCGATATGTTCGCACCGTTGCTGGTCTGCACCGGCGGGCGCGGATGGTCGGTCGGCAGTTCCAGCGTCGTCGGCGCGTCACCGAGCTGATTCTTCCAGTAGGTGAGCTGGTGTTTGAAATCGTCACTGCCGAACCAGTCGCGCTGCCAGACCGCGTAATCGGCAAATTCTACTTCCAGGGGCGCGAGTTCGACTTTTTCTTTCCTGAGTGCGGCGTTGTAGTACGCGGACATTTCCTTCAGCAGTACTCCGTGCGACCAGGCATCGAACACGATGTGGTGCACGATCAGCGTCAGCAGGTAGTCGTCATCACCGGTCCGCAACAAGGTCACGTAAATGAGCGGGCCGTTCGCGAGGCTCATGCGTTCCTGCGCGAGTTCGGTAATCCGTTCCTGCACGGCGTCGTCGGTTGCCCCGCGCAGATCTTCCTCGCGGATCGCGACATAGAGTTGCTGCAGGATGATCTGCTGTGGTTCGCCTTCGTTGTTCGGGAATATCGTGCGCAGGGATTCGTGCCGTGCGATGACCTGGTCGAGGGCCCCTTGCAATGCGTCCCGGTTCGGTTCGCCGTGCAGGCTCATGACCCAGGGTATGTTGTACATCGGGTCGCCGGGTGAGAGTTCGTCGAGGAACCACAAGCGCTGCTGGGCGAACGATAACGGCAGATCGCCGTCGCGTGGCTGGTGAGGGATAGCTGCAGCAGCCACTCCGCCTCTAAGAGCACTAAGTTCTTCGGCGAGTCCTGCGACGGTACGCCGGTTAAACAGCGCCATGAGCGGGAGTTCGATCCCGAGCGTGTCGAGGATTCGGGATATCAGCCGGGTAGCGAGCAGTGAGTGGCCGCCCAGCATGAAGAAATCATCGTACATGCCGACCTGTTCCACCTCGAGTATCTCGGCCCAGATGGTGGCAAGTTCTGCTTCCGTATCGTTGCGGGGGGCAACGTATTCCTGCACGGCGGTCCACTCAGGCGCAGGCAGCTGTTTGCGGTCTACCTTGCCGTTCGGGGTTAGCGGGAATTCCCCGAGCCGCATGAAAGCCGCGGGGATCATGTACTCGGGTAGCGCATTACGCAGGTGCGTGCGTAATTCCTCCGCACCCGGTTCGCTGGTTCCGGTCATTGTGAAGTAAGCGACCAGCCGCTGATCGCCCGGCTTGTCTTCGCGCAGCATCGTGACGCACTGAGATACCTGTTCCAGCTCTGCGAGTGCCGCCTCGATTTCACCGAGTTCGATGCGGAACCCCCGTAACTTGACCTGGAAGTCGGTCCGGCCCAGCACTTCGATACGGCCGTCCGCGAGATAACGAGCGAGGTCGCCGGTACTGTACATGCGGGCGCCGTTTCCGGCGAAGGGGTCGGCAATGAATTTCTCTGCGTTAAGTTCTGCGCGGTTCAGGTAACCACGTGCGACACCGTCGCCGCCGATAAACAATTCGCCGGCCACTCCGGCGGGTACCGGATTACGCTGTGCGTCAAGTATGTAACAACGGGTATTCGCAATTGGTGTGCCGACCGTAACGATTGTGTCTTCCGCGCTTGGCCGGGAGCAGGTCGACCAGATCGTGGTTTCGGTGGGCCCGTACATGTTCCAGAGCTCGCCGCCGCAACCGGCTAGTTGCCTGGCAAGCTCGATATCGAGTGCTTCGCCGCCGCAGAGTATCTTTAGCCCCTGCATACCCCGCCAACCCGTCTGCAGCAACATGCGCCAGGTCGCGGGGGTCGCCTGCATCATGCTGATGTCACCCTGTTCGAGCAGGCGGGCGAGTGCGAAGCCGTCGGCGGCGACCGGCCGTGATGCGAGCACGACCGTGCCGCCGGTGAGTAATGGACCGAATAATTCCAGCACGGAGATATCAAAACTGAGCGTCGTGACAGCGAGCAGACGCTCGCTCTCGCTGATGCCGGGCTCTGCGATCATGCTGAGCAGGAAATTGACCGCCGCACCGTGTTCGATTGCGACGCCCTTCGGGTTACCGGTCGAGCCGGAGGTGTAGATGATGTAGGCAAGCTGGCTGCCGTCGGCCGGCACGGAAGGTGTTGATGTTGGGCGCGCTGCATCCGGGTCTGCTACATCCAGGCATATGGTCTGAACGTCGAGCCCTTCATTCAACCCGGTCCTGCCGGACTCGGTCACCAGGACCTTCGCGCCGGAGTCTTCCAGCATGTAGCGCAGGCGATCCGGCGGGAAACCCGGGTCGAGCGGTACGTATGCGCTGCCGGATTTGAGTATGCCGAGCAGGGCGACCAGCATATCGGGCGAGCGTTCAACGCAAAGTGCAACCGGCAGGTCTTTGCCGGCACCGGCTTCGATCAGCCGGTGCGCAAGTCGGTTGGCACGCGCGTCCAGCTCGGCATAACTGAGTTTTTCAGTATCACATTCGACAGCAATAGCTTCCCCGGTCTCAGTTGCGCGTTGCTCGAACAAGCTGTGCAGGGTGGCGTTGCGGTCGTAGCTAACCTCAGTCCGATTCCAGTCGCTAACCAGCGTCTGGCGTTCCGCGGCGGTCAGCAACTCGTACTCACCGATGGCTTTGTCCGGCTGCGCGACTATGCCTTCGAGTAATGCCGCAAAATGGACTGCCATTCGCTCGATGCTGCCCGCGTCGAACAGGTCGGTGTTGTATTCAAAATATGCAACCAGTTCGCCATCCTGTTCTTCCATGGACAGCGTCAGGTCGAGCTTCGCGGTGCCGAATTCAAATAATTCCTGTCTGCACTCAAGCGCATCGAAAGCAGGGAATATCGCCGGCGCATTCTGCAGGATGAACATCACCTGGAATACAGGTGCGTAACTCGTATCGCGGACGGGCTGCAACTCTTCGACCAGTCGTTCGAAGGGCAATTCCTGGTTGCCGTAGGCATCCAGCGCGGTTTCCTTGACCTGTTCGAGCAGTTCCGTGAACTTCGGGTTGCCGTCGAGATCAGCTCGCAGCGCGAGGGTATTGATAAAGAAACCGATCAGGTTCTCAAGCTCGTGTTGCAGTCGTCCGGCTATGGGTGAGCCCACCACGATGTCGGTCTGGCCCGAATAGCGATTCAGCAACAGCTGGAAAGCGGCGAGCAATACCATGTAGAGCGTTGCGCTGTTGTCGCCCGCCAGCTCGCGAATACGGTTACTCAGGTCGGCCGGCAGCCGGAGTTTGTGCCAGGCGCCGCTGTAGGTCTGGATGGCGGGGCGGGGCCGGTCGGTCGGCAGATCCAGCACGGCCGGCGCGCCGGCAAGTTGCTGCTTCCAGTAGTCAATACTGGCAAGGATATCGGCGTCGTCGAAGCGGCCTGCCTGCCATTCGGCATAGTCGGGGAACTGCACCGGCAGCTCCGGCAACGCTGCTTCTTTCTCCGCGAGCGCTGCGTTGTACAGGCTTGCGAGGTCACGCAGCAATACGCCGGTAGACCAGGCATCCGAGACGATATGGTGCACGACTATATGCAGGATGTGCTCGTCCGGTTTCAGTTTCAGCAGGTTGACCCGGAGCAGCGGTCCACGGTCGAGTGCAAAGGGATGCTGGCTCAGGCGGGTCAGTTCAGACAGGATTTCATCGCGACCGGCATCGGGCAGGCTGTGTTGCTGTAATTTGACATCGAGTTCAGCGCAAATTTTCTGTGCCGGGCCCTCGCCCTCGACGACGAAACATGTCCGGAGCGATTCGTGGCGTGCGAGCAGGCTGTCGATCGCCGCCTGCAGCGCACCGGTATCCGGTTGTCCTGCCAGGCGGGCGGCCCAGGGGATGTTATAGACCGGGTTGCCCGGTTCCATCTGGTCGAGTATCCAGAGTCGTTGCTGCGATGCTGACAATGGCGCCGTGCCCTGCGTTACCCGTTTCCCGATGGGTGTCAGCTCGGTTCCGGCGGCGGACTCCAGGTAACTGGCAAGACCCGCAACGGTTGGCGTATCGAACAGGCTGCGCAACGGCAGGTCCTTGTTCAGCGTGTCGCGTATCCGTGCAACAAGCCGGGTAGCGAGGAGGGAATGACCGCCCAGCCTGAAGAAATCATCGTACACACCAACCTGCTGCACGCCGAGGAGGGCCTGCCAGATCTCGGCCAGCGCTTCCTCTACCGGGGTGCGTGGAGCCAGGTATTCGGTATCGCTTGTAGCGCCCCAGTCGGGGGCGGGCAATGCGCCGCGGTCCAGTTTGCCATTCGGGGTCAGTGGCAGCGTATCGATAGAAACGAATGCGGCGGGCACCATGTAGTCGGGCAGCCGGGCAGTCAGCGCCGATCGCAATGCTTCTGTATCGAAATCACCGGTGATGTAAGCCGCGAGTCGTTGATCGCCCGGCGAGTCTTCCCGCAACAATACGACCGATTGCTCCACACTGTCGCAGCGCTGCAATTCGGCTTCGATTTCACCGAGTTCGATGCGAAACCCGCGCAGTTTGACCTGGAAGTCGATGCGGCCGAGGAATTCGATGACGCCGTCGGCAGAGAAGCGCGCGAGGTCGCCGGTGCGATAAACCCGCTCGCCGGCTTTAGCCGAGAAGGGGTTGACGATAAACTTTTCGGAGGTCAGTTCCGGCTGGTTGACGTAACCGCGCGCAACCTGCACACCTCCTATCCATAACTCGCCCGGCACACCAACCGGTGTGGGCTGGCCCTGGCTGTCGACGATATAGATCTGCGTATTGGCGACCGGCCTGCCGATGGGAACCGTGCTGCGCGGCTGGTCACGGTCGCATGCCCAGTAGGTGACGTCGATAGCTGCCTCGGTCGGGCCGTACAGGTTGTGTAGTTCTGCAGGCAACGTGTCGAACAGGCGTTCCTGCAGGTCGGCGGACAACGCTTCGCCGCTGCAGATAACCCGCTTGACCGAGGTGCATTCTCCCGCCGCCGGAGCCTGCAGGAAGCTTGCCAGCATGGACGGCACGAAATGCAGCGTCGTGATCTGCTGGTCCTGTATCAGTTGTGCCAGGTAGGCGGTATCGCGGTGGCCGCCCGGTTCTGCAACGATGAGGCGCGCGCCGGTGATGAGTGGCCAGAAAAATTCCCAGACCGAAACATCGAAGCTGAACGGCGTTTTCTGCAGCACCCGGTCGTCTGCTGTCAGGCCGTACTCGTCCTGCATCCACAAAAGCCGGTTGCATATACCACGATGTTCATTCAACACACCCTTGGGCCGCCCGGTCGACCCTGATGTAAAAATGACGTAGGCGGCGTCGCGGGCGGATGCAATAGCTGCGGGATTTCCCGTAGCGCATTTCGCCAGTGCCGCCGTGTCGAGTCCGGTATCGAGGTTGATAACCCGGGCACTGTTTTCCGGGAGGGTTGCGGAAAGGTGCGACTGGCTCAGTAACACCGAGATGCGTGCATCTTCGAGCATGTGCGCAAGACGTTGCTGCGGATATTCCGGGTCCAGCGGCACATAGGCGGCGCCCGCCTTCAGTATTCCGTAGAGCGCGATCACCATTTCCAGCGAACGTTCCGTGCACACGCCGACCAGGTCTTCTGGGCCGATGCCCAGATCGCCAAGGTGGTAGCCAAGTTGATTAGCGCGGGCGTTCAGCTGCGCATAACTCAGATTCTCCGCACCGCAACTGACGGCAATGGCATCCGGGGTTTTGGCGACTTGTGCTTCGAACAGGTCGATCAGTGTGAGGTTTTTCGGGTAGTCGACACCGGTCTGGTTCCAGTCAGTCAGCACCCGTTCGCGTTCCGCACTGTCGAGTAACGGGAGTGCGGCGAGCTTGGTATCGGGCCGTGCCGCTATGGCTTCCAGCAGTTTGCGGAACTGGCCGAGCATGCGCTCGATGGTGGGCCGGTCATAAAGGTCCGTGCTGTATTCGAACCAGGCGGCAAGCCCGTCGTCACGGTCTTCCATGAGTACATTGAGGTCGAATTTAGCAGTGCCCGGTTCGACAACGACCGGGCTTACCTCGAGGCCGCTGAACGGTACAAGTTCCTGTTCACGGCTCTGCAGGTTGAACATGACCTGGAATAGCGGTGCGTAACTCTGGTCGCGGTCCGGCTGCAGTTCTTCGACGAGTTTCTCGAAGGGCAGCGCCTGGTGTTCCAGCGCGTCGAGGCTGCTGTCCTGTACCAGTTGCAGGAATTCCCTGAACGTCATTTCATCGTCCAGCCGGCTGCGGATGATTACGCTGTTGACGAACAGCCCGATCAGCCCCTCGGTTTCGGTGTACTGCCGTCCGGCAACCGGTGTGCCGACGACGATGTCATCCTGCCGGGTGTGGCGGTAAAGCAGAACCTTGAACGCGGCTAGCAGAACCATGTAAAGCGTTTGGCCGCCGTCCCGGGCCAGTTGCTCCAGTGATTTCAGCAATGCAACCGGGAAGAGTTCATGGGCCCACGCTCCCTGCTGGCTCGGTTTGGCGGGCCGGGGGCGGTCGGCAGGCAGCTCGAGGACTGCGGGGGATCCGGTGAGTTGCTCGCGCCAGTAGCCGAGTTCGCGCTCCAGCTCGACGCCGCTCAGCGTGGCTCGTTGCCACGCCGCGTAATCGGAGTACTGGACGGGCAGCGGCGGCAGGGCATCGCCTGCATAAAGCGCTGCCAGTTCCCGCATGAAGATGCCGAGCGACCAGCCATCTGACACGATGTGGTGCATGACGATCAGCAGAATATGATCGCGGGCGCCGGCGCTTAGCAGGTGTACACGCAGCAGCGGTCCCGCCGCGAGGTCGAAGGGCTCGTTGCTGAGCCGCCTGAGTTCCGTGTCCAGTGCCGCACCGGAAAGGTTAACCATATCGGTATGTATTACCGGGAGTTCCAGTTCTCCGCGTACGTCGATGACGGCTTCGCGGCCGGCTAAAGAGAATACGGTCCGTAGCGAAGCATGGCGCTGCACAAGCCGGTTGACCGCCTCCTGTAACGCGGCCCGGTTTACTGCTCCTTGCAGGCGCAGCGCGGTCGGGATGTTGTAAAGCGCGCTGCCGGGATCGAGTTGATCCAGGAACCAGAGTCTTTCCTGCGCGAACGACAACACCGGCGCAGCGGAGGCGGGGGTGATACCGGCAGGTTTGGGACTGCTATCCGAATCGGCTGCGGTGCCGGCGAGTAACTCGATGAGTTCGGCTTTGTGGGTGCGGAGCCCGGCAACCAGTTCATCCGTAAGGCTGCCTTTCGGCGCGCTTATACGCAGGTCACCGCCGTCGACGAACAGGGTTATTCCCTGCTTGTTAAGCAGTGCTAATAGTTCAACGGCAGTCATTTCTAGGTATGCGTTTACAAGCTATTGGCGTAAATAGCTTTTTTTATCCTTTATTGTTCCCTGGTGGGAGCAGGTAGCGCACAAATCTACCACGCAGCCCTGTATTGGCAAGGACTTTGGGCGCGTTTAGGGCTTATTGTCGGGCTAAAACAGCCTAATTTCTAAGGCATACTTTAGCTATATAGGATAACTTATTGTTTTAAATAGTTTATATATATTTCTATATATATGAAGCAGGGGCGTGTTTCAGATCCGGAATTCTTCCCGGTTTGCGTCATTTGCGCTCTCGGAGGAGGCCGACGCGGCCTCGAGGGTGGTCACGGTTTCGCCCAGGGCTGCGGGGGAGGGATAACGAAAAATATATTTTAGCGGCAGGCTGATACCGAATTTATCGCGCACCCGGGCCACTAGTTTTGTCGCGAGCAGAGAGTGTCCGCCCAGCGCGAAGAAATCATCGTTAATGCCGATGCGCTCGGCGCCCAGCACATCCGCCCAGATTTTCACGAGCTCGACTTCGACCGGGTTGCGCGGGGCAACGTAGGGTATTTCTTCATCGCGGCTGTATTCTGGTACCGGCAATCTTCGCCGCGCTACTTTTCCGCTCGGAGTCAGCGGTAATGCATCTACAGTTACGAAGGCCTGCGGCACCATGTAGTCGGGCAGGGTTTCCTGCAGGGCGCGTTTCAGTGCGGCGCTGTCGGGTTCGTCGTGTGCGCTCACCACGTAAGCGACCAGTCGTTTATCCCCGGGTATGTCTTCGCGTACCACGACAACGGCCTGGCTGATACCGGGCTGGTTGCCGAGTACCGTTTCGATTTCACCGGGTTCGATGCGGAAACCGCGCCACTTGACCTGGTCATCGACACGGCCGAGAAACTCGATGTTGCCGTCCGGCAGGAAGCGCACGCGGTCACCGGTGCGGTAAAGCCGCTGACCGTTCTGAAACGGGCTGGCAACGAACTTCTCGGCGTTGAGTTCCGGTCTCTCCAGGTAACCGATGGCGACCTGGACACCACCCAGGTACAGCTCGCCCGGTATGCCAACAGGCACGGGCTGCTGCCGTTCATCCAGGATATAGGCTTGCGTGTTCGCAACGGGAATGCCGATGGACGGCAGATACGGCCAGTCCTGTCCGTCGCCGGTCAGCGTCAGCGCAGTTACCACGTGAGTCTCGGACGGGCCATACTGGTTGTGGAGTGCGGCGTCGTTGAGTTTGCCGAAAAGGGCGCGTACTTCTGCCGTTACCTGGAGCTGTTCGCCCGCTACGACGATGTCCCGGAGTGCGGGCTGCAGCCCGTTCCGGACCATCGTTTCAGCGACGGGTTGCAGCGCTGCGAATGGCAGGTACAGCCGCTCTATCTGCTGTTCGGTAATGAAAGCGGCAAGCGCAGGAAGGTCCTGGCGCAGTTCCTCGTCGATCATGACCAGCGTTCCGCCCTGAGCCCAGGTGGCAAAGAGTTCCTGGAAGCTGACATCGAAACTAAATGAAGCGAATTGCAGGGTTTTTGCGGGGATTGCCAGGCGTTCGTGCCGTTGCTGCCAGTGCAGCAGGTTCGCTAAACCCGCATGTGCCAATTGCACGCCTTTCGGTATTCCTGTCGAGCCCGAGGTGTAAATGCAGTAGAGCGGATCGGCCGGCGTGACCTGCGTCTCCGGATTCCCTGCCGGGCCTTCGAAATCGAACTCGTCCAGCAACAGTCTCGCGCAGTCGATCGCCGGTAGCTCCGTGCCAGACTGGCTGAGGATCACCTGCGGCGAACTGTCGGCCAGCATCGCCGCAATCCGCTCCGCGGGGTAGGCGGGGTCGATGGCCACGTAACAGGCGCCTGATTTGAGTACCGCCAGCGCGGCGACCGGCAAATCGAGCGAGCGTGTGCAACTGATGGCGACCCGCCGGCCGGGCGCCGCGCCCGCTTCGATCAGCCTCGCGGCCAGCAGATTCGCGCGCCGGTTCAGCTCCGCATAGCTGAAACTCTGGCCCCTGAGTTCGACGGCGGTCTTGTCCGGCGTGGCCTGTGCCTGCGCTTCGACGAGTTTATGCACGCAGACGGCCGTACCGAAATCCGCTGCGGTATTGTTGAATTCCTCGACGACACGCTTACGTTCCGCATCTGTCAGCAGCCCGAGTTCCGAAAGCCGCGTATCAGGCCTGGCGCTTACCGCCCTGAGCAGCGCTTCCAGGTGCGTGAGCATACGCTCGATGCTGGCCGTATCGAACAGGTCCGTGTTGTATTCGAAGCCGGCCTCGATGCCACCCTGCGTGCCGGTCATGGCAAGCGTCAGGTCGAACTTGGCGGTGTCATGGCTGATGAGCTCGGCCGGCTCGGTTTGCAGCCCTGCAAGCGACAACTGCTTGCCGCTGTCTTCCTGCCAGATAAACATGTGCTGGAAAACCGGGGTATGGCTCATATCGCGCTCGGGTTGCAGTTCTTCCACCAGTTTCTCGAAGGGGAGGTCCTGGTTTGCGTAAGCTGCCAGTGCGGTTTGCTTCACGCGCTCGAGGAGCGCCATAAAAGTCGGGTCACCCGTCGCATCGATCCGCAGCGCCAGCGTATTCAGGAAGAAACCAATCAGGCCCTCGAGTTCCGTCCGCTGCCGGCCCGATATTGGCGTGCCGATGACCAGGTCATGCTCACCGGTGTAGCGCTGCAGTAACGCAACGAAGGCGGCGAAACAGAGCATGAACATCGTGCAACCTGAGGATTTCGCCAGCGCTTGCAGTTGCGCCGTCAGTTCGGTGTCGTATTTCTGAGCTATCCACTTCCCGGCGTAGCCGGGCTCCGGCGGTCGCGGCCGGTCGGTCGTGAGTTCTAGCACGGGGGGCGCATCGCCCAGGGTTTGTAACCAGTAGTCGAGCTGGTGTTCGAGACGCGGCCCGGCAAGTTGCTCGCGCTGCCAGATCGCGTAGTCGGCGTACTGCACGGGCAGTTCATCCGGCTCCGGCGCTACGTCCGCAATCTGCCGCTCATACATGCGGCCCAGGTCACTGAAAAATATATTCATCGACCAGAGGTCGCTGACAATATGGTGTATCACCAGCAGCAATACATGCTCGTTCGCGGTCAGCGAAATAACGTGCAACCTGAGTAACGGCCCTTCGCTGAGGTCGAAGTTCGTGCGGGCAAGTTCGCGCAACCGCTCCGTCAGTGCGGCTTCGTCGATACCAACCTGCTTGTCGATATGCAGGGGTGTTGCAATTGTGGCCGCTATTTCCTGTACCGGTTCATCCTCGCCCGCGTTGAACACCGTGCGCAGGGATTCGTGCCGCTGCACCAGTTCGTTCAGTGCAGCCTGCAGCGCATCGATGTTCAGTTCGCCCCGCACGCGTAACGCAAACGGCATGTTGTAAACGGGTGTGCCGGGTTCCAGCTCATCGAGGAACCAGAGCCGTTGCTGCGCATATGAAAGCGGCAGGGGGGCGGTACGGGACAGCGCCTTAAGTTCCGGCTCGGACTCGCCCGGCTCGGCGTCGAGCAGGGCGATGATGTCATTTTTGTGGCGGGCTATTTCCGCACGCAGTTCGTCGGTCAGTGCGCCTTTTTCCGCTTTCAGCCGAATCTTTCCGGCACGCACGTTCAGCCTGATGCCGGCAGCGCGCAACCGGGCAATCAGTTCGAGGGCGCTCATATCTCGATTTCCTCGAGATCGTCATCCGCGTCATCGTCACCCGCGTCTTCGTTCATCGCCCAGCGCAGTGTTTCGATCGCTTCCGCGAGTCCGGCAATCGTCGGATTGTCGAACAGCGTGTTCAGCGGCAGGCTCACTCCCTGCTGGTCACGGATACGGGAGATCAGTTGGGTAGCAAGTAACGAGTGTCCGCCCAGCCCGAAAAAGTCATCGAGCACGCCAGCCTGATCGATGCCAAGCAGATCTTCCCAGATAGCAACCAGCGCTTCCTCGGTCGGGTTGCGCGGTGGTGTGTAGGTTTGTGCGCTCCCCTGTTCGGGTGCGGGCAGTGCTTTGCGGTCGATTTTCCCGTTTGGCGTCAGGGGGAAGTGGTCGAGTATCGAAAACACACCCGGAACCATGTAATCGGGCAGCGATTTGCCCAGGTGTTCCTTGAGGGCAGGGACCAGGCTGCGCTGTATGCGTCCCTGCATCGGGTTGTTGGTGCACTGTTCGAGAGTCAGGTCACGCGCCGGTAACAATACAGAACCATCGGCCTGGCTGCCGGCGGGCAGGAAGAGTGCATTGTAGCGTCCCGGCGCCGTTCCCAAAGTCTGCAATTCTACGCCGGCATTTGCTGCGAGCTCGTACAGTTCTTCCGCCTGGATACCCGCGGGGCGGAGTTTTTCCAGCTCCGCGCGAGCCTGTCCCGCGGTGGCATCTTCGGCAGCCGCCGCAAGCCTCGCCATCGCGTTGACCTCAGGTTGCAGCCGCGGGTCCGGTATGCCGGTTACCAGGAGACCGTTGTCCGGTAGCGTTTCCAGTTCGTCGGCAATAGTCGCAATGTCGGTAGCTTGCTGGAATTCCAATCTGCGCGGGGCCGCCTTAGGTGCTGCTTTGCCGGTTGCCAGCACAGCATCGAAACGGAAACAGCTCATTTCGTTGCGGGCAGTGCCGCGCTTCAGGTGGAAGCTGACATTTCCGAGGGTTGGGGCAAGCGCCCGTATGGCCCGGAAAAACTCAGGGTCTACGGCCAGTTCTTCTTCCTGCTCGAGCCGCTGCCGGATACGTTCCGCAAGCGTATCCAGGCCGAGTTCCGGTTCCGCCTGGTGCAGCTGCACCGAGGTGTGGTAAGCCTCGAGCAGCGGCAGGCTGCGCAGGTCGCCGAGAAAAATCTGCCCGTTGTTGGTTAGCAGTTGCGTAACGGTATGCAGCACGTCGAGCAGGTACTCGCGGTCCGGGAAATACTGGGCGACCGAGTTAATTATGATCAGGTCAAACTTTTCATCGAGTTCAGCCAGGCTGTCTGCCGCCAACTGCCTGGCTTCGACATGGCCAAGGTCATTGCGCGATGCTTTGAGTGTTTCGATCGCTTCTATAGACGCTGCGGAAAAGTCGGTGGCCAGGTAATGTTGTCCGCCGGGGGCAGCACGCGCCACCAGTAAGCCGGTACCGCAGCCGATTTCCAGTATGCGCCTGGGCTTTAAAGTGTTGATACGGTCAGCGGCAGCCTCTACCCATTCCCGCATTTCCGCCGCCGGTATGGGTTCGCCTGTGTAACTGCTGCTCCAGCCCGAGATATTGAATGCCGGGTCCAGGCTGCCTTCGTCGGTGTAGGCGTTCTGCCACAGGTCACGCCACTGGTCGAGCTGATCGCGCTTCCACTTATCGAGTTCCTCGCTGCTGATCGCCGACGCATCCGCGATCAGGTATCCGACGAGGCGTTTGTCGCCTTCGCGGTCTTCGCGTGCGGCGACGACTGCCTGGGTAACGGCGGGGTGGCGCGCGAGTATCGTTTCGATTTCACCGAGTTCGATGCGGTAACCGCGGACTTTTACCTGGTTGTCGTTGCGGCCCAGGCATTCGATCTGGCCATCGCTTAAGTAACGGGCAAGGTCGCCGGTCTTGTAAAGCGGGTTGCCGGCAGGGTTAAACGGGTTTTCAACGAAGCGTTCCGCCGTGAGTTCCGGTCGCTTGAAATAACCCCTGGCGACGCCGTCGCCGCTTATACACAGTTCGCCCGGCACGCCGACAGGGACCGGTCGTAACTTGGCATCGACGATATGCATCTGGGTATTGGCTACCGGCCGGCCGATGGTTATCGGACCCGTTGGCTCGACGCGGCTCAGCGATGACCAGATCGTCGTTTCCGTCGGTCCGTACATGTTCCAGAGTTCCGCACCGGTGGCGAGCAGCCGGTGCGCCAGTTCGCGCGGCAGGGCTTCGCCTCCGCAGAGCAGTTTGAGCCCCGGTTTGCCCGGCCAGTCGGCCGCCAGCAGCAACTGCCACGTCGCAGGTGTTGCCTGCATGATCGTGATGCCGCTGGTTTCGATGAGTTCGGCCAATCGCTGGCCGTCGCCGGCTACTTCACGGCTGGCTATGATCAGCCGGGCGCCGTTAAGCAATGGCAGGAAGAGTTCCAGTACAGCAATGTCGAAGGACAAGGTAGTGACTGCCAGCAGCGTATCCGCTTCGCCCAGCCCCGGCTCGTCTGCCATCGTGACCAGGAAATTGACTACCGCCCGGTGCGGCAACATTACACCCTTGGGCAATCCCGTCGAGCCCGAGGTGTAAATCATGTAAGCGAGGTCTTCGGGCGTACCCGGGGCGGCCGGGTTGTCGGTCGACTGCGTGCCCAAGGTCGCTGCGGCCGCATCCATGCAGATGACCGCTGCCGGTTTTTCTGCCAGTTCATCCAGTAAAGATTCCTGGGTAACCAGCACCCCGAGTTCCGCATCTTCCATCATGAAACGGATGCGATCGGCCGGGAATGACGGGTCGAGGGGCACGTAGGTGCCACCGGCTTTGAGGATCCCGAGTAGCGCAACCATCATGTCGATCGATCGCTCCAGGTATATGCCCACCAGCGTTCC
Organism: Gammaproteobacteria bacterium; assembly: GCA_030746435.1. Lineage (GTDB taxonomy): Bacteria > Pseudomonadota > Gammaproteobacteria > Steroidobacterales. The sequence goes on along the minus strand of JASLMV010000001.1, from coordinate 102,865 downwards.
GGCGTGAACATCCTCTGCCTGGAGGAAATGGGCCAGTTGGTTGGCCCGCTCGTTTAGCTGCGCGTAGCTGAGCTCGGAATCTGCGTGGATAACGGCAGTTTTGTCCGGGGTTTTTGCAGCCTGTTGCTCAAAGAGTTGCTGAACTTGCAGATCACGCGGGTAATCTGCCGCCGTCGCGTTCCAGTCCCCGGTCAGGCGCTGCGATTCCGCCTCGCTCATGAGTGGCAGGTCGAGGATAGGCGAGTCAGGGTTTGCGGCTATACCGGTAAGCAATGTCTCGAAGTGCGCCGCCATGCGTTCGATGCTGTCACGCTCGAAAAGATCGGTGCTGTATTCGATGGAGCCGTTGAAGCAGTCTTCCATTTCGATGAGCTGCAGGAACAGGTCATACATGGTCGTGCCCGGCGCGACGGGGTAGTCCGCCGTGTCCGCGCCGCTGATCGCAAGTTCTTCCTGGCTGCTGTACTGGTGTACCACGAACAACACCTGGAAGAGCGGACTGCGGCTGCGGTCGCGTTCGGGTTTCAGGTGTTCGACGAGCAATTCGAAGGGCAGGTCCTGGTGAGAGAAGGCGCCGGCGGCAACATCCCGGGCCCGGTGCATCAGTTCACGAAAACCCGGGTTGCCGGCCAGGTCGCCGCGCAGGACGAGCGTGTTAACGAACGGTCCGATCAGGCTTTCGAGTTGTGCAGAATGCCGGTTGGATACCGCGGTGCCGAGCACAACTTCGTCCTGCTGACTGTAACGGTGTAACAGCACCTGGAATGCTGCAAGCAGAAGCATGTACAGCGTGATGCCGTCCTGCCGGCTGATCTCCTTGAGCGCAAGTCCGAGTTTGGACGGCAGGGAAAAATGCAGGATGTCGCCCCGGTAGGTCTGCACCGGTGGCCGGGGTTTATCTGCCGGCAGGTCGAGTGTGCTTAAGCTCGCCAGTGTTTCCTTCCAGTAATCGACCTGCGAATTCAGTTCCGGGCCCGCAAGCCACTGGTTTTGCCAGGCCGCAAAGTCGGCGTACTGGATGGGCAGTTCGGGCAGTTCGGCGCGGGTATCGTTCAGGAGTGCCGCGTACACTTCCGATAATTCCCGCATCAGGATGCCGCACGACCAGCCGTCAACGACGAAATGGTGGGTCGTAAACGCGAGCACCGCATCCTTGTCACCGCGGCGAAACAGCCGTGCACGGATAAGCGGTACGGACGCCAGTGCGAGGGGCCGGCAGACTTCTGCGTTGACCTTCTCTTCGAGTTCGGTTTCGCTTAAGTGTGCGCCCAGTGTCTCGACCGTAAACCAGTCGCCATCCGCATCGATTTCGTCCGGCGCGGTAATACGCAGTTTCGGGCCCGCATCGGTATTGATGCAGGTTGCACGCAGCACTTCGTGCCGGCGGATCAGCAACAGCAGACTTTTGCGCAGTTTGTCGGGCGACAGGTCGCCGGTGATGCGCTTGGCGAGCGCCACGTTGTAAAAAGGGTTGTCAGGTTCCAGTTCGTCGAGGAACCAGATGCGCTGTTGCGCGAACGACAGTGACAGCAACTGGTCGCGGGCGACCCGGTTTATCTGCTGCCCCGGGGCGGGGCTTTCAGGCGGTGCCCGCAGGTGGGTGAGGATTTCATCCTTGCGCTTGCGCAGTTCATCGAGGACATCGTCATTAAGTACACCCCTGGGTGCGCTGTAACGAAGCCTGTCGCCCTCGGCCCAGAGTTCGACACCGCGAATCTTCAACTGGTCGAGGAATTTAATGGTGGCCGCGGAGGCCGTCATAGTTCTCCCTCTTCGCGCTCGTCCGGCCGATCCGGAGCGGCAGTCCGGTCAGTACCTTCGGCTGGTAAGGCCCCTCCCAGCAGTCCGTGCAACAGCAGGTGGGTGTCGGAAAGCCCGAGTGCGGCGGCAAATTCTGCCGTTTCGAGCCCGCCTGCCTGGCACAACCCGAGGCCGCTTTCGGGCGCGCGCATTTCGAGCAGCTGCGTGATATGCCCGGCTTCCAGGGTGGAATAGTGCAACGCCCGTTCGTGGTACATGGCGCCAATGGAACCGAGTTCCGCGACGAGGTACAACGCAAACGCAGCGTTGTCGAATATCGGCCGGTTTATCAGCGGATCGTAAAGACTGCGTACATCGGCGTTGTCGGGGCTGACCAGCAGCAGCCGGTGTTCTTCCGGATGGTAGTAATAAAATCCCGCGTCCATACCGGCAATTCGGTCTGGCTTTATGTAGACGTAAGTCTGCACCGGGTAAATCCCGCCCGCCGATGCGTACAGGTATTTCGGTTTATCTTCCAGCTGGATGGAATGCAGGTTACTGAGCAGGCGACCGAAATCGGCGGCCTGCACCTGCTCTGCGGAAAACTCCCGATAGCTGCGATGCTTCTGGTACTCGTCGTGGCTCGCGTGGTCGGCGGGCAAGTCAATCGCCGGCACCTCGTCGGTAACACGGCGCAGTCCCGGGCGGCTTGCTTTAAAACGGTCGCGGTCCTCAGGGTCCATGATTCTCTCTATGCCGGCCAGCAACCACTCGGGGGTCAGCAGCGGGTCGCCCGGTTCACTCGTCAGGGCTACTTTAGCCTGCGGTTGCTGTTGCGCATACAGTTGGCTGAGCCCCTGGATACTGGGCTCTTTGTAAAAGTCGTCCATGCGGGGCCGGAAACCGAACTGCTGGTCCAGCGCATTTGCGATGCGGATCATTTCTATAGATGTCGCGCCCAGTTGCAGCAGGTTTGCTTCCGGGTCGAGTTCGTCGGCGTTCAGCACGGCGGCGACCACCCGGGCGAGCTGGTCGTCTGCGGCAGCAGGTTTTTCACCAGTTGGCACGGCGGCGCTCGTTTCTACGGGTGGCGGTTCCGGCAGCTCACGGCGGTCGACTTTGCCGTTTGCGGTCAGCGGCAGTTTGTCCATCAGGACATAGGTGCCCGGGACCATGTACTCGGGGAGTTTGCCACCCAGCCAGTCGCGCAGTTCGTCATTCGCGGGAGCGGCGCTGCCTTCGCCCACTACGTATGCAATGAGTCGCTTGTTACCGCGGTCGGGGCCTGCCGCTACGACGACGGCGTTGCGGATATGTTCATGCGCTTCCAGTGCTGCCTCGATGTCGCCAAGTTCGACACGGAAGCCCTGCACCTTGACCTGGAAATCCTCACGACCGAGGAATTCGATATTGCCGTCCGGCAGATAACGGCCGAGATCGCCGGTGCGATACAGTCGTTCGCGCGTTACCGGGTGTGTTATGAAACTTGTGGCCGTTTTTTCCTCGTCGCGCCAGTACCCTTTCGCAACGCCGATACCGCCGATATAAAGCTCGCCCGCAACCCAGTCGGGGCAGGGCGCCAGGCTTTCGTTCAGGACGTGGAAAGTCTGGTTCACCATGGGCTTGCCGTAGGGGATGCTGGTCCAGTCCTGCGGTACATCGCCGATCGGGTAAATAATCGACCAGATAGATGCTTCGGTCGCACCGCCCAGGCTGTTGACGTCGATTGTCCCCAGCGCACGAATACGGTCCGGCAGTTTCACCGGTATCCAGTCACCGCTCATCATGACGACACGTAAAGATTCGAGTACCGGCTCGCTTTGCTGTTCGGCGTAATCAGTCAGGAGGTCCATCAGCGCCGGAACGGTATTCCAAATCGATATCCGATGCCGCGTGACCAGTGTTGCCCAGTGGAATGGGTCGCGCATGCCGGATGCATCGGGCATCACAACAGCGCCGCCTGCAGCCAGCATGCCGAAAATGTCGTAGACCGACAGATCGAAACTCAAGGATGAAAGTGCAAGCACGCGGTCGCGCGCGTCGACACTAAAACGTTCATTGATGTCGTTACAGGTATTGACGGCGCCGCGATGGTCTATAACCACGCCTTTTGGCTGGCCCGTCGAACCGGACGTGAAGATAACGTATGCGATGTCTTCAGGTTGAGCGTTGCAGTCGGGGGCGGTATCGGGGGCGCCTTCGAGTTCCTCGTCGCTCACGATCAGGCGGGTAGTCGCAGCGGGCCAGTCTATAGCAGCGTCCTGGCAGACCTGCGTTACCGCAATGCGCGCCTGGCCGAAATCGAGCAGGTAGTGCAACCGCTCGGCCGGCATCGACGCATCGACCGGCAGGTAGGCGCCGCCGGCTTTCAATATGCCGAGTACCGCTACGATCTGTTCCCAGCCTTTCTGCGTAACTACCGCGACCAGTTCGTTCGGTTGAATGCCCTGGTCGCACAACCGGTGCGCGAGTTGGTTGCTGAGCTTGTCGAGTTCGCCGTAGGTCAGGGTGCGTTCGCTGCTGATAACGGCTTGCGCATCAGGCGATTTCGCTGCCTGGCGTTCGCAACCGGCATGTAATAGTTCGCTGGGAAAGGGCGCGTCGGTGGCATTAATGCCGGCTCGCAAGTCACGCTGCCGGTCCGGCAGCAGGCTCGCAAGTGTTGCACCCCAATCCTGTTGCCAGCTAGCTTCGCCTCCCGCCAGTTGTTTAAGGTGTCTGGCATAAGCGGCGAACAGGTCATCAATCATGCCGGGCGGGAAGAGCTCTTCGACGACGTCCCATGTATACCAGAGTGCGCCGTCGCGTTCGGATGCGACGTGATCGATCCAGACCTGCGGTGTCTGGCTGACGCTGTAAACCTGTTCGCCGAGGTGGTGCCAGCTCGAGCTGTCCTGACCGCCGGCGCCTATGCCAAGCGTGCTTGTGAAAACAATTGGCATCATCGGCTGGATCCTGTCACCCATCTGCGCGAGTTCGCGCAGCACCCGTACGCCGCTGACGAAGCGATTGTCGACACCCCGCCAGAGTTCTTTTTGCAGCCTTTGCGCGCGGCCCTCGAAATTGCCGTGGTCGAGTTCGTCAATGCCCAGCAGCACGAGCGATGTGAAGTCGCCGACGATGTCGTCGACATCGGGGTGCAACGGCATGCGGTTGAACAGGGTGAGGTTCAGGGTCAGCCGGGGGGAGCGTGACCAGGCCGCGAGTGTTTCACCGAAGCACTGTAGCAATGCCGCCGTAGGTGTGATGCCGGCCTGCGATGCGCGTGCCTGAAACCGTTCCCATTCTTCGCGGCTAAGTTCCGCGCCGCGCTGGTTGAAGTGGTGCTCGTCGAGCGTTTCCGGTGCGCAAGCAAGCGGCAGGGCGGGCATCGCCGGCAGGGTTTCGAGGCGCTGCTTCCAGTAGTCGAGCGCGCGCGTATAGAAAGCGCTGTCACGCAGTTTGCGTTCAGCAAGCACGTAGTCGCGGAACGACAGACCGGCGACCGGTAATTCGAGTTCCTCGTCCTCGTAGAATGCCAGCAGTTCGGCAGACATGATCTGGAAGCTGCGCGCGTCGGTAATCAGGCAATCGAGGCTGATGTGTATCCGGGTCTTTCCGTCAGGTTGCAGCGATGCGGACAGCTCGAACAAGGGCCAGCGGTCGCTCGGGATCACTTGGTGCGAGAGTCTTTCGCGTTCCGCGAGCAAGCCACGCTCGACATCCTCTCCTTTGAGTTCGCGAAGGTCCTGGATCGGGAACTCGTAGGGTGGGACGTCCGGCAGTATCTGTTGAACGCCGTCGGGCAACACAATCGCGCGCAGCATCGGGTGCCGGCCTATGACTTTCTGCCAGGCACGTTCGAGCCGCGGTAAATCCAGGTCCATCGTGTCGACTTCGATATACAGGTGCGTCGACACATTGCCCATCGCGAAATCCGAACCGCGCCCGACGAAATAGGCCTGCTGGATATCGGTAAGCGGGAAGGTTTCGAAGCGTTCCGCATGGTTGGGTGTTGCCACGGGCAAGGTCGCTTCGGTTGACATTAACCGTTCATCCCGTGCCATCGCGTCGACCGCATCCTTGTGCTCGCGTTCGAGCAGGCCCGCCAGTTCCCTGATGCTTGGTGCGTCGATCAGCGCGGAAATATAAATGTAGTCGCCGAGGAGTTGGCGTAGTTTGCTGGTGAGTTTCAGTGCAAGGATCGAGTCGCCGCCCAGTTCGAAGAAGTTATCGTCGATGCCGACCTGTTCGAGTCCGAGCGCCTCCGACCAGGTTTCGGCCAGTTTTGCCTGCATGTCATTCTCGGGTTCCGCGTATTCGACCGCCAGTTCCGGGCGCGCGTTGCCGGGTACCGGCAGGGCCGTGCGATCGAGTTTGCCGTTCGGGCTCAGGGGCAGGGCATCCAGAAATACGTAGATCGCCGGCACCATGTACTCCGGAAGCGCAGCCTCAATATAGTTACGCAGCTCCGAAACCGAGGGTGCCGCTGCGGCATCGGCCGCAACGACATAAGCAACCAGCCGGGGTTCGCCCGATTCGGCACGCAGCATCACTGCACATTCGGCTATACCCGCATGCGTGCCCAGACATGTTTCGATTTCGCCCAGTTCGATGCGATAACCACGCAGCTTGACCTGGTTGTCGGTCCGACCGAGGAATTCGATTTCGCCGTTCTCCAGCCGGCGCGCCTGGTCACCTGTCCGGTATACCAGTTCGGTGGCAGCGTCGGCGGTCGTGATCTCTATAAACCTGTCTTCCGTGAGCTCGGGCTGATTGATATAGCCGCGCGCCAGACCGGGGCCGCCCACGCAAAGTTCACCGCTGTCACCCGGCGCGACGGGCCGGAGTTCGTTATCTACGATGTATACCTGTGTATCGTCCAGCGGCAGGCCAATGTTGCTGGTACGTGCATCGGCGATGTCCCCGGGGGTATAGCTCCGGTAGGCAACCTGGCCGCCGGTTTCGGTAATTGCATAGGTGTTAATCAGTTCCGGGCCGGTATCGCCGTGGGTTTCAAACCACTTCGTCAGGTCCTGTCCCACGACTGCCTCGCCGCTGAGCACGATGCTGCGCAGGGCAAGTTCTTTATTAGCTGCGGAGAAGCAATCGTCCAGCAGGAGCTGACGAAACGCGGAGGGCGTCTGGCTGAATACCGTTACTTTTTCATCGCGCAGTAACGCATACAGTGTGCCCGGATCCGTTCGGGCATCGTCAGGCACGATGACCAGGGTGGCTCCGTGGAGCAGCGAGCCGAACAGTTCCCAGGCGGAAAAACCGAATGCGTAGGAATGAAACAACGTCCAGACATCGTCGGCACGGAACTCCATGCGTGAACTAATAGTGCTGAATAAGCGGGATACGTTGCGGTGGCTGACCATCACGCCCTTGGGTGTGCCCGTGGAGCCCGATGTGAAAATGAGATAGCAGAGGTTGTCCGGTGCGATATCGATATCCGGGTTGGAAGAGTCCTCGCTTTCAAGCGCCTCTATATCGACGAAGCTTGCCGAGTGCCCGGGCAGGGAATCCTTAAGGCCCTGCTTGCTGACGACAAGCCCGGGCGCCGCCTGGTCGAGGATATGGGCAAGCCGCTCGGGGGGATAGCCGGGATCCAGCGGCACATAAGCACCGCCTGCCTTCAGTATGCCGAGCAATCCGGTGACCAGGTCTGCCGAGCGGTCCATGCACAGCCCGACAGGCGCATCTGCTTGCACGCCCGCCTGCACTAGTTTGTGGGCAAGCTGGTTCGCGCGGGAATTCAGTTGTGCGTAACTAAGCCGGGTGGCGCCGCAAATAACGGCAACGGCGTCGGGATTGGTCTGCACCCGTTGTTCGAATTGCCGGTGCAGGCAATCGACCGCGCTGGCGGCTGAGCTGACCGGGCTGGCGGGACGCTGACTGGACATCAGCCGTGCACACCCCGGTTTCCGCACGAGCTGACCGATGCAGCGCAATACCCTGCTCGCGTGACTACCTGTCCTGTTGCTCGTTTAAGTGTCATCGACATTCCCTTGCATGCGAATCCGGCCGCGTTCTCACAGCAACGATTTAACCCCGGGGATAAAAAGGTTGGTGGCCGTGCGACAATCTGCTTTATAGTTATTAGGACTCTTGGGGCGTACCAACGGGTTCGCATTTTAATGCAGTATCCGGTGCCTTCGGGAATCTGCAGGCATCCGCGGAGCCCGTTTGGCTATAATTATAAAAAACTATTAATATACAAATGCTTATGTTAACAATATCAAGTAGAAATCAGCAAGGCGGGCTGCGGGCAACAGTAAATACAGGGGTTTTCAGCGGCGTCAGGACGAATAATCCGGAGCAGACCTGTCTCACCGCATCACCGGTTCGACGCCAGTAAAGGTATAAATAGCACAGAACGATGCTTAGCAAACTTGTAAATCGCATACGGGGCAACTGGTTACGCCGCCGCTTTTTCCTGGCCCGATGGGTTAACGGCAAGGTTCCTGTGCACAATATTTCATGGCTGCCTGATAGTTTTATCGTACGCAGGCTTGCCGGTACCGGTGTTTCAATGGTCGAAAACTTTTGTTCCGCGGAGGAAGCCGAAGAGGTAATCAATACGGCACGCGGCCGATTGAAGAAGAGCGGTGTGATTCTTGAAGGAAAGTTTCAGGAAACACCCGGACGAATTTCAGATACGGCGCGGTTGTTCAGCGCAGATTACCGGCACGAAACGCTCTATCCGCTGATGCAACGTGCGTCGATGCTGGTTGGCCTGCCTTATACGCACCTTGAAGATGTCTATGTGACCCGCTACAAAGAAGGCGGGTTGTATAACGAGCATCTCGATTTCGGTGAGGGGTTCTCGACTGATCGTCTGTACACCGTGCTGCTTTACCTGAATACGCTGCCGGAATCGCAGGGCGGCTCGACTGTATTTCCGCACCTTAATGCCGCGGTACAGCCGCGTGTGGGCAGAGCGGTTACATGGACCAACAAGAACCCGGACGGGAGCGGTCACTTTGAAGCAAGCCACGCCGCATTTCCGGTTAGAGACGGGGGCGAGAAGTGGGTTATCCAGTTCTGGTTTCGGCGCTACCCGATGCAGAAACCTATTCCCGATATCGAGTTGCTGCAGGCCCGGCCGGGGATCCCGCTGGAGGAGCAGGATACTTTGCCTGATGGGGTTCGCTATACCGATGAAGGTGGCTAAAACCCTTAGGGGCCGATTCGTACTTTGCTGCTTGAGTTCACTCCTGGCAAGTGGCGCCCCGGCAAATGAATCGTTTGAACTGCGAGTCGCCCCCGCCGTAACGGACCGTTACATCCTTGTGGCCGATAAACCGGCACCGGGTACCGGAACTGCGGAAATCCGGCTGACCGCGGCCCCGGGTGAATACGAACCCGCGAGTTTCGTTATCTATGCGCGGGATGCGATAAATGATGTCACCGTCGTCGTATCGGATTTGCAAAATGCTGCCGGCGACAGGTTGAATGCCGACAATATTGATGTGCGCATCGTAAAGCGCTGGTTTCAGGCCCCGTTTGGCGGAAAAGCCGATAAAAAGCTCAGGCAGCTGACACCCGAGCTTCTCGTTTACGACGATTCGCTCGTGAAAGTCGAGGATGGCCGCAACCATGTGCGGCTGGAAAACGGCAAGTACAAACTCACAGACAGCGTAGCATCCGACCCCGGGCGCACGGTATTGCACCCGGCCGAGTGGCCGATCAGGGATGCGCAAGCATTACAACCCTTTGCACTGGATCCGGGTACGAACCGGCAGATGTGGATTACGCTGCATGTGCCTGACGAAGCTGCGCCGGGTGTTTATACAGGGCAGGTGACAGTAACAACGAGCGGTTCAGGGTCTGCGCAGCTGCCACTGACCATCGAGGTGTTGCCGTTCAGGCTGGCCAAGCCCTTACTCGAGTACTCGATTTACTACCGGGGATACCTCGATACCCGGCGGCCGGATGGCAGCATCTCGTCGGAGATCAAGAGCGACAGCCAGTATCTTGCCGACCTGCGCAATATGAAAGCGCACGGTATTGCGAATCCGACTATTTATCAGAAACACCGGACCGGTTTAATTGACCGGGTACTGGGCCTGTATGAAGAAGCGGGACTAAAGCCAGAGCGGCTTTATTACCTGGGCCTGAATATAGTCTCGAACAACAAGGGCAATGTGCCACGTTCGCTGGGCCGTATCGTCGATGAAGTGAATGCAAAAGCCACTGCCGCGGGTATCGGGCAGGTGTATTTCTATGCGCGCGACGAGGCACGCGACGAGGAGCTTAGCTACCAGTTGCCCTTCTGGGAGGAAGCGCGGCGCCACGGGGGCAAAGTCATGGCGGCGGGTTGGCAGACGGACGCAACCCGGCTCGGGAATTTTGATGTAACCCATGGTAACGAGGACCTGTTCATTTGCCTGGGCAGCCTGCGTGAGTCGGAATCTGCGCGCTGGCACAGTAAGAGTCGCCTTATTTATTCCTACCAGAACCCAACGGGCGGTTACGAAATACCGGAAACCTACCGGCTTAATTACGGCTTGTTGCTGTGGCAATTCGGCTACGACGGCGCGATGCCTTACGCATATCAGGACGGGGGCGGGAGTGTCTGGAATGACTTCGATTCCGACCGGCATCGCGACTTTAACTTCACCTATCCGGCGCTCGACAGGCCCATTGATACGATTCAGTGGGAAGGCTTGCGCGAAGGCGTTGACGATGTGCGTTACCTGAGCACTTTGCTCGGGATGCTGGAAAGCGCCGATACAGAGAAAGCTGCCGGGGTGCGTAGCTGGCTTAACCAGCTTCGCGCAGCACCCCTTGGCAAACTCGATCTCGACGCGGTAAGGCAGGCGCTCACAGCGCACATACTATATTTGAGTGACGCCGCGGACGCGCAGCCACCCGATCTGCCAATCAGCTCGCTGCATACTCGCCGCGATGCCGGGGGCGTCGAACTCAAGTTCGACCAGTCGCTGCAGGGCTGGTGGCGCTTCAACAAATCCAACAACGGGGAAGCGGAAGATTTGTCCCAATGGGGGCGCACCGCGCAGCTGTACGGAGATGCCGTCGTGAGCGATGGCGCGTTAATTCTGGACGGTGACGCGGATTTCGTAACCGCCGACGGCATCGAAATTCCCGAAGACGGCACGGGTACCGTCGAGGGCTGGTTCTGGTTCGAAGAATTCGCGATGGATAAACGAGCCAGTTTCGGGTTATTTTCCGGGATCTATCAGCATGCCTCGAACAACCATTTCTACATTGCAGGCACGAATGAGCAGCTGCCGGTCAGCAGTTTGTTACGCCTGCGGACCTGGCATCACATCGTGATTAGCTGGGACGGTGATTCGTCTACCGTGATGGCTTACGTAGATGGGCGTCCCGTGCCCGTGGTTCCCGCCGGCGAGATCGAAGAAGTGCGAGAAATCGATGATTTGATTATCGGCAGGGCCAGGGGTTATCTGGGTGGTCTGATCAGGCGCGTTAAGGGTACGTTCTCCGGCCGTATCGCAGATGTGCGGGTCTGGAACCGCGTCCTGACCGAAGCAGAAGTGCACGCTTCCTACAATGCCGGGAGCGCTGTGAGGTAAAGCTACGCCTTCGCGGCGAGCAGCCAGAGAAATGTGGTTTCCTTGCCGTCTTCGATGGCCGATTCCTTTGACTGCTCGATAATTTTAAGCCCGGTCGATGTTACCAGTTCGATGGTCCGTTCCTCGTCGAAACTGCTCCAGTACATGGTAGAGCCGTGCCAGTCCTCGGTGACCAGGTTATCGATGTCATAAGGGTACATGGCCGCCATAAACACGCCGCCCGGCTTCAACCAGTTGGCAATATTTTGCAGCAGGGGCTCATAACGGTCGCGGGGCAGGTGATGAAAAGAATAAAAAGCCACGACTGCATCGAAACTATTGGCCGGGAAATCCAGCGATGCCATATCGGATTTAATAAAGGTTGCACCAGGCGCATTTTCACGCGCAAGCCGCAGGCAGCTTTCGGAAATATCGTTCGCGGTGACGTTGTAACGCCGGGCCAGCGTTTTGGTAGTGGGGTCCCCCGGTCCGCAGCCGAGTTCCAGCAGATCGGCCCCCTCCGGCAGGTTCTGCATCAGTAGCTCGGTGTATCTCGCGCGGTCCGGCCGCTCGTGATGCAGGGTCCAGCTACCGTAGTCAGCGGCCATCTCGTCGTAACCCAGAGCGACAATTTTTTCCGGTTCACTGCGATAACGCATACGCCTCAGGCTTGCCGCTACCTGCCTGATCGTGCGTTTCGCAAGATTCCGTATGCCGGACATTTTTTGAATGTTCGCTGCCTGGAAGAGGCGGGAGTCTAGCATAGCGATGTTTTGCCACCCTGCCGGACTAAACATAGTTCACGGCGCTTCCCCGAACCCGAAGTGCCGCCGGATGTGAGGTGTCTCGTTGCTAAAACACCGTGTTCCGACCAATAATCAGCGACAGGTTTCCGGATAGACCATTAATGACCGTCAGGACACTCAATATCATCATTCCGGTTCGCAACCAGCCGGACACGCTCGATGAACTGCTTGGCAGCATCGAACGGCAGGCGTGTCCGGCAGGCTGGGATGTTGAGGTTATTTGTGTCGACAACAATTCCACCGACCGCACCCCCGATGTCATCCGCAGCCACAACGCTGTGTATTTGCTGGAAACGACGCTCGGCCCATCGGTTGCGCGCAATGCCGGGGCGGCAAACTCCACGGGCGAACTGATTTGGTTTATCGACGCCGATGCGGCGCCGCTGGGCGACGACTTTCTGCAGAAGATAGTGACGACTGCAGACGAACTCGGCGATTTTGGCGGCTTCGGCGGACCGATACTTCTGCCCCAGGCCCAGAAGAATAATCCGATTGCGTTCGCGGATCACATGGCCTGTTGGTCGGCATGGCACGAGTGGCGACCGACTGAACAATCGGGTTTTCAACCGACCAGTATCGTCGTGCGTCGCCCGGTATTTGAAGAAGTAGGTGGGTACGATACCGATATCCGTGTACTCGAAGACTGGGACCTGCAACTACGCCTTGAAGCATCCCGGCAACTGGAGGAAGGTCCGGACGCACCGCCGCGCCCAATCTGGCATGTGCAGTCGCTCCCCGTCAGTCACTGTGCCCGCGGGTCGCTGGTTCGCACGCTAAAACACAGTTGGTACTGGGGGCTCCCGAGCCGGGAAGGGTGGCTCGAGCGTTCCGGCTTGTCCGTCGCCCATCTCGAACGGCCAGTTTTGCGCTGGCTGGCATTACCCGGCCTGGTATTCAATCGTGCCAGGCACCCCCTGCGAATCGGCTGGCGTGTTTCCAGGCTACGCACCTTGCTGAGCTTGCCGTTTCTGTTTTTGACCCTGCTGGTCTGGGGCATAGCGGTGATCGTCGGACAGGGTCAGCCGGACGAAAAACGTCTCGCGCCGGTCTGATGCGCGGCCGGTTGGGCTTATCGTCAAATCGGCGCCCGGGATGGCATCTGTAACTACCTGATTTAAAAGCCTTATCGACTGGTTCATGGCAGCCTGTTTGCGTCATTCGTATAGTTTCACTTGTCTGCATACAAAAGAGAACTTAAGTGGATCCTCTGTACCTGTTGTTGATATGCCTGCCTGTGGCGGGCCTGATTTCGTGGCGTTTGCTCACGGGCTCGCATCATTCGAAGCGGCATGAGCGGAACGCGGCGACCAGCTTGACCGGTATGGCCCTACCTACAACCAGGGTGGCCAAGGTCGCTCTGCCGCGCGCGCGTTATTCGGCGGTAAGCCTGAGGATTTGTAACAACCCCTGCAAGCCTGCGCTGAAGTTACATGGCAAGTCGATGCTGCTCGGCGAGGAACCGTCGCTGCCGCTCGAAGGTTGTAACCGGACCTGCCATTGCGAGTACGCGCAACACAATGACCGCAGGATTCACAAGGATCGCCGGTATCCCTCTACCGATATCGTGAACATTTCGGGCTCGAACGAACTGCCGAACAAGCGTGAGGGCAGCGATCGCCGCCACACCGCTGGCGAGCGTGAACCCTACCAGGGGATCTATTAGAGTTCGCAAAACCCTTCTTCAGGGTACGGCCGTTATCCGTCCAATTTAATCGATGCCGTTAGTTTGGCGAGCAATTCGCCCTGGTTATTGACGCCTACCTTTGAAAAAATATTTCTGAGGTGTGTCCGGGAGGTATTCACTGTTACGCCCAGTTGCTCGGATGCGCTTAGCATAGTCATCCCGCTGTACAGAAGCGCCGTAAGTTTTGCTTCCGCGGTCGTCAAACCGTAGAAATTCTTCAATTGTTCGAAGCTGGGTTTCTGGGAAAACATGGGGTCGTGCAGGTAAATGATTGCAAATCGATTGTGCCGGGTGGTCTCGATGCGCCAATCCTGCAAGACCTGCCCCCGCACCATCATCTGGTACGGCTCGCGCCCCGAAGGCCGGGTCAACGCAACATCCCAGTCTGCCTTTTTCAGATCCTCGAGCGGACAATTCCTTATAAAGTCGAGTTTTTCCTCGAAAACCTTCTGGCACTCCTTATCGGTAACGGAGAACACCGTTTCGTTGCGGTTAATACCATCGTTGTCGGCAAGGAGGCTTTCGGCGAATGCGTTCGAATAACGGATTATCCCATCCGGGGCCAGCGCAATAATGCCCCGCGGCGCGGTATCGAGTATGTCGCCTGTCGTTACCGCAAGGGATTGTATCCGGCCGAAGGTTTTATGCAGCTCTACCGACTCGCGCATGTTTGGAATGAGCAGTTCCAGAAGTTTACGTGTCCGGCCATTCCAGGCTTCGTCGCCACCCATTTTTCTGAGCACACCCACGATTCGGCTCGGGACCCAGTCCAGTGAAAATATGATGACCTCGCTCGGGGGAATATCATTGCCCAGGGGCAGCGGCACGTGTTTGCCGCCTTTCGACAGGTTAAGAAAATAACCCTGGCTTTCTGATTCCGCGCTCATGGCGTGATCGGCCCAGTTGCGCCAGCCGGTGCGCAAAGGGTCGGACTGGCCTACCGAGTCGGTCATTGACTGGTCCGGTTCATTTGCGGCCCAGCGTTCGGAGGCCGCATAATCCGCGCCCGTTATATTGCTCAGGATGTTCAGCCAGTCGTCAAGGGAGATCTTTTCCTGTATGTACTCGAGAGTGCCAGTCATGAGAGCGATAGTATCCCCGAGACTGGCCAGCTCGTGCGGTGCCTCGTCTGCAGATGCTGCTGATCCTGGTTTGGACGGACTGATGCTGCTACTCCAGCCGGCTTTTTATTGCGCACAAACTAGCGCAGGCGTGCAGCATGCCGCAATACAGAAGCTGGCTGTGTCCGTATTGCGAAGGTTCGGGCTGATACCCCTACTGTGCATGGCCTGGCCTGCAGCGGCCTGGCGGTGCAAATAACATAATTAACAGTCCCGCGCCGAACGCGGCTCGATTACGACAATAAAAAAAGCCACCGCTAAGGGTGGCTTTTTTACTGGCTTCCAGCATCTTCAGACCGGATTTACGTTTTCCGCCTGAGGACCTTTTTGACCTTCTGTAACAGTCATAGTGACTTTCTGGCCTTCGTACAGCGATTTGCGACCTGTTCCGTTAATCGCGCTGTAATGTACGAATACATCCTTTCCGCCTTCGCGTTCGATGAATCCGAAGCCTTTCTCATCATTGAACCACTTGACCGTACCTTCGACTTGATCTGACATTTTACTCTCTCTCTGTACCGGTAACCCGGCTTCTAAAACACCATTCACCCGGAATGGTTTGGCTTGTGCGGATCTTACCTGGGCTTACCTGATGAGAAACGCGGGCGCTATCGTACCCCAAAACAGGGCGGTATGTCTGTTGTGGCTGAATTACAACGGGTTTAGGCAGGTTGCCAGGGTGTATTGAACGACACCCTGTGCATAAGCCGGTGGGACTGGCCGAAATCAAATATCCCCCGGTGCAGGGTCGAGAAATTATCCCACAATACCAATGACTTAGGCTCCCAATTGAAACGGCACTGGTACTCCGGCCGGGTCTGGTGGGCCAACAGAAAATCGAGCACAGCACGGCTTTCGCGGTCGTTCATACCAACGATTTCGCGCGTCATAAGTTCCGAAACAAACAGGTATTTGCGGCTGGTTTCCGGGTGCGTGCAGACGACCGGGTGTTCGTGGGGAGGCAGGTATTCGCGCACCTTGGCGAACTCCTCGACCGACAGCCGCGCCAGCGAGCTGAAAAGATTCCTGGTCATGTTGTCGTGGATCGAGCTTAAACCGTCGACCATGGTTTTCCATGGCGGCGCGAGGTCTTCGTAGGCAGCACACATGTCGGACCATACGGTGTCGCCGCCGCCGACCGGCACGTCGAGTGCGTACAGCAGTGAACCACGCGTGGGTTGCTCGCGAAAGCTGCTGTCGGCATGCCAGTCGAGGTCGGTAACGATACCGTCGTACATGTCCGGGTATTCCTGCACCCAGACACCTTCGTAGCCTTCGAGGCTCGGCGCATAGCCTGGTTTCTGAATTTCACCGAAGCGCTCGCCCAGTTTCAGGTGTTGTGCGGGGGAGAGTTCCTGGTCCCGGAAAAACAAAACCTGGTAGTCGAGCCAGGCCTGGTAGAGGTCGGCAAACAATTCGTCCTGTTCGATTGAATCGGCAACCTGTATGTCATTAATCAGCGCTCCGAAGCTACCCGTTTGTGGTATGACCTCAAAAGACTGATACGACTTCACCGCAATCGGCTCTGATTTGGTGGCCAGTTGTGCCATGGTTCTTCTCCGCGGCTTATTGCCCTGTCTGCTGTGCGACCTAACAGGTTATATGTAATTACATTCAAGTAACAGTGGGAGTGACTTTAAGTGATGCCGGGATTCGAGGGCTCGCGAAGCCAGTGCTCGAATCCCAGGCGGCGGAACTTATGTCGGTAAAGCGCTGCTTTACCGACTTCTAACGTCAACGAATGCGGGTTCCCGGCTGGTCGCTCCTGCAACGGAATTGGCGTGTCAGTTGAAGTTTGCTTGTAGGAGCGGCTTTAGCCGCGACAGATACGCCGGATGTCCTCAATCTTGCTGTTTCGCCCACGCGGCCGCTATCTCTCCGGCACCGGCTGACCAAACGCCGTCGTGGCCGGTGATGTGCTCCAGCACCTGCTCAAATTTACCGATCCGGTGCGGCTGACCCAGCATCCAGGGGTGCACCGACAGGGCCAGCATCCGGCCGCCCTGTTCGGCGGCTTCTTTATATAGGAAGTCGAACGCATCGATCATCTGCTCGGCGTACTCGGTTTCCGAGTGCAGGTTGTGGTGCATGATGAAGCGGTCTTCAAGCTCCGTGGACAACGGCATTGCAATAATCGGGCCTGCATCTGTGCGGAACGGATAGGGCATGTCGTCGTTGATCCAGTCGCACATGTACTTCACGCCATTTTTCACCAGCAGTTGCGGCGTCTCCATGCTTTGTGATTTGGACGGACCGATCCAGCCTTCGACGGGCTGCCCGGTAATCTCGCGCAGGCCCCGCAAAGATTTCTTAACAAGTTTTGCTTCCTCGCCTGCATCTATCCCGCCGTAATGCGGTGTATCCATGTCCCAGCCGTGGCAGATGACCTCATCGCCGCGTACGCAGATTTTGTTCATGAGATACGGATAGCGTTCGGCCAGTCGCGTATTGACCGCAAAGGTCGGGATCACACCGTACCGGTCAAAAGCCTTGAGTAACCGGAATATGCCGACCCGGTTGCCGTATTCACGCAGCGTGTAATGTCGCAGGTCCGGGTAAGAAGTAGTCATGCCCGCGACTGGCGGGAAGGGCTGGCCTTCCTGGTTCAGCGGGAAGTACTGCAACGCTACGTTGATCCAGAGCGCGACCCGGGCGTTGCCGGGCCACTCGACCGGTTTCCGGTCGGCGAGCATAGACCAGTCGTAGAAATCATGGTCCATGCCATAGCTGCGATGGGGGTAATCGAAGTAACCGGGGTCCAAAGGCATTGTCGTTCTCTTGTTCAGGCGGCTTTGGCGTCGATGTCGGCGACAGCGGCGTCGTAGTAGTTGTCGATAAAGTGCTGCGCAATCTCGCGGCCGGTGGTCACCCAGACGTCCGGGTGACCGGTGATGTATTCCAGCGCTTCCTCGAAGGCTTTCAGGCGATGCGGATGGCTGACCTGGTAGGCATGTAACGGTACACACATGACCACACCCGACTCCCTGCCTTCCTCGTACAGGCGGTCGAAGTTGGCCCTGATCATTTCACCGTAGCGCCGCGGTTCGATGCGGTTGACTGCGTACGCGATCGTGTCATTCATCTCGAGCGAGTAGGGCACCGAGATAAATTTCTGCCCACCGCGCACCTTCACCGGGGTCGGCTGGTCGTCGTGGAACAGGTCGCAGGTGTAGATACCGCCGGCCTCGGCAAACAGGCTCATCGTGGTCTCGGTATGCGTCAGCGCCGGCGCGAGGTAACCGGAACACTGCTGACCGGTGTGCTCTTTGATCGTGTTCATCGCATCAACGATCATGGAGCGTTCCTGGGCTTCGTCCATGCCGTAGGTGTAGCGTGTGTTGTAAATGCCGTGGCTGAAGAACTCCCAGTCGCGTTCTTTACAGAGTTCGATGATCTCCGGGTGATGGGCGCAGAGCGCGGTCGACAATGAAATCGAACCGCGCACGCCGTACTTGTCGAGCACGCGCATCATGCGCATATGCCCCACGCGGTTGCCGTAATCACGGGTGCCATAGCCGTTGATGTCCGGGACGGGCCGCGGCCAGGCCTTGCGGTGGGGGTTGACGGCCGGGTCGAGCTCGTAGAACTCGATGTTCGGCGCAACCCAGAATGCGACGCGTGCGCCACCGGGCCACTCGATTTTCGGGCGATTGTCGTAGGGCCAGTAATCGAACAGGCCGGGGTCTTCCTTCATCTGTTGCTCCGGAAAAAATCTTTCTAGAAGTCGCAGCTGCGCGCTTCGCGTATGGGCGCACAGCCCGGGTGGTTCTCGAACCAGTCTCTGACCACCTGCACCGGTTCGACGTCGGCGTACTTCAGCATGATGTCGCACAGGTTGGCGAAATGTGGGATCTCATGCTTGTCGGCTACGCATTCCTCGGGAACGATGGTGCGGTAGCCCGTGGACAGCGAAGCAACGACGCTTGCGCGTATGCAGCCCGACGTACTGCCGCCCGTGAGGATCACGGTATCGACCTTGTGCCAGACCAGCAGCGAGGGTATCAGTGTGTCGTGAAATACGCTGGCCATGCGCTTGTTGATAATCGCATCGTACTTGTGGTCGATCTCCAGGCGCGGGTCGAGTTCTGCGCGTTCGTCGCCGACCTTGATGTTCTGCAATGAATCGGGGGTGTTCGTGCGCGTGCCCCAGGCGCCGGCGTCATCCGCATTGTCCATGTAAGCGACGTACGTCCAGATCACCGGCATATTTTTGGCGCGCGCAAGCTTCGACAGTTCGTTGATGTACTGGATCTGCTTCGGGTCGGTCTGGTAGGCGGTCTTGAAATTCTCGATATCGGTGTAGGCGCGCTGGCAATCGATATTAATAAGTGCGGCTTTTTCACCGAAGCCGAACTTTGCCCGGTTGGGGTTGGCTTTGACCTCTTCCCAGTACTGGCGAGGCGTCAGGTCGGAGGTTTGCATCACGGGCATGTTCGTTCCTTGTGTATTGCTGATCCTGCCGGGGGCGGGATTTTAACGGAGATGGGTGGCGGAGGCGATAGAAGCGCGCGTGGCGGGGCCACTATACGGAAGCCGGGAGCGTGCCTGCTGGCCTGACCCCTTGGTCGCGGCGTATAAACAGCTCATGCAGAGACTTTTTGCCCCGCATTTGGGTTGGCTGGCAGCGGTCGTGCTGCTGTCGGCCTGCGTAGGAGTCAACCAGCAGACCCCGCCGGCACCCCTGCAACCGACCGCACTGATTACCGGCGCGAGCCGCGGTATCGGTTTCGAGCTGGCGCGGCAGTATGCCGCCAAAGGTTGGGGCGTGATCGCGACCTGCCGCACGCCTGCAGGGGCCAGCGATTTGCAGGCGCTGGCAGCCGCGAACCCGAACGTGATCATCGAAGAGCTGGACGTCACCGATTTTTACGAGATGGAAAGGCTGGCGGTGCGTTATGAAGGCGTTCCGATCGATGTGCTCATTAATAACGCCGGCATCCTCGGCGGCAACGACCGGCAGAAATTCGGCACCTTCGATTACAAAGCGTTCGACGAGGTGATGGCCGTGAACGTTAAAGGGCCGATACGCATGGTCGAGTTGTTCATCAATAACGTCGCGATGAGCGAGCAGAAAAAGATTATGAATATTTCCAGTTCGGTCGGTTCGGTCAAGCTGGCCTTTCCGGGGCAGAATTTTTATAAGGCCAGCAAGTCGGCGCTCAACATGAGCATGAAAATTCTCTCGAAAGAACTGCGGGGAGCGAACCAGCGTGGCCGCAAGGAAATCATCATCGGCCTGATACATCCGGGGGTGGTCAGGACCGATTTCGCGGGGCCTGTACCGATACCGATGATAGAGCCGGAGGAATCGGCAGCGGGCGTTATTAATGTAATAGAGACTTATTACACGGGGCGCCGCCAGTCCGGTGATTTCATGAGTTACACAGGCAGCAAACTGCCCTGGTAGGGAAGGACCGCTCCCGCCCGTCCCTGAGCTCGTCGCTCATTTCCGGCCTACGGCCTATCCGAGTCGCTACGCGACGTATTAATGGCATGTACAAATACACGCAAATTTCATCCATGCGCTCCGCGACACTTAGGCTCCTGCCTGTCGCGCGGCATTCGGACATCCTGTCCAGCACAGAGTGTGCATGCCAGTACATGAGCATTGTGAGTCGATTCTTAACGCAGCATTGGAATTTGCGTGTATTCGGACACGCTATTAACAAGTCGCGTAGCGACTCAACCTGACCGAAGGTCAGGAGAGCGCCTGAGGCTTTCTCAACTTGCTAGGATTTCTTGAACGGCCGGATCAGCATGCGGTCGATGCGCAGTTCGCGCGCCGACTGAAACTCCGGCAGGCCGACGGTCATCGATTCATGGCCCTCTCGCGGCGCTGGCACGTAAGTGCCGAGCAGCCGGTCCCAGAAGGAAAAATTAAAACCAAAGTTGCTGTCGGTTTCGGTCTTTATTGCGGAATGGTGCACGCGGTGCATGTCGGGCGTCACGATGATGAGCCGGAGTGCGCGGTCCAGGCCTGCCGGGATTCTCAGGTTGGCGTGGTTAAAGAGTGACGTGACGTTCAGCACCACTTCGAACAACAGCACGGCGGTTGCAGGAGCGCCGATGACGGTAATTACCGCCATCTTGATCAGCAGCGACAGCAGAATTTCGATCGGGTGGAAACGTACACCGGTGCTTGCGTCGATATCCAGGTCGGTGTGATGCATCCGGTGGATACGCCACAGGGCCGGCATACGGTGGAAGACCCAGTGTTGTGCGTAGATGCTGAAATCGAGTGTGACGAATGCAAGCATAATGGCTGCCCATTCGGGTGCGGCAACCAGGTTCAGCAAGCCCACTCCGGACTGTTCCACCAGCAGCGCAAAACCGACGGCAGCCGTTGGGAAGAGCAGGCGCACGATCAGCGTATTCAAAAGCGTCAGCACAAAATTACCGGGCCAGCGCGTAAGCCGGCCGAAACGCCGTTCCCGCTTCGGGAAGAGGGCTTCGAGCAGAACCATGAGGAGCAGTACAGCAATAAAGCTGCCGAGCCGTAACAGGGGTTCGTAGTCGAGCAGGGTTTTCATCCGGTTCGTGGGAAGCTTCGCGGGGGATTCCATAATAAAGAGTTTTTGCAGCCACGGTACGTAGCGCGGGTATAGAATGGTTGTATGGACAAACAGGCCCGGAAGCCATGAACGAAAGACCCTCGATGGAACCGCAGCAAGCCCGCCTCATCGGCATCCTTTTGCTTGCATCCGGTCTGCTGGTGAACAGCATGTCATTGGGGTGGCTGCTGGCGGCGGATAAAACCATTGCGTCGAGTGCGCTGGAACTCGCGATCCTGGTATGCCAGGCCGTAACGGTCTGTGTCGGCCTGGCGCTGCTGCTCCGGCCGGCATTGATGACCGCGCTGGTGAGCCTGACAGGGTTATTTGTCGCGCTGGGTAGCGTCGGCACTGCGGCCGGCCTTGTCGGCATGTTGGGTATGTGGCTTTCGCCGCCTGTCGATTTTCGTTATTCGACCTATCCCGAATTCACTTGTTCGCCCGGCGATCATTTCTGCAACATGGCCGGGGAAGCCGGCCTTATGGGCGTGACGCGCTATGGCAAGGGCGCTGCCTTTGCCGATATCGACGGCGATGGCTGGGTAGATCTGTTTGCCGCCGACGCGGAACCGCGCCTGCATGATGACTGGGGGTTGTCAGCTTTTTACCTGAACAACGGTGACGGCACGTTTCGCTCTGCTGACTTAGGGATAGACGAGCAGGATCTGAATGCGAACTGGACCGGTAGTTTTGCGGATATGGATAACGACGGCGACCAGGACCTGTTGCTGGTTAGCGGCGGGTATGCAGGGACGGGCCGCATATCTTTGTATGAAAACCGTATTCCGGAAGGTGGGGCGCTCGTGTCCGTTACCGATGCTTCCGGCATTGGCGGCGCAAATACGCGCCCGTTCAGGTGGTGGGGCGTGTCCTGGGCCGATTATGACGGCGATGCTTACCTGGACATCGCGGTATCCCGCAACTATGCGCCGGCGCTGCTCTTTCATAACAATGGCGACAGTACCTTCACGAATGTGACCGAGCGCATGGGCATCGAGACGCCGATCCCGGGCAAACGTGACGGCAAGAACATTGTCTGGATCGATTACGACGGGGACAGTGACCCGGACCTCTATTACGCAGGCATCGAAGCCCACATGTTTTTCGAGAACCTCGAGGGCAAGTTCTTCCTCGATGTAACCGATAAAGTATTCGCGGGCCTGATTCCTGACAATGTTTACTATGACGAGGGCGCGCCTGTCGTATTTTCTGCGGCTGCGGCCGACTTCAACCAGGACGGGTCAGAAGACCTGTATCTTGGCCGGCAGGTCGAGCAGGACCTGGTGCTGTTCAACGACGGAAATGGCGGCTTCACAGCCGCTGGTCGCGATGTGGGGCTGGACGTGAAAATCCTGGCCAAGAACGCGAAGGAAGACATCGAGAATACGATGGGGCTGGGCGTGGGCGATCTCTTCGACGACGGCTGGCCCGATGTCATCGTGGGGACGGGTGACCCGGTGCGCGCAGACATGGACGTGGTTTTCTGTAATCGCGGCGGCCGGTTCGAACGTTGCACGGATGTGCTGCATGCAAACGGTGACGGCCCGTTCCGGACCCGCACACACGGTATTGTTTTTGCCGATGTCGACCAGAACGGCACGACAGACGTTTATCAGAACCTGGGCGGGCACGCACCGTGGGACCAGAAAAGTGGCATCGACTCGCGCGAAAAGCCGGCGCTGTTTATCCGAGATGCCGACAGCGACTCTAATACTGCGACCTTAATGCTCGAAGGCACGGCAAGTAATCGCGATGCAATCGGGGCGAGGGTCAGGGTTACGGCCGGGGAGACGCATTACTACACCGTGCGGTCGACGCAGGCTTTTCAGAGTCAGAACGATAAAGCGCTGGTCGTGAGTCTGGGCGATGCGGAGGAGGCGGATGTCGAAATAAGCTGGCCGAGCGGCGAGCTTTCGAAGCTTACGGTCAACGCGGGAGACAGGGTTGCCGTGCAGGAGCAGGTTCAGCCCGGCTCGTCAGAAATCGACTAACCAAAAAAACCAGATGGACTGGAGTACCGTGTTGATGATGACGCCGGCGCCTGTGTAACTCGCCGACCGCGATGCAGGAAAGCCCGCATACTTCCATAACATCATAAACATCACGACTATATGTACGGCAGCGGATAACCAGCCTCTGAGCGACGCGGATTCTATGATAGTAGTTGGGAACGCGACTGCGACGGAGGCGACAAGGGGAATAATCAGGGCGACGGGCAGGCGCGCAAGATCCAGCTCCCCGATTCTCTGCTCGACGTTACGGATCAGCAGAAACATCAGGACGAACGAAAACACAGCAATGACTATTCCGGCCATGTTGCACCCCCGAGCTATAGGCCAGTAGCGACATTATTATAGCGTCGGGGACGATGCTGCAACGCGGGAAGAGCAGGCAGGCGCAGCCCTGCAAACATTAGTACCTGGCGGCCAAGTCTCTATAATCTTTCATAGTTACCTGCGCTACATTGCTATTGGGGAGCGAGCAGCATGAGAATTCACGTCATTATTGAGCCCAAGGCATCGCCCGACATGTTCGGGGAACTGGGTGCACTTGCCGAGAGCTACGGTTTGGATGCCGTCTGGACCGCCAACCATGACTCGGCGCGGGATCCGTTTATTTGTTTTACCGGGCTTGCGCGTGCCACGAGCAAAATCCGGCTGGGGCCGGTTGCGATCAGCCCGTTCGAGTATCACCCGTTGAAGATGGCTAACCTGCTGTTCGCGTTAAATGAATTGTCGCACGGCAGAACCAATATCGTGGTCGGAGGTGGCGGCGGCACGCTCGATGCGATGGGTAAGCTGCCGGTGCGCAATATGCTCAAGGGGGTGCGTGAGTGCGTTGAGATACTGAAGGGTGTTTCGCCTGACAAGTTGCTTAAATACGAGGGGGAAATCTTCCGCTTGAAACGCTACCAGCCCGTGTGGGCGACGGATGAGCCGCCGCTTATATACGTGGCCGCAAGCCGTTCGAAAATGCTCGAACTGGCTGCAGAGCTGGCGGACGGATTAATGATGAGCGACGTGACGTTACCGCTTGCCGATGAATCTATTAAGACCGTGCACGAGGGCCTGGCAAAACACGGCCGCTCGCCCGAAGGTTTCCATATAAATAATCTGTATGCCTGGCATGTGAAGAAGGACAAGGCTGAGGCGATCGATGAGGCAAAAAGAAAAATATGGGTTCGGGGCATACTGGGTCGCTGGTACGTGGAGCCTTTCCTGAGCCCGCAGGATTGTGATCTGGTCGTTTCGAAGTGGGGCGCGTTTGCGCAGTCTTATTTCGCGAACAGCCCGGTCGTCGAGGGCGTATCTGATGAGATCATGGATGCGCTCGTCGACAATATTACGCTGACCGGAGACTACAACGACGTCGACAAGCTCATTGAGGAACTGAAAAAATTTGAAGCCGCCGGGTTTACCGAATTTGGCTTACGGCTTTACGAGGATCCGGCCGAGTCGATCAAGCTGATCGGCGAGCGGGTGGTGCCGGCATTTCATTAAATCAAAAAGGCCCCTTCTAGCGAAGGAGCCTTTTCCATTTGGTGCGCCCTCTGAGATTGACTCACTCGTTAACACTCGCTTCGCCCTGCGGGCGGCCTCCGCACCTGCGGTGCTCCGCCGTCCTCTCGTCCGCGACCTGGAAACGCTGCGCGTTTCAGCTAGCGGACTCGGGTCGAACTCCAGTCGTTCGAACTGTTCCGGAAACAACAAACAAAAAAAGACCCCTTAAAGGGGCCTTTTTCTGTTTGGCGCGCCCGGAGAGATTCGAACTCCCGACCGCCTGGTTCGTAGCCAGGTACTCTATCCAACTGAGCTACGGGCGCGTTGTTGATCTGATTGTTAGCAGGATTTCCTGATGAATCCTACTGGCAGCGCCTGGGGCGCTGCTAGGTACTCCTCTCGTCACTTCGTTCCTCGAGCCCGGCCACTCGGTTCTGGCCTGCGGCCAGTGCGTGCCACTTCGTGGCAACTTAATAGCATGTCCGAATACACGCAAATTCCCCTCGTGGCGTTCAAGGCGCAGCGAGCAGTGCTCGCTGTTCGTGCTTCGCACTCGGCGCCTCTCACCCAACTGAGCTACGGGGTCGCTCCCGGCCATCCCTGGCCTCCGCGACACTTGTGCATCCTGCACATCGCGCTAAAAACTGATTGTACTTTTTCTATCTGTCGCGGCTGGTCGCTCTCGCACATCCCTGTGCTCCGCGACATTCGGACATCCTGTCCAGCAAAGCCGCTCCTACAGGATAAAGAACCGCTCGCGCATCGCGGCCGCGCATGGTACACCAAAGGCCGTTATTGGGCTACACGGCTCCCGGGTGATCCATGTCCATCGCAGCTTTGCCTTCGCCGCCGAAGCGGGTCGCGAAGAAGCCGATCAGCAGCCCGACCAGGGCACCTTCCGCCACGAGCCAGAACGGTGACTGCAACAGGCTGTCTTCGCCGAATGTTCCGACCAGCATTGCGGCGAGGATGTCATATATAAAGAATGCCAGCACAAAGTTCATCCATGCGCCGACCAGCGGGGCGCGGAACCACCACGACATCGGCAGCCTGAGCACGGGGTGGTAGGTAATCACGCCCATGACGCCGATCACCCCACCCACGGTCGTGTACCACAGCAGGATTCCCCAGCGAAACAGCATATTGTCTTCCGGCATAAAGTAAGGCAGTGCAAAGAAACCGATCAGCCCGACGACGAGCCCGATCGCCTTGCCGATCGCGATACGGGTTAGTAATGAAGGATTGCCAAACATATGCACCTCCTGCGCGTTACGTGTGATGTGTCAGGTGTCCTGCTGAACTTCGAGACCGGTTAAAACACCGTCCTCGCTGGTATACCTGAATCGTATCGGCCGGCAGCAGACCTGGCAGTCTTCGATGTAATCCTGCTCCGGAACGGACAGATCCAGCAGTACATCGAGGCTCTCCCAGCAGAATGGACAGGTAATACGGGCCTCTTCCTGCATCGGACTCAGAAGCGGTCTTTGCGCCGCCGGGTTTCAGCGAAAACCTCTTCGTTCGATGCATCGGGCAAGCCGATGGTGTCCCGCAGGTTCTTGCTGTCGGGGCGCATAAAAGGATTGGTATTACGTTCCAGGCCGATGGAAGTCGGAACGGTCGGCTGGTGGGCCGCCCGCAACTTGTCGATCTCGATAGCGCGCTTACGTAAATCGGGGTTGTCGGGCTCCACGCTCAGCGCGAATTGCGCATTGGCCTGGGTGTATTCGTGTGCGCAATAGACCTTGGTCGAGTCGGGCAGGTCCAGCAGTTTCTGTATCGAGCACCACATCTGTTCGGCCGTGCCTTCGAACAGGCGCCCGCAACCGAGTGAAAACAGCGTATCGCCCACAAACACGATGCCGGAGTCCTCGAAGTAATACACGCAGTGACCGCTCGTATGGCCCGGCGTATAGAATACCGTCATCTCGTGTTTGCCGAACAGGTAGACGTCGTTATTGCCCAGCCGTATGTCGATACCGGGAATACGTTTCGCGTCGGCCGCCGGCCCGATGACGACGCAACCCGTTTTGTCCTTCAGCTCGAGGTTGCCGCCCGCATGGTCGAAATGATGGTGCGTATTCAGGATATGGCTCAGTTTCCAGCCTTTCTCCCGCAGCGCGCGCTCGATAGGCTCCACTTCGGGTGTGTCAATCGCTGCCGTATAACCGGTCTCCGGGTCGTGGACGAGATAACCGTAGTTGTCCTCGAGGCACGGGAACATATGCACCTGCAGCGTATGTACCTTGTGCTCGCCCATCTCAGGTCTCGGTCAGGCGTGGCAGCAGCTCGGCAAGGTTGCAGGGCAGGGTGCGGTAATCGAGCTGTATCTCGATCAGTTCGTCCCAACCGGTGGCACAGGCGCCGGTCGAACCGGGCAGGCAGAATACATAAGTGCCGTTCGCGACGCCGGCAACGCTGCGCGACTGCATGGTCGAAGCGCCTATGTCCTTGTACGACAGCGAACGGAACATCTCACCGAAGCCTTCTATCGTTTTATCCAGAAGGGGTATAACCGCCTCGGGCGTTCCGTCACGGCCGGTTACCCCGGTGCCGCCGGTGGTAATAATCACCTGCACTTCGGGTTCGGCAATCCATGCCGCCACGGTCGCGCGTATGCGGTAAACGTCGTCCGGGATGATCTCTTTGCCGGCAAGTTTATGGCCTGCCGTTTCCAGGCGCTCCCTAAGCAGCGCGCCGGACTTGTCGGTCTCGTCCGTGCGCGTGTCGGAGATGGTGAGCACCGCAATAGTCAGCGGGATGAATTTGCGGTCGGTGTTGTTGTCGTGTGCCATGGGCTAATTGTCCCACAGCGGGGCAGCCTTGGGCAGGCCGCGCTCAGGCCACGTTGCCGCCGGACCGGCGAAACTGGTCACGCAGGTGTTCGGCAAATGCCTTGCAGGCATCCGAGGTTGTGAACATACCGGCGAGTTTGCCGTGCCTGGTTACAGCCGCACAACCGATGTGGTGCTCCGCCATGTAATTCAGCACGAGGTCCAGGCGTTCGTCGAGGTCCACGCTGTAACAGTGCTCCTGCATGACGTCCCCGGCTGTGAGCTGATCCGGGTTCGGATAAGCAAAATCGGGGCCGAGCACGAGCTTGATGTCCCGGTCGGATAGCATGCCGACCACTTCGTCGTCTTCGGTGATCGGCAGGTGCCGGATATGGTGGCTGCGCATGAATTCGATCGCCTGCTGCAAGGGCGCACTCGGTTTGGTCGAGTACGGAAATGCAGTCATGACGCGTTTTACTTTCGGTATACGCACCATCTCCGGATAACCATGGACCTTGCGAACGAAAGGATCAATATAACCGAGACACCGGGGCCGTAACACCGCAACGGGTTACCAGGAATAAAAATCTGCCTTGTAAGCTACCGGAAAGTGGCTCTCGGCGCGGGGCAGGGCGAGGAAGCCGTCGGTGCCGCGCAGCCCAATGAAGTCTCCCGACGTATTGGTCGGCCGGGGTTCGGCGCAGGGCGTCCCGTCTGTGCCCGGCTTAAGCGCCACGGGCAAAAACCAGCACAGGTCCGGTTCGAAATCGACCGCTTCCGCCAGCGGCAGCCGTAAACGCGTGGCCGGCGGTGCGCCCATAGCCGACCCGATCGCGGGCAGCACATAGCGTACGAAACAAACCAGCGTGGAAACCGGGTTGCCGGGCAACGCAAACACCGGCTTGTTGTCCGCACTGATGCCGAACCACATCGGCAGACCGGGTCGCTGCAGGATTTTGTGGAAGATCAGCTTTACCCCGAGTTCTTGCAGTATGCCCGGCACGTAATCGTATCTGCCCATCGACACACCGCCGCTAAGGACCAGTACGTCATTGTCTGCGTGCAGGGCGCCAACCTGGCGTAACAGCTTTTGCGGATCATCCGGCAGCCATGTACGTTTACTGTGCGCGCATCCATACCGTTCGAGGGTGGCCTGCAATGCGCGGTCGTTGGACGAGCGTATCTGGAAATCCGCCAGGGCTTCGCCGACATCCACGAGTTCATCGCCGGTCGAAACGATTGCGACCTTCGGCCAGCGTGCGATTTCCACGTTCGCCTGGCCGGCTGCTGTCAGGATCGCCATCTCCGGTCCGCCGATACGCTCCCCGGGTTCCAGGAGGACATCGTCCTGCGAATGGTCCGAAGCGCAGCCGTGAATGAACTGGCCGGGTTCCGCTGCATAGCCGTCTTCAAATGCCGCAACGCCGTCTGCGACGCTTATGCGTTCGACAGGCACGACAGTGTCGGTGCCTGTCGGCATCACGGCACCGGTCATGACCTCGAGGCAGTGTCCCGCGCCTTTAACCGCTTTTACCGCCTCGCCGGCGGCCTGTATGCCGTCTATTTCAAAAGTGCGGACGCCATTGCCAAGGTCGGCGGCAGCGACGGCGATGCCGTCCATCGTCGCGCGATCGAAAGGCGGCTGGTCGCGCTCCGCAATTATTCGCTGGCGGAGTATCTGCCCGGTGGCTTCCGCCAGCGGCACCGATACGCACCCGTATTGCGGCATGTTAGCCGCAATCAGTCGCTCCGCTTCCCCGACGTCGATACGGAACGCTTCCGCGTGCGTTGGATCGTTATCGTTCATGGAGTATTGCTCATGGAGTATTGCTCAGCGCATTGCCCGAACTTCCGTTCAGCACGGCTTGTATTTCACTGATAAGCGACAACGCGATGGTTGCGGGACTGTCTGCGCCAAGGTCGAGCCCGACGGGTCCACGCAGCCTGTTTGCAAGTCCCTGTCCGGTATCACCCAGATCATCGAGCAGTTTCTGTTTGCGTGCGGGCGGCCCGAGTATGCCGACATAGTCTGGTTGCTTGTCGACAGGAAGCGCCGCCAGTTGTTGCAGGTACAGCCGGTCGGTTTCGAGGTGGTGGCTCATCACGACGATCGCGTTAAAACCCAGGTTCAGCACCGCGGCAATATCGGCGGGGATTACCTGCAGGCGGGCATCGGCAGTATCGAAACCCCCGGAATCGATGTAATGCGGGCGGTGGTCGGCAACGGTGACCTCCCAGCCCAGCATCCGGGCAGACTCGACGACCGGCACAGCATCGGGCCCGGCACCCAGTAACAGGAGCCTGGTCCATGGACATATTTTCCAGTGCAGCGCCGTTACGTTTGTATTCTGTTTCAGCGTGGGCAGTTCCGAAGACACCATCGAATTATTGTCGACCCAGCACGTACCGACCGGCGTATCGGGTTCCTTGCTCTCCACGATTAGTGCAGCCATGTGGGTTTCGGTCGTATTCATTGCTGCGGTCAGCATCTGCAGGGGTTCCCAGTTGTTGTCGGCGGCCACGCGCTGCACGAGCATGCGCATCATGCCGTTGCAACCCAGGCCTATACCCCACAGGTCGTCGGCATCGTCACGCATGTCATAGGTAACGACCTTGGGTTCGCCGCTCTCGATTACCGCACGTGCATGCTGTGCGAGGTCGCCCTCCAGGCAACCTCCGCTCAGCAACCCTTCGTGTTCGCCGTTACTCCTGATCAGAAGGTGCCGGCCCTGTTTGCTGTAGGTCGAGCCGGCGGTTTCGACGACCGTCACGAGCGCGAACGCCTCGCCTTCATCGCGCCACTTATTAAAGGTGTCAATCAGCGCCCGGTTGCTCATGCGGGCACCGTGTCGGCCAGTTCAGGATCGACGCTCAGCACGAGCTTGCCGGCCGCGCCGTTGGCTTCGAGCAGGGTATGCGCAGCGGCAGCCTCTGCAAGCGGCCAGGATTGCTGCACGACCGGTTTTATCTCGCCGCTTTCCAGCAGCGGCCACACATGCTCCCTAAGCGCCGCGGCAATCCCGCCTTTCTCCGCTGCCGGGCGGGAACGCAGCGTGGAACCGGTAATTGTCAACCGCTTCAGCAACACCTGCCCCAGGTTCAGTTCGGCTTTCGCGCCGCCGAGCACGCCGATGACGACCAGTCGCCCGTCCCTGGCCAGCAGCTTTATATTCCGATCGAGGTAGGTGCCGCCCACGATATCGAAAATCAGGTCGACGCCATTGTCGTCCGTTGCCGCCCCGATGACTGCCGCAAAATCATCGGTGTTGTAATTGACCGCACGTTTCGCCCCGAGCCGTTCGCACAGTGCGACTTTTTCGTCACTGCCGGCCGTTGCATATACTTCGGCGCCCAATGCGCGTGCCAGCTGGATGGCAGTGGTACCGATACCGCTTGCGCCGCCGTGTACCAGTATGCTTTCGCCGGCCTGTAACTGCCCGCGGTCAAAGACGTTGGTCCAGACGGTAAAAAAGGTTTCGGGAATTACTGCAGCTTCCGCAAAACTCAGGCCCGCAGGTATCGGTAGGCACTGCACAGCCGGCGCCACGCTGTACTCGGCGTAGCCACCCCCGGCGAGCAGCGCGCAGACGCTGTCACCGGGTTTAAAAGTGGTGACCCCGGCGCCCGCTGCCCGGACGATGCCGGCGACTTCCAGCCCCGGCAGTTCCGATGCACCGGGCGGTGGCGGGTACAATCCGCGGCGCTGCAGGCAGTCGGGCCGGTTAACGCCCGCCGCAACCACCCTGATCAATACCTCGTCCGCGGCCGGTGCCGGAGTGGCCGCATAAATGAGCTGCAACACATCCGGATCACCCGGGGTGCTGATTTCGACGGCGCGCATCTCTGCTGCGGTTTCCGTGGCGGGCTGGGTCATGGTGTTTGTTATTAGTCTTTGAGCATATGGTGGTTGCCGCGCGCCAGTATAAACCAGCCTGCCGGCGGGACTGTTAATCTGATTTGGTGAGACAGGGCGGTGAGTGATTGATAAATCTCATTGACTTGATGGAGGCGTGTGTTAGCGTCAAATCTGGTCGTCGGCACAAGACAAGCAGACTTTAAATAACGGACGAAATGACGAACAAGATTCTCGGTTTCCCGGACAGCGCCGGGCACACGGCACAGTTACATGACCAGTTCGCAAGGCCTCTGCGCGACCTGCGGATTTCCGTCATGGACCGCTGCAACTTCCGCTGTCTTTATTGCATGCCGGAGGACAAGTACCACAAGGACTTCCAGTTCCTGAACAGCGACGAGCGCCTGACCTTCAGGGAAATCTTGCGGCTGGCAAAGTTGTTTGCGGGCCTGGGGGTGCACAAGCTGCGTATCACGGGCGGCGAACCGTTGCTGCGCGCCAATCTGCCCGATCTGATTGCCGATTTGCACAGTATAGAAGGTATAGACGATATCGCCCTGACCACGAACGGCATACTGCTTGCGCAACATGCGGCGGCGCTCAAGGCCGCGGGGCTCGACCGGGTGACCGTCAGCCTGGATTCGCTCGACCCGGAAGTGTTTACGCGAATGAGCGGCGGTCGCGGCAGCCATGAACGGGTGCTGGAAGGCATCCGCGAAGCCGAGCTGTCCGGCCTCGCGCCGATCAAGGTCAACGCGGTCGTCAAGCGCGGTATTAACGATCATACCGTGCTTGAGATGGTCGAAAAGTTTCGTGGAACCGGGATTATTGTGCGCTTCATTGAGTACATGGATGTCGGCACGATTAATCACTGGCAGCGTTACGAAGCAGTTCCTGCACGCGAGCTGGTCGACATGATTGACGCGAAATGGCCGATCGTTCCGGCTGAACGTAACTATCACGGTGAAGTCGCGAGCCGCTATGTGCTCAAAGACGGCCAGAGTGAGGTTGGTTTTATTAACTCCGTGACCGAACCCTTTTGCGGTTCGTGCACGCGCGTACGCCTGTCTTCCGATGGCAACCTGTTTACCTGCTTGTTTGCGAGCGAGGGCACAGACTTACGGTCGCCCCTGCGTGCGGATGCGTCCGACGAAGAACTGCTCGATACGATTAGCGAAGTCTGGAATAAACGCGTTGACCGCTACAGCGAACTGCGCGCGCGCAATGCGGCCCCGGCCGACAAAGTCGAGATGTATTACATCGGGGGCTGATAGCTTCAGCGCATAACAACAAGTGCTTCCTAGCAGGGGTAACCACGATGTTGCAGGGCCTGATGATGGAAACTCCGCTGCTGATCACGCAGATCATGCGTTTTGCGGACATCAATCATGCAGGGCGGGAAATCGTTTCCGTCACGGCGGATAACCCGCGCCACCGTTACACCTATGCAGACGCGTTCGCGCGAGCCCGGCAACTTGCGAACGCCTTGCAGGGGCTTGGTATGCGGGAGGGCGATCGCATCGCCACCTTCGCGTGGAACGATCACCGTCACTTCGAGCTCTACTATGCGATCTCATGTGCGGGCGGCGTCTGCCACACGATCAATCCACGGCTGTTCGCCGAGCAGATCGAATACATCGTGAACCATGCCGAAGACAAGCTGGTCTTCGTCGATCCGGTGTTTGTGCCGCTGCTCGAAGAGCTTGCGGATAAACTGCCGACGGTTGAGGCCTATATCGTGCTCACGGATCCGGAGCACATGCCCGCCACCTCGTTGCAAGGTGCGGTCAGTTACGAAGATCTGATTGCCGGCGAGCCGGCTGAGTTTGACTGGCCCGAACTGGATGAAAACGCCGCGTGTTCGCTGTGTTACACATCCGGCACGACGGGCAACCCGAAGGGGGCACTGTTCAGTCATCGTGCGACCGTGCTGCACGCTTACGGCATAAGCCTGCCCGACGTCATGAATTTCTCCGAGCGCAATTGTGTATTGCCGGTCGTACCCATGTTTCATGTCAACGCCTGGGGCACGCCTTACGGTGTTCCGATGACGGGCGCGAAACTCGTGCTGCCGGGAGCGAAGATGGGTGACGGCGAGGCGTTACATGAACTGATGGAATCTGAAGGCGTCGACTACTCGCTGGGCGTACCTACCGTCTGGCTGAACCTGCTCGCCTATCTCGAGGAATCGGGGCAAAAGGCCAACAGCCTCAAGCGTGTCTGCGTCGGCGGCGCGGCTTGCCCGGCATCTGTTATCGAGGCGTTCGGCAAAGAGCACGATGTTTATGTGCATCATGCCTGGGGGATGACCGAGATGAGTCCGGTCGGCGTTTATAACAGGCTGAAGGCGGGCATGGAGGATCTGCCGGACGATGAGTTGCTGCAGCTTCGCCTGCGCCAGGGACGCGGATTGTTCGGTGTGGAAATGAAGATCGTCGATGACTCAGGGCAGGAGTTGCCGTGGG
Source organism: Gammaproteobacteria bacterium (assembly GCA_030746435.1). Classification (GTDB taxonomy): domain Bacteria; phylum Pseudomonadota; class Gammaproteobacteria; order Steroidobacterales. Next base: position 68,853 of record JASLMV010000001.1, on the reverse strand, counting down.
ACGGGACCTCGTTCGGTGCGCTCAAGGTGCGCGGCCCCTGGGTTGTCAGGGCTTATTACAGGGATGAGCGGCCGGCGGTGGATGCGGACGGCTGGTTCGACACGGGCGATGTGGCCACAATCAGTCCGGAAGGTTTCATGCAGATCACGGACCGCACCAAGGACGTGATCAAGTCAGGCGGCGAATGGATCAGTTCGATCGAACTCGAGAATACGGCTGTTAACCACCGGCAGGTGGCCGAAGCAGCGGTCATCGGCATCACGCATCCCAAGTGGGGCGAGCGGCCGTTACTGGTTGTAGTGATGCGTCCCGATGAGTCCATCAGTCGTGCCGACATGCTGGCCTGGTTCGAGGGGAAGGTGGCTAAATGGTGGATACCGGACGATGTCGTGTTTGTCGACGAGTTGCCGCATACCGCGACCGGTAAGCTGAAGAAAATGGTACTGCGTGAACAATTTGCCAACTACGAGTTACCCGCAGACGATGAAGCTTAAGTTAAGCGATGAATCGATCAGCAGTTTAGGCGCCGAACTGGGGCCGGACGGCGTGCTGACGGGTGACGATGTCAGCAATCGTCCGTCGGGTATCTGGCGCAGCGAGGGCATAGCCGCACCCGTTATATTCAGGCCGGCAAATACCGAAGAGGTAGCAACGGTGCTCAGGGCATGTAACGCGGCGGGGCAACCTGTCATTACCCACGGTGGTCTGACCGGGCTCGTCAAGGGGGCTATTACGACTGAACAGGATGTCGTACTTTCCACCGAACGGCTGAACGCGATTGAATCCTTAAGCGTCGTCGACCGGACCATGCTGGTGCAGGCGGGCGTCAAACTCGAGCAGGCGCAGGACAGGGCGGAATCGGATGGCCTGATGCTCGCGCTCGATATGGGTGCGCGCGGTTCCTGCACCCTGGGCGGTAACGCAGCCACCAATGCGGGCGGCAACCGGGTGATCCGTTACGGCATGACCCGCGATAACGTGCTGGGGCTCGAAGCGGTGCTCGCCGACGGCACCGTCGTTTCGTCGCTCAACGGCATGCTGAAGAACAATGCCGGCTATGACCTGAAGCAACTGTTTATAGGTAGCGAGGGAACGCTCGGCGTCATTACGCGTTTGATGTTGCGCCTGCGGCCGGCCTGGCGCAGCCAGAATACGGCGCTCGTTGCGTGCCGCGATTTCACTGCGGTGACGAAGCTTTTGCAGGCGCTCGATGAATCGCTTGGCGGAACGCTGAGCGCTTTCGAAGTGCTCTGGCAGAATTACTACGAGCTGGTTGCCGGCGATAACCCGCCACTCGCAGCCGATTACCCCTATTACATCCTGGTCGAAGCGCTGGGTGCAGACATCGCTGCCGATCACGAACGCTTCCTGGGCGCAATCTCTGCAGCCATCGACAACAAGCTGGTTGCCGATGCGGTGGTCTGCAAGTCGGGTGCGGAACGCGAGGCGTTGTGGCAATTGCGCGATAACGTGGACAGGACGATGGATTGCGGTCCCGTGTTTATATTCGACGTGAGTTTGCGTTTGTCACATATGGAAGCCTACGTCGACACGGTGCTGGAACGGTTACGCATCGAGTGGGACGGTTCGGATTACCATGTCTGGGTATTCGGCCATGCGGGTGACGGCAACCTGCATTTTGTCTGCGCGATGGGCGACCGTGAGCAGGCAACGCGGGATCGCGTGGAGCGGGCTGTGTACGAACCGCTGGCACAGATCAGCGGTTCGATCTCGGGTGAACACGGTATCGGGCTTGAGAAGAAGCGCTGGTTGCCGACCAGCCGCACGCCCGAGGAAATTGCGTTGATGCAACGCCTGAAGCAGACACTGGACCCCGGGGGCATACTCAACCCGAACCGCGTATTCGACCTGGGCGGTGCAGACGAACATGGTTAGTGCGAAACACACATCCACGACCGGGGTGTCCGTTAAAAAGATAGGCCCCACCGGCATCGCGGCCGCCGAAGACAGCCTGGTGACCGAAGAGCCCCTGGGCTTACGGTTGGCGTGGCCAGACGGGGGTGAGGAAGTCGTGCATGATATTGCCGTGACGATGCGCACACCGGGCAATGACTTCGACCTCGCCCTCGGCTTTTTGTACGGCGAAGGTTTTATAACAGTCATGGACCAGGTGGCCGGCATTAGCTGGGAACCTGATGAACGGGGTGCGGAGCAGCCCAATTTGCTGCGGGTTAGTTTGCATACCAGGCCCGCAGTCGACCCGGCAGCCTTACAACGGAATATTTTTGTCACATCTTCATGCGGCATTTGTGGCAAAGCTTCGCTCGATGCTATTAGCGTGCAGGCCCCGTTTCCTGTCCGCGGTGAATCGTTGCGCGTCAGCGCCGACACCCTGAATCGCCTGCCCGGGGAACTGGAAAAAGGCCAGCGCATTTTTGCGGACACGGGCAGCATCCATGCAGCAGCCCTGTTCGATGCCGGTGGTTTGACCGGCGATATTTACGAAGATGTGGGTCGCCATAATGCGGTCGACAAACTCATCGGCGCAAAACTGCACGCAGGAAACCTGCCGTTGTGGAATTTCGGTGTAATCGTTAGCGGCCGAGCTGGCTTCGAACTGGTACAAAAGGCGCGCATGGCAGGTATCGCAATGCTGGTCGCTGTCGGCGCACCGTCGAGCCTGGCCGTGGAACTTGCCTGGGAATCCGGCATGACGCTGGCCGGGTTCCTGCGTGGCGGCCGCTTTAACGTCTATGCGGGGCCCGCGAGGATCGTGACGGGCGGCTAAAACGCGACCTGGCTCAAGCAGTGCATTTTGGGGTGTCTGCTAGTATTGGCGTTCAGAACTGAGCCTGTCAGTTTGTTTCTTAAAGGATTTTCTGTTGGCCCTGCCCCGAAATGCCGTTCGCCAGTTACTGGTGTGTGTCCTGCTCAGCGTCATGTTTTATGCCGCCTGGGCGGCCTATGGCGGGATGGGCGAGGTGTGGGCCGCCGCGAGGCTGCTCGGGCCGGGCGGCTGGGCCGTGATCCTGGGGCTGTCACTCGTCAATTACCTGCTGCGCTTCATCCGCTGGGATTTTTACCTGCGGCGGCTCGGTCACAAAGTGCCCACGGGTGCGAATATCTCGGCATACCTTGCCGGCTTCGGGCTCACCACGACACCGGGTAAGGTGGGCGAGGCCGTGAGGTCCCTTTATCTCAAGCGTTTCGACGTGAGTTACGTCCATAGTCTGTCGGCATTTTTCGTCGAACGCCTGGTCGATCTGATTTCGATGATCGTGGTCGCATCGCTGGCGGCTTATGCCTTCGAAGATATGCGCTGGCTGGTCGGCGTTACCTTAGTGGGCGCAGTGGCATTACTGCCGCTGCTGCATAGCCAGGCACTTTACGGTTGGCTTGACCGCCTGCGGCAGAGGCTGCGGTCGGCGCGGCTGCGCTCCCTTGGCGAACACCTGCTGAACACGCTGAGTTCCTCGACTGAACTGTTGCGCTCGGGTCCGCTGTACGCGGGACTGGCCCTGGGCCTGCTTGCCTGGGCGGCCGAGGGTTACGCGCTCTATGTCGTGCTGGAACGCATGGGGGCCGACACTCCGGTCATGCTTGCTGCCGGCATTTACGGGGTCAGCATACTTGCGGGCGTGGTGTCTTTCATTCCCGGCGGCCTCGGGGGCACGGAACTGGTGATGGGCTCCCTGCTTATCCTGAGCGGGGTAGATGCACCACTGGCCGTTTCTGCGGTCATAATATGCAGGTTGGCAACGCTCTGGTTTGCGGTTGCTATCGGGCTCGCGTTCCTGGCCGGTATAGAGTTTCGTGGGCAGGGCGACGCCGTTATTAATGAGTTGCCTGGGGATTCGGATTAAGTGGAAGGGGCACACAACAAGCCGATAGTCGTCGATCTGGACGGCACCCTGATTCGTACAGACTGTCTGCACGAATCAGTTTTTGCGCTCCTGAAGATCAACCCTTTTTACTGCCTGCTGTTGCCGCTGTGGTTGCTGCGCGGTAAGGCGCACCTGAAGCAGATGATCGCCAACCGGGCCGAGTTGCAGGTCAGCCTGTTCCCCTACCATGCCGAGTTACTCGAATACCTGCGGGAACAGTATGAAGGCGGACGCCGGCTGGTGCTGGCAACCGCCTCCAACGAACGCTATGCGAAACGTGTTGCGGAACACCTGGGTATTTTTTCCGATGTGCTGGGCAGCACATCCAGCGAAAACCTGTCGGGTGAAACCAAACTGGCGCGTATCAGGGACCTGCTGGCAGGCGGTTTTGCATATGCGGGCAATTCATCGGTCGACATGCCGCTCTGGCAGGCTGCCGACGAGGCGGTGCTCGTGAATGTGTCACCCGGTGTGCGGCGCCAAACAGAGGCCAGCACCGAGGTGGTCAGGGAATTCTCAGGCAATCAGCACTACCTTCGGAATCTGCTGAGGGCGATGCGGCCGCATCAGTGGCTAAAGAATCTGCTGCTGTTCGTACCGCTGGTGCTCTCCCATCAGATTGGCAATCCGCAGTTACTCATACAAACTTTGCTCGGGTTCCTGGCGTTTTGTTTCTGTGCCTCGAGCGTTTACCTGTTAAATGACCTCCTGGATCTGGCATCCGACCGCCAGCACCCGAACAAACGCCTGCGTCCCTTTGCAGCCGGCAACCTGCCTATCTGGCATGGTGTCATTGCGAAGCTCGTATTGCTGGCCATGGCCGTAACTATTGCTATATCGCTGCCGAAGTTTTTCATCTGGGTACTGGGTCTCTACTACGTTTCAACCATGGCGTACTCGCTGTGGCTGAAACGCGCGTCCCTGATAGACGCCCTCGTGCTGGCGGGCCTGTATACGCTGCGGCTTATTGCCGGTGCAGCGGCAATCTCGGTTGCACCGACCTTCTGGTTGCTGGCCTTTTCGATATTCCTGTTCCTCAGTCTCGCACTTATTAAACGGCACTCCGAGTTGCAACTCGTGCATGCCGACGGCCGGGAAAACATTGTGGGCAGGGCATACAAATCGGTGGATACGGAAACCCTGGCGCAACTCGGCAGTTCCAGTGGTTATCTCGCGGTACTCGTGCTGGCGTTGTATATCAACAGCGACAAGGTTGCCGATATGTATGCACGGCCGGAGGCGCTCTGGATACTCTGCCCGATGATGCTGTACTGGATAAGCCGCATGTGGCTGCTCACCCGGCGCGGCGAGATGCACGACGATCCTGTGGTATTCACGGCCCGGGACGGCCGCACCTGGTGGCTGGCTTTATTTGCATTAATTGCTTATGGAACAGCAACTTATTGGCCTCAGGTTAGACCATTCCTAAGCCCCATCCTTGACTGACAGTGGCTGACTCGCTTTACACATCCTGGGGCCGTTTCCCACAGATCGCTCAGCAGGGCCGGCGCCTGGAGTGGCGTGGCGATACATTGCCCGAGCCGCTGGCGGGGACCAACAGCCTGTTGCCTTACGGTAACGGGCGCAGTTACGGCGATGTCTGCCTTAATCGCGGCGGCACGGTGATCGATACGAGGTCACTGAACCGGTTTATTAGTTTCGACGCCGAGACCGGGGTGCTGCGGTGTGAGTCCGGTGTGCTGTTATCGCAGATTCTGGAACTGTGCGTCCCCAATGGCTGGTTCCTGCCGGTCAGTCCCGGTACACGCTATGTCACGATCGGCGGCGCGCTGGCCAATGATGTGCATGGCAAGAATCATCACAAGGCGGGTACGCTGGGCTGTTATGTCCGGGCGCTGGAGTTGCTGCGGTCGGATGGTTCACGCCAGGTGTGTACGCCGGAAGAAAATACGGAACTGTTTGCCGCGACTATCGGCGGACTTGGCCTGACGGGCCTGGTTACGTGGGTAGAGATCGCGCTGCGTCAAATCGACGGGCCACTGTTGCAGGAAGAGAGTATCAAGTTCGCAAACCTGCAGGAGTTCTTCCGGCTCTCCGAGTTATCCGACACCGACTACGAATTCACCGTGGCGTGGATCGACTGTATCGCCAAAGGAGCGTCGCTGGGCCGTGGTTTGTTCAGCCGTGCAAACCATACGGACGGCAGGAGCAAGGCCGATGGCGCTGATCGGGGGCCGCGGGTGTCCGTGCCGTTCCAGCCGCCGTTTTCGCTTATTAACCGTTTGAGCCTCAAGGCTTTCAACGCGTTCTGGTATAACCGGCAACGGCGCAAGCAGCAGACCCGCACGGTGCATTACCGGCCGTTTTTTTATCCGCTGGATGCGATAGGGGACTGGAACCGAATTTACGGTCCGCGCGGCATGCTGCAGTACCAGTGTGTGTTACCGGGCGAGGACGGCCGCGATGTGCTCAGGAAAATGCTCAGCGACATCGCGAGCAAGGGCAACGGTTCTTTCCTCGTTGTGCTGAAAATTTTCGGAGACCGCGAGTCACCCGGCATATTGTCATTCCCGCGTCCGGGGGTGACGCTGGCACTGGATTTTGCGAACAGCCCCGAGGTCTTCCGCCTGCTCGACCGGTTGGATGCAATGACGCGGGAAGTGGGCGGTGCAGTTTACCCGGCGAAGGATGCGCGTATGAGTGCCGAAAGTTTTCAGAGCTATTTCCCGCGCTGGGAGGAATTTGCAGGCTTCATCGACCCGGCTTTTTCGTCCAGTTTCTGGCGCCGGGTTACCGGCGACGAGCTATGAGCCAGGTCCTTGTCATCGGCGCGGGTTCGGCCATCGCAGAAGCAGCGGCACGCATTTACGCAGGCCGCGGTGACCGCTTGTTCCTCGTTGCGAGAGATGCGGCGCGGCTGGATATCATCGCCGATGATTTGCGGGTCAGGGGTGCCGAACAGGTCGATGTGCTGGCAGCGGACCTGACCGATCGCGACCGCCATGCCGAGATCATCGCCGCCGCGATAGATGCGATGCCGGAACTCGATGTCGTGCTCGTTGCGTACGGTGTATTGCCCGACCAGGGAAGCTGCCAGCAAAACGTTGAGGATGCGTTGTACTCCATCGATGTGAACTTTCTCAGCGTGATTGCATTCCTGACGCCGCTGGTGAACCAGCTGGAGGAAAGAGCGAAAGGGACAGTTGCCGTTATATCGTCGGTCGCGGGTGACCGCGGGCGGCAAAGCAACTACGTGTACGGGGCTGCCAAGAGCGGGCTCGATGTGTTCCTGCAGGGGCTGCGGAACCGGCTGGACAAATCCTGCGTGCACGTGCTGACGATCAAGCCCGGCTTCGTGGATACGCCGATGACAGCGCATATACCGGAGCGGGGGCTGCTCTGGGCACAGCCCGAAGATATTGCGGCCGGAATCGTTACAGCGATCGACAAACGCCGTAACGTCGTTTACCTGCCGGGTTTCTGGGCGCTGATCATGCTGATCATCCGCTCCATACCCGAAGCGATCTTCAAAAAGCTCAACCTTTAACCCCGGGCTGTAACGAAGGGGTTGTTGCGGATCTCGTGGCCGATGCTTGTCGAGGGTCCGTGACCTGTAATAACCGTGGTCGCGTCATCCAGCGTATAGAGACGGGTCTGGATTGAATCCACGAGCTTGCCGGTGTCCCCGCCGGGTAAGTCGGTGCGGCCGACCGATAACTGAAACAGCGTGTCGCCCGCAATAAGAAGTTCCGCAGTCTCGAAATAAAAACTCATCGAACCAGGTGTATGACCCGGGGTGTGTATACAGATTCCATCGCCGCAACTTAACGGCTCATCGTGTTCCAGCCAGTGCTCTGGATCGGGCACGGGTTCGTAGGGAACGCCGAACATGGCGCACTGCGTTTCGAGCGAATCCCACAGAAACTTATCGTCCCGTTGCAGGCAGATTTGTGCGCCTGTCTGTGACCTGATGTGCCCGGCCGCAAGAAAATGATCGAGGTGCGCGTGCGTGTGCACCAGTGCTTCGATGCGAAGACCGAGTTTAGCGACGGTCTCCATGATTCGCTCGGAATCTCCGCCGGGATCGAATACGTAGCCGCGGCCGCTCTCTGAATCACCCAGTACAGTGCAGTTGCACTGTAAGGGACCGACCGCAAAACTTTCATAAACAAGGGCCATGGCACTAAAGGATATCGGGTAATATCGGGGCTGAGATTCCGTCTACAACAATACGAACGAGGCACACCATGGACGATGATACCGAAGCCGGACGGCTCAGTCGTCGCGCTGTGCTTGGAGCGGCGGGCGGTTTGGCAGCTTGCGCAACCATTTCAGGGGAGAACGGGCAAGTGGAAAAAAGTGAGCTGGAAATCGAAAACGAACGCATTGTCACACAATTTTGCCTGGACTGGGCCACACGTGACGCAAACTTGCTGGCCGACTACCTGGCCGATGACATCCAGTACCAGATGTTCGAAGGCCGCCCGGATATCGTGGGCCGGGAAGCCTTCATCAAGGAGCTCGACGGCTTCCTGAAAAACCTGAAAGAAGTCAGGTGGGAAATTCTGCGGACCTATTCCATTGGCGAGCTGGTTATTAACGACCGTGTCGATCATTTTATCGGCGAAGACGAAAAGCGCAGCATGCATTTCGCAATCGCGGGTTACTTCCTGGTCCGCGACGGCAAGATCAAGATTTGGAAGGATTACGGAATTCCCGGCGGCCTGTCACAAGTTGGCGGCGCCTTTACCGGTGGCTGATGCCATGCATCCGGGTAACGAACGACAAGAGGAATGACCGCAATGGTGGCTAACGAAACAGAATCACGCGACCTGATCGAACAACTGGCAGGCGTGATCGGGCGCGACTATGTCCTGACCGATGAAGCCGATCGCGAGTTCTACGCGATGGACGTCTACAGTTTCCGGGAGTTGCCCATCGCGGTAGTGCAGCCCGGTTCATTGCCGGACCTGGTCGAGGTTTCGAAAATAGCCGCAGCAGCAGGCGTGGCCCTGGTGCCCCGCGGCGGCGGCGCCTCTTATACCGACGCATATCTGCCGGACACGCCGAATTCGCTGCTCATCGATACGGAACGCATGAACCGTATCCTCGAGATTAACGAAGAGGACATGTACGTTACTGTCGAACCCGGCATCACCTGGGCGGAAATGACCGAGAGCCTTAATGCAAAGGGTCTGCGCACGCCTTTCTGGGGGCCGTTCTCCGGGATCAGGGCGACCGTCGGCGGCTCGACCTCGCAAAACGCCGTCAGCCTGGGGTCGGGTACCTTCGGTATATCGGCCGATTCGATCCTGTCTTTCGAGGTGGTGCTGCCCGGTGGCCGGATCATCCGTACCGGCTCGAATGCGATCGAGAATGGCGGGCCCTTCTTCCGCTGGTACGGACCTGACCTGACCGGATTATTTACGGGCGATGCCGGTGTCCTGGGCCTGAAGGCGCGCATTACGATGCGGCTTATTAAAAACCCGACGCACAAAATGTCGTGCTCTTTCGGTTTTAATGATTTCGACTCTATGGCCGCAGGTGCGGCCGCCGCAGCCCGTGAAGGCGTTGCGTCCGACAATTTCGGCCTTGACCCAAAGTTGCAGCAGGGTCAACTGGGCAGCCAGGACACGGGCCAGATGATGGAAGCGGCGAAGGCCGTATATAAAGCGTCACGCAACCCGATCGAGGGCCTGTGGAAACTCATCAAGATGGCGATTGCAGGCGAGAGCATGCTGAAAGCCTTTCCGTATTCGATGCATTTTAATGTCGAGGGATACAGCCGGGCGGAAGTGGGTACGAAGCTCAACATGATCCGCAAGGCCGTGGCACCGCACGGCAAGGAGATTGCGAACACGATCCCGACTGTCCTGATGGCGATGCCGTTCATCCCGCTGTACCCGATCCTGGGGCCGCGCGGGCAGCGCTGGGTGCCGATGCACGGCATCATGCCGTTTTCCCGCCTGCAGGCCTTTAACGCCAGGCTCGACGAACTGTACGACGAATACGCCGAGCGCATGGATAAGCACAAGGTCGAGAAGGCCGCGATGTTTACCAGTATCAGCACTAATGGTTTCCTGTTCGAGCCGGTGTTTTACTGGGAAGATGACCGCACGCCTTACCACAAGCGTTACCTGCCACAGGAATACCTCGATATATTGCCGGAATACCCGGCCAACCCCGAAGGCCGTGCCCTCGTTGCGGAGATGAAAAGCCGCATCCTGGATATTTTCAGCGAATTCGGCGCAATCCATATGCAGATAGGCAAGTCCTACCCGTACATGCGCGGCCGCGAAGAAAATGCCGAACAGCTGCTACGGAAAATTAAAGACCAGCTCGACCCGGATGGCCTGATGAATCCGGGCGGACTGGGGCTCTGACTGCCGGCGGGTTAAGCGAATGACCGCAGAATACACGAGGCGCGCGTTACTTATGAGTACCGGTGGTTTATTGCTTGCGAGCGCGGAGGGCGCCCTGCCGGAACCGGACAAGGCGGGTGTTGCGCCCGGTACTGTCGACCTGGGCACCCCGGAGGCCAGCCTCAGCGGTTTTATCCGGATGATGGCAAGCCTCGAGGAAGAGGACATGCCCTGGTGGTACAACGGTACCGTCTACGCGGTCATCGGCGAAGAAAAAAACCCGCAGGCGCTGTTCACATTCAGCGGCATGGAAATATATCTCATCACTCATCTCGACGACGGGACGTTCGAGTTAACGGGCAATACCGTTACTTTTTTCAAGGATTTTGACGGCAACTGGCTGCATGACTACGAGAATCCATTTACCGGTAAGACCTGCAAGGTTGCTGCGGCCGTGCAAGGCGGCGGCCCCGGTCGCGGCTTCAACCTGTCGGTCAACGGGGTACGGCCTACCGC
>JASLMV010000001.1:0-58072 GCA_030746435.1 Gammaproteobacteria bacterium | reverse complement strand
GTGGATGAATAACGACACGGTATATCCGCCGGGGCTGTCTGCGCCGCGGGCGCAAAGCCAGACAATGTTTGTAAGCACCGACAAGTTCAACGATGCTGATCTGCCCCGGTTGCCGTCGGTGTTCAGTTCCACGGTCACCATGCCCTGGCAGGAATGGATGGAAATGGGAGACCGGCCGGGGCATTTACTGTGGCATGCGGCGGGAGCCAAGCTGGGTTCTATAGATGAGTTACCGGCTGACTACCGTAAGCGCGCCGAAGCGGAGTATCCTGAGCGTATGACGATGGCAAGACAATGATCAGTTTCAAACTTAACGGTGAAGACATTTCGGTAGACGTGCCGGCGGAAATGCCGCTGCTCTGGGTGTTGCGTGATCGCCTGCAATTGACGGGCACGAAGTACGGTTGCGGTATCGCGCAATGTGGCGCGTGCACGGTGCACCTCGACGGCCAGGCGGTGCGGACCTGCGTGCTGCCTGCCAGCGCGGTAGACGGAAGGTCGGTGCGGACAATCGAAGATATGGCGGAAGACGAAGCGCTGCATCCTGTGCAGCAGGCCTGGATCGACGAGCAGGTGCCCCAGTGCGGGTACTGCCAGTCCGGTATGATTATGGCCGCCGCCGCGTTATTGACTGAAAATCCGGACCCGAGTGATGCAGCGATTGATGAGGCAATTACCAATATTTGCCGTTGCGGTACTTATCCTCGCATACGCCGGGCGATTCATCGGGCGGCGGAACTCAGTAAGGCAAGCTAGAACATAAACTCTGTCCGGACATGTCCGGAACTCAACAACGGGAATACAAATGAAAAGGTTTTTAATCTTATTGGCACCGTGTGTGCTTATCGCCTGTGCTCAGGATTCAGCTGACGGAGGAAAGCAGGCCCGGCCGGCGCCGGCCGACGCAAAAGCCGGTGAGCGGACGTACCTGTTATGTCAGTCATGCCATACGCTGAACGAGGGCGGGCTTAACAAGGTCGGGCCGAATTTATACGGTTTTTATGGCAGTCCGGCGGCACAGGCCGACGGCTTTATTTTTTCAGAGGCGTTGAGCGATGCCGGGATTAGCTGGGACGAGGAAACGCTCGATCGCTGGCTCACCAATCCTTCAACGACGGTGCCGGGTACAACCATGATTTTCGTGGGTATCAGCGACCAGCAGCAGCGGGCCGATCTGATTGCTTATTTGCGGAGTGCTACAGCCGAAGTGCCTTAAATATCGGGTATCCGGTTTGGCGGCTGGTGTAACTAAAGGCGGTGTTTTGACACCGCCTTTTTTTGTTGCTTTGTGGCCGTAAATGCCTATTATCGCGTCCGTCAGATACCGCTGAGGTGTCTGAGAAGACGGGCGGATGGGCCGCCTGTTTTTGTTGGAGAAAATGAGATGAAGCAATTTACAACCCTCATAGGGTTGCTGGTAGTAATGACCGCGCCAATTGCAATCGCAAATGCGGCGGTAAGCGATGAAGAGTTTGCCGAAGTCAAACAAATGCTCAAAGAGGCCCTGGAGCGTATCGATCAGCTTGAAGGCAGGAAGTCTGCATCGGTTCCCAAAACGAAAGCTGAGCAGGTCGAAGCCAACACGCAGCGCCTGGACGCGATGTCCTGGGCCGAGCGCATCAGCATCAAGGGCGATTTCCGGTACCGCTATCAGAACGACGATATAGACGATTCGATTACGGCGGAATCGGTTGCCGGCGGTCCCGACAGCGAAGACAGAACCCGGAACCGCAGTCGCATCCGGGCGCGTGCGGAAATCACAGCCAAACTGCCGTCGAACACTGAAATCGGGCTGGGATTTGCATCCGGCGGTGACGATCCGGTTTCCACGAACCAGACGCTTGGCGGCGGAGGTTCGACCAAGGATATGAATCTCGACCTCGCTTACTTTAGCTGGACGGGTCTGGAGAACACCACTATTCGCGGCGGCAAGGTAAAGAACACGTTCCGGAAGGTCCGCAAGAGTCCGCTGCAGTGGGATACTGACTGGCGCCCGGAGGGTTTCGATATTGCCTGGGATAACGGCAACTACTTCGCCCAGGCCATGGGTGTCTACCTCGAATCGGACAGCGATAGCGATGACGAGTTTGGATATATCCTGCAGGCAGGCGCCCGCGGTGAAGTCGGCGGCGTTTCGCTTCTCGGGGGTATCGGTTACACCGAGATCGACGCCGAGGGCCATGTTTGTTTCGGGCCCGACAGCGACCTCGACAGCTTCGGTTACTGTAAGGGTAACGAGGTTATCGTTGCTGACGTAACAGACCCGGGGGAAGGCGGAACCTACCTGTACGATTTCGAGGTCTATAACCTCTTCTTCGAGGCCGCCATGGAAGCGTTTGGCATGCCGCTGACCTTCTTCGGCGATTTCGTCAAGAACGACGACGCCAACGACAATGACAGCGGTCAGCTGGTTGGCGTCCAGCTGGGTAAAGCCGGGAAACAGGGCACCTGGCAGGTCAAGTATTACTACGAAGACATCGAGGCGAACGCTACGCTGGGGCTTCTGACCAACTCCGACTTCGCCGGCGGCGGGACCAACGGCAAGGGCGATGTGCTGTCGGGAGCCTATGCGCTGACCGATCAGTCCACCATTAAGGTGACGTACTACAACGTCGAGAAAAACAGCGATAACCTGGTGTCACCCTTCGTGATCGGCAACCCGGGTACCGACTATGACTTCGATACGGTCCAGGTGGACCTGAACTTTAAGTACAAGTAGTAGGAGTCGCCTTTAGGCGCGAACCTGCGAAACAAACAACGCTTTGCCTATTGCGTCGTTGCCTGATTCGAGCCTTACGCCTGAAAGCTTTTCCGTAAATGGCTATGTTTGAAAATTCTGTGGGTTCGCGCCTATCTTGGAATCCGGCGGATTCCTCGAAATATATTCCACCTCAAATATTTCCGCGCGTTCTATCCGCCGCGCACAAATATGGTGTCATTTAAAGGCGACTCCTACAGCAAATTCTTGTTCGCGCCTATCTCCGAATCCTTCGGATTCTCCGAAATAAATTCCGACTTTTAGCCTTCCAGGCGTACTACTGCCGCCCGGAAGTCTGTCGTCATTTAAAGCCGCTCCCACAAAAACTATGCCGCCACACCCCAGCCCGGCTTGCCGTTTTCGCCGTAACCTTTCGGCAGCCCTGAATCGGGTGTGAAGCCGTACATTTCTTCGCCGGGCAGCGCCTCGATGACGATGTCGCGCACTTTCAGCAGCTTGTCGAGGTCGATGCCGGTCTTCAGGCCCATCGAGTCGAGCATGAAGACGAGGTCTTCGGTCACGATGTTGCCGCTGGCCCCGGGCGCAAACGGGCAGCCGCCCAGCCCGCCGAGTGACGAGTCCACCGTAGTAATCCCTTCCTCGAGGGCTGCCAGCACGTTGGCCAGCCCGAGGCCACGGGTGTTATGCATGTGTACACCCGTGAGTGCGTCGTGGCCAACCTCGGCGCGAATCAGTTTTATCAGCCGGCGTAACTGTGTCGGGTTTGCGTAACCGGTCGTATCGGCCAGGCCGACTTCGTCGCAACCGAGTTCCATCAGCTTCACGGCGGCTTCCACGACCTTTTTTTCAGGTACTTCACCTTCGAGTGTGCAGCCGAACGCGGTGGACAGGCCCCCTTCGAACTCGGGCCGTTGGTCCTCCGGCAACGAATTTAAAAGCTCTACGATTTTGCGTACTTCTTCGTAAACCTGTTCGTGGGTTTTTTTGAGGTTGGCCTGGCTGTGCGTTTCGGATACCGACAGGGGCAGGGTGAGCTTGTGCGCACCTGCTTTGATCGCGTTCTCTGCGCCCTTGAAATTGGGCACGAGTGCGGCGACCGCAAGTCCGGGTATGCTAAGGGCGTATTCCACGATCTCAGCCGTGTCCGCCATCTGCGGCAGCAGCTTCGGCGGTACGAATGAACCGACCTCGATCTCCGGTACGCCGGCTTCGGCTTCCGCTTTGACCCAGACCTTCTTGGCCTCGGTGGGCATAACGGACTTGATACTTTGCAGGCCGTCGCGGGGGCCGACCTCGCTGACGAGTATGTCTATGGCACTCATGGCGGGTTGTTTCCTTTGTATACCGGCACCGTAGCCGGGCTGTCATATATTCAGTCACTGGGCGATAATTCGCCCCCGCAGCCGGCGTCCGGCTGCTGCCCGGGCCCCCGCGGGGCCAAGAATTCTAACGGAAAAGGCGCCTGAATGACGGACAAGCAGTCTTTACCCCTGGCAGGGATCAGGGTGATCGAGTTTACCCATATGGTTATGGGTCCCGCCGCAGGCCTGGTGCTCGCGGATATGGGGGCCGACGTGATCAAGATCGAGCCGGCCGGTGGTGACAATACTCGTCGCCTGCCCGGTTCTGGTTCTGGTTATTTCCCGATGTACAACCGCAACAAACGCAGCCTGTGCGTCGACCTGAAATCAGAAGCCGGCAAGCAAGCGGTTATGAAACTTCTCGATGACGCAGACGTGCTGATCGAGAACTTCCGTCCCGGCACTATGGACCGCCTGGGTTTCGGTTACGACGAAATCAGCAAACGCAACCCGAAGCTTATTTATTGTTCCGAAAAAGGCTTCCTTGCAGGTCCCTACGAACATCGCACTGCGCTCGACGAAGTCGCGCAGATGATGGGTGGCCTCGCTTACATGACCGGTCCGCCGGGGCAGCCCTTGCGGGCAGGTGCATCGGTTATAGACGTGCAGGGCGGTATGTTCGGCTCACTGGGTATACTCGGCGCATTACACCAGCGCCACGAGACCGGCAAAGGCCAACTGGTTATCGCTTCGTTGTACGAGAGTACGGTGTTCCTCGTTGGCCAGCACATGGCACAGAAAGCAGTAACCGGTAACGCGGCAGCACCGATGCCGGCGCGCGTTTCTGCCTGGGCGATATACCAGGTCTTCGAAACCAAAGATGATGACCTCGTGTTCGTTGGCGTGGTCAGCGACAAGCAGTGGATCATGCTGTGCGAATCCTTCGGACTCGACGAACTTGCAGCCGATGCAACGCTGAAGACCAACAACGACCGCGTTGCCAACAAGGAACGCCTGGTACCGATCATCAAGGACGTGTTCAGGAATTACACCAAAGCGGAACTGATGGAAAAGCTGGAGTCCACGGGCTTGCCGTTCGCACCCATAACCCGGCCTGAAGACCTGTTTGAAGACCCGCACCTGAATGCCGACGGCGGCCTTGTGCCATTTACCGTCACTGACGGCGACCTCGCAGGACAGGAAGCCAAACTGCCGGCGTTGCCGCTGGAGATGGACGGACATCGCTTCGGCTTACACCAGCCGGTGCCGCGCGCGGGTGAGCACACGCGCGACGTGCTCGCGCAGGCCGGTTATTCCGATGCCGAGATTGATCAGATGATTGCGGACAAAGTTGTAACAACAGAATAATATTCTGTAGGAGTCGGCTTTAAATGACACCATATTTGTGCGCGGCGGATAGAACGCGCGGAAATATTTGAGGTGGAATTTATTTCGAGGAATCCACCGGATTCCAAGATAGCCGCGAACCGAATTTGCGTGTATTCGGACACGCAAATTTAATAGTCGCTTAGCGACACGAATTTATTTCTCAAGAACTCCCGATTTTGATAGAAGTCGACCAATGCAGCGCATTGGCGACATAAATTCCGAGGAGATCTTTCAGAACTTGCTGCGCGCGTTCTGAAAGCTGCTCGTCATTTAAAGCCGCTCCTACAGCATTATTTCAACTGCGTTACAAGTATATCCACGGCCGCTTCAGCCGGTCCCGGCCCTGGAACGCCAGTATCTCGTCATCGCGCCGCCGGGTGACCGCAATTGCGTCCAGACCTTCAAGCAACATCTCCTGGTCTGCGGGCGCTATCTCAAAGGAATTTGTGGTCCCGTCCGGTGCGCCTACCATGCAATGGATCAGGTCGACCTGCAGCATATTCCTTGCCGGGTCTTCTTCCACCTGGCGCACGAGGCCACTGACCGTTTCTTCCGGCAATATTACGGGCAGGATGCCGTTGCGCACGCAGTTGCCGTAAAAAATATTGCCAAAGCCCGGGGCGATGATGCAGCGGATACCCCATTCGGCAAGTGCCCACACCGCGTGTTCGCGTGACGAGCCGCAGCCAAAGTTGTCGCCCGTGAGCAGAATTTTTGCTTGCCGGTAGGGTTCCCGGTTCAGTACGAAATCCGGGTTTTCCTCGCGGCCGCCCGGTTCCGTGTATCGCCAGTTGGCAAACATGCCGTCACTGAGGCCGTCCTTCGAGACGCGCTTCATCTCGCGGCTCGGGATGATCACGTCGGTATCTATATTGATGCGTATCAGCGGTGCTGCTATCGCCTCCAGTTCGGTAAATTTTTCCATAGCGCTAATCCAGATTTCGGACGTCTGCCAGACGTCCCTCGATTGCAGAAGCAGCCACGGTTGCCGGGCTGGCAAGGTGGGTCCGGGTGCGGGGCCCCTGGCGGTTCTCGAAGTTGCGGTTGGTGCTGCTGACAACGCGTTCTTCGTGGCCGAAGCTTTCGCCGCCCGCAAAGAAACACATCGAACAGCCCGATTCACGCCAGTCGAAACCTGCAGCCATGAAAATTTTGTCGATACCTTCGGCCTCAGCCGCTTGTTTAACCAAACCCGAGCCCGGTACGCAGATGGCCCTGATGCCTTCCGCAACCTTGCGGCCTTCGAGGATTTCGGCAGCCGCGCGCAGGTCGCTCAGGCGGCTGTTGGTGCACGAACCGATAAAGGCGGCATCGATGGGAATGCCTTCCAGCGGGGTGCCGGCTTCGAGCGCCATGTACTCGAGGGCGCGTTCCATTGCGGCACGTTTGTTTTCGTCCGTTTCGTCATTTGGATCAGGCACCAGCCGGTCAATTCCCGTCTCGTGCATCGGGCTGGTGCCCCAGGTGATCTGCGGTGCGATATCGGCGCAGTTGATTTCGATTTCCTTGTCAAACGTGGCGTCAGGATCGGAGCCGAGCGCCTGCCAGTGTTCGACAGCCTGTTCCCAGAGGGACTCGCCTGGCGCATACGGCCGTCCGTTGATGTATTCGAAGGTCTTGTGGTCCGGTGCGACCAGGCCGCTCCAGGCGCCGAACTCGACGGTCATATTGCACAAGGTTAGCCGCGCTTCGATCGACAGTTTGCATACGGCTTCACCCGCAAATTCGATCGCGTAGCCGATACCACCGGAGGCCGAGTGCCTGCCGATCAGCGTCAGGATCATATCTTTGGCAGTCACCCCGGCAGACAACTGGCCCGTAAAGGTGACGCGCATGGTTTTTGGCTTTTTGACCACCAGCGTCTTGGTCGCGAGTGCATGTTCAGCTTCGGTCGAGCCGATGCCCCAGGCCAGCGCCCCCAGTCCGCCCAGCGTGCCGGTATGACTGTCAGGGCAAACAATTGTTGCGCCGGGGAGCGCGATACCCTGCTCGGGCGAAACAACATGCGCGATGCCCTGGCGAGTATCGCCGAGGTCGAACAGGTTGATGCCCGCTGAAAGTGCCGCATCGCGTGTCGTTTGAATAAATGCGGTACCGCCGGGCATGCGCGTCTCGTCGGTGCGGCCCGGGAAGGTATCGACGATGTGGTCCATCGTGCAGAAGACTTGTTCGGGGTTCCGCACCTGCCGGCCGGCTGCTTCCAGGCTCTTCAGCGCAACGCTTCCGGTGCGCTCGTGCAGGAACACGCGGTCTGTATATATCAGACAGGTGCCGTCGCCCAGATCGGCGATCTGGTGTTCGTCCCAGATTTTTTCGATAACGGTTCGCGGCATGCGCACTTCCCTGAAACCCCCGGACAACGTTCCGGATTTCCGTACTTTTTCGTTACAATCCCGGCTTTCCGAGCCGGGCGGATGCTGGATTTTAGCAGTTCAGCTACGCCTGTTCCCGATCGTTTCAACACGGGTGCGTGACATTGCCGAGTGAACGACAACAAATATCAGCGACCGAGTCGCTGGCCGGGTTGCTGGGCGCCCTCTGGGGAGCCGGCGGGTTGGTTGCCGTTTTGCTGGATGCGATTGACCGTTTGTCCGGTATTGCCATGCAGGCGCTCGATGCAGGTTTTCACATGTTCCAGTGGGCCGTGCTGGTTATCGTCGTCGGACTCATGGCTTACGTGGAAGGTTACCGTGGGTTCCAGAAAAGTTTTTCGCCCCGTTCGGCCGCGCGAACTTATTATCTCTACAGGAACCCGGAGCTGTTAATGGTGGTTCTTGCACCCCTGTTTATCATGGGTTTCTTTCGGGCGACCCGCGGGCCCTTATTATTTGCGTGGGTAGGAACCGGCTTGATCGTGCTGCTGGTCGTCTTACTCCAGCTATCGGCCCAGCCGTGGCGGGGTATAGTCGATGCCGGTGTTGTCGTCGGGCTGAGTTGGGGGCTGGCTTCCTTCCTCGTGGAACTTTGGCGGGTTTTCACGAGCGGCATTTATCCCTTGTCCCCGGCCGTGCCCGGTACGGCACGCGACTGATTCACACCGGCTGCCAGCGGTTATAATCATTTCAATCTCTTAGCGCAGGTTTTTGGTGTCAAGTGTTTTCACATATAGATAAGAACAACCAGCCCACCATGGTCGATGTAAGCGACAAGCAGGCGAGTGAGCGCGAGGCGCATGCGAGCGCATTGGTGCATCTGCCGTCTGCTGTCAGTGACGCCATCCAGGGTGACGATATTCATACGAAAAAGGGGCCGGTTTTTCAGACCGCGATTATTGCGGGAACGATGGCCGCCAAACGCACGCATGAGCTGATTCCTTTTTGTCATCCGCTGGGCCTGGAGTCCTGCAAGATCAATATCGAGATGGTGAACAAGGGTACTGCACGCATCGACTGCAGGGTGCGGATCTATCACAAGACCGGCGTGGAAATGGAAGCATTGACCGGCGCATCGGTCGCGGCTCTGACCATTTACGATATGTGTAAGGGGCTGTCACACGATATCGTTATCGATGAACTGAAGCTTGAATCGAAGACCGGCGGAAAAAGCGACTACAAGGCCGCATCCAACCTTTGAAGTAATGGTCAGTGTGCCACCAGTGAAGGGGCTCGTGTTGGCCGGTGGCCAAAGTGTTCGCATGGCTAACGACAAGGCGGCGATGCTGTTTATGGGCCGGCCCATGCTAAGCAGGGCGGTCGAACTGCTTCAGGCTGAACTCGAAGATGTCCGGGTTTCCGTGCGCAGCGACCAGGCCGATGACGCTGTACGGAACTGTTACGAACTGATAGAAGACCAGCTGGAAGATGCGGGGCCGGCCGCAGGGATACTGTCGGCGCACCTGGCGAGGAGGGATAGTGCCTGGTTGGTCATCGCATGCGATATGCCTTTGCTGAATGCCGCGATGATCGGTGAATTGCTGGCGGCGAGGGATGCCGGCTTTGATGCCACTGCGTGGGCGTCTGCTGACGATGGGACGCCTGAGCCGTTGTGCACCATTTATGAACCCGGTACTCTTGCCGCATTTCTGGCGCAGGTCAGGTCGGGTGGGAGTCCGGCTCCCCGGGCATGGCTGGCAAACGCGCGGGTTCGGTTGCTGGATTCACCCGGCCCGGATTTGCTGAATAGCGCGAACACGCAAGCCGAACTTGAACGAATGACAGGCGATTCGGGATCACCATCAGGCGCTACCCGTCAGGATGAACATGAATAAGAAAGCAATAAAGCGACCGTCAGAAGAAGAAGCACAAGCTGCGGTTCGCACACTGCTGCAATGGATGGGCGAAGACCCGGATCGCAAAGGCCTCGTGCGCACACCCGAGCGGGTGCTGAAGTCCTACGGTGACTGGTTTGCGGGTTACAACCAGGATCCTGCCGGCATACTGGGTTCGAGTTTCCCAGATGCGGATGGGTACCAGGAGATCGTGGCGCTAACGGATATCGACTTCGAATCGCACTGCGAGCACCATATAGCTCCGTTTATCGGCAAGGCGCATGTGGCTTACATGCCTGCCAAAAAGGTCGTCGGCATCAGCAAGCTCGTGCGTGTCGTAAATGCCTATGCTAAACGTCTGCAGGTGCAGGAGAAGTTGACCCAGCAAATCGCCAATTGCATCAACGATGTACTCCAGCCGCGGGGTGTTGCCGTAGTGCTGGAAGCCCAGCACGAGTGCATGACAACGCGCGGTGTGTACAAGAATGATATTAAGATGGTCACGAGCACAATGCTCGGCTGTTTCCGGGACGATGAGAAGATTCGCAGCGAATTCCTGAGCATGTTGCGGGATTCGCTGAGGTAGCTCGATCCGGAGCCGCTAAAGACCAGCGTGTATGGGAACATTGCATGGCCGTAAGAATAGCGAGTGTGGAAGATGCCAGGGCGCTGGAAGGCACCGAGATCGGGCTGACTGACTGGATTCTTGTCGACCAGCAACGCATCGATAAATTCGCCGATGCTACCGGGGACCATCAGTGGATTCACACGGACCCGGAACGGGCAGCACGCGAGTTTCCACTCGGTACCACCTGCGCGCACGGCGCCCTGACCATTTCGCTGATTACCGGCATGACAACTGAACTGGTCGAACTGAAGGGGGATGAGCGTTTTATCAATTACGGCATCAACAAGGCCCGTTTCCGGGCCATGGTGCCTTCAGGCAGCAAGGTCAGGATACGCGCGGTATTGAAGTCAGGTCGCAAACGCGCCGGCGCGTTGCAACTCATACTGAGTTGCGCGGTCGAGATGGAAGGACATGAAAAACCGGTTGCTACCGCCGAGTGCGTAATCCTGTATTTCCTCGAGGGTATCTGAGAGTTTGCTGCCGATGGTCGTCAGGGGCTGGCGGCCCTGACCAGGTTCTCGCGGAACGTGCGTATTCGTTCGGCATTAACGCCCATATCACCGCCGCCAATTCTGGATTTTGAGCGCACGTCGACCCGTGTTTCCGCTCCGTCGGTCGTGATACGAACAACCACATCGTCCTTGAAGCCCACGAACGGCGTGGTGGCGGTAGCCTCGATTCGCCTGGAGTCAGCGTCACTGGCAACGATTTCCCAACCCATGTCGGCAGCCACCTCGAGAGCAGTCTGAAAAATGAAGCTGGGCGGGTCGAGCAGCACGATGGTTTCAATGTCAGGGTAGGCTTCCGCTTGTATGGCTGCGACTTCCGCGCCACCGTACGTAACCGGGTTTTCGTTTTCAGCCCGTAACCCGGCGACCGCGATAAATTCCGGCGGATTGTCCGTATCGGTGCTGATGTCGTGTATGGGCGCTCCGCCGCCGCCCAGGCGGCTACCGAAGTTCACAAGTGCGGCCAGGCCGAGCACGACAGCAATCAATGTGCCGGTGGTTGCACGGGCGGCTCCGCCGCGGGCTATGCCGATTGCACCCATGATGCCACCCGCGATCAGCAGCAGGGAACCTAATCCCAGTGCCGACATCGCGGTGAACGGCGACACGCCCAGGGGTGCGCACAGAAATCCGATTATTGTTACGCCGCCGCCGGCAGCGGCTACTCGTACCGTCCACTTGTCTTTGCCGGGTTTTGCGGTATTTACATCGCCGTCATTCATGGCCTGATCCCCCACGAAGTCGCTGACTAACGCAGCAAAAGTTAGCACAAGCAACACCCGGTTGCCCATGCGGGGCCAAAACGGCATTGTGCTTATACTAGGGCAGCGCGCAAGGGACACCACCTGTATGGATCCGGTACTGGCTGATTTACTCGAGCTGCTGCAGCTCGAACGCATAGAAGAGAATATTTTTCGCGGTGAAAGCCGTGATATCGGCACGCCCCAGGTATTTGGTGGCCAGGTGCTGGGTCAGGCCCTGTACGCAGCGGGACAGACAGTCGACGAGCGGCATCCCCATTCACTGCATGCCTATTTTCTGCGCCGGGGCGATGTTGAAGCGCCGATAATCTATGAAGTTGATCGTGCACGTGACGGTGCGAGTTTTAGCAACCGCCGTATCGTTGCAATTCAGCACGGTCGGCCGATCTTTAATATGGCCGCTTCTTTTCAGAAAGAAGAAAGCGGTATAGAGCACCAGGCAGATATGCCCGATGTTGCCGGACCCGAAGGGCTTGCTGATCGCAGCGAAGTCGGCCAGGCGGCGCTGGCGCAGTTACATGAAAAACTGCGTCAGTACCTGACCCGGAAGCGTCCCTTTATGGTCCGGCCACTCAAGCAACCGGATATTCTGAACCCGGAAAAGCTCGAACCGGTCAAGCATGTCTGGATAAAGGCGGTCGACTCTTTGCCCGACGATCCCATCCTGCATCAGACCCTACTGGCATATGTTTCCGATTATGAATTACTGGGCACCGCGACCCTGCCGCATGGAATTAATTTCGCGGTGACCAAGATGCAGATGGCAAGTCTCGACCATGCGATGTGGTTCCACCATCCTTTCCGTGTCGACGAGTGGCTGCTGTTTTCTTTTGACAGCCCCAGCGCCTCGGGCGCGCGCGGTGTCGCGCGGTGCATGGTATTCACCCAGAACGGCAAACTGATTGCCTCGAGCGCCCAGGAAGGTTTGATCCGCGTGCGGGAATAAAGACTAACGATTAACGATCAGCCCGGCGGGCTTATTTGCTCCAGTTCGGCAAGATAACGTTTGGCGCGCTCGATATAACGCTCGGCATTTGCTTTCAGTACTTTGAGGTCGCCGCCATCGATGTCACGCATGATTTTGGCCGGCGTACCCATGATGACCGTGTTGTCCGGAAAAGATTTGTCTTCGGTGACGAGGGCATGCGCGCCGACGATACAGTTCCGGCCGATTTTCGAGCCGTTCAGCAGCGTTGCGCCGATACCGATGAGTGAGCCGTCACCGACTTCGCAACCGTGCAGCATGGCCATGTGCCCGACCGTTACGAACTCACCGATGGTGCAGGGGTTGTCCGGGTCGGTGTGACAAACTGTCCCGTCCTGGATGTTGGTGCCGCGGCCAATAGTAATCGGCTCGATGTCTCCGCGCAGCACCGCCCCGAACCAGATGCTCGATTCGGGTTTCAGTATCACGTCGCCTATGATGTCGGCACTCGGCGCTATAAACACATCGGCCGGTATCGCCGGCTGTTGCGAACGGAGTTCGTAGATCAACGAACTAGCCCTTGGCCTGGTTGGCCACGGCTTCGGCTGCTTTGGCAGCGGCGTCCGCGTCACCCACGAACTCCCAGCCCAGCGAATTCAGCTCGTCATCGAGTTCGTAAAGCATCGGGATGCCGGTGGGGATATTGAAACCGGTAATTTCTTCGTCCGATATTCCGTCGAGCATTTTGACGAGCGCCCGCAGGCTGTTGCCATGCGCGGCGATCAGGACGTTGTCACCGGCTTTCAGCCGGGGCACGATGTTGGCCTCCCAGTAGGGGGCAACGCGCTCCAACGTATCTTTGAGCGATTCGGTGGCCGGCAGGTCGTCCATGCCGGCGTACCTGGGATCGAATCGCGGATGCCGTTCGTCGTCTTCGGCAATCGGCGGGGGCGGGATATCGTAACTGCGGCGCCAGATATGCACCTGCTCTTCGCCGTGTTCGCGGGTCATTTCTGCCTTGTTGAGCCCCTGCAGGGCACCGTAGCTGCGCTCGTTCAGTTGCCAGGCCCGCTCTACGGGAATCCACATCTGGTCCATCTCGTCGAGTGCCAGCCACAACGTGCGTATCGCGCGTTTCAGTACCGAGGTATAGGCGATATCGAACTGCAGGCCCAACGCGAGCATATCTTTGCCGGCCTGGCGCGCCTCGCGAATGCCCTGGTCCGTAAGGTCGACGTCTTTCCAGCCGGTAAAAAGATTCTCGAGGTTCCAGATACTCTGTCCGTGCCGACACAGAACCAGTTTGCCTGCCATCGATGTGCTCCGTTGGTGTGAAAGGGCGCGTAGTGTAACCCGCTTTTGCGGCCGCGAAGGCCGATTTATGGGAAGTACTTATGAAGTATCAATAAAGTATTTATTTGCAAGGAAAAAGCTATGGCACATGCGGTGCCGACAGGTAGGCGTTCGACTGCATTTCCAGGAGCCGGCTCTGCGTACGTTCGAACTCCTGTGTCAGCCGCCGCCCGCGGTAGATTCCGGCGATGTCCTGTTCTGCGGAACAAACCAGCTTAACCCTGCGATCATAGAACTCATCGACCAGGGCAACGAAACGGCGGGCCTGGTTTTCCAGTTCGATGGATAGCACGGGAATCCCGGACACCAGCACTGTCTGAAAGGCGCGTGCGAGTTCGATGTAGTCATCCTGGCTGCGGGGTCCGTCACACAAGGCAGCAAAATCGAACCAGGCGACACCGTCAGCGCGCCGCCGCGTCGGAATTTTACGGCCGAGTATGTCGATGCTTTTGCCACTGGTGCCGGCATCCGGCGCAATAGCCCGGAAAAAATTCCCGAGGTTTTCTTCGGCGACGCTGTCCAGCGGCGAGTGCCACAACTCAGCCTGCTCGAGGACCCGCAGCCGGTAGTCGTTGCCGCCATCCACCCGGGTAACCCGCGTGTGCTCGTTAAGTAGTTCGATTGCCGGCAGAAACCGCTGCCGCTGCAGGCCGTCTTTATACAGTTCGTCGGGCTGAATATTTGATGTTGCCACCAAGCTTACGCCGCGTTTGAATAACCCGTCCAGCAGTTTACCGAGTATCATCGCGTCGCCGATCTCGGCGACGAAAAACTCATCGAAACAGATAACCCGGGATTGTTCCGCCAGTTCACCGGCCACGATATCGACGGGGTCAGCCTGGCCATCCAGATTTTTCAGGCGGCGGTGCACCCGGTACATCAGGCGGTGAAAGTGATAACGCAGCTTGTCATCGAATGGCAGTGCATCGAAAAATACATCCATGATGAAGGTCTTACCGCGGCCCACATCGCCCCAGAGATAGGCGCCGCGTACCGCGCCCGAATCAGGTCGGAGCCGCCGTTTGATGTGTCCGAACAGTCCGCTGCCCGGGTGCTCACCGATCAGCCCTGCATAGGTATGTTCGAGTGCCGCGATGGCCTCCAGTTGCGCCGGATCGCTCTCAAAGCCGTGCTCCGCCAGCGCCCGCTCGTAATAGGTTCGCAAAGTTGATCCTTGCGCACTCATCTCCGCGAAGATTTCAGCCGGCAAAAAAATAAATCGGGCATCGGGCTAGTTTAACAGCGCAACCCGGTGACAGAAGGTTATCGACTATCCGTTACAATACGTCACCTCCCGTAGAGCGCAATCAAGGTTTAAGGAATATCCAGCCGTGTCAGAACACGAAAGCATGGAATTTGACGTTGTCATCGTCGGTGCCGGCCCTGCCGGGCTATCGGCGGCGATCCGTCTTATGCAGCAGGCGGAAGCGGCGGGAAAAGAGTTAAATGTTTGCGTCGTCGAAAAGGGTTCCGAGGTGGGCGCGCACATTTTGTCGGGTGCGATATTACAGGCGACGGCACTCGACGAGTTGTTTCCCGACTGGCAGGAGCAGGGCGCGCCCGTCAAAAGCGCGGTCTGTGGGGATGATGTCTGGTACCTGACCTCGGACAGCAAGGCGCTGAAAGTCCCTGGCCTCTTCATACCTGCACCGATGCACAATCAAGGCAACTACGTCGTCAGCCTTGGCGAATTGTGCCGCTGGCTCGGCGAGCAGGCCGAAGCCATGGGGGTCAATATTTTCCCAGGCTTTGCGGCGGCCGAAGTTATTTATGAGGGTGAGCGGGTCGCGGGCGTGCGGACCGGCGATATGGGCGTTGCTGCCAATGGCGATCGCAAGGATACCTTTGAAGCCGGTTACGAACTGCGTGCACGCTACACAATTTTTTCGGAAGGTTGCCGCGGTAGCCTCGGCAAGGAGCTGATCCGGCGCTACAACTTGCGCAGCGATAGTGATCCGCAGCATTACGGTATCGGCCTGAAAGAAATATGGACGGTCGATCCGGCCGTGCATCGGGAAGGGCTGGTTGTGCACACGGCGGGCTGGCCGCTCGACAACCACACCGAGGGCGGTGGTTTTTTGTACCACGCGACAAATAACCAGGTCTTTGCCGGTTACATCGTGGCGTTGAATTACCGCAACCCACACCTGAATCCCTTTCGCGAATTTCAGCGCTGGAAACAGCACCCGAAAATCCGCAGATACCTGGAAGGCGGTGAGCGGGTTTCTTACGGCGCCAGGGTCGTCAACAAGGGCGGTCTGCAGTCGCTTCCCCGACTGGGTTTCCCGGGCGGGCTGCTGGCCGGTTGTGAGGCGGGCTTTCTGAACGGCGCCAAGATCAAGGGTTCGCACACGGCGATGAAGACGGGCATGCTGGCTGCGGAAAGCGTATTTGCGGCTTTGCACTCAGATGTGCAGGATGCGCAGGATGCGACCGGCGATTACGAAAAGCGGGTAAAGGATTCCTGGGTCTGGCAGGAGCTGCACCAGGCCAGAAATTTCGGCCCTGCACAACACAAGTTCGGCAGTCTTCTCGGCTCCGTATTTATCTGGCTGGACCAGAATATTTTTCGGGGACAGTTACCTTTTACCCTGCACAATACCGAACCGGACTATAAGTCATTACTGCATGCCGACGAAGCTCCGGTAATCGATTACCCGGCACCGGATGGAAAAATCAGTTTCGATTTATTGTCGTCGGTATTCCTGTCGAGTACGAACCACGAGGAAGACCAGCCCGTGCATCTGCAGCTCGCCGATGCTTCGGTCCCGCTGGAAAAGAATCTGCCCGAATACGCCGAACCGGCCCAGCGTTACTGTCCGGCGGGCGTGTACGAAATAGTGGAAGAGGCGGGCGTTAAACGATTTCAAATCAATGCCCAGAATTGCGTGCATTGCAAGACCTGCGATATCAAGGACCCGGCACAGAATATTGACTGGGTAGTGCCTGAAGGCGGCGGCGGGCCAAACTACCCGGGCATGTAGTTCAAAACTCCTCAGCCGCTCGCCTGACCTTCGGTCAGGTTGAGTCGCTACGCGACTTATTAATAGCGTGTCCGAATACACGCAAATTCCAATCCGGCGTTAAGCAACGGCTCACAATGCTCATGTACTGCCGTGTACACTCCGTGCTGGACAGGATATCCGAATGTCGCGCGACAGGCAGGAGCCTAAGTGTCGCGGAGCGCAGGGAAGCGCGAGAGCGACGAGCCCAGGGACGGGCGGGAGCGGCCTCGTCGATGCTCGCCTTGCCTCGCACTCGCCTGATGAGTTTTGAAAAGGCTGCTGGTTACTCTGTTTCGAGGGCGATGGCAACCGCCTCACCACCGCCTATACAGAGTGACGCGATACCGCGTTTACCTCCGCTGTTGTGCATGGCATAGATGAGCGTCGTGATAATCCGGGCGCCGCTCGCGCCAATCGGATGGCCCAATGCGCATGCGCCACCGTTAACGTTCACCTTTTCGTGACCGAGGCCTATGTCATGCATGGCGGCCATGGTGACACAGGCGAAGGCTTCGTTGATCTCGTAGACGTCGATGTCGTCGGCTTTCCAGCCGGTCGAATCCAGCAGTGTGTTGATCGCGCCCACAGGCGCTGTCGTGAACCATGCGGGTTCCTGCGCGTGCGAGGCGTGCGCGACGATACGGGCCAGCGGCGTAAGGCCGCGTGCCTGCGCTTCCGCCCCGGACATCAGGATCAGCGCTGCCGCACCATCCGAAATCGATGACGAAGACGCAGCCGTTACCGTGCCGTCTTTCGCAAACGCGGGCCGCATGGTGCCGATACCGTCGATGTCACAGCGGCCGGGTTCCTCATCCTGGTCAACAATAGTTTCCTTGCGACGTTTGGTGACAGTGACCGAAACTATTTCCTTTGCAAAGCTGCCGTTGTCGATGGCATTCATTGCGCGCGTGACGGACTCGACCGTAAACGCATCCTGGTCTTCGCGGCTGAAGCCGTACTTTTTAGCAGTCTCTTCGGCGAAGTAACCCATCATGTTGCCGTCGTAAGGGTTTTGCAGGCCGTCGTAAAACATGTGGTCCAGTACTTCCTGGTGGCCCATGCGATACCCGCTGCGAGCTTTGGGCAGGAGGTACGGTGCATTGCTCATTGACTCCATGCCGCCCGCCAGCACAACGCGTGCCGACCCTGCCTGCAAAAGGTCATGGCCCAGCATCACCGCTTTCATACCAGAACCGCACACCTTGTTAACGGTGGTGGTCGTAACGTCGTGCGGTAAACCACTGCCGAGTACCGCCTGCCGTGCAGGGGCCTGGCCTATACCTGCCGGTAGCACGCAACCCAACAGCGCTTCATCTATATCGGTCCCGGCTATGCCCGAATCCTCGAGGCAGGCGCGTATCGCCGCAGCACCCAGTTCGGGTGCGATTGCCGGCGCCAGCGCGCCCTGGAAGGCGCCGATAGGGGTGCGGCGGGCTGCCACAATTACGATCTGGTCATTGCTCACAAGCTTTCCATACGGGTCATTTTTTGTGTGGACTCGTCAGAGGTATACAGGGGGCGCAATTATGCGTGTGCATGTTAACGAGTCGCAACCGCACACTGGCGTCACCTCCCGGTCTGCTGGTGCTCATGCTGATGATCGGGTTCGTCGAGTTGTTCCAGTATTTGATCTCGGCAGCGTTGCAGAATTTCCTTAACATTTGTGTGGCCGTGTACGGTCTGGTGGCCGGGATTCACAACAACACGGAGCCTGCCGGGGCGCGGCAGCAGCCGGTTGCCGGGCAGTACACGGCGCGTGCCGTGGATGCTGACGGGCAACACGACCAGGTTGTTGCGAACGGCGATCGTAAATGCACCGTTATGGAAGCGGCGCAGCCCTGGTTCCGACCTGAAGGTGCCTTCAGGGAAAAACGCAAGCGATGCGCCCGTCGAAGCAGCCTGCAGAATGCGGCGGGTATCGCGCGCGCCGCCGTGAGCGTCGTAGCGTTCCACGAACTGGGCACCGGTCCGGCGCAGGTAAAAGTGCATCAGGGGTACGCTGGTGACTTCCCGCTTGATAACGAACTGGTAGCGGTGGGGCAGTACCGCCGTGAGTAATACACCGTCGAGATAACTCGCGTGGTTTGCAACCACGACCGAGCTTTCTTCCGGCAGGTGCTCCAGCCCGGTCACTTCCGGCCAGGTGCCGGTAAGCCGGAGGATCATGCGGGCACCCGCCCGGTTGATGGCCCGCCGCCGGGTTTCTCCGGGCGTTATAGCCAGCAGTATCAGCGTCGTTATGCTGCATAGCAGGAAGATCGTGGCGAAGTACAGGCCATAGAGCTTGTGAAGGGCGGTAACTAGTAGTTTCCGGGGTGCCGACATTCTGTTAAATCAACCGTTTATGTAATCCGTTTT
Source organism: Gammaproteobacteria bacterium (assembly GCA_030746435.1). GTDB lineage: Bacteria > Pseudomonadota > Gammaproteobacteria > Steroidobacterales. The sequence continues at coordinate 38,917 of JASLMV010000001.1, read as the reverse complement.
GTGATTCCCGTCACGCCTTAGCTCCTGACACAGACTCATACTTTCCTACGACCGGCAAGACTGTGTGGTCCTTATGACCATAGCGGCAGCGCAATATTTGCGGAGGAGGCTGCTGGAACTGCGGTGCACGCACCTCGCGATTATCGATGGTGATGCACTCGGGTTCCAATATGCCCCACACACAGCCGGTTTGTTAAGTGTTCAACCACAGCGTTTGCCGCGATAGATGATCTGGAGTAATGTCAGAAATGTCACATAATTCAGCTACTAGCGAAGTATCTGCTTCGAATTCTGCCGAGGTTGTCATCGACAAGTTTCTCGATGCCATTTGGATGGAACGCGGCTTGTCAGCGAATACGCTGGGAGCCTACCGTGCCGACCTTGTTTCATTACGCCGTTGGCTATCAGAGCGTGATACCAGCCTGGTCTATGCGACCCGCAGTGACCTGCTCGCATTTATAGCGTGGCGCACCGAACAGGGCGCGAAACCTCGTTCCACGGCCCGCCAGCTTTCCAGTTTCCGCCGTTTCTTCCGGTTCCTGCTGCGCGAGGGCGTTATCCAGGAAGACCCGACTATCAAGATCGACATGCCGAGGATCGGCCGTTCGCTGCCCCAGTCGCTTACCGAGGGTGAGGTCGAAGCATTGCTCGCCGCCCCCGATGTCAGCGACCCGCTGGGGCACCGCGATCGCACTATGCTCGAAGTGCTCTATGCGACGGGCCTGCGTGTGTCCGAGCTGATTAATCTCAAGCAGAGTGAAATCAACCTGAACCAGGGCGTGGCCCGCATCGTAGGTAAGGGTGATCGCGAACGCCTGATTCCTTTGGGCGAGGAAGCGCAAAACTGGTTACGCGAGTTTATCGCCGGACCGAGAACCGAGATTCTTCTTGAACGTCAGACCGACTACCTGTTCCCGACACGCCGGGGTGACCGTATGACCCGCCAGGCTTTCTGGCACATCATCAAACGTTACTCGAAGCAGGCCGAAATCGGCAGCAAGATGTCACCGCATACACTGCGTCACGCATTTGCGACTCACTTGCTGAATAACGGTGCTGACTTGCGCGTTGTGCAGATGTTGCTTGGTCACAGTGACCTGTCGACTACACAAATTTATACACACGTTGCCCGCGCCAGGATGAAGGAGCTGCATTCACAGCATCATCCGCGGGGCTGACACCAGGCTTGATGTTTAATCGAAGACCGCGACGGCTTGTGAGCATCGCGGTCTTTTTATTGCAGGGGTGGAACGGTGGCTATGCTAGACTGCGGCCCTTCCGCGCAGGAAGGAACCCCCGCAGGTAGTTGCTGTCATACGGCAGGTAATGATGATTTATCCGGATTGAAATATATATGAGCACTGCAAGAAATCTGAGCCGCGCGATGATCGTTATGGCAGCCTTCCTGCCACTGATGGTGTCAGCCGAGGACGTGCCCGAAAAGTACCAGTATGTGCAGGAGCAGTTCCCCAATACGGACCTCACTTCTATCCAGCCGTCGCCGATACCGGGCTTCCTGGAAGTGGCGGTCGGCGCCGAGTTTTATTACGTGACCGAGGATGCCAGGCATATTTTTCGGGGCGACATTTACGAAATCGGCACCTTTGAAAACCTGACCGAAACAGCTCGTGAGCAGGCACGCAGCCGGTACATTTCGACTATCGATGAAGCATCCACTATCCTGTTTGCGGCAGAAGATTCGCAGTACATGGTTACGGTATTTACCGATATCGATTGTGGTTATTGCCGCAAACTTCATCGGGAGATGAACGAATACAATAGTCGTGGCATCAGCATCCGCTACATGTTCTTTCCCCGCAGCGGACCGGACACGCCAAGCTGGTTCAAGGCTGAAGAAGTCTGGTGTGCGGATTCCAGGCAGGAGGCGCTGACGCTGGCAAAGAGCAACATCAAGGTAGAGTCTGACGATTGCGGAATCACTCCGGTCGCCGCACATTACGATATTGTGAACGCACTCAACCTGCGTGGTACGCCGGCAATATTCACCGAGAACGGTCAGTACATAATGGGCTACCGCTCGCCGGATGAACTCCTGACGATACTGGAAGACGAAATCTGATTGGTCGAATGTGGTGGTCTAGCGTTCCAGGTGCTGCGCCTTATCGGGCACGCCTTTCCAGTCATCGGCATCAGCAGGAACATCACCAACTTCGGTAATAACCGGCCAGTCCTGGGACAGCTCTTCGTTTAATTTCAAAAACTGTTCCTGGCCTTCCGGGACTTCATCATCGGCATAAATTGCGTCTACCGGGCACTCAGGCTCACACAGCGTGCAGTCGATGCACTCTTCGGGGTCGATAACCAGCATGTTCGGGCCTTCATGGAAGCAGTCCACCGGGCACACTTCCACACAATCCATGTACTTGCACTTGATGCAGTTTTCGATAATGACAAAGGTCACGGGTCTCTCCTGGTATCCCGGTAGATCGAAGCGCGGTACTTTAGCCGCAAAGGCCAATAATTCCAAGCCATAACAAGGATATATAAAGATAACGATATAGCCGGATGTTAGAACCCGCGCGGGATAGGGCCTCAGAGCCGGTTGGTTGGTGCGACTTCGTAATGCACGGACTCGACACCGGCCGCCCGCTGCTCCAGGAACTGTTTAAGGGCGATATGCCCGCTGGAAAAGGCGATCTCGTCCCACGGGATTTCCTCAGGCGCATAAAGCCTGACGTCCAGGCTTTCGTCACCGGCTGCGAATTCCGGTGTAGCCAGCTTGCCGCGGAAGAATATGTGCACCTGGCCCGCCTGGACCACGTCAACTACGGCCAGCATGGAGCCCAGTGTGACTTCGGCACAGGCTTCCTCGCGGGTCTCGCGCAGGGCCGCCTGGCCCAGGTTCTCACCCAGTTCCATGAAGCCGGCCGGCACGGTCCAGAAACCGAGTTGCGGTTTGATCGCGCGTTTGCACAGGAGAATCCGGCCCTCGTGCTCGGTCACGCAGCCGACAACCGGCTTCGGGTTTTCGTACAACACCGTCCCGCAATCGGTGCAGACATAGCGGGCCATGTCGTCGCCGCCGGGGGTTTCTACCCGGGTGTCACTGCCGCACCTGGGGCAGTAGGACAGGATATTGCCAAGGGGGGTGCCGTTCACGGTCGTGCTTAAACCTCCGGAAAAGTGTTCGATCAGCGCATATGCCCAAATATACTGCTCGAAGCGATGCTTCTCCCAGCATTAATTTGGCGACAAAGCCTTCCGGGCGTTTTCCTGCTGCCCGGAAGCCGAGCCTCATTGGCGCCGAGCTCTCGCCTTCGGCGAGCGCCGGCATTAATTCCGCCTAAGATCTATCCAGCCAAGCTGCGCGTTGGCTGGATAAATGGCGTCATTGAATGGTACCGAGGGCCGGACTCGAACCCAGCTGAATGCGCCAAAGTCATAGGGCTTGTAGGATAGCTTGAATGCTCGGCTGGCGGGAGCGTTGGCGCGATAAGTGTTCGATCAACGCAATCCAACGTGGTTACTGACGGGCCGCCATGCCGGGCGTCCGCATCAGTGCTCATTGGCTGGCCCCGGAGGGGCCGGGCCAATGGTACCGAGGGCCGGACTCGAACCCATCCAAGAAAATTGCCTCGGGAAGGGATACACCTGTTCGTAGAATTCGGGCTGGCGTGTGTTTTTCAAACGTGCGGATATTGATGGATTGGGGCCTGCTTCGTTGATGCGAACTACCCTGCCGGTGAGTCCGGCTAGAGTAATCCGCGGCCCCTTTTTGGGGCTGAGGATGGTACCGAGGGCCGGACTCGAACCGGCACGGGTTTTACCCCAACGGATTTTGAATCCGTCGCGTCTACCAATTTCGCCACCCCGGCATAATCCTGAATCTAACGCGAAAGGCTTCGCCTTGTCGCGCCCACCACAACGCCACCCCGGCATAATCCTGAATCTAACGCGAAAGGCTTCGCCTTGTCGCGCCCACCACAACGCCACCCCGGTATACACCTTACATTAGACGCGAAAGGCCCCGCCTTGTCGCATCCACCACAACGTCACCCCGGCATAATCCTGAATCTAACGCGAAAGGCTTCGCCTTGTCGCGTCCACCACAACGCTACCCCGGCATACACTCGCATTAGATGCGAAAGGCCCCGCCTTGTCGCGCCCACCACAACGCCACCCCGGCTAATAACAACCAAGAATCGTGGTTGATCTACTGAATACGGAGGGGCGATTCTATCCCGCACAGGCCCTCCGCGCCATTGTCGGTACAATGCGCGGCGATGAAGCCGAGCGATTTCAGTTACGAACTTCCCGCCGAGTTGATTGCGCAGACGCCGCTGGCGCAGCGTGAATCGAGCAGACTTCTGCATGTTCCTGTCGAGGGTGATTTTCGCGAACTGCGCTTCGCCCAACTGGGCACTTTGTTGCAACCTGGCGACCTGCTCGTACTCAACGATACGCGGGTAATCCCTGCGCGGCTGATCGGGCGGAAGGCGAGCGGCGGCCACGTGGAAATGTTGCTGGAGAGAATACTCGAGCCGGAACTCGCGCTGGTGCAGTTACGTTCCAGCCGCTCGCCAAAGGTTGGCGCCGAGCTGACTTTTGAGCCCGGCATCGACGCAACGGTAGAGGGACGGCAGGGGACATTTTTTGTGTTGCGCTTTCAGTCCGATATCGCAGATATCTTGGACGAGCACGGTCATGTGCCGTTGCCACCCTATATTTCCCGCGAGGACGAACCGGTTGACCGCGACCGCTATCAGACCGTATACGCGCAGGAACCGGGCGCTGTCGCCGCGCCCACGGCGGGTTTGCATTTCAGCAATAAACTCCTGCAGGCGTTGCAGAGTGCCGGCACCCGGGTCGCAGAAATTACACTGCACGTTGGTGCCGGTACATTTTTGCCGCTGCGGCCGGATCAGCTTGAAGCCGGTCGTCTGCATGAAGAGCGCATTGAAGTCGGTGCCGAAGTGTGCGGGGCGGTCGAGCGTACACGGGAACAAGGGGGGCGCGTGATAGCGGTTGGCACCACCGTGGTGCGGGCCCTTGAATCTGCGGTCGTCGATGGCGTGATGCGCCCGTTCAGCGGCGAGACCGATATATTTATCCGGCCCGGTTATAAATTTTCCGTTGTTGATGCGATGATCACCAACTTCCATTTACCTGAGTCTTCTTTGCTCATGCTTGTCAGCGCTTTTCACGGCACGGACGCCATCCTGCGCGCATATCGATATGCGGTCGATCAACGGTTTCGTTTCTTCAGTTATGGCGATGCAATGTTTCTGGAGAAGCGCACGTGAGTGGCTTTCATTTCGAGTTATTGTCGAACGATGGTGCCGCCCGTCGCGGCAGGCTGCATTTCCCGCGCGGTACGGTCGAGACGCCTGCATTCATGCCGGTGGGTACCTATGGCGCGGTTAAAACGTTGACGCCCGAAGAACTCGCAGGGCTCGGTGCCGAGATAGTCCTGGGCAATACTTTCCATCTCATGCTGCGGCCGGGCCCGGAAACCATTAGCAAACACGGCGGGCTGCACGGCTTCATGAACTGGCACAAACCTATCCTGACCGACTCAGGTGGTTTCCAGGTATGGAGCCTGGCATCCAGAAACAAGGTTAGCGAAGAGGGCGTCGAATTCCAGGCGCCGACTGACGGTACCAAGGTCATGCTCACACCCGAGCGTTCAATGGAAGTACAGAATGCGCTCGCGAGCGACATCCAGATGGTGTTCGATGAATGCACGGCACACCCGGCGACTGCAAACGAGGCGCGCCGTTCGATGGAACTTTCACTGCGCTGGGCAAAGCGTAGCCGCATACGTTTCAATGAACTCGACAACCCGGACCGCGCATTGTTCGGAATTGTGCAGGGTGGCATGTACAAAGAGCTGCGTACGGCATCGCTGGCGGGAACGGTTGACATAGGTTTCGAGGGCCTGGCGCTGGGCGGCTTGTCGGTAGGCGAAAGTCTCGATGAACGCAACGCGGTACTGGACCATATCCTGCCGCAGATGCCGGCGGACAAGCCGCGGTACCTGATGGGGGTCGGGCTGCCCACCGATATCGTGGGTGCAGTCCTGCGCGGTATCGATATGTTCGACTGCGTGATCCCTACCCGCCACGCACGCAACGGCTACCTCTTTACCGACACCGGTACCGTTCGGATTCGCAACACCCGTTACCGGGACGACCTGGGCCCTGTCCAGGATGGCTGCGAGTGCTATACCTGTCAGAATTACAGCCGTGCTTACTTACGCCACCTGGACAGCTGCGGGGAAATGCTGGGGTCCCGGCTGAACACCATCCATAACCTGCATTTCTACCTGCGCCTGATGGAGCGGATCCGGGACGCCACAGAGGCCGGCAGCCTGGCTGAATTTGCCCGCGAATTTGCAGGGTTGCAGGAGAATTCTGAAGGAACTGTGCCATAATACGCCGCCATTTTTGGCTGGCGACAGCCTTAACATTCCAGGAAAGTACGGGACATGGATTTCTTAATAAATAATGCCTACGCGCAGGCGGCGCCCGGCGCGGCAGAGCCGGGCTATACCTCACTGATCATGCTGGTGGCGGTTTTTGCTATTTTCTATTTTCTGCTGATCCGTCCGCAGCAGAAAAAGCAGAAAGAACACCGGGAACTGGTAAGTAAACTTGCCAAGGGTGACGAGGTGACCACGGCCGGGGGGCTGCTGGGCAAAGTCACAGAGGTCAAGGACAGCTTCGTAAAAGTCGAAATCGCCAATAACGTTGTCGTTACCGTGCAGAAACACACGGTGAGTGCCGTTATGCCCAAAGGCACCATCAAGTCGGCCTGAGTCCGCCACTCGTTCATGAATCAAAACCCCGCATGGAGAAACCTGCTGGTCGTTGCGGTTATCGCAGGCGGTTTGCTGTTGGCGCTGCCCAATCTGTTCGGTAAGGCGCCTTCAATTCAGGTGAGCCGCGACGACGGTTCTGCATTGATCGATGCGACCAGCACCCAGGTGCAGTCGTTGCTGGAAGCTGCACAGGTCTCTTTTCAAGATGTGTATCTGGAAGATGGCCGCTTGTTAGTACGGTTCGCGGACAACGCCGCACAGGCCAGTGCGAGCCAGGTACTGCGCGACGGGCTGGGCAGGGCTTACGTCGTTGCGCTGACGCTGGCGCCCGATACGCCCGAGTGGGTCAGGGTGCTGGGTCTGCAGCCCATGAGCCTGGGCCTCGATCTGCGCGGCGGTGTGCATTTCCTCTTCGAGGTCGATATGGATGCCGCGATTACCCAGCGGCTCGAGGTTATCGCCAACGACCTGAACCGCCGCCTGCGTGAAGCCCGCGTACGTCGCAACGTGCGGGTAGTTGGCGATGAAGTGCGCGTGCGTGTAGGCGATCCCGCCGACCTGACCAAGGCCGAGGAGCTCGTTGCAGAACTGGAAGACGGCCTCGACGTGCGCCGTACCGGTAGCGGTGATACCGAACAGCTGGTGCTGCGCCTTACGGATAGCCAGGTGCGCGACCGGCAGAACTTTGCCATCGAACAGAACACGGTAACGCTGCGCAATCGTGTCAACGCGCTGGGTGTCGCGGAACCGGTCGTACAGCGCCAGGGCCTGAGCCGTATTGTCGTGCAGCTGCCCGGCGTGCAGGATCCGTCGCAGGCAGAACGGATACTCGATGCCACTGCCACCCTGGAATTCAGGCTGGTCTGCGAAGGGCAGAACGCCTTCGAAGCCCAGCGTCGCGGCAGGGCACCGCTGGGTTGCGAATTGTTCAGCGATCGCGAGGGCCAGCCGGTGCTACTCAAGCGCGCGGCCATCGTGACCGGCGACCAGCTTACCGATGCAAGCCAGGGATTCGCAGACGGCAGCCCGGCAGTATTCGTAACCCTGGACTCGCGCGGTGCTGACGAGATGCTGCGGACCACCCGGGAAAATGTCGGCAAACCGATGGCTGTGCTGTTCGTGGAGCAGCACCGGGAAGTCATCGAGCGCGACGGTGAACAGGTCCCGGTAACGCGCACCGAGCGCGAAGTCATTAACGTGGCGACCATTCAGGGCGTATTCAGTAGCCGGTTCCAGATTACCGGCCTCGATGTAGTCGAGGCCCGCGACCTGTCGCTACTGTTACGGGCCGGTGCGCTGGCTGCGCCGGTGTATAAAGTTGAAGAACGCACCATCGGGCCTAGCCTGGGTCAGGACAATATCGACAGCGGCTTTATCGCGATCCAGATCGGCATGGTCTGCGTTATTTTGTTCATGGCGGTTTACTACCGCGTATTCGGCATCGTTGCCGATCTTGCACTGCTCGCCAATCTCGTACTTATCGTTGCAATATTGTCGATGTTGCAGGCCTCGCTGACGCTGCCGGGCATCGCCGGTATCGTGCTGACGGTCGGCATGGCGGTGGATGCGAACGTGCTGATATTCGAGCGCATACGCGAGGAGCTGCGTAACGGCAATTCCCCTCAGGCGAGTATCCATTCCGGTTACGAGAAGGCGTTATCGACAATTGCCGACGCGAATGTCACCACGCTGATTGCGGCGATCGTATTGTTTGCGTTCGGTACCGGCCCGATTAAAGGATTCGCGATCACGCTGTCGGTGGGTATTGCGACCTCCATGTTTACATCGATCATTGGCACCCGCACGGTCATTAACCTGATTTACGGAGGCCGCCGCATCGAACGGCTGCCGATCTGACCATGAAAATGATCAGCGGAAAAACCGAGATAGACTTCATGGGCAAGCGCAGGCTGGCAGCGATACTTTCAGCCGCACTGCTTGTTGCTTCGATTGCGTCACTGGTCGGACGCAATCTGAATTTCGGCGTCGATTTCACCGGCGGACTGCTCATCGAGGTCGGTTACGAGCAGGCGGCCGATCTCGACAGTATTCGCAGGCGCCTCGAGGGTGCCGGCTTCGACGAAGCCCAGGTCCAGAATTTCGGTACCGAGCAGGATGTTTTGATCCGCCTGCTGCCGCAGGGCGCCGACACGGAAGCTCAGCCGCAGGGCGAGTCACCGGACGCACAGGACGGTACGGCCAAACTCGGCGAACAGATACTCCAGGTACTGATGAGTGGCGGCGTTACGGTCGAGTTGCGGCGAGTGGAATTCGTCGGCCCACAGGTCGGCCGGGAACTCACGGAACGCGGCGGCACAGCGATGATCTTTGCGCTGCTGATGATCCTCGCTTACATCATGTTCCGCTTCCAGTGGAAGTTTGCTGTCGGCTCGGTAGCCGCGCTCGTGCACGACGTCATGATCGTGGTCGGCATCTTCTCGGTGCTGCAGTTGCCGTTCGACCTGTCCGTGCTCGCTGCCATACTGGCCGTGATCGGCTACTCGCTGAACGACACTATCGTCGTGTTCGACCGCATTCGGGAAAACTTCCGCCAGATACGGCGGGGTACCTCGGAGGCGATTATGAACACCTCGATCAACCAGATGCTGGGCCGCACACTGATCACGAGCCTGACTACGCTCCTGGTGCTGCTCGCACTCTTTTTCCTCGGCGGCGAGGCGGTGCGTGGTTTCGCGACAGCGCTGATCATCGGCATCCTGGTGGGAACCTATTCGTCGATCTACACGGCCAGCACAACTGCGCTCGCGCTCGACGTGAAGCCCGCCGACCTGCTCGAGGCGAAGAAAGAAGAAGTCGACGACATGCCCTGAACTGACGAGTGCATAAGCGGCGCGGCGGTAGCTGCGTCTGGCCGCCACAGGCGGCGCAGTTAATGCACGGTCTTTTTTATTCGTTGGCGGCGTCCGCCATGGTCGGCCCGAGGAAGGGTTTCAGCAGCTTTTCAAGTTCGGCATGCACCTTGGGTGCCCCCGCAATGACGTTTCCCGTTTCGAGGTAATCGCCATCGTCGGTCATGCTGCTGATTATGCCGCCGGCTTCACGCAGGATCAGACTGCCTGCCGCGATGTCCCAGATTTGCAGTCCGAATTCCCAGAAACCGTCGATGCGGCCGGCTGCCAGATAACAGAGGTCCAGTGCAGCGGAACCGGGGCGCCTTATATCGCCGGCAACCTGCATCACTGCTCGGAACTGGTTCAGGTACTGTTCCATCCACCGGTCGTTATCGCGATAGGGGAAACCGGTGCCAATCAGTGAGCCTTCGAGTGCCCGGTTATGGTTGACCCTGATCTTGCGGCCGTCCAGTTGCGCACCGCCCCCCTGGATAGCAGTGAACAGTTCCTGCCGGTTAGGGTCATAGACGACGGCGACTTCCATGCGGCCTTTGACCTGAACACCAATCGACACCGCGAACACCGGAAATCCGTGTATATAGTTTGTCGTTCCGTCCAGCGGGTCAATGATCCAGACGACCTCGTCGCCGCCATGTTTCCCGGTTTCTTCTCCGAGGATGCCGTGCTCGGGATAGCGTTCCTGTACGCTCTCGATAATGATCTGCTCGGCGGCCAGGTCGACCTGGGTCACGAATTCGTTGCGTGACTTGCTGCGCACGTCGAGTTCGTCCAGCCGCTTTATGTAGCGCATGGAGTTGTCGCCGGCGCGGCGGGCGGCCTGAATCGCGGTATTCAGCAGTGCTTGCATATCGGTTCCGGAAGACCCCGGGGGTGAGTCCGGCAGCGGGTGAGCGCGGTAGAATAGCAAACCCTGAGCCCGCAGAGAAAACGGGCATAGTGATAAGCAGGCATGAACATGAGCTTTCCAATCCGCTTCGTTCTTTGCGAGACCACGCATCCCGGGAACATCGGGGCAGCCGCGCGGGCGATCAAAACGATGGGTTTCAGTGACCTTGTACTCGTCAATCCGCAGGAATTCCCGAGCCGGGAGGCTGACGCACGTGCGTCGAGCGCGGTCGATGTGCTCATCAATGCGCGCGTCGAATCGAGCCTGGAGGACGCCGTTGCAGACTGCGGCCTGGTCGTAGGCGCCAGTGCGCGGCGCCGGAGCACCCGCTGGCCGGAACTCGACCCGCGCGAATGTGCTACCGAGGTGCTCAGGGTCAGCTCAAGCAGCCCGGTTGCAATTGTTTTCGGCACCGAACGGTCCGGACTCGAGAACGAACAAATGGACCTGTGTAACGCGCTGGTCTACATACCGGCCAACCCGGATTACAGCTCGCTGAATATTGCGGCCGCGGTGCAACTGATCGCCTACGAGTTGCGCATGGCGCAGGGTGAGCCGGATCCGGGACAGGCACCGGAATTTCCGCCGGCGACTGCTGCAGACATGGAACGCTTCTATGAGCATCTCTGGAAAGTGCTCACGGACAGCGGTTTCCTGAAACCGGATAACCCCAGGCAACTGCGACGGAAGTTGCGGCGCTTGTTCAACCGGGCGCGTCTGGACGAGAACGAACTGAAGATACTGCGTGGCATGTTGTCCTCGGTGGAGCAGGACAACGCCGGGGAACAGGACGAACAGGATGAGCAGGCGGAAGTCGTCGCACAGAGGCGCTGCTCGTGACGGGCGAAGTTATTTATCTGGACTATGCGGCCTCCAGCCCGGTCGACCCGCGCGTGCGCGAGCAGATGGACCGGTGGCTGGATAACCGCAGTGGTTTCGGTAATCCGTCCAGCACGCACCGCTTCGGTGTACGTGCTGCAGCTGCGGTGGACGAGGCTGCGGCGGCGGTCGCGGCACTGGTCAATGCCGTACCTGCCGGGGTCGTCTGGACGTCCGGTGCAACAGAATCCGACAACCTTGCCATTATCGGTGCCGCGCAGTTTCGGCGTATGCGCGGACAACATGTGGTTTCGGTACTAACCGAGCACAAGGCCGTACTCGAGAGTTGCGCTTATCTCGAAACACAGGGGTTCGAGGTCACACTGTTGCAACCGGATGAGTCCGGTCTCGTCAGCCCGGAGGAGGTTGCCGCCGCACTGCGTCCGGATACCGTGCTGGTATCCGTCATGCACGCTAACAACGAGATCGGTGTCGTGCAGGACATCGGTGAGATCGGGGAAAAGTGCCGGCAACACGATGTCCTGTTCCATGTGGATGCCGCGCAGAGCGCCGGCAAATTGCCCATCGACATGCGCGCGCAGCAGATCGACCTGCTGTCGCTGAATGCTCACAAGGCCTGCGGTCCGCAGGGTATCGGCGCGCTCGTGCTCGACACCGGCCGGATACGGCGGGTCGAGCCGCAGCTATTCGGCGGTGGCCAGCAACGCGGCGTACGGCCGGGCACGCTGCCGGTGCACCAGATAGTGGGTATGGGTACCACCATGCAACTGCTCGCAGAATGCATGGCCGAGGAAGTGCCACGGCTGACGGCACTGCGGGAGCGCCTGTGGGAAGGTATACGCAGCCTGCCCGGCATTGTCATGAACGGGCATCCCGACCAGCGTTTATGTTCGATACTGAACGTGAGCGTTGACGGGGTCGATGGCGAAAGCCTGCGCTTCGCTTTAAACGACCTTGCCGTAGCCAGTGGGTCGGCCTGCAATTCCTCCAACGGCGAACCTTCCTACGTGCTGCGGAGCCTGGGCAGGACGGATCAGCAGGCGGAAGCATCCATACGGTTTAGCGTCGGCCGCTTCAGCACCGGGGCGGAAGTAGACCAGGCGGCTCATTCTTTTGGTGCTGCCGTGGAGTTCCTCCAGTCACTCAGCCCCGTCAGCGTTGCCGGTTGATGGTCGGGGTCCGATAGCCATGTATAACTACAGCGATGCCGTCGCCGAGTATTTCCTGCGCCCGCCCCTGGCCGGCGGCAGCGAGCTGCGAGGGGAGGCGGGTTCGCTCGCCCGGGGGACATGGGTGTGCGTATCGGCAGATACGCAGGATGGGAATCTGCACAACATGGGTTTCCGCGCCTTCGCCTGTCCACATATAATTGCGGCCTGCAACTGGGTCATGGAACGCCTCGAGGGCTGTCCGGTGGGCGCACTGTGCGAAGTAGAGCCGGAGGCGCTGCAGACCAGGTTCGACATTCCTGTCGAAAAAGCAGGTAAACTACTGATTTTGAAGGATGCGCTACTGGCCTGTTACGAGGATTACCAGCAGCGGGCAGAGCGTCGGAGCGCGTCCTGAGAGGCTGATAATGGCGATTACACTGACAGACAGCGCCGCGGAGCGGGTGCGCAGCTACCTTGAAAAGCGCGGTAGCGGCGTCGGGCTCCGGCTGGGTATCAAGAAAACCGGCTGTTCGGGCTTCGCCTACGTAATTAATTACGCGGACGAGGTAGGACCGGAGGACATCGTATTCGAAGACAGCGGTGTTGCCGTGGTCGTCGATCCCGAGAGCCTCGAGTTGATCGACGGCACCGAAGTTGATTTCGTCAAGGAAGGGCTGAACGAAGCGTTCAAGTTCAGGAATCCCAAAGCCGCCAGCGAATGTGGCTGCGGAGAAAGTTTCAGCGTCTGATACTACGAACCTGGCCGGTGTAGTCGTTGCGGACCGTCTGTGTCTTGCGGCCGATCCAGGCGGGTCTCACCAGGCTATTAACCAATAAAACGAAGGGAATAAGGCTTTATGGCAAGCGAAAGAACATTATCGATTATCAAGCCCGACGGCGTGGAGAAAAACCTGATCGGTGAAATCTACAAAAGGTTTGAAGATGCAGGTCTCAGTATCGTTGCTGCGCGCATGGTGCACCTGTCGAAAGAGGAAGCGGAAGGTTTTTATGCAGTGCATAGCGAACGTCCCTTCTTTAACGATCTGGTTGCATACATGACTTCCGGGCCGGTTGTGGTCCAGGTGCTCGAGGGCGACAACGCGATTAATCAGAACCGGACGCTAATGGGCGCCACGAATCCCGCGGAAGCGGATGCAGGGACCATACGTGCCGATTATGCCGAGAGCATCGAGGAAAACATCGTGCACGGCTCGGACGGACCGGACACCGCGAGCCAGGAGATCGGTTATTTTTTCGGCGACGGCGGGATTTGCCCACGCACGCGCTAAGCGCGCCGTACTGACATGAATGCTCCGGTCGATTCGTCTCCCGTTAACCTGCTCGGTATGCCGCGCACTGAGCTCGAGGCCTGGTTTACGGACCGGGGTGAGAAAACTTTCCGTGCGCGCCAGCTCATGCAATGGGTCTACCGCCGGTCCGTACTCGATCCGGGTGCAATGACCGATCTCAGCCTGGCACTGCGGGAGAGCCTGGACCGGGACGTGGCGCTCGGGTTGCCGCAGGTCAGGGAACACCGGGAATCGGCCGACGGCACCGTCAAGTGGCTGCTGGAGATGGGTCACGGGCAGGACGTTGAGATGGTGTTCATACCCGAGGAGAAGCGCGGCACCCTGTGTGTTTCCTCGCAGGTCGGTTGTGCCATGGATTGCCCCTTCTGTGCGACAGGCCGGCAGGGGTTCAACCGCAACCTATCCGCGGCCGAAATAATCGGCCAGGTGATACTGGCAATACGCGAACTGGGCGGTACCGGCGAGGATTCACCGGTCAGTAATGTCGTGTTTATGGGTATGGGCGAGCCGCTCGCAAATTTCAAAGAGGTCGTGAAAGCCTGTGACCTGCTGACCGACGATTTAGGCCTGGGCATCTCCCGGCGCCGGGTGACCGTCAGTACTTCAGGTCTCGTGCCGCAGATTCAGCGCCTGGCCGAACTCAGTAATGTTGCGCTGGCGATTTCCCTGCATGCTGCTAATGACAAACTCCGGGACGAACTCGTACCGATTAATCGCCGCCATAATATTGCCGAGTTGCTGGATGCCTGCTGGGACTACGCAGACCGGACCAACAGCAAACAGGTTACCTTTGAGTACATTATGCTGGACGGTGTGAACGATCAGCCCCGGCAGGCCCGTGAACTGGCGAGTCTGCTCGTGGGGCGACCCGCGAAAGTGAACCTGATACCTTTCAACCCTGTGCCGGGGACGCCTTACGAAAGATCGCCCGGCGCGACGGTTGACGCGTTCAGGAAGGTGTTAATGGACAAGGGGGTCATTACCATTACACGCAGGCCGCGCGGTAACGATATTGACGCGGCCTGTGGTCAGTTGGCCGGTAACCTGGACAATCGTATCAGCGCGCCACTAGGCGCTAAAACCATGCACACGGGGCACAGGGCATAAAATGCACAAGCTTTACCCGGTAATTCTGGTACTACTCCTAAGTGGTTGTGTAACGACTACGACGGGCGACGTTAATGAACCTGCCCCGAAAGAGGAAGTAGCCCAACTCAACCTCGAGCTGGGTATTGGCTACCTGCGCCAGAACGACCTTGAGCAGGCCAGGGCCAAGCTCGAAAAGTCCATCCACGATAATCCCGACAGCCCCGATGCGCACCGGGCACTTGGGCTGGTCTACGAACGCATGGGAGAACTCGACAGTGCCGAAAAAGAGTACCGCACTGCCATGCGGCAGGCGCCCGATAACCCGGACGTAATCGATCAGCTTGCCGTTTACCTGTGTCTGCACGGCGACTCGCAAGAGGCCTTCAAATTGTTTGACAGGGCGGTGGAAATCCCCTTGAACTCGCGGCGCTATATCGTTTACACAAACGCAGGTACCTGTGCGAAGCGCCAGGAAAACCTCGACCTGGCGGAAACCTATCTGCGCAGAGCACTGGAACTGGATGCACAGTACGCCATCGCGCTGCTGCAAATGTCGGACGTTGCATTCCGGCGCGAGAATTTTCTCCAGTCGCGGGCTTTTGTCGAACGCTACCTTGCCAGCGCGGTACCGACGCCCGCGGTGCTCTGGATCGGCTACCAGGTCGAAAATGCACTTGGCGATAAATCAGCGGCGGATAGTTTTGCCAAGCGTTTACTCAGGGATTTCGCGGCATCCGTAGAAGCCCGGATGCTTCTCGAACAACGGCGCAATGCAAGATAAAACCGACAATCAGCCTGGTACAGAAGCAGCGGAGCCGGGTTCGGGTTCGCGGCTGCGCAGTGCGCGGGAGGCTGCTGCGCTCAGCATTGACGAAGTTGCCGAGGAACTGCATCTCGACCGGGCGATAGTACTGGCGCTCGAGGCGGACGACTTTAAGGTCCTGGGGGCACCGGTATTCGTAAAAGGGCACCTGCGCAGCTATGCGCGCCTGTTAAACCTGCCCGAAGAGGAGATTGCCAACGGTTACCAGGCCAACGAACCCGAGCCAGAAGAATTCCGGACGCTATCTGCGCAAACGGTCGTGAAACCCGGCGCCAACCTGTCGAATTTCGTCCTGTGGGTACTGCTTACCGTCATCGTGCTGGTTGGCGTAATCTATTTTATGGTCGGTGACGAGGAGGTCGAACGCGAGGACTTCATCGAGGTCCCGCCGGCCGCGATGCAGTTCGAGGAAGCGGACGACGAACCGGCCGAAGAGGAGATCGCGGAGCTTGTAACGGAGCCGGAAACGACGGTCGCGGAGCCGATCGTCGAGGAGGAGCCGGTAGCAGAAATTACGCCGCCCGAGCCGGTGGTCGAACCGCCTGTACCGGAGCCTGAACCCGAAACTGCAAGCCTCAGGCTGGAGTTTTCGGCAGAGTGCTGGGTGGAGATATCCGATTCGCAGCGGCGATTACTTTACGGACTCGAGAAAGCGGGCGTTACCCGCTTACTGGATGGGGTTCCTCCGTTTCGTCTGTTCCTCGGTAACACGGAAGCGGTAGAGTTGAGTATCGAAGGCCAAAGTTACGAAGTGCCGCGTGCCGTCCGCACAGGCAGCAACACAGCACGTTTTGTCATCGATGCCCAATTGATTTCCCGGATGCGGAACCCATGAGCAGCAAAATTACCGGGATTCGCGGGATGGGCGATATCCTGCCGGACGAAACGCCATTGTGGCAACAAATTGAAACCGTGCTGCGCGATACCGTGCAGTCTTATGGTTATCGCGAATTGCGCGTGCCCGTCGTGGAGCGTACCGAACTTTTCAAACGGTCCATCGGCGAGGTTACCGATATCGTCGAAAAAGAGATGTACACCTTCGACGACCGCAATGACGAGAGCCTGACACTGCGACCCGAAGCTACGGCTGGCATCGTCCGGGCGGGCGTATCGCACGGCCTGTTCCACAACCAGAAACAAAAAGTCTGGTCGGCCGGCCCCATGTTCCGCTATGAGAAACCGCAGAAAGGGAGATACCGCCAGTTTCACCAGTTCGATGCGGAAGCATTCGGTTTCGAAGGGCCGGACATCGATGCGGAGTTGATCGCTATAACGGCGCGCATCTGGCAGAAGTTGGGGCTCGAGGCGATCGAATTGCAGGTCAACTCGCTGGGCACACCCGAGTCGCGTAACGGCTACAAGCAGGAGCTTGTCAGCTATTTCGGCGATAACGAAAGCAGCCTCGACGATGAAAGCCGCGAGCGACTGCAACGCAATCCGATGCGGCTTCTGGACAGCAAACATCCGGAGATGCAGTCCTTAATAGAAGCAGCCCCGAATATTACCGACCATCTCGACAGCGAATCGGCAGAGCACTTCGCCGGGCTGCAGGAGCTGCTCGACGATGTCGGCATAAGCTACACGGTGAATATGCGGCTGGTGCGCGGCCTGGACTATTATTCGCGGACCGTATTTGAGTGGGTAACCGACAAGCTCGGCGCACAGGGCGCGGTTTGCTCAGGTGGGCGGTACGACGGCCTGGTCGAGCACCTGGGCGGGCGCCAAACTCCTGCGATAGGCTGGGCCATAGGCATGGAGCGGTTGGTCGAGATGGTGCGGCTCGGCGACAAGTTAAGCGCAGACTCCGGGCCCGATGTTTACTTCGTTGCGGTAGGCGATGCGGCTGCGCGGCAGGCATTTAAACTTACAGAAGTCTTGCGCGATAATGCGCCGGATCTGGCAATCGAGCTCAATGCCGGTGCCGGCTCGTTTAAATCACAATTTAAGCGGGCCGACAAAAGCGGTGCAGCCGTAGCGCTGATCCTGGGTGAAGAGGAACTCGAGTCGCAGGCTATCGGTGTCAAAGCGCTGCGCACTAACGAAGAGCAGGAAACCATATCCTGGGATGAGATCGTTACGGCGTTGCGCACGCGTTTGAACCAGCCGTGAACAACGCGAAGCAAAACATATAAGGGATTTCCGGCTTAAGCCGGGTAGGGCACGAGGAAGACTTACGGTGGACGAATTTCTAACAGACGAGGAGCAGGCAGAACGCGCCAAGAAATGGGTGCGCGATAACACCGTGTTCGTCGTCGCCGGAGTGGTCATAGGGCTGGGCTCGTTATTTGGTTATCAGCAGTGGGAGAGCTATACACAGGGCCATGCAGCGGAAGCCTCGGCGATCTGGGAGCAACTGCGCTCGGCGGTCGACGGGAAACGCTATAACGAGGTGACCGAAACGCTGGAACTGCTCGAGAGCGACTATGCCTCTACACCCTACCTCGACCAGGCGCGCTTTGCGCTTGCGCGCATGTACGTGGAGCGCAATGAACTGGATGCCGCCCTCGAGCAGCTTACTTTGCTGACCCGCAGTGGTGGTGATGTGCAACTGAGGCGCGTTGCCGAGTTTCGTATGGCCCGGTTACTGACTTACCTCGAACGCTACGACGAGGCGCTGGACATCCTCGGGCAGCCGGACACGAACGCTTTCGCGGGCCAGTATCACGAGCTGCGCGGTGACGTGCTGTATGCCCGGGGCGAGCTCGATGCTGCACGCGCAGAATACCAGGCGGCGCTTAACGCCGGTGACGGTGCTTCAATAAGCCGCACCTTCGTGCAGATGAAACTGGATGATGTGTCAGGTTCGCTTGCCTTCGACCTTGCCACGCCCCTCGATGCCCCGGCCGGTGACAGTCTGCCCGTCGACGGGCCTGCAGGCGACACCGGCATTGAACCGGTCACCCAACCCACGTCGTAACCAGGCGGGAAAACACATGAACGGAAGACTACCCAGGTCTGCGCACCATCCCTTCGCTTTCGGCTGGCTGGTATGTGTGGCATTGCTCGGGGCATGCAGCGGTAACGAAATCGATCCTGCGGAATTACCGGCCGAACTGGTTGAGTTCCAGCAAACGCTGGATATCCGTAAAGTCTGGAGCACCGGCATCGGGGGCGAATCCGAATCCCTGCGCCTCGGCCTGCGACCGTCCAGCGACGGCAACCGTATTTACGCTGCTGCCCACGACGGTACGGTCATGGCATTGGATGTTGAACGCGGCCGGAAGGAGTGGAAGACAGATACCGAGCTCCCGTTGTCCGCCGGCCCGGCCACCGACGGGCAACTCGTCGTTGCGGGATCGAGTGACGGTGACGTCGTGGCGCTGGATGCGGCCACCGGTGAAGTGCTCTGGGTAACGCGCGTGGCCAGCGAAGTGTTGTCGCCACCGGCGCTGGCGCCGGGCAGCATTATCGTGCGTATGGTCAACGGCAAACTGTCAGCCCTCGACCGCAGCAGCGGCAAACAGAAATGGTCCGTGCAACAGTCGATGCCGCGCTTGTCCGTGCGCGGTACTTCCGCGCCCGTCGTTACGCGCAACCTTGCGATCTGCGGTTTCGATAACGGGCGGGTGTCGGCTTTCGACCTGGCCGACGGTGACGTGATCTGGGACGTGCTCATGGAACCGCCGAGCGGGCGAACCGCAATCGAACGGCTGATCGATATTTCGACGGTACAGGCGGCGGGTGGCGATATTTACGCCGTGGGTTACCAGGGGCAACTCGGCGCGATTGCGATTGAATCCGGACAGCTCCTGTGGTCACGGGAGATGTCCAGTTATTCGGGTCTCGCCCTCGATATCAAGACTATCTACCTGGCCAATGAGGAAAGCATTGTGCTCGCGCTATCCCGTGGTTCCGGCCGTGAGATGTGGCGTCGTTCGGAACTGCGTAACCGCGATGCAACCGCGCCTGCGTTGATAGCCAGTTCGGTCGTCGTCGGCGACTTCGAAGGTTTCCTGCACTGGTTCGATCTCGAAACCGGTGACCTGCAGGCGCGGGTCAATGCAGGATCGCGCCGGATAACTTCGCAACCGCTGGTCGTAAACGATCGGCTTTACGCCATTAACGACGGTGGCACATTGTTTGCCTTTGAGATCCGGCAGGCGCAAGACTAGGGGGTGTGTTTTGCTTCCTGCCATCGCACTTGTCGGTCGGCCTAATGTAGGTAAATCGACCCTGTTCAACCGGTTGACCGGCACCCGCGATGCGCTGGTGGCGGACTACCCGGGGCTTACCCGTGACAGGCTGTACGGTTACAGCCGGACCGAAGCCGGCGCGGCCGTCGTAATCGATACCGGCGGGCTAAGTGGCGCAGGCGACGCGATCAGTGAACTGATGGCACGCCAGGTGCAGCTCGCCGTCGACGAGGCCGATGCCGTCGTGTTCATAGTGGAAGCGGGCACGGGCCTGACGCCGGGCGATGAAGCCATTGCCGAATTATTACGGCGCTCCGGCAAATCGGTCGTAGTCGCGGTGAACAAGGCCGAGGGTCAGCCGCGCGAAGAATCCGCTGCCGAGTTCTGGTCGCTGGGGATGGGTGAGCCTTACTCGATTTCAGCTACCCGTGGCGACCGGGTTAGTGAGCTCCTGAGCGCTGTGTTCGAGCTGTGCGCGGGCGAGGGTTCTGCAGAAGCCAGGGCGCCGACGCCGGTCGGTACCCGTATCGCGGTGGTCGGCCGCCCCAACGTGGGCAAATCCACATTGATTAATCGCTACCTGGGCGAAGACCGGCTGGTTGCCGTTGATGAGGCCGGCACGACCCGGGACAGTATTTACGTGCCCTTCGAATCCAACGGCCATAAGTACGTGCTGATCGATACGGCGGGTATCCGCCGGCGGGCCAAAGTCGCCGGGAGCATCGAGAAGTTCAGTGTCGTCAAATCGCTCAAGGCCATAGAAGAAGCCGATGCGGTGATGGTGCTGCTCGATGCCCGGGAAGGTATTGCCGAGCAGGATGTTTCGCTGATCGGCCTGGTGCTGGAGCGGGGCCGCGCGCTGGCGGTTGGCATTAACAAGTGGGACGGTCTGTCCAATGCTGAGCGCAAAGTAATACTGAAGGAACTGGACCGGCGCCTGCCGTTCCTGGATTTCGTCGAACGCCACACCATATCGGCCAAACACGGCAGCAATATTTATGACCTGCTGGCGAGTGCGCAGAAGGCTGCCGAATGCGCATTTGCAGAATTGCCGACCAGTCGGTTATCGCAGGTGCTGAACGATGCGGTGGAGGCGCATCCGCCCCCGGTGGTTCGGGGCCGGCGCATCAAGCTCAGCTATGCTCACCAGGGTGGCCGAAATCCACCGGTCATCGTCATTCACGGTAACCAGACCGAGCGCCTCCCCGGCAGTTACCGGCGTTACCTCGCCAATGCCGTACGCAAGGCATTCGGGTTGACCGGGACTCCCCTCAGGATCGAACTCGTGACCGGGCGAAATCCCTTCGCGGGCAAGCGCAACCGGCTCACACCCCGGCAGGCGCGCCGTCGCCAGCGCGTGCGGTCGCGGGGCAAGCGTGGCTAGCAGCGCTGTGCTGCTGTTATGAAGATATAACCAATTGACGCAACATACCCACCCGGACTGAAGCATAATATCCAGTGTTTACAGGAACATGAGAGCAAGACTTGAGCGGAGCTCGTAAATACTTTGACTACCCCGGCAGCTTTGCAATGCGCCGCGGCGGCAGCCTGCAGAACCCCCGGATCGCCTATGAGACCTGGGGTGAGCTCAACGCTGCGCGGGACAATGCGGTGTGCATCTTTACGGGCCTGTCGCCGTCCGCGCACGCGAGTTCTTCGCCCGAAGACCGGGCGCCGGGCTGGTGGGAGGAAATGGTCGGCCCTTCGCGGCCTATTGATACCCGCCGCCTGTTCGTAGTCTGCGTCAATTCACTGGGGAGTTGCTTCGGTTCCACGGGGCCCGCATCGACTGACCCCGCAACCGGCGAGCCCTACCGGCTGACGTTTCCCGTACTGACCCTGGAAGATGTCGCAAACATGGGCCGCGAGGTATTGCTCAGTCTCGGCATCGAACGCCTGCACACGCTCATCGGGCCGTCGATGGGCGGTATGACCGCGCAGGCCTTTGCTGCGATGCACCCCGGTACCTACGAACGTCTGCTGCTGATTTCGACCGCATCGCGCTCGTTGCCGTTTGCAACGGCATTGCGTTCGCTGCAGAGGGAACTCATCCGGCGCGATCCCGACTGGCAGGACGGTAATTACGGCAACGGTAAGGAGCCGATTACGGGTATGCGGCTGGCCCGCAAGCTCGGCATGATTACTTACCGGTCGGCAGAAGAATGGGAGCAGCGTTTCGGCCGTGAGCGCATCCCCGAGGAGCGCCAGACGGGCAATCCCTTTGCGCTGGATTTCGAAGTAGAGTCCTACCTCGAGGCACATGCCAATAAGTTTACCGGCCAGTTCGATCCGAACTGCTACCTGTACCTGTCACGCGCATCCGATCTCTTCGATATTGCGGAGCACGGCGGTTCCGTTGCAGCAGGTCTCGGACGGATTGACGCCGATCGAACCCTGGTGATCGGTGTGGCCAGCGATATGCTGTTTCCGCTGCATCAGCAGAAGGAGATCGCGGAAGGGATTGCGGCGGCCGGTCGTGAAGCAAGGTTTGTCGAGCTGCCGTCGATACAGGGGCACGATTCCTTCCTGGTCGACATGGACAGGTTCCGTCCGCCGCTGCACGATTTTCTCGCGGACAACTGAAACCCTTTATTGTTTGCGGATTTTTTCCACGCCGGCAACCAGGCTGCCGCGGGCGAGCTGCGCCTTGATACGGTCGCCAGCCTTTAGTTTATCGGTCGTCCGCAAGACCTCACCCGTCTGCGCATCCCGGACTATTGCATAACCCCGTTCCAGCGTAGCCAGCGGACTGACCGCATTCAGGTTCCCTGCCGCGACGGCGATACGGCTGCCTACCGCAGCCAGCCGCCGGTCCAGTGTGTGGCCCAGCGCGTCGAGCAATGCTCGAGACCGGTAAAGATCGTGGCGGATCCTTTCTGCCGGAGAGCAGGCGCGAAGTCTTTGTACGATTTGAGCGCCGGCGAGGCGGCGAAACTCGAGGTCGTTGCACATACCGTTGGCCAGTTGCCGGACCAGGTCATCACAGCGCTGTTGCTGTTGCAACACAATGGCACCCGGCTGCATGCGCCGCAGGCGCGCCCGGAGTTCACCGAAGTCCTCACGATAGTCTGCCCACAGTCGCCCGAGCAACTTTGTCAGCCGCCGCTCCTGCATGGCGATATTTCTCAACAGTTCGACACAGTCCGGAACGACAATTTCTGCCGCACCGGATGGCGTGGGCGCCCGCAGGTCGGCAACCAGGTCGGCAATGGTGAAATCGACTTCGTGACCCACGCCGGACACCACGGGAACAGGGCAGGCATAGATTGCACGCGCAACCGCTTCTTCATTGAAACACCACAAATCCTCGAGGGAACCGCCGCCGCGGGCAACGATCAGCACGTCGACTTCATTACGCGCCGATACCTGTTCGATGGCTGTAACGATCTCCCGGGTAGCTGCCTCGCCCTGCACGCGCGTCGGATAAATGATGACCGGTACTGCCGGGAAGCGGCGTGCCAGGATTTTCAGGATATCGCGGACCGCGGCCCCGGTCGGCGAGGTCACGATGCCGATACGGCGGGGCACGGGCGGGAGGCCCTGCTTGTGCAACTCATCGAACAGTCCCTCGCCCTGCAGTTTTTGCTTAAGTTCCTCGAAGCGCCTGCGCAGTATGCCTTCGCCTGCAGCTTCCATCTGCTCGACGATCAGTTGATAGGAGCCGCGTGGTTCGAAGATGCTGACGCGCGCCTGTACCAGTACCTGGTCACCGTCTTCCGGTTGAAACGTGAGCCGCCGGTTAGCTCGCCGGAACATGGCGCAACTTACCTGCGCCTGTTCATCCTTGAGACTGAAATACATGTGGCCCGATGCCGGCAGGGCGAAGTTGGAGATCTCGCCGGCAACCCACAGCAGCGGGAACCCGGCTTCCAGCATGCGCCGGGCCTCGCGGTTTAGCCGGCTGACGGTGAAAATATCAGCATCCGGGCTGTCTGCGGGGCTTTCGGGGGGCGGGTTCAAGCGGCTATGACTCCCGGTTTCAGGGCTTGTGTGACCCAGGTAGTTTACGCGGATTTCCTCGAAGCGTAACATTAGCCGATTAACCTCACGCCGGGGGTCGGTTCCACCTCGAAAAGAGGACAGGCATGAAAAAGGAAGCACTATGCGAATAGCCGGGGAAGGACTGACGTTTGACGACGTCCTGCTGCGCCCGGAATATTCCGACATCCTGCCCCGTGAAGTCGCCCTTCGCACCCACCTTAGCCGTGAAATCGAACTGAACATCCCGCTCGTCTCGGCGGCGATGGATACGGTTACCGAATCCCAGCTCGCGATTGCCCTTGCCCAGGAAGGCGGCATCGGCATCATCCACAAGAACATGAGTCCCGCCGACCAGGCCCGCGAAGTGCTCCGGGTCAAGAAGTTCGAGAGCGGTATCGTCACGAACCCGATTACCGTTTCTCCCGACAAAACGATTCGGGAAGTTATCGATCTGACCCGCGCTAAAGGTATTTCCGGCATGCCGGTGGTCGATGAGGGTAAAACAGTCGGAATTGTCACCCACCGTGACCTGCGCTTCGAAACGCAGCTCGATGCACCCGTTTCATCCGTGATGACGCCCCAGGAAAAACTGGTCACGGTGGGCGAGGGTGCCGACAAGGAAGAAGTGTTGTTACTGCTGCACAAGTACCGGATCGAGAAAGTACTTATTGTCAGCGATGATTTTCAGTTGCGCGGCATGATCACGGCCAAGGATTTCCAGAAGGCCGTCGACTACCCGCTGGCCTCCAAGGATGCGCGCGGCGCGCTGCGGGTCGGGGCGGCAGTCGGAACGGGCGGCGATACCGAGGAGCGCGTCGAACAACTCGTCGAATCCGGCGTCGACCTGATCGTGGTGGACACCGCCCACGGATACACCAAGGGCGTTATCGATCGCGTCAAGGCCGTAAAATCCGGCTATCCCGACATGCAGGTCATAGCCGGCAATATCATCGCCGGCGATGCTGCCAAAGAGCTCGTAAAAGCGGGCGTTGACGGCGTGAAAGTCGGTATTGGCCCCGGCTCTATATGCACCACGCGCATCGTTGCCGGCGTGGGAGTCCCGCAAATCAGCGCCGTTTCGGAAGTTGCTGCCGCGATGGCCAAGGCGGGCGTGCCGGTTATTGCAGACGGGGGCATACGCTATTCAGGCGATATCGCCAAGGCATTAGTCGCCGGCGCATCCTGCGCCATGATCGGCAGCCTGTTCGCAGGCACCGAACAGTCGCCGGGAGAAGTCGAGCTGTACCAGGGACGCTCCTATAAATCCTACCGGGGCATGGGTTCGCTCGGTGCCATGTCACAGCAGCACGGCTCGTCCGACCGCTACTTCCAGGATTCGTCCGAGCAGCTCGAAAAACTGGTTCCCGAAGGCATAGAAGGCCGCGTTCCTTACAAGGGGAACGCAGTCGCAATCGTTCATCAACTGGTAGGCGGAATCCGCGCTGCGATGGGTTACACAGGTTGCACCAGTATCGACGAGATGCGGACCAAGCCCCAGTTTGTGCGGATAACTTCAGCCGGAATGCGTGAGAGCCACGTACACGATGTCACGATTACCAAGGAAGCGCCGAATTACAGGACTGAATGAGCCGGTCTTGAGTGCTCACTCAGAGCAGGACGTCCAGAGGACAGCTAAACCATGTCATTGCCCGCAGCCGGAATAGCGACAGCTGCAGACGAAGCTGTTTCGCACCGGATACTGATTCTCGATTTCGGGGCTCAGTACACGCAGCTCATCGCGCGCCGTGTGCGTGAAGCGGGCGTTTACAGCGAGATCCTGCCCTGGGATGTCGACCAAACCCTGATTAAAGAATTCGCACCGAACGGTATCGTGCTAGCGGGCGGGCCCGAGTCGGTCATCCTCGATAACCCGCCCTGCGTACCCGAACTGGTGTTCGAGCTCGGCGTGCCGCTCCTCGGAATCTGCTACGGCATGCAGACCATGGCGGCGCAACTCGGAGGTGAAGTCGAATCATCCAGTGAGAGGGAATTCGGTTATGCGCAGGTGACCGTAACTGAAAGCAGCTGCTTGCTGGACGGCCTGCAGGGTGCGGACGCGGCATTGAATGTGTGGATGAGCCACGGTGATCGCGTGACCAGCCTGCCGGATGGTTTTACGGCCATTGCCTCGAGCGCCAATGCACCCGTGGCTGCAATGGCCGATGAGTCACGTAACTACTATGGCCTGCAGTTTCACCCGGAAGTGACGCACACCGAACACGGCCAGCAGATGATCGAGCGCTTCGTACACGATGTCTGTGGGTGCCCGGATACCTGGAATCCCGGCAACATCATCGCCCGTGATATCGAAGCGATCCGCGCGGAAGTAGGCGACGGCCGGGTGCTGCTCGGACTGTCCGGCGGTGTCGATTCTTCGGTCGTGGCGGCCCTGCTGCACGAGGCACTCGGCGACCAGCTCGTGTGCGTTTTCGTCGACCACGGCCTGCTCCGCCACAACGAAGGTGACCAGGTCATGGAGGTGTTCGCCAACAACCTGGGCGTGACGGTCATACGCGTGGATGCGGAACAGCGATTCCTCGCGGCCCTCGCAGGCGAAGCGGACCCGGAGGAGAAGCGCAAGATTATCGGCCGCGAGTTCATAAAGGTCTTCGACGAGGAGGCCGACAAACTGGCCGATGTCGAATGGCTGGCACAGGGGACTATCTATCCCGATGTCATTGAGTCCGCGGGCGCGAAAAGCGGCAAGGCCCACGTTATCAAGTCACACCATAACGTCGGTGGTTTGCCCGACGACATGCGGTTGAAACTGATCGAACCGCTGCGCGATCTGTTCAAAGACGAGGTACGCAAAATCGGTGTGGAACTCGGCCTGCCCGAGGCAATGGTCTACCGGCATCCGTTTCCGGGTCCCGGCCTGGGCGTGCGCATCCTCGGCGAAGTCCGCAAGGAATATGCCGACCTGCTGCGTCAGGCCGACCATATATTTATCGAGGAACTCCGTAGCCAGGGGTTGTACGACAAAGTGAGCCAGGCGTTTGCGGTGTTCATGCCGGTACGTTCCGTGGGCGTAATGGGTGACGGGCGCCGCTATGATTACGTCGTTGCCTTGCGCGCGGTCGAAACGATCGATTTCATGACGGCCCGGTGGGCGCAACTGCCCTACGAATTCCTCGACCTGGTGTCCCGCCGCATCATCAATGAGGTGGACGGGATATCAAGGGTGACCTACGACATCTCGGGAAAACCGCCCGCAACGATTGAGTGGGAATAGGCGCTACTCTCAGGCCACCGTAAATCCATGACCGACGTCGACCGGCAATTTATGCAGCAGGCACTGGCGCTCGCGCGCCAGGCTGAGTCCGAGGGCGAAGTGCCCGTAGGCGCGGTGGTCGTCGGCGGCGGCGAAGTGATCGGGCGCAGTTTTAACCAGTCCATCGGTAACCAGGATCCCACGGCCCACGCTGAAGTTCTGGCACTTCGCGAAGCCGCAACCGCAGCCGCCAATTACAGGCTGCCGGACGCAACCCTGTATGTCACGCTGGAACCCTGCGCGATGTGTGCGGGGGCGATGGTGCATGCGCGCATCGCAAGGCTTGTGTACGGCTGTGCCGATCCGCGCGCCGGTGCGGCCGGGAGCGTGTTCGAGATTGCACGCTCTGCGGCATTAAACCACCGTATAGAGGTGAGTTCGGGCGTGCTCGAGGAAGAGTGCCGCGATGTGCTGCAGGCATTCTTTCGCGACCGGCGCTGAAACCGGTCAGATAGGGATTTGCTCGGGCTCCTCGAGCGCGGTCTGCAGCGGCGCGGTTTCCGGTTGTTCGAGCGGCTCTGCGAGCTCTTCCTCGTCGAAGGTCAGGAAGTTCAGGATCTCGTAATAGGTCCTGACGTTGTTGACGTAGCGGACCGGTTCCCAGCCGCGGGCGTAGCCATTCGGGACTTCGCTGTACCACTGGCGCTTGGCCAGCAGTGGCAGCGCTTCCTTGACGTCCAGCCAGCTGTCCGGATTTTTGTCGAGCCGCCTGGTTATCAGGCGCGCGTCCTGCAGGTGACTGAAGCCTACGTTGTAGGCAGCCAGTGCGAACCAGGTGCGGTCCGGCTCCGGGATCAGGCTCAGCCGGCTCTTGAGCTGTGCGAAATACTCCGCGCCCGCGGGGATGCTCTCTGCCGCATCTTCGCGGTTGGCCACGCCCAT
This sequence comes from Gammaproteobacteria bacterium, assembly GCA_030746435.1. GTDB lineage: Bacteria > Pseudomonadota > Gammaproteobacteria > Steroidobacterales. The sequence goes on along the minus strand of JASLMV010000001.1, from coordinate 10,897 downwards.
GACACTCGCCGTGGTCCGGGTCAGCATCATGAGTCCGCGCACGCCGGTCGGCGATACCGCGTCGGGGTTCCAGTGGGACTCCTGGTAGCCAATGGCCGCGAGAATGCGCCAGTCAATACCGCTACTGTCGCCTGCCATGATGAACTTCGACTTATATTGCTCGAAACCTTGCTTGAAATCATTGATGAATCTGCGCGTACCGACGTAGTCGAACCGGTCGGTGTGACCGTAATAGCGTTCGATTATCCGCTCGAGCTCACCGCTTTCCTTAATGGCGGCAAAATACTCCTCGGCTTCTTCACGGATGTCTTCGCTGCTGTATTTTTCGAACGCCCAGGCAAGTTTGTCGCCCTCTTTCAGAATAATTGCGGGACGAAGTTCCGGCATGTAATACCGGTGTACATAGTAGGCTGTGGAATCTGCAACGGTGTAGTCAATACGTTTGTGTTGAACGGCATCCAGCAGATCGGTGATCTCCGCGCTCGGGTTCTCGGACCAGGCGAAGTCAGGGTGCTGTTCCTGCAGTTCGGCCAGGGTTTTCGCGTAGCTGCTGCCCGCCATGATTTCCAGCCGCTTGCCCCTGAGGTCCTCTATTTCATTAGGTTTGCCGGTGTTGAGTTTGTAGACAAGGTATTGCTTTACATCCTGGTAGGACGGGCCGAAGGCAACCAGTTCCTTGCGGTCGTCGGTGATGGTCAGCCCCGCCGCCGCGATGTGGGCTTCACCCGAATCGAGTGCCGGCAGAATCTCATTGAACCGGTCCTTGGTAATGTATTCGGCTGTAACTTCCCGACTGTATTTTTCGCTCAGGAATTTGGTGAAGCCTTCCACGAGCAAATACTCCGGACCTTCATGACCGTCGGCACCACTGAAATAGGTCGTGGGGTCGTAACGGGTGATGATTCGGAGTTCGCCGGATTCCAGGATTTCTTCCAGCGTGCCCGGCGAGCGTGAGCAGGTACCCACGAGCACAGCGAGCAATATGATCGTCGCTTTTTTCATATTGACTATGCCGCTGCCCGTTTACCCTGGTGCGCACCGGACGCACGGCGTTGTCTTTGTTGTGGTGACGCAAAGGTTACACGTAGATGGCGCCCGGAACCACGTCCGGGGAGGGTTAAAACGGGTTTATTTTTATGGTAAAGAGCTTATAAAACAGGCACTTATTTTTTGGATTTTACTTAATATGGAAATTTGTTGCGGCATCCTTTTCAGATTTAAGGATGTCGCGAAAATGCACTGAAAAAAGTTTTTCGACCGCAAAATCAGAATGCGGTGGTCTTCGTCACCATGCACCAGATGATGTAGAAGGTCAGGAAGGTCGATCCGATGCCCCGGATCGCAGCCTGCTTCACGTCCCGCTTGGGGTCTGCCTTGTGGGTGTCCACCGCGTAACGAATAAGGTCAGGTACGAGTTGCAGCGCTGCCATGATCCAGAACGCGACGTAAGCGTGCAGCGCCCAGGGCGAGTTTGCCATTCCGCCAAAATACTTGTTGACCAGCATCAGTCCTGCCAGCGGCGTAATGATCGAGGTCGGCGCGGTAATGCTCATCGCCATAACCCGCAGCATGGCGCGGGCCATGACACCTGTTTTGTGATCGCCGATGTTACGTACACGCATGGCCCAGATGTTGCTGAACAGGGTATGTCCGAAAAACATGAAGCCCGAGAACTCGTGTACGACAAGCAGAAACAGGTAACCGTCGAGCCCGGGTATCGGCATCACCGTCAGCCCGTCCCAACCGAGCGCCGGGATGGGTATAGGCAACGTGTAAAGCACCATAAATATAACGAACAGGCTGTAGCGGATGACCTTGTCTTTGCTAAATCCTGTAGCGACGGCGGCAGCGGTTTCGTTCATGAGTGCAAATGCCCGGGTTTGGTTTCAGGAGGCGGAATGATGGCGGGTGGGCAACTAACGGGCGAGGGTAGCGCATGAGATGTCCGAGGGGTGGAGTGGCGAGCTAAGCAAAAGTGGCGGAGAGGGGAATTTGCGTGTATTCGGACACGCCGATCGAATAGCCGCGAAGCGGCACCTTCATCGAACGATGGGTTCTCACCGGGCACCCTGCACACTACTAACGAAAAAGGACTGCCTTTGGCAGCCCTGTGTCGTTAGTGGCGGAGAGGGTGGGATTGACTCCCTCGTTAACACTCGGTTGCCCCTGCGGGGTCGCTTCACGCCTCTGGCGTTCGCGGTCCTAACGTCCGCCATGCGTTTCGCTCACCGCGAACCACCTGCCCGACATTGGTCGAACAATGGGTTCTCACCGGGCACCCTCCCACTGGTAACAAAAAAAGCACCCCATTTAGGGGTGCCCTTTTTGTTACTGGCGGAGAGGGTGGGATTCGAACCCACGGTACGCTTGCGCGCACACCTGATTTCGAGTCAGGCCCATTCGACCACTCTGGCACCTCTCCGAAGAGGCGGCATTATACGGCCCCGACTATGTAGATAAAAATGTGCTCCTTTCAGGAGCGCATTTCTTTTCGGCCTAGGAACTGCTAACTATTCTTCTTATAGAACTTCACCGGCGCCTCGCCCTGTTCATCGGCGCCCAAATCACCGGTATCGCAACTGTCACAGCCGACTTTGCCACTTTTCTTTTTGCGGGCACGCCTGACGAGTTCGAACGCGACTATAACCACGACGATTAGCAGCGCGATTATTTGTTGCAGAGTGTCGTCCATAGTCTTTTATATAAGTTGATAGGCGAGCAGGGCGCCGAGATAGCCCAGGCCGGTCATGTAGAACCAGGCCGAGATCGGCCATCTCCAGGTGTTTGTTTCCCGGCGCATGATGGCGACGGTCGCCATGCACTGCAGGCAGAAGGCGAAGAAAATCATGATACCTATGGCCATGCCGGCGGTGAACACGGGCGTGCCATCGGGGCGGGTCGCATTCTGCAGCCGGTTCAAAAGACGGGTGTCCGTTTCATTGACCTCGTCGCCTACTGCATAAATCGTCCCGAGCACCGCGACGACAACTTCGCGTGCGGGGAAACTGGCGATAACGCCGGCCGTTACTTTCCAGTCCCAGCCCAGGGGCGCGAATATTGGCTGCACGGTCTGACCGGCGCGGCCCAGGTAGCTGTTTTCCAGCAGCGCGGCGGCTTCCCGGTTGTCGATCACGGCTATACGTTCTTCCAGCGCCGCGCCCTCGAACTGCGCCATCGCTTCAGTGCGCTGTACCTCGTAGCCGTCCAGCAACTCGGCGGGGCGCGGAAAATACACAAGTGCCCAGATCACGACCGCGACGGTGAAGATGATGGTGCCGGCCCGGTACAGGAAGATCCGCCCCCGGTCGAGCAGCCGGATGCTCATCGATTTCAGGTTGGGCAGGCGATACGGCGGTATCTCGATCAGAAAAGGCGGCGTTGGTCCCTTCAGCGCAAAACGCTTCATCATCCATGCAGTAAAGATGCCGCCAAGAATACCGAGCATGTACAGCCCGAAGAGCACCAGGCCCTGCAGGTTTAAGAAACCGTACTTGGCATCGGGGATAAATGCCGCGATCAGCAGTGCGTAGACGGGCAATCGGGCCGAGCAGGTCATGAACGGGGCCGCGAGCATGGTGCAGAGCCGGTCGCGTGGATTGGGGATTACCCGGGTTGCCATGATCCCCGGGACGGCGCACGCGAAGCTCGACAACATCGGGATGAACGACTGGCCGGACAATCCGCATGCGCGCATTAGCCGGTCCATCAGGAACGCGGCCCGGGCCATGTAGCCGGAGTCTTCGAGAAAAATAATGAACGCAAATAATATAAGTATCTGCGGCAGGAAAATTATGACGCTACCGACGCCCGCGATCACACCGTCGACGATCAGGCTTGCGATCGCGCCCTCCGGCAGGTTGGCGTTGACCAGGTCGCCAAGCGCTGCCGCCGTATCGTCGATCATGTCCATGATCGGCCCGGCCCAGGAAAATACGGCCTGGAAAACCGTTGCCATAATTACGAAAAAGAGTATTGCGCCGATCAGCGGGTGGCTGGTGGCCTTATCGATGAAATCTACAACGGTGCGCTTCCGGTCGACCCGGCTCTCGACATCCCGCACGACCGAGTCGATCCATGCATAGCGGGTGCGGGCTTCGAGTGCGGCCACGCTTCCCTCCGGGTTGAGCCTTTTCCGTATATCGCCCAGCAGCGTTTCGGTGCGGTCTCCGGCAAGCTCTGCCAGGCGTTCTTCGGCGGTACCGCCCGCATCGACGATGGCGCGTTCTGCATCCAGTAGCGCCGGTTTCGCACCGAGTTTGCCGAGGTCGTCCGCAAGCTCCTGCGCAGCTGCGCGCAGTTCCGGCAATAAAGGCGGCCGTTCCGCAGGCGTTTCATTGATCGCTTTCTGCAGCGCTTCACTCAGCGCCGCGGAGCCTTCGTTACTGCCCGCCACAACCGGTACGACGGTTGCGTTCAGGCGTTCCGAAAGTTTCCCGGCGTCGATACTTATCCCGCGTTTCTCTGCAAGGTCAATCATGTTGAGCGCGATCACGACGGGCAGGCCCATCTCGAGGATCTGGGTGGTCATGAACAGGTTGCGGCGCAGGTTCGTGGCATCGACAACGATGAGAACGGCACGGGGGAGGGGCAGGTCAGCGATCCTGCCGAGCAACACGTCGGTGGCGATCAGTTCGTCGGGAGAATGCGCCGCCAGCGAATACGCACCCGGCAGATCGATCAGCGTGACTTCGCCTTCGGGTAAACGGAACACACCCGTGCGACGCTCGACGGTAACGCCCGGATAGTTTGCGGTCTTCTGGCGCAAACCCGTCAGGTTGTTAAAGAGTGTACTTTTGCCGGTATTCGGGTTGCCGACGACGGCTATGGAAGTGTCGTCCGACAGTCCGGCCATGGAATCAGGCATATCGTTAACCTACGCCCGGTCTGGCTCAATCTCAATCTGCTGCGCTTCATTCCGGCGGAGCGATAATGCATAACCCATGACGTTGATTTCGAGCGGGTCACCGCCCAGCGCCCTGCGCAGCATCGCGACAGGGGTGCCTTCGAGAAGTCCGAGTGTCATCAGCCGCTGAGCCAGCGGGCCGTCGTCTGCCACCGCGGTGATGGTGCCGCACTGGCCGGGTTTAAGTTGATCGAGGGTCATGGACGCACTGCTACCAATAAACGGGCAGCGATTCTAAGGTAAATGAGAATCATTGTCACTTAGGATTAGTACGGATATATAGTCTGAAATATGGTTCAAATACCATCCTTAAGCCACTGTTTTACTAGGATTAACCTAAAGGTCAATCGGTGGTTTCAAGCTCGTAGGTGCGCGCGAATTCCGCGTCGAAGCGTTCCGGCAAGTCGTCGGGCCCCGAGTCGGCCAGATTATCCTCGGCCAGGGCGGACTTCATTGCCGTAACCATTGCTTTCTGATGGCTGAGCAGCTCTTTGAAAGCGGCTTCGACCGCTTCCGTTCCGCAGACGTTCACATCATTGCTGGTTCCCAGCAGCAGGCGCAGAGCGCTGTCGATACCGTCAGCCGAGCGGAGCGGATTAGTGGTCCCTTCCGGTCCGCTGCTCGTGAGCTTGAGCTGGCTGCTGATCCGGTCCTTGGAAACCAGCATGGCATGCGTGGCTTCGACGAATTCACTGAGCACGAGGGCTGCATTCTGCAGCAGTTGACGTGGGTCGATCCCGTTGAAGTTCTGGGGGTCCAGACCGGCCGCGCCGAGGAATTCATCGGCCAGTGCCTGCATAAGTTCATGGTTTTTCCTGAGCTGCTCCAGAGCCTCCGGGTCGATCGGCATTTCACTCAGGCAGCTGAGTTCGTCAGATGTGCCCCCGGGTTTGAGCAGCGCATCCATCTGGATGCTTTCGTTGATCTGATCGGCCGGCAGCATGGCCACTTCCATCGACTCGTCTTCCGGCACAAGCTGGGCCCGCACAACCGAGTCGCGCATTCCATCGTCGTCGCCTTCCGAATCATCTTCGACGATCGCGACCTTAATCTCGAACTCACCAAGCCGGAAAGTGTCGCCATCGAATAGGCGCTGCGGGTTACCCTTGCCGACCGGCACATCGGAGCCGTTTACGTAAACGCCGTTTCGGCTCAGGTCTAGCAGGTAATAGGCCCCGCCCTGGTAATCGATCATCGCGTGCTTGGACGAAATGTAGCGTTTTGAGTCTGGCAGGGGCCAGTCGCACTCCAGGCTGCGGCCTATCGTGCCACCACAGGCTGCAAATTCCTGTACATAGGAACCGCCCATGGATTCGCGGTGCGCGCTGACTACTTGCATTCGAAGCGGCATATGCTTTCCTGCGCCCAATAATGTTCCCCTGCCTTAAAGAGACAGGGGTGCCCAGCAAGGATGATGAGCCAGATTCGCTCTGTATTCTGTTGCATGCATCACAGTTTGGCGGCGGTCGGAAGTCCGTGGTTGGCACTGAATTCGGCGCTGCGGCTAGGTTATAATCCGCGCCCACCCCCGCCAGCGGGGAGCTGATTTAACTTAATTACCGGTGCGTTCCGGGCATACCGCAGAAGGGTTGCCCGGAGCTTTTTGCTCACGGGGATCACGGCTAGGGAAGGGTATGCCTGCAAGTCATTTATATAAGGTCATTTTCATGAACCAAGGCAAGATCTACGAGATCTATGCCCGCAGCATCAGCCAGGGCTCATTGTTCGGGTTCGTCGAGGTGGAAAAGCTGGTTTTCGGTGAACGGACCACTGTCGTTGTCGACCCGGCGGAGGAGCGCCTGAAATCGGAATTCGACACGGTAACCCGGACCTATATTCCCATGCATGCCATCGTGCGAATCGATGAAGTAGAGAAGCAGGGCGCGAGCAAGATCAGCAATTTCGACGGCGATAATGTCTCGCAGTTTCCGATGCCGGTTTACACACCCGGTGGAAAGGGTGGCAGTTCCGGCAGCGACAGTTGATACTTGTCGCCAGCTTAAGTTCCAGTTATTAACCTGAGTTTTAACCGATAGATCCAGACCGGGACGTTTCCACCCAAGATGCCAATCCTGCGCTTACCCGGACCGCCGGCGCTTTCTGCTTTTCGCCACAACAAGTTGCTCGAGCAACTGGCCCAGGCGGTGCCCGGGATAGAAGATGCAGGTGCGCATTACGAGCACCTTGTCGACCTCGAGCGGGAGCTCACGCCGGACGAACGCGGACTGCTCGATGAACTGCTTTCCTACGGACCCGCCTGGTCGGACTACAAGGTATCCGGCCACTCCTTCCTGGTTGTGCCGCGGCTGGGCACCGTGTCCCCCTGGTCGAGCAAGGCCACCGATATTGCGCGTAACTGCAAGCTTGCAGCCGTGCGCCGTATAGAGCGCGGCGTCAGCTATTCGTTTAAAACATCTGCCGAACTTAGTGGCGAGCAACTGGCGGCACTCGGTAGTTGCATACATGACCGCATGACCGAAACCGTATTGCCCGGCGATGCCGATTGCGGCGTACTGTTTGCCAGCCATGAACCGGGTGTGCTGGCGCATGTGCCGGTTTCCGGCGGCGGCCGCGCTGCCCTCGAGGCGGCAAATACCGGGCTCGGGCTGGCGTTGTCGGAAGACGAGATCGATTACCTGTTCGAGGTCTTCACGACGGCCGGGCGCGATCCGTCCGATGCGGAACTCATGATGTTTGCGCAGGCGAACTCGGAGCACTGTCGGCATAAAATATTCAACGCGACCTGGAGTATCGATGGCGCGACGATGCCGGACAGCCTGTTCGGCATGATCCGCTCGACCTTTGCCGCCAGCCCCGAGGGCGTGTTGTCGGCCTACTCGGATAACTCGGCGGTTATGGAGGGTGGTCCGGGAGCAAGGCTTATCGTCGATGCCGGTACCCGCGAGTACGGTTACGTGGACGAAGACATCCATGTCCTGATGAAGGTGGAAACGCATAACCATCCGACCGCGATTTCACCTTATCCGGGCGCATCGACGGGATCGGGCGGTGAAATCCGTGACGAAGGGGCAACCGGCCGGGGGGCGAGTCCCAAGGCCGGCCTGACCGGGTTTTCGGTGTCGCATTTACGGATACCGGATTTCCCGCAGCCCTGGGAAACGACGATCGGTAAACCGGGGCGTATTGCCAGCGCCCGCCAAATAATGCTGGAAGGGCCTATCGGCGGGGCTGCCTTTAATAATGAGTTTGGCCGGCCGAATATACTCGGCTACTTCCGCACCTTCGAGCAACGCGACCCGGACAGCGCGCTTAATGCGGCCGGTTATCACAAGCCCATCATGATCGCGGGCGGTATGGGTAACATCCGGGCCGACGACGTCGAGAAGCCGGAGGTTCCGGCCGGCTCGCTGATCGTTGTGCTCGGCGGACCGGCCATGCTCATCGGTCTGGGCGGCGGTGCCGCCTCGTCCCTGGGCAGCGGCGCGAGTCACGAGGACCTGGATTACGCATCCGTCCAGCGTGACAACCCGGAAATGGAACGGCGGGCGCAGCAGGTAATCGATGCCTGCTGGGAGCGCGGCGCGACCGGCGACAAACAGAACCCGATCATCATTATTCATGACGTGGGTGCGGGCGGCCTGTCGAACGCCGTGCCGGAACTCGTCGACCACAGCAGCCGCGGTGCCGCCATCGAACTGCGTGACATACCCAATGCCGAGCCGGGCATGTCGCCGCTGGAAATCTGGTGCAACGAAGCACAGGAGCGTTACGTTATCGCACTCGCGCCCGAACACCTGGAAATTTTTGCCGCGATCTGCGAGCAGGAGCGTTGTCCATTCGCCGTGATCGGTGCAATGGATAATGACGGGCGGCTCCGGGTGAACGATTCGCGGACCGGCGAAACACCTGTCGATATGGATATGCAGGTTCTGCTCGGCAAGCCGCCGCAAACCCGCATCGAGGTGAGTTCGGTTGAGCGCACGGTGCCGCCGGCAGAGCTGGCCGGTATAAATGTTGAGGATGCGTGCGAGCGCGTGCTGCGCTTCCCGACGGTTGCCGATAAGTCTTTCCTTATTCATATAGGCGATCGCACGGTGGGTGGCATGGTCGCCCGCGATCAGCTCGTCGGGCCCTGGCAGGTGCCGGTCAGCGATGTCGGCGTAACCGTACGCAGTTTTAGCTCGGTGGCGGGTGAAGCGATGGCAATGGGCGAACGCACGCCGGTCGCACTGCTGAACCCGGCCGCATCGGGGCGGCTCGCCGTTGCCGAGACGATCACGAACATCGCCGCTGCCGCCATAAGCAAGCTTGGCGACGTGCGTTTGTCGGCCAACTGGATGGCCGCATGCGGGGTCCCCGGCGAGCACCAGGCATTGTTTGAGACCGTGACTGCGGTCGGCAGCGAGTTATGCCGCGAACTGGGGATTGCGATCCCGGTCGGCAAGGATTCACTCTCAATGCAGACACGCTGGAATGATGCCGACGGTGACAAAATGGTTTACGCGCCACTGTCACTGATCGTCTCGGGCTTCGCGCCGGTCACAGACGTGCGCCGCACCCTGACACCCGTTCTGCAACCCGATAACGACAACAATAACGATTCAGTGTTGTTGCTCATCGATCTCGGTGAAGGACGTAACCGACTGGGCGCGTCGTGCCTGACCCAGGCGTTTGCAAAGCCGGGTGGCGAGCCGCCTGACCTCGTAAGTGCGGTACGGCTGGCCGGATTCTTTGCAGCAATTCAGGAGATGAATGCAGCGGGCCTGCTACTCGCCTATCACGACCGTTCCGACGGCGGTCTGTTTGCCACCGTTTGTGAAATGGCGTTCGCGGGTCGTGGCGGCGTCGACATCGAGTTCGAAGAGGGCTTGACCAACTTGCTTATGCCGTTGTTCAGCGAGGAACTTGGTGCGGTCATCCAGGTTGCCGGTGAACAGCTTGCCGAAGTAAACGAAATTCTGGGCAAGCACGATCTTGCGGCCGTGACGCGCAAGGTCGGTGCACCGAACAACGAGCAGCGCATACGCATAGTAAACGGCAGCAAGACCGTGTTCGAGAAATCTCGTGCAGAACTGCAACAGACATGGGCCGAGGTGAGTTACCGGATGCAGGCCGAACGCGACAATCCGGAAACCGCCCGGCAACAGTTCGATGCGATAGCCGACGACGATGACCCGGGGCTGAGTCCCCGCGTGACTTTTGCGCCGGACGAAGACATCGCGGCTCCGTTGATCGCGACTGGTGCCCGGCCCCCGGTCGCGATACTCCGGGAGCAGGGCGTAAACAGCCACCGGGAGATGGCGGCAGCGTTTAGCCGCGCCGGGTTTACGCCCGTCGATGTGCACATGTCAGATATCCTTGCCGGGCGCACAACGCTGGAGGAATTTCGCGGACTGATCGCGTGCGGCGGTTTTTCTTTCGGCGACGTACTGGGCGCAGGCGGCGGCTGGGCAAAATCGATACTGTTCCACGCGCGCGCGCACGACCAGTTCCAGGCGTGGTTCGAGCGCGGCGACACGTTCACGCTCGGGGTATGTAACGGTTGCCAGATGCTGGCCGGGCTGCAGTCGATTATTCAGGGCACCGCTCACTGGCCGCGCTTCGTGCGTAACCTGTCGGAACAGTTTGAGGCCCGGCTGAGTCTGGTCGAGGTGCTCAAGACACCGTCAGTCATCCTGAACGGTATGCAGGGATCGGTGTTGCCCGTTGCGACCTCCCACGGCGAGGGCCGCGCAGAATTTTCAGCGGCGGAGGACATCGACCAGGTACGCACCAAAGGGCAAGTCGCGATCCGGTATGTAGACGGCAGGGGGCGTAGCGCGGATTCCTATCCCGCGAACCCGAACGGATCGCCCGAAGGTATCGCGGGGCTGTGCAGCGAAGACGGCCGCGTCAATATTTTTATGCCGCACCCGGAGCGGGTGCACCGGACCGTGCAACATTCATGGCATCCACCTGAATGGGGTGAAGACGGTCCCTGGATGAGGATGTTCCGTAACGCCCGTGTCTGGGTTGGCTAGCGACTAGCGGCTG
>JASLMV010000019.1 GCA_030746435.1 Gammaproteobacteria bacterium | reverse complement strand
CGACACCACCATAGATTACAACGGTACCGTCCTGCGTCATCTGCTTGCGCCAGGGCACCGACCAATCGGTGTATTCGACGGTATCGTACACATTGTAGTCATCAAAGAACTCGAAGTTCGCCATATCATGGTAGAACATCGTGTCGGTATTCTCGGCAAAAAACTCGAGCGGAATATTCAGGATGTAATCGTAGTCGTCCTCGACCCCCGCCCAGAATGCCTCATTCGTGGAAAGGTAATTATCGTCCGGGTCGTTGTGCGGATCAGCAAAATGGTCCTGCGACTGCACAATCTGCAATCGCTCGTAGTTATAGTCTTCCATTACTTTGGCCGCTTCCTCAAGCGCGCGATCGACATAGCGCGGCGCCAGCTTGATCCAGGCTTCGTGCGGCACGTTATCCCATGGCATGCCGTGGACCGACAACACCAGCTTAAGCGAGGAACCCTCGGGAATGCTTTTCAGGTTGTCCCGCAGAATAGCTGTGTGAGTATCGAACATGGCATCGAAGTACGACAACTCGGGCGAGATAATCATCTTGATCTCTTTATGCCCGTTCTGTTCCTGCCACTCGTGCACGTAGTGCATCGTATGCCTGATGCTGCCGTTGAACTCCTCATGGTGTGAGTACACCGGCCTCGGGGCTGCAATGATCAGCGTGTCTACACCCTGGTCCAACAGGCTGAACAGGGCCTCCCGGGCCATCGTGCGATTGTCGGCCGTAACCCAGCGCCACGGTATATCGCCGTATTTCGCTTCCAGTTTCTGTAACGCATTAAATACGATGTAACGGTTACCGGCTTCATGCGGGATACGCCCGTCGTGAAAGCCCTTGCCCGGCGCGTAGTAGTAATTCCTAGCCTTGGCAGTAAACTTCAGCGCAGCCGCCGATTGACCCACCTTACGTCCCTTGTACAGAAACGCACCGTGGCTTAGATGCATGGTGCCCTTTGGCATCCACTCGATCTCACCCGCGTGATACTTGTCAATATAGGCAACGCCATCGGTGTCGTAACTGCTGCCCGTGTGATCGACGAGGTCCGTGGGGACGAACTCTTCGAACTCATGAAACTTGTGACGGTCCAGCAATACCAGGCCTTTATCCATCGTCACGAGCTCGGTGATCGGCCAGGGAATATACTGAAGCGCCTTGCTGGCGAAGGTGAAAAAATCTTCCTGACGAAAATCTTCCGGCATGACGAGATGCGACACGAATATGCCGATGCGACCGACCGGCTGGGTGTCCTGATCAATGTAGTACTCATAGTAATTGGGCTTGGCGAGCTGCGGCGGCTGATTGACCACGTAAAAAGCCATCGACAACAGGCCAACGATGACGATCACACCAAGAACAAACCGCTTTAAGAACTTCATGGAAGATATGCCTTTACTGATGTCGTGATAATTGTTGGGGATAATATAAACCTTAATGCAGGCTTAAGGTGTATACCCCGGTCCGTCTTGTTGCACTGTTTCCCAAAATTACTCAGGGGCCTGAAGCCCCTGCCATGCAAGGCTTCTGGCTATTCGGCCTGCCAATCCTCCCAGCCGGTGTCCCGCAGGTATTGCTCGAAAGTTATCAGGTTAGGGTAGCGCCGGCGCAGTTCCTCGACATCCGCTTCGTAACCCACCTTGTCATACCAATCAAATAGCGGCCGCAGAGGTTTTGGCATCGCGGCCAGGTATTCCTCCAGTGGCTGCCGGTTGTAAGCAACTTCCCGGCCCATAACCTTGCTGTAAGTATCCACGTACTCGCGGACTGTCATCACGTCGCTGGCTATATTTACGGCAACCCCTTTCCACTGTTCGGGGAAATCGAATGCTTCGGCTACAAGAAAACCGATATCGGGAATGGAAATGAAATGCAGCAGACGATCGGGAGCGCGCGAATCGGTGATACCGTTTTTATCCGTGCGTGCCTGTTGCCCGCGAAAATTCTCCATAAACGCAACGGGCCGGAATACCGTATAGGGAACGCCGCTCTCCACAAGCGCGATTTCGACCTGCATCTTGGCCGCGCCCTCGATCCCGTGCCCGGGTTCCGCAGCGGCGCCTGAGGAATAGATAAGGTGGTCTATAGCCGCTTCGTTCGCTGCCACGATAACGTTCTTACCTTCTGCGACCTCATTCCGTGAGAACCCGCTGTAGAAAAATACCCTGCTGACTCCTTCCATGGCTGCCAGCAGGGATCCGCTGTCTGCGTAATCTCCCTGGACGACTTCTACTCCCTTGGCGGCGAGTGCCAGAGCCTTCTTACCCCCGGGTTTACGCGTCAGGCCACGGACCCTGTAACCCCGTGCCAGCAACTCGTCGACCACGGCATTACCCTGCCGCCCGGTCGCGCCACCGACGAGTATCGTTTCCGGCTCACCCGTCCCGGTTGCCGCACAGGCCACCATAAACAAGGCGATCAGCAGGTAAAGAGAAAATCGGTACAACATTGATTGGGCTTCCTTTTGGTTACGCGCCGAAGCGGTTCGGAATTACAACTTCATTCATAGGCAGCGGCCCCGGTCGTGGCCATGCGTCCCGCACTCCTTTGCCTATGGCGATGAACATGGTTATCAGGTGATCGTCGGGCAAATTTATTAACTTGCCGACTGCGTCAAAATCAAAACCGTCCATCGGGCATGAACTGTAGCCCATCGATTGGGCCGTCAGCATCAAAGTCTGTGCAACTATTCCGCAGGAACGGAATGCTTCATCGCGCTCAACCTGGGGTTTCCCGAGGTAGTACTTCTCGATTTCCGGCAGCATAAACTCGCGGACTGCGGGCGGTGCATCGTCCCAGTAACGACCGGGATTCTTCTCCCACGCTTTAAAGTCCGCGCACAACACGATAAACATGGACGCATCGGTTACCTGCGCCTGGTCCCAGGCAACAGTCCGAATTTGCTTACGCAATTCCTTATCTTCCACGACAACAAAACGCCAGTGCTGAATATTAAATGCCGTTGGTGCCAGCATTGCGTGGGAAATAATTTCCCGCTTTTCTTCGTCGGTCATTTCGTGGTTGGGATCAAAATGCTTGATCGCCCTGCGAGCGCGGATCGCGTCCCTGGTTTCCATATGTTTCCTTCCTGGTCTCGTATTGTTTTTGTTTCGCCGGGCTGGCGGCCACCTTCCGAAGGCATTTCATATCTTGCCCGAAGCCACGCAATTCGTCGAACCGCACCGCGCACGGAGGGCGAAAAAATCATGCTCCGGGAAAACTAATGGCAAATGATGCTGTCAGGCGATATATCGGGGGGATTCTGCCATGGCGTCTGACAAACCTGACTTGCTAAATGACCTGCAGGTTACGAGAAGACTGCTGATAAATTCTGGTGCCGCGCTCGCCGCAGCCCCACTGGCTGCCTGCGCCGCACCGGGTGGAGCCCAGAAAACAGCAGGTGCAGCTTCAGCCGGCGACAAACTCGAACCACCGTTCGATAGCATCCGTGATTTTGTCACCGCACTGGAACAGCGAGGATTACTGCAGCGCTTTGACGGTGTCGACCAGGACAGCTACGAAGCTACCGCCATCATGTACCGGCTCATCGATGAGTTCGGCCTGCGCGACGCGCCGGCAGTCATGTTTACGAACCTTAGAGCAAACGGCCGGCGATATCCGGGCCCGGTCGTCGCCAACCTGCAGGGGAACCTGCGTACAGAACCTTTACTGCTGGGCGGCGAAGTGGTGCCGGATGATGCCAAGGCCACGTATCAAAACGTCACCCGCAAAATGCTTGCAAAACTCGTGGCCAGCGAAGGTGTTTGGGACGAAATTGAACCTCGCGAGGTGCCGGCCGAGGCAGCGCCTGTCAAACAGGTACGACTAGAGGGTGACGAGATTGACGTGCTCGCATTCCCGTTCCTGCGCGGCAACCCCGGCGATGCCGGACCCTATATCAACACGGCATCCGTTTTTACCAGGGACCCTGGCCTGGGCGTTAATTTCGGCACCTACCGCTGCCAGATCAAGGGACCGCGCAAGATCATGATCAACTTCGAGGGCGGGCAAACAGGGATAAAGATGGTGGACGCTGCGCGCAAGCGCGGCGAGACGTCTATGCCGATCACGCTGGTCGTAGGCCAGGATCCTTTGACCTGGATGGTGTCCAGTTCACGCATACCGTCACGCATCCGCAACCGCGGCCCCATCGACGAGCTGGCTGTTGCGGGGGGGCTGCGTGGCAAAGCCGTCGACGTAGTGCGAACCGAAAGCGGCACATTCCTGGTACCCGCGAATGCTGAAATCGTTATCGAAGGGACTGTAGATATCGTCAACCTCGAGGAAGAAGGGCCCTACCACGAGATGTACGGTTACCTCGGGCACAAGAAAGAAAGAAATTACGTCATGACCGCACAAACAATGACGCACAGAAAAGATCCTTGGGTAATGAACAGCTTTACAGGGGTTGTACGGGAATACATCACCTCTCCCCAGCGCGCCGAGAATATCTATAACTTGCGCAAATCCCATCCGCAGGTCGTGGATTATGAATCTCCGCATGATTCACAGGGGCTGGTTTATATAAGTATCAAGAAAGATGCACCAGGCCAGGCCCTCGACGTTGCCCGGCCGACAGCCATGTTTAATCCGCTGGCCCGCGTCGTAATTGTCGTGGACGACGACGTTGACGTGCTCGATTCATCGGCGGTGCGTTTTGCGGTCGGCTCGCGCTGGCAACCCGCATTGGCCAGCGAAATTATCGAGAACCGGCGTGCCTTCCCGCTTGACCCGGCTTCGCCAGACCGTCTGACCACGAGCAAAATCATTATCGACGCTACCCGCCAGTGGCCGGAGGAAGGCGGACCAAAAATCTACCAGCGACTCAATCGGACTGTTTTCGAAGAAGCAGCACCGGATGCAATAGCAAAGGTGCTCGCGAAGTGGCCCGACAAGCTCAATAAATAGTCAGGCGGCGAAAAGTGCCGGAATAACCGGCAACACGGCGGCCCAGTGACACCACCAGGTTATGAGGAAACTCTTCGACTTCGCGTAGATAAAACCGAATACGATCCCGAGTACGGTAAAAAACGGTACGTAGAATACGAACGGGTTTTCCTGCATGGCAGGATAAACGCTCAGGTAAAACAAGCCGTACATCAGTGATGACAACAGGATCGGAGGCCAGAATCCGTTAAAAGCGCGCGAGAAGGCCTGGATCATGTACGCTCGAAAATAAATCTCAACAGCAAAACTGTGGTACGCGGAACCGAGCACTGCAATCACGCTCATCTCGAAACCGCCGCGGTTGGTCATGCCCTGGACAAGCCCGATCACAACCGCAACCAGCAGCCAGGGTAAGGTTACGCGCCAGCCATAGGATTTAAAGCCGCCCTGCCTGCTCAGCAGCGGGAGCCCAACTGCCAGCGCGATCATCCAGCCCCTGCGAAAATAGGACCAGACAGATGCCGGATCGTGTTCGGCCTCGGCCTCGCCCCACCCCAGTTCGACCGAGCAGACATACCAGACCAGCATGCTCACGACGAAGGTCCCGAGCGGCAGGTACAGCGCTTTGATATCTTTAATCACATTCGCACCATAGCAGGACTGGCCTTTAGCACAAATGGGACGCTGGAAACCGCCACCACCGAAATCATCGCCCTACGTGACACCGGAAGGGTATGAGACCCTGCAGGAAGAACTGAAAGAACTCTGGCTGCGCCGGCGCGATGTCGTCAAGGCGCTGGCTGCCGCTGCCGCGGAAGGTGACCGGTCGGAAAATGCGGAGTACATCTACCGCAAAAAAGAACTGGGCAGCATCGATTACCGGATTCGCTACCTGCAAAAACGCCTGCCAAAGCTCAACGTGGTGCGCGAGACACCGGACGCGGGCAAAGTATTTTTTGGCGCCTGGGTCACCCTCGAAAATATCGACGACAGCACGTCGATCGAATACCGTATCGTTGGCCCGGACGAAACCAATGCAGGAAAAGGCTGGATCAGTATCGACTCACCACTGGCCAAGGCACTTTTAAAGAAGGAAACCGATGACGAGGTTAGCGTTATGATCGCGAATCAGCGCACCGACTACCTGGTCACGGGTATACGCTACGCAGGTTCCGACTAAGCCTCGTCAGTCCTTTCGAAACAGCAACGCAAACCGGTCGGTCTTGCCGCGCACCGTCTTGTCGAAGACCATCTTGCTGTAGTCATCGTCCGGGTTGCGCAGCGCATCGCTGCTATCTACATACTCAAAGCCATAGCTTTGAATTTCCGCGCGTGCAAATTCTTCGTCGATACGATGCACGGTCTGCGCCGATTCCCTGCCGGTACCCGCAGCTGCCGCATGGTCAATAACCAGCAGCTTGCCGCCCGGTTTCAGTGCGCCGCGAACCTGGCTGAAAAACAAGCCCACATCGGTGTTGTGCCAGCCGCGCTCGGGGTTGTGGTAGTAGAGGTCGTGGTAACACATCACCATCAGCGCCGCATCGAGACTGTTTTCTGCAAGCCCGAGGGCATCGACTTCACTCTTTATGACGGTGATGCCCGGGAACTGGTTGTCACCGTAACGCTCCTCGAGCTGCTTCTCGACGAAGCGCGAGTACGGCGTGTTGTTATGGAGGATAACCGAGCCTTCATTACCGACCACGCCGAGCATCAGCTCAGCGTAGTATCCGCCGCCGCCCATGAGGTCGATCACGTCATCGCCCTGCCGCAGATCGAACATGGCAAGTATTTCGGCGGGCTTGCTGCGCGCGTCGCGCTCGCGATGTTCGTCTGTACGGGACTCATTTGCAATGGCGCTTGTAATAGCGGCCTTATTCGAGAGCTGTGTCGAACATCCACTTATCAGAATAATCAGTGCTGCCGCAACAACTGCTTTCATCATGCTGTTCATGGTGCGCCCCCCGCTTTGATAACGGATGTTTCTACGCCGGTCGACCCGACCGGTCGCTTGTCTTTTAGCATTCTACCGGGCTAGTCCGGCTAAGGAGTCGTTCAGGCAACTGTTTTGCTGAAAAACCGCTGTGTGACCAGCGCGCCGATCAGGTCACCCTCGACATTAACCGCGGTGCGAATAGTATCAAGCGGGCGCTCAACTACCAGCAGAATACCGATTGCCTCAAGCGGGATACCCGCCCCGAGCAGCACCATCTGCATCCCGGCCATCGAGCCCGACGGCATCCCCGGCGCACCGATTGACGAGACCATCGCCATAAAAAACACTGTGACTATTCCCGTCGTGCCCAGGTCTATGCCGAACAGGTAAGCGAGGAATACGGCGGCAATACCTTCATACAATGCCGTACCGTCCATATTCATGGTCGCGCCCAACGGAAATACGAAACCGCTTACCGTAGTCGAAACACCGAATTCTTCTTCCGCCGCCTGCATGCTGACGGGCAATGTCGCCGAACTGGATGCGGTGGCGAAAGCGACCATCAATGGTTTACCCGCTTTACTGAAAAAGCTGCCAGGTCCAACGCCAGCTACGAATTTACTTATTAAAGGCAACACCACGAGACCATGCAGCAGCGTGCCCCCAACGACGACTGCACAGAAACCCAACAGTGAATTCAGGAGGGTCCCACCACTTCTCAGGGCTACATCGAAAATAATTGCGAATATACCGAACGGCGTTGTGAGCACGACCCACGCAAGCACTTTGTGGAGCATGTCGTTAATGTGCTGCACGCCCGCGACAAGCGGGCTGTTCGCCGGCACTACCAGGACCATCGCCAGCCCGAACAGGAACGCATTCGTTGCGATGGCCAGAATATTGAGTTCCGCGAGCGCTGTGAAGGGATTTGTAAAGGCAGTCGATAACAAACCCCTGGCGACCTGCAACAATGAACCACTGCTCTGGTCAATAAACTTCGCGGGCGTAACGTAATTCGGATCAGTGCTCAAAGCAGTAACGGTGATCTGTTCAACCGCGCCTACCCAGGGGTGTATGAAAAAGACCGCGGTTAACCCTATGCATATGGCAATAAAGGTCGTACAAAGGTAATAGCTGATAGTGATGCTGCCGAGGTTCTTGAGCCTGCTTGCATCACCGATATTAAGCAGGCCCCCGATAAGCGAAAAGAAAATAATCGGTGCAACGAGCATCTTCAGAAGCGCAAGAAATACCGTTTTCAGTAGTACTATAAGCTCATAAAACGGGGGTGGGGAAACATCGACTGTCCATTCCGGGTCACCGAAGACGAGCGCCGTCAAATAGCCGAGCACGCCCGCGACCAGGACCCAGAAAGTCAGGTTTTTAGTGAGTTTTTTGACCACGGTGGGCATCACTATCCGGTTTTGCACGCTATTAAGCAATCCCGCGTTGGAGCCCGTTTACCGGACGGGGCTAAAATATGCTTTTCAGCACCGGATAACACTATGAGCATTCACAGGACTGCAGCACTATTGCTGTTTGCGCTGTTTACCAGCACCGGTAACACCGCCGAACCATCGGATAACAGTGCCACATACAAGCCAACGGTATTGATAACCGGTTCGAACCGCGGTATCGGCTTCGAGTTCGTGCGCCGGCTTGCCGGGCGCGACTGGCGAATTATCGCCACAACCCGGAACCCGGATGGCGCAACGACGCTTGCCGAACTCGCCGCCGATGACCCCGATATCATCATCGAACAGCTGGATGTTACGAGCAATGAAGACATTGCAGCGCTGGCACGCAAATACAGCGAACAACCCATTGACATCCTGTTGCTGAATGCCGCCCGCGGCCCGGGCTCCGGAACCGCATTGAGCCCGCTGTCCCGTCTCGACTGGGACCTTGCTGACAGTTTCTTCCAGGTCAACGCAATCGGTCCGATGAAGGTCGCCCAGGCGCTGATGGAAAATGTGAAGGCATCGCAGATGAAGCAGGTTATCGTCATGTCCAGCGATTCGGGCTCCTTCGTCGCCGGCTCGCAACTGCCCATCCTGTACCACTACAAGGCCAGTAAGGCAGCACTCAACATGTACTTCCATACCCTGGCTTTCGAAACAAAAAAGCGTGGTGTAACCGTGGTAATGCTCCACCCCGGCCTGGTGGGTACTAATGAGCAGTTGGCGAAGATGCCGGGCTCAATTAAAACGGAAGCCAGCGTAAGCCAGATGCTCACTGTGATGGATGGACTTACGCTCGACGACAACGGCCAGTTTATCAGTTATGAGGGTGAATCCATGCCGTGGTAAAAAATGCCGAAACCATGACCAAGGAACTGCTGGTTCCCTCCGACCAGCCGATCGTGCGCTACCGGGAAATGCTGAAAGACTGGGAGAAAAACGGCTGGCGACTCGACATAAAGACGCTGCGCGCATTACAGGGTGACGCCGCAATGGCTATACCCTGCCCTGCACGCGCAACCGAGAAGAACTGGGTACTCGACGAAGTGCCACTCGTTTCTACATAACTCCACACGTTATTTTTGAGACCTGTATCAACGCAGGCCTTGACGGGCTTCGCTAAAGTACACCTACAGTTTTCGGTGCGCCCGCAACAATAAAAGTCTCGCTGCGAGCTAGGTGTGGGCGTATCTTCCATCTCTGGCTTCGGACAGGCCCCTTTCAGGGGCCTGTTTTCTTTAGGGCCTGCAGCATAGATCGCCAGGCAACCTGTTGCTCCCGAATCTTTGCAATACCGCTACTTACCCATCCACTGCATGAGCCCGGCCATGCGCTGGATAAAAGCCTCCGGATCCTTGTCCTTCAGGTCCATGGGTTCCCGCGCCGGGTCGATGCTGATCACGGGCTCGTACTCGCCGGCCTGAACTGCCTCGACGACGCGCTCGCCGCACTCCTCAGCGCTGATGCCTACATCACCACCCCAATCGTCCCTGCCGTACTCGGACCCGTCGCCCAGCAGCGCATGTTCTGCGACGTTGCTGCGGATTCCGGCAATCACGAGCAACATAACCTTAATGTTGTATTCGAGCAGTTCGATACGCAGCGTATCGAAATAACCGTGCAGCGCATGCTTGGCCGCGCAGTAAGCGGAATGGAACGGCATGCCGTGTTTGCCCGCGACCGATGAGGTAACGATCAGCTGCCCGCTCTTCTGCTCCATGAGCCGCAGTAGTACCAGCTTGGTCAGTGCAATCGGCGCGAAATAATCGACTTCCATCACGCGCCGGTCGACGTCGAGGTCCGTGTCTTTAACGAGCGCCCGCTGACCTATGCCGGCATTGTTGACCAGGCCATCCAGCCGGGCGTTATCTGCCAGCACCTGTATCGCCGCAGCCTCGCGCTGCGCGGCGTCCGTAATGTCGAAGGGCACGACCTGCACACTGCCGGGGCCGGTACATTCCGCTTTTACGCGCTCCAGCTCTGCTGCGCGCCGCGCCGAGATAATGATGTTGGCGCCCTCGCGGTGAAATACCTTCGCGATACCTTCGCCGACGCCCGAAGACGCACCGGTAATCCAGATCGTTTGCTTTTCAAGTCTGTGCACCATAGCGGGCCGGCTCCTTGTTATTGGTCATTTGCGGGACAGGATAAAGATATTGCCGATGACCGCAAGCGCAAGTCCGGCGATGATGTTCAGGCCGATATCGAGCCCCTCGAAGGCTACCAACACCGTGGCGACATACAGAAGGAAATTGGCTATGCCGCGAGTCTACAAGACTTGTGGGCGATGACGCCGCTGTTCATCACGTGGGGGCTGCGCTGCCGATACTCGTGCTAGATTATCGGCAACATACAAAGGTCAGTCCCTGCTGGCTCAATAAAAAGGTAGTCGTCATGCGTATAGTCACCAGTGTGCTTGCTGTAGCAGCGCTGTTCCTGTCCGGACCGTTGTTTGCAGGTGGTCATTCCGGTCAGGAAGTTTCCAAAATCGAAGATATCCCTGCCAGAACCGGGGACTGGACCCCTGAAGAAATCGCTCGCGGCCGGGAGCAGCTGGTGCGGGCCTTTGATGCTGCCTGGATTCGGGTCATAGCGAGCGGCAAAGACCGCGAGGCCGTCATGAGCGAGCCCAGGAACCAACCCGGCGCAGCGGTGGATTACATAGTGAAGCTGGTGGATTGTCTGCCCACGCCGGAAGTCGCGCTGTGGCCCGAAGAACCGGTCGGTATGTTTAAGGACATACTCGAAACGGGCACGATCCGGCAAATGGTGCAGGCGGTACCGGACACGCCGGACAATTCCACGTGGTATTTCTCAGGCGTAAGCCAGAAATACCAGGACGCGGTCATCGAGGAAATCAGTAAGCACTACGATGTGGATCTCAAAGTTGAAAACGTGGTGGTTGCCCCGGGCCGGCTACCCTCGACCTTCCTGCTGGTGGACAACAAGATTGATTTTATTTCGCAGTTAAACGCCACCGGTGGCGTTACCCAGGAGATGCGCCGCCGCCTGTCACGCCGGTTTACCTGCACGATGAGTGCATCGAGTCAGTACATCCATATCCCAAAGGACTCAAAACTGGTTGACGAGATCAAGTCACTGAACGACCTGATCGCCCGGCCCGATATCCGCATTTGTGCCGGCGTGCTTACCACCCAGATGGCCCAGAGCTTCATGCCTGAACATACGGTGAAGACCAAGTATATGAACGACCTGCCGGCGTGCGACCGTGATATCAAAAACGGTAAACTTGATATATTTATCAATCCGATCAATGACCTGTCGATTGCCGGGCTTGACGATTACGTCGCTGTACCCACCCCACTGGTCGCGGGCACGCCCCTGTGGGTAGCCCTGGAGGGTATAGAGTGCCCGTCCGACGGGGACCCGAAAACGGAAGACGCCTGTTTCGAAACGTCACCACCTTAAAAAACAGGGGGTACAAAAAGAAAACGGCGTCAGGCACCTGTTCGGGGGTACCGGCGGATTAAACCGGTTGGTGCCTGACACCGGTAAGCAATGCAACTGGTTACCCGATTAACGCGCAACCTGCAGGAATAGCTCTTTCAATACGAAACTACCGGGGATACTCACGGACGGGCAAATTGGTATTCGCGACCATACAAGTACCGGTCACCAGCGCCGTCAGAGGCAGAAGCCAGATACCTTGTTACAGGTATAAGTTATTGTTTTAGCTAGCCCTGGTAGAATTTTTCCAGCCCGTTTCATGTAACCGTATAGTCACCAGAATATCGGCCATCACGGACTCCACAATAGACACTGCGATGGCATTCATTCACTATTAGCTGCGCCCCCGACAAGAATAAGAATTTTTCGGTTTACCGCTCCACCCCTATACATGAGCGAAGCAAAGACTCCCAATACGGGTGCGGGAACAACTATGCCCAGGCCCTTACTGCCCCTGTATCACCAGGTCTACCTGACGCTGCGTGAGCAGATTCTGGACGGAAAGATTGCCGGCGGCAGTGTATTGCCCAGCGAACACAAGCTGGCCACACGTTTCGGGGTATCACGGGTAACGCTGCGCAGAACCCTGCAGCTCCTGGAAAACGACCGCCTGGTCGAACGGCGCCAGGGCGTAGGCACACGGGTTACCCTGCACCACTATAAGTACGACGAACTGTTCGACCTGGGGCAGATTACCGGGAATGCAGAAATCGATGGAATTCGCAAATTCCCGACCCATTCGGCCGAGCTTATCGCTACACCTAAAGCACTCGCAAAGAAATTCGAAGGGCATGCACAACTGGTCCACCTGCTGAGGATCAGGCAGCGCGATGGCACTCCCTACAGTACGGCATACTTTTATATCCCGATCCCCGTCATGAAGAACGTGGATATGAAAAGTACTGATGACAAGCCGATGCTGACGAGTGTTGTCGATGCCGGCTATACCCTGAAGAAGGCACAGCAGACTATTAATGCCGTATCGGCCAATGAAACCAATGCCGAACTTCTTAATATACCGGTCGGGTCCCCACTGCTCTTCATGACCGGCTCTTTCGAAGACCCGGACGGTAATACCCTGATGCACACCGAGGGCTTTTTCCGGCCTGAATATTATGAGTACAGGAGCACCACGTACCGCAAAGTAGGCAAGGACGGCCGTCCTCTCTGGGGCCCGAAACCCTAGACCATTCCATTCGGTTTCGATTTAACGATAAGCCATTCCAGGCTTCCGTAAGCACCATAAAACACTTTCAGCCCGACGCCCCGCGAGGGTTTAAAAATTACGTTACGCAGTTCACCCATAAGGCTACTGCTGCATTCCAGCGCCGTTTAAGCCACATTTTATCGAGCAACTGTTTCTTAAGCCCGATACGAATGGTCACAACTTCAGCCTGCCTGGTGACTTTGGTTCCCTGGTTATTGCAAGCGGCGGCGATGAAGACCGTAAACCGGTGGGGCTGTTATTCGCCTCCGGCGGGAGTATAGCCCTCGCGAATCCGATCAACGAAGTGCTGTTCCAGCTCAATGTAAATACCGACGGCACTCCCTGATAACGCACCACAACGACCCATGTTGTAACCCCGGGTGTCAGGTACCGCTCTGCGGCGCCTGACACCAACCCTTCAGACACCCGAAACTCTGCGTAACCAGTTCAGCCTCAAGCCGCTGATCCCAGTTTAGTGACAGTGCGCGGCGGCCGTCCCGTCCCTCGCGGACGAAAAATTTGCCACTAATGGTTTCTGCTTCGGGGGAAGTGGCGAGATACAGTGGCACCAATGCACCCTCCTCCGGAGTCCGCATACGGTCGCGCATGAACTCGCGTTCCCGGTCAGAAAACAGGTTATTTGTATGCAAAAAGTTGGTGTCGATCAGGCCGGGGCACAAGGAGTTCGATACCACGCCGGTACCTTCCAGTTGTTGCGCAAACCAGTGGCTGGCAAGGACGTTTGCGAGCTTGGAATTAGCATACGCCTGCCAGCCATCGAAATGCTGCTCAGCCTGCAGGTCCGCGAAGTTGATAACCCCCCCACCCATCGCCGTGGACGAGACATTGACGACGCGGGCGGGCGAGTTGGCCTTTAGCGTGTCGAGCAGCAGGTTGGTCAGCAAGAAGGGTGCCAGGTAGTTCACGGCAAAGGTTAACTCGAAACCGTCCTGACTGAGCTGGCGATGGTCCGTCAACATGCCTGCATTATTTACGAGGACGCTCAGGCTATCGAATCTGGTCTTTACCTGGTCCGCCAGCCCGGCGACCTGGTCGAGCGAGGCAAAATCCGCCAGCACGGTATGCAATTGATCATTGCCCGTCGCTGCTCCGATCTCGGTAAGTACCTGCTCCGCTTTTTCCGGACTCCGGCCGTGGATGATTACGGTCGCACCGGTTTCGGCCAGCGCCAGTGACAGCGCCTTGCCTATGCCGTCGGTCGCACCGGTTACCAGGTAGATTCGCTCTTCCATAGACTGGCGCAAACTACCAGAAGACAGGGCCGGCGTGCACCTTTAACGGGCTTTATTGTGCAGCCAGCGCCCGATCGAGTGCCTGCCGGATTCTGGCAGCCCAGTACGGCGCTTTGCGGGATGCCCGTTGCGAATGCTTCAACCCCTCCGGCGTATTGAATTCCTCATCATAGCGGGCCATGACGTCATAGAGGTTCAGGAGCAACCGGTTGTCGCCGTCGAAGATAAGCAACCCGGGGGTAGCAAAAATGCCGTAAGCGTCAGCGACCGCGCCACCGGCTGGCAGCGGCGTAAAGCGGTAACCCTGCGACTGCAGGTAGCCCAGGGGATCGCCGTCATCCCTGAAGTCGATGGCATAAATGGTGATGCTTTCCCCGTATTCGTCCTGGATACTCTGCAGATGCGGCATGAGCGCCTTGCAGTAAGGACACCAGCTCGCCCAGAACAGCAGTATTACGGGCTCATCATGCTCATAGGGGAAGCTCACGGTGTTGCCGTCCGGCGTATCCAGTGACCAGCTGACCCCGTCGGCCGCGGACACCGCTTTGGCCAGCAGCACGAAAATGATCAGGACTGCTGCACGTATCTTGCCTTGGGAGACAGTGAGGTTCATTACTTTCGTTCGGCAAGGATGATAGCCACGAAGGCCAGGAATGCAGCCAGCACGAACACGAACTCGGGGATCATCACGCCGTTTAGCATCCTGCCGTCAGCGAGTGCACGCGCGACTTCTTCCGCGCCTATATATACGCCGGTAAAGGCCACGGCCGTTAACACCGCGACGAGTTGCTTCAGGACCGAAAAAGCTGACGGCCTGATGAGCAGGAAATAATAAAGGACAAGATAAACGACAGCGTAGCTACGCGCCAGCAGGCTGTAAAACGGCGCATGGAAGAAATAGTGGTTCAGTATAAAAAAGCTGCCGCCGACCAGCGTTATCAGAGCGTACTTCCAGCCCGGGTGATCCGCCTTGAACCATTTTTTCCAGACCAGCAGCAAAAACAGGTAGGCAATGGGCGTACCGAATGCCAACTCATAGAATGCCCTGAAGCCTTCCCACGACTCGTCGTACATTGGCAACCTCGAACCATGCCGGAAAACAGGCCCAGCATACACGAAAGCTGAAGCGCGACCGCTCCTGAGATTGTGCCCAATCCGTCACGGGTGATACCCGCTGCATGGCACGCCGTTGCCTGCTCTATACAGGGGTGCTAGCCTCAACCGCATTCGGGTTACGTGACTCATTGAAATAGCCTCAGACGAATGCGAGGCATGGCAAGACTCGTTGAAATATTCGCGAACAAGCGGAGTGTACATGCCAGTACATGAGCTTTGTGAGCCAAAAATCATACAAGTCTTAATGCCGCATTGGAATTTGCGTGTATTCGGACACGCTATTTACAAGTCGCGTAGCGACTCAACCCGACCGCAGGTCAGGAAAGCGACTGAAGGTTTCTAAACAGGGCGGGAGGACTTTGCCATGATAGAAGAAGGTGTAGAGGTTTGCTTTACCTACACTCTCACCGTCGAAGGTGAGGTACTGGAAAGCAATACCGGACAGGAACCGCTCGTTTACGTGCAGGGTGATGGGCAGCTACTGCCTGCGCTGGAAGCCGAATTGATCGGCTTAAGCGCCGGCGACAGCAAAACTGTCAACCTCGATGCGGCAAACGCTTACGGTGAATTCAGTGAGGCTGCTTTCCAGGAAGTACCGCTGGAACGCGTGCCCGAGGAGGCCCGCGTCGTAGACGCCACGCTGCAGTCACAGGGTTTCGAAGGACCTATCCGGGTTGCAGAAATAAAGGCTGAGACGGTGGTGCTGGACTTTAACCATCCGCTCGCGGGTAAAGACCTCAAGTTCGATATCACGATCGTCGATATCGACGTAGTTGCGGATAACACAGGACCCAGCGCCTAGCGGTCTGTTGAAGGGCCCCAGGCGAGTGCAAGGCAGGACATTGTGAGCCGATGCCTAACGCCGGATTGGAATTTGCGTGTATTCGGACACGCTATTTACAAGTCGCGTAGCGACTCAACCCGACCGCAGGTCAGGAAAGCGGCTGAAACTTTCTCAA
The DNA here is from genome assembly GCA_030746435.1 of Gammaproteobacteria bacterium. GTDB lineage: Bacteria > Pseudomonadota > Gammaproteobacteria > Steroidobacterales. The sequence continues at coordinate 33,147 of JASLMV010000019.1, read as the reverse complement.
CGGGCCGCTAGTCGAAGAAGCGGTAGCGCAGAATAGCAAGTGCGACGTGAATACCGTCGCGCCAGAATACAATCTTCTTACCTTCATCCCTGCCACGGGCATGGTAGTTGATCGTCGTTTCGTAGAATTTATGGCCCTTCTTCGCCATCTTGCCCTGCATTTCCCAGTCGTAATCGAAGCCATTGCTCTTCAGGACCAGTCCCTCGAGGATCGAGGCCCGGTAGACCTTGAACATCGTTGCGCCATCGGTTAGCCGGGTGCCGTATAGCAGGTTGAATAATGCCGTAAACAATACGCCGCCTATATTGACGAAAAAACCATACACAGCTTCCAGGCCATGGAACTGACGGTACTGCCAGTGCGTCGCGGGGTCACGTGCACGCGAACCGAACACGATATCGGCCTCGCCGTCGATAATCGGCTGCAATACCTTCGGGTAGTCCGATACCTTGTACTCGAGGTCACCGTCCTGGATCAATACGATATCGCCGGTAATCTCCTCCAGTCCCTTGCGCACAGCGGCACCCTTACCCTTGGGGCTCTTCTCATAGAAAACCCGTACGTCCGGCCTGCCCTCGTACCTTTTTACAATTTCCCGGGTCCCGTCCGTCGAATTGCCTTCGACTATGAGCACTTCCTTTTCGAGTCCTTCCATTTCGAATGCAAGAACATCGTCCAACACCTGCTGAACGGTGGCCTGTTCGTTGTAAACGGGAAAAATGACAGAAAGCTTCACAGTGCTACCAATATAATTTCAGATCTTTCTTGCGTAAGCCGTGACGGCCGGCGCGGGATTAAAGCGATGACCTGTGACAAGAGAAACCAGGGATGTCGACCCGAACAGCACCTTCTTGGCAATCAGTGTACCGGTTGTGCCAACTTCGACCGGCTGCGACGGGATAATGGCTATATTGCCGAATCCCACGTCGCTAAGAAGTTTTTCGATGGTTTTTGGCGTGAAACCGAACAGATGTGCCGGCGGATCGATAATATTGAAATGACTCGATTTGTTATCGGTGTCTATGTTCATTGCGAACAGGAGCTTGTCCATGTTTGGAATTTTCTTCATGGCCAGGAAGACTTTTGAGAAAACCATGTTAGGCACCCGTATGCCGAACATGCCGCCCGGTTTGAGAATCCTGAACGCCTCTTCCACGAATGTCCTGGGAGCACGTGCGTGTTCCAGCACGTACCAGGCCGTAACGACATCGAAGGACTCGGCTTCGAACAGACCGGCCGCAAACTCGCCCTGGCTGGCCTGAACCCCTTCGATCTCGTTCGCGGCCGCGGCTGCCTCCGGTGAGAAGTCCAGTCCGAAAGCATCCCACCCGCGTTCCGCAAAACGCCGCAGGAACTCGCCATGTCCGCAGCCAATATCCAGAGCCTTCCCCCTTGCCCCTGTTTTGCGCAGCAGGTATTCCGAATCCAGATCAAAATTCCTGCGCATCATCTCGCCCCAGATATCACCCGATTCCTCGGGGAAATACTGTGCGTAGAACTCGCTCAGGTCTTCGTCCGTCGGTTGGGGACTCACGTACAACAAGCCGCATTCCTCGCAGCGCACGACGTTGTACTGATTTTCTTCGGCAACCAGGCACCTGTCGGCCGATCCGCAGAGATTGCAATCGACTTCCTGCTCACGCCCCGTTGGGGCCCAAGCGCGATTCTCTGCGGTTCCAGATTGAGGCTGGGACATGATTTATCCAAAAAATGATTGTGTATTATGATTCTTGTAATGTGTGCCGGAGCGGCGGTACCAACTATAACCCGTCACCCGGGGCCGGCGCGAGTTCATAAAGGGTGACAGATGTAAGGCCTGATTTCTCGAACGTGGGTCGTCTTTTATGTAAATAGCGGGTTCAGTGCCGCTGCTTAAGGTAGAAGGCCAGGATCGACCCCACGGCCATGTGCATGTCCTCGATTACGCCATACTGGTCACTGTCAACATGGAACACGACATCGGACATGGTGCGGAGCTTGCCGCCCGAGAAACCGGTGAAGGCGACGACACTCGCCCCTTTTTCGCGGGCAAAAGCAGCGGCTTCTATCACGTTTGGTGAGTTGCCGCTGCCGCTGATAAGCACAACGAGATCACCCGCATTCAGCACATTTTCGAGCTGGCGCACGAACAGTTTTTCGTAGCCCAGGTCGTTGCCGATCGCACTCATAAAGGCGACGTTATCATTTAGCGAGGTACACCGGAGTAAGGGCTTGCCGGCCCGCTCCGCCGTCTTGGCCCAGTCGGTTGCAATATGCGAAGCTGTCGCGGCCGACCCGCCGTTGCCCATAACGAATACCTGGGCATCTTCCTGCTCCGCCTTCTCCAGTAACCCGGCAATTTCTTCGATCGCTTTGAAATCGAGCCGTTCCCACTGCTCCAGCTCGGCTGCGCGATACCATTTGGCAAACGCTACCGGATCCAGTCCGCCGGGACCTGTCCCTGTGAAGTTGTCTGCAGCCAGTCCCGGCTGCTTTTTTTCCTCAACCAACGGAATCCCTCAACGTGCGAGCTGAATAATCCTGGAACCTTCCGGCTCAAATCCGATGCTGACTTCCCGCCAGCCGCGCATGGCTTTGCGAACCTGAGCCTGACGATTGCGCTTTGCATAGAGTAGCAGGAAACCGCCACCGCCTGCGCCAAGAATCTTGCCACCCTCCGCGCCGGCTTTGCGCGCGCGCGCGTAAACCTTGTCGATGTCTGAACTGGATATCCCGCTGTGCAAACTGCGCTTCAGCAACCAGCCCTCGTGCAGCAGTTCGCCAAAATCGGCTACACGGCCTTCCTGCAAAAGCTTGCGTGCCTCATCTGCAAGCGCCCTCAGTTCGCGCATATCACCCTTCTTGCTGCCCATCTTCGACTGCATGCCCTTGAGAATCTTGCTCGCCTTGCGGGTCTTCCCGGTATAGAACAGCAGCAGGTTGTTATTAAGGTTCTTGAGTTTCTTCGGCGGGCAAACGACCGGTGTGACGCGCACTGACTCATCGGGCATGAATTCGATGAACTGGAAACCACCGTAGGCCGCGATGTACTGGTCCTGTTTACCGATCGGTTCTTTCACCCGCCTGATCTCGATATCACATGCCTCGCTGGCAAGCCGCGAGGCCTTCACATATAAACCCTTGTATGCGTACAGGGCATGGAGCGCGCCAACCGTAAAACTTGATGAAGAGCCCAGCCCGGTGCCACCGACAATGTCTGCCATCGAGGTGATTTCTATTCCCCTTTTGACGCCAGTCATCTTCATGGCCTCTTTAAGCAGCGGATGTTTCACATCACGAACATTGCTGACTTTTTCAGTCCGGGAATACTTGAGAATAATTTTATCCTCGAAGTACTTGTTTACCGTGACGTACATGTACTTGTCTATAGCGGTTGACAGGACCGCGCCCGGCTCATGACGATAGTAGGCAGCCAGGTCAGTGCCCCCGCCCGCAAAACTTATCCTGAAAGGTGTTCTCGAAATGATCACGCTTGAATCCTGTGCTCCAAAATCCAGGCCGCCGCCCCGGCCAGGTCATCCGCTACAAAGGCCGGTGTCGCTTCCGGGCAGGTGCCGTCCTCTCCCGCGACCCCGGTCCTGACGAGGACAGGGACACAGCCCGCCGCCTCGGCCGCCGCTATATCACGTGTGCTGTCGCCTATGGCATACGATGCCGACAGATCGATATCCAGGTGGTCTGCCGCCTCGAGTATCATACCCGGCTTCGGTTTGCGGCACTCGCATTCACGCCGGTAGCGGGGGTTCTGCGCTTCCGGGTGACCGGTTTCCGGATGGTGCGGGCAGTAGTAAACAGCATCCAGTTGCACTCCTTCCGCTGTGAGTAATTCCTGCAGGCGTGTGTGAATTTCGGCGAGTCCTTCCTCATCAACGAGTTCACGGGCGACGACCGGTTGATTTGTAGTCAGCACGAGTAACGCCCCGGCGTCATGCAATTTTTTCAGCCCCTCTGTCACGCCTGGCACCAGCTTTAACTGCTCCGGACCCGAGAGCAGCCCCACGTATTCATTGACCGTACCGTCGCGATCGAGAAACACGGCCCACGACACGATCAGGCATTCCTCATCGATTCGTTGAATGCTGCATAGCGCCCGGGCGTGCCGACATCCAGCACGCGCTCCGAGGTTTCATAAGCCATCAGCTTGTCGCCCGCAGCCGCGGCCGCCGGGAAAATATCCCGGGCGAAATCACTGACACCCTCTTCGGGCACGCGCTTCAGGAGTTCCGGCCGCACCACCCAGATCGCTGCGCAGCCCAGGTCGCTGGTGATGCCGTCGCGCTCCATACGGCCGACGGCCTGTATCCGGCCATCCGCATTCACTACCGCCAGGTCTGAATCTTCGGGATGGTCCGTGCGCCGCACGACAACGGTTGCCACGCCGTCGTGCGTCGCATGGAATTCGAGCAACTTCCGGCAATCGATATCGATAAACAGATCCCCGTAAATCACCAACAGGTCGTCACCTGTCGTTCTACCGATATCCCTAACGGCGCCTGCCGTGCCACGGGGTGTTTCCTCTACCTGGTAATGAATCTTCAGGCCGGGCGGGCTGCTTTCACCCAGAGCCTCCTGAATAACATCTGACTGGTAGCCCAGGCAGAGGCAAACCTCAGAAAAACCTGACCGTTTTAACCACTCCAGCTGATGAACCAGAATCGGTTTGTCGCCGAGGGGGAGCAACACCTTCGGCGTGTCACTGACCGAACGCATACGCGTCCCCTTACCCCCGGCCAGTATTACCGCTTGTACTGGCATGCAATTCCCCGGCCTGCTTATTTATACGCGGCCCAAGTCTACCAGATGGCTGCAAGCGCTCCCGGACATCTCCTGTACGCAGGCGCATTTGAGCATGCATCGGATTATGATTATGTAGCACTGACTTTGAGGACAGCGCCGGAATACGCACCCCTGTACTGGCTCTTTATTGCGAAAGGTGGAATCATACACGCCGTCTAAAGGATGCAAGGGCCGCGCACCTTTTAATGGCAAAAATGGCAATAATGGCAATCGACAGAAACATCAGGTGGTCCGATCCCGTAACCATCGCCTTGCTGGCCACAGCTTCATTCCTGGTCGTTAACGTTGTCTTCACGCTGTTCCAGCTATTCAACAAGCCAATCAACCCGGACGAATTACAGCACCTGCATATCGCCTGGCTGGTCGCCCAGGGCGAAATTGTTTACCGGGATTTCTGGGATCATCACGGCCCCCTCTACAGCTTGCTGAACGGCGCACTGCTCTACCTGCTCAACCCGGAGCCCTCCCTGGAGATTTTATTCTGGTTGCGTGCACTCAGCCTCGCCACCACTTTCGGCGTGATGGTTCTGATCTGGCAGATCGCCCGCCGGCTAAACCTTTCAAATATCGGCGCGCTGCTGGCGGTGGCCGCATACGCATCCCTCTACATAGTGCAGGCCAAAGGTGTGGAAATGCGCGGCGACCCCATGCAGTCAATGCTGTGGGTTGCGGGCGTCTACCTGCTCGTACGTAATCAATCGGATGCCAATATCCGCAACGCCATTCTTGCGGGGGCCCTGTTCACGCTATCCGTTCTTACGAACACCAAAGCCGGTATCGGCCCGTTTTTTGTGTTCATTTTCTACCTTGCCGGCCGCTGGATATGCGGCTGTAGCTGGGAAGATGCATGGCGGGACATGCGTGGGATCATGACCGGTGCCGCAATCACCGCTACGCCCTTTATAGTCTACTTCTGGCTGAATGGAGCCCTCTACCAGCTTTTCTACTACAGCTTTCTCTGGAATATCGAGGTAATCCTTTACTGGTCCAACGGCTATCAGTTCGAGGCCGCCCCGTCACGTGAGCTGACTATCGGAGCACAGAACCTGCAGTATTTCGTAACCAACCAGTTGCCATTTTTTGCATTAAGCGTAGTCGGAGCGCTGTTCTGGCTGGGCAGACTAAAGCATCAAAGCGATCAGGCCGCCCGGCAGCGCAACTGGATATTTTTAGTTGTGGCGTTGGGAACAGCCCTGGGCTGGAGGCTGGATCTTTATCAGCAGTTTTTCCTCATGTTCCTGCCGTTCTGGGCAATTTTCGTAAGCCATGCACTCACCACGATCGGCGCATTGATTGCCCGGCGCAATGCGATCGCAGGACCGGCCCTGGGTACACTGATTGCCGTAGTTGCTGCCGGGGGCATGCTCTGGAACTCAATTAGTACAACCAATTTCACTGAACATCCCAAACTGACCCGGCAGGTCGAGTTTACGGATCGCTTTGTAGCCATGACTCCTCGGGAGGAACCCGTCGGTGTCATCTGGAGCCAGTGCGGAGGTTACATGTTCAACCGGAATGTCGGTTACTACTGGGCCGCATTATCGGATGTAAGTGAAATTATCGAGGTACTGACCGGTGAGCACCCGCATGGCCAGGGTTTTATCGAGGAGATGGAAGCGCAGCAGGTACGCTACGTAGTCGGAATGTCGGACTGGCTGACCGAAGGTCTGACCGACGAGGCGATGGAATACCTGCGAGCCAACTTCGACTACACGGATTGTCTCTGGACTCGCAAAAGCAATTGATCAGGTCGAGCGCCGTACCTGGATCAGTGCAAGTAATTTTTTTGCGGCCAAAGGGAATATGCCGATCAGGATCAATGACCCCATTAAGGTCGGCGACATGATATCGGCAGGTGTTCTAATCAGGGCAAACTGCTCACCCGCATTAGTCAGCACGAGGGTGATCGGCAGGAGCGCGACCTGGGTAACCCACGCATAGGTCCAGACCGGTATATGGGTAACACCCATGACCATGTTGAGCACGAAATAAGGAAAGGCCGGCACCAGCCGCAAGCCAAACAGGTAGTAAGCGCCGTCACGCAACAGGCCCTCGTTAACAATTTGCGCTGCTTTCGGGAAATGCCGGTCAACAAAATCCTGCAACAGAAAACGGCTGACAAGAAAGGCCAGGACCGCACCGATAGTACTCGCCAGGGAAATAACGATGGTGCCCAGGACCATCCCGAACAAGGCACCCGACAGTATGCACATGACGCCGGCGACCGGCAGACTTATCGTCGTTGCGCCGATATAGATTGCAAAGAATATTACTATAGATAACAGTAGGTTATCACGTACATATGCCTGGATTAACTCCTGCTGCTCACGATAAAACTCAAGCGTCAGGTACTGGTAAAGGTCGAGCCAGAAGACACCTGCAAGCAGGAGACCAATTAGTACAGCTAACAGGATGCGGAACTTGGTCATGGAGATATTCAGATGTGCCCGGTGCGACGAGCCACACAGATACTACAACAGCGCTGCGGGGATTCCCACGATGCATGAATTCAGGTGCCGAAGCCTGTTGAGCGGCAAACCACGATGATATTGATGCTGTCATAATGCCCGGTAGCATCCCGCTTCAGATTCGCCCATACAGGATTTACGGCAAATGAAATTGAAACTTGGATTTATGGACCTGGTTGCCCGCGCGGAAAGTGAAATACAGGCCTTAAGCCCGGCCGAGGTCGATGCGCGCATTGGCGAGGACGGGGTCTTGCTGGTCGACCTGCGAGATATCCGTGAACTGAAACGCGAGGGAAAAATACCCGGTTCCGTGCATATACCCCGCGGCATGCTGGAATTCTGGATAGATCCCGACAGCCCCTATTATAAAGAGTACTTCGATGATGCCCGCGAAGTTATTTTTTACTGCAACAAAGGCTGGCGTTCCGCATTAGCAACCCAGGCCGTGCAAAATATGGGGGCAGAAAACGTGCTGCATATGGCCGGTGGCTTCGAAAACTGGGTCGAAGATATAGGCCGCGTAGAAAAAACAGAAAAGTAGATCGCTGACGCAGACTAAGCTGGTTTTGGCAACCTTCCGGACCAGATAAAGGGCCGCATGATCAACCAGATCAGGCCGACAAGTATCGCTACCGCGGCATAGCGATACACGAGGCCGGTCGGCAATCGAAGCAGTTCATCAGCGTGTAGTGCGTAATACCAGGCGGTTAATGCAACCGTGTTAGTCGTCCTCGTCGTCTTCCCAGGACTTGAGCTTGGACTTGTCGACCTGTTGCCATTGTTTTTCGCTCTGGCGCATATAGGACACGATCTTTGCGATCGTCCACGCAACGAAGCAAAGCAGTAACAGAATTGCGCCAAGCAGGCTCAGGTCATCCAAAACAGTCCGTCAGGTCACGCATGCTGAATAATGAGTGGAATCTTTGCCTTCCAGAGCATGTACTCGGTCATGCCGCCGAATACGACTTCGCGTAACCGGGCCCGGCTGTAAGCGCCCATCAGCAACAGGTCAGACTTGCTATCGCGATAGGCGGCCAGCAACTCTGCTTCTTCGTTCCGGCCACGCGTTGCAATGACTTTGGCATTTATCCCCCAGTTGCGCAGGTAGATTTTCAGGTGAGATGACTTTGGCCCCAACCGGATTTCCGGCCCACAATGGATAATCGTAACCTGCTCCGCCGTTTGCAGTATCGGCATCGCGGCCGTGACCAGCTGGCCGGTCTCGGCACCCTGATGCCAGGCTATTGCAACGCGTTTCCCGGGCGCTTTGGACTGACGCGGAGGCAAAAACAGCACGGGTCGACTACTTCGCAACAGCGCGGCCAGTGCAAACATACGTGCAACGCCGGCTTTGGCCGAGGGTCGGGATAATACCGTAAGATCATTAACGGGACCCAGTATCGCCATCAACCGGTCGGGCGACCCTACCTTCTCCTGCCAGATTGCCGTACCGGATGTTCCGAGTGGGGTTCGCTTGACAATCTTAAGGCCTGCTTCCGGCACCAGCTCATGAAAAAACTTTTTCGTTTCACGGGCAGCCGTAGCTGTACTCTTTTTATGCAGTTGTTCGATCCACTGATTCTTAGGGGTTCCGAACAAAGGCACACCGACCGGGCTATAGTCTCTGTCTATATCGCGGTGGGGACGCAAATGGCAGGCAGTTATATTTGCATCCACACGCATAGCCAGGTCCGCAGCGGCAAGTAACGCCGTCTTTGACTCAGGCCGGTTCGAGACAGGTACCAGTATTGATTTCATGGGTCCACACCTCCGGCTGCTCCTGAATTATTAATAGTAGCGACTCTGAAGCCTGCTTACCCATCGGGATTTTCACCTAGTCTGAGCATGCAAAAAGAAAGGACCCTGACGGGCCCTTTCCTGTTCAATGTAACCTCAACCTGCGCCTACGGGCACCAGTCACCGGTACGCTGCAGGCAGTCAAACTCGGTATAGATTATTCCGTCACCCGGGGGGCGGCGTCAGACCGAACGGATAGGCCTGTCCGGGAGCACATGGCGGCTCGCCTGCGCCGCCGCACGGATCGGACGGCGGCTGGGTTTCACAGGCGCGGACATGGCCGCGACCGCTCGGGTCGCCCGGGGCGCTCGGATCAGAAACCATGATACCAGCGTAACAGCCTTTCATAATCGGTTGTGCGCTGCCTGAATTCAAGGGATGATACGGCGGGCAAACAATATGGGTTCCTGGATGATTGTCTTCGTGCGCATGCTTGCCATCGCGTTTCTGGCCATGGTCTTCGGCGGTGCGTCCGTCTATTTCGGGTTTTTCCCAGGCAAGATTCTGCAGGATGGCTTCATGGGTTTCCGGGCTGCCCTGCTGCAGTCCGAACAGCTCGCAAGCCCCTATAACAAGGGCGCTATTTTCCCGGCTGATTCAGATGCAACCGGTGTAATCAAGCGTGTACCTGCAAGAACCAGCGATGGTTTTACGCTGTTTACGAGCGCGCTGAGCGACCAGGTTCACCTGATCGATATGAAAGGTAGCGTCCGGAAAACATGGACTGCTTCCTATACGGACTTGTGGGATGCGGGTGACGAAGTGCAGGACCCTGTTCCGCCCCGCTTCATTTTTCTGCGCAAGGCCAGACTGTACCCGGACGGCCGCCTGCTTGTGATGTTTGCCGCCTGGGCCACAACGCCCCATGGCTACGGCATAGCTATGATTGACAAGGACTCAAAGTTGCTGTGGAAACAGTTTCGCCAATTACACCATTCCTTCGACCAGGGTAACGACGGCCGGATATACGCGCTCGACCATAAGATTATTACCGAAAGCAATCCGGATGCTCCTAACATTATCCCGCCTTACATAGAGGATGGCGTATCGATCTTTAGTGCCGAGGGTAAGTTCGAAGAACAGTTCTCGCTTCTGGATAGCTTCGTGGACTCCGAATACAGGGAAGTGATCCCGCAGATAATCGCGCCTAATTCAACAAGGTCGGTAGGGAAGCTGCCTCCCGGGCCAGGTAATCTGTTGCATGCCAACGACGTGGAAGTTCTGCCTGAGGAACTGGCCGACAAATTCAGCATCGCTGAGCCGGGCGATTTGCTGGTTTCTTTTCGCGAACTCAATGCGATCGCGATAATTGATGCCGCTACGAAGAAGGTGAAATGGTTTAAACGCGGCGGCTGGTTTAAGCAGCATGATGCCGATTTTCTGGAGACCGGCAATATTCTTTTGTTCGACAATATCGACATGCAGGAGGACCCGAACCGCAAACGGGCATCCCGGGTGGTCGAAATTAACCCTGCAAACATGGCCGAAGAATGGGTATTCAGGGGCCACAAAGACATGCGCTTCAGGAGCGCCGCACGTGGCTCGCAGCAGCGGCTGCCCAACGGCAATACGCTCATTACAGAGTCGCACCGGGGGCGCCTGCTTGAAGTCAGCGACGCTGGGGAAGTTGTGTGGGAGTACCGCCATGACCAGCGGCTCGGAGAAAACGACGAACTGATCCCCGTCATCATGTGGGCTGAGCGGTATACGCGAGACCAGGTGCAGTTTGCGCTAAGCGATTAGTATTTTCCCCTAGCGCACCACCGGCCAGAGCGTAAGTTCGAGATTCTGCTGCGTACCGCGGTGTTCGATCCCGTCGAACGGCAGCTCAAAAACTTCCGTATTGCTGCCCCAGTAGTAGTCTCCCTGCATAACCATGGGCGGGCGCCGCTCCTCCATCAACAACTGGACATACACGCGGTATTCACCCTCGAGTGTGTGCTCACGATAGAAAGTACAACCGGGCAACACTGTTCGAAATTCACCGTCAGCTGAAAACTCCGGCTGCATGACCGTGTTGTAGTCGGTGCCTCCATCGGGTGGCCCGGCCGGCGGGAACCGCCATTTGTCTGCGCGATAGAGAAATGCCATGAGCCTGTCAGGTGGGTTGGCCAGTTTATCGGGTACCCGGATGTGTAACGCAAGCTTGTCGCTGACCTCGCAGGGGTCAAGGTCGGCGGCCTCGGGTGCTCGCGCAACAAACCGGTTTGCCGGCGCCAGGCCGGTTTGATTTGCTCCCCGTCCTTCACGCACGCAACGCACATCGCCGGCGCTGTTGACATGGTTGTAACCGAGCGCCCCGCGATCGAAGGACACATAAGCCTGCCAGCCATCGGCATCGTCAGCCGGCCGGTTGGATGCCCAGATTTCCAGGTATTGCGTAGCCTGCGGCGGTCCCGTTTTGTTACAGGTACCGGTAAGTCCGGGTCGCAGGTAACAACCGTTGGCGCCTGGCCCCTTGCCGGGCTGGCCACCCTCGCAGGCCCGGAACAGCGTTTCGTTGCGCCCTCCGCCGATGGTCAGCATACATTGTCCGCCGGGTTCGGTTGCCTCGTTCCCCGCAATCAGTGCACGCAACTCGTCACTGTCCGGCAAGCGCCAGTCATCGTAACCACCGAGCACAAGCTCATCGCAATATCGGGCTGCTTCGGTGGCCACCAGGCCCGGGTCCGCCGGTTTATAGGCATCTTTTTGCGGATCCTGCCAACATAAACCGGTTTGCGCGTCACAGTATATTGAGTACAGTGCCTTGTCCGGTTCGTTCACCGGTTCCGTGTCGCGTGCCGCAGCGGCGGCATAAGTAAACCCGTTGAGCAATATTAGCGTGGGCAACGCCCAGTTTACGCCCGGATTAACCCTTCGATGTATCACCAAACCACGCGCCACGCGCCCCGACTAACTACTGCCGTGACAATACTGGTTGCACACATCGCCAGTGTTATTGATGCCATTATCTTCCTGCAAGGGGTTTGGCGCTATCACGCAATTATCACAGGCATCGCAATGCCCGTCATCATCGAAGTCCGGACCTGCGGGATCCGCAAACTCGCAGCTGGCCTCTGACAGCGGTTCAAACATTGCCAGCACATTCAGCATAATCTTGCTGACGATCGGATCAGGCACAACCCAATCGCCTTCCTTCCACAGGCCATCGGTCCAGTCTACGGTTGCGGCGTTGAAAATGTAGCCGCCGGTACCGTCGCCTGCACGGAATATCCCCATGGTCGCCTGACCTACCCAGCTGTCTGTTTCAGCAGGTGATGTGGCAAGCACGGTGAAATAGCCCGGATCCTCCTCGTCGCCCTCGGGCAGGCCATTGGGATCCAGCGCGACGCCGTCAACTTCATAACCGACTATCGTGCTGTTCGTCCCGAACTGGTCGCCTACTTTTAGTCCTGTTCCCGCGTAGACGTCGCTACCCCAGTTGGCTACCGTATAGCCGCCGTAACCCTCGGAAGCCGGCAGATAGTTATAGCGGTTAACGAAACCACCGTTTGCAAAACTGACACCTATGGAACTGGCTTCCGAGCCATAAACCGGGTTCATATGCCAGTAAGTCGTGACCTGGGAATCGTCCACACCGAACAGGGGGTCATCCCGCCCGTCCTTGTAGCAAACAAGTTTGTCGTCTTCGATACGAATCTGCCACCACATCGTGTTGCCGCTAAGGATGATCGCGTTACCTCCAGCCTGGGTAAATGCATCGAATCGTTCACGCATTTCCATCGACCAGTATTCGCTGTGGCCAACAATCACCACCGTGGAATACGGGTTGAGTAACTCAGGATCATTTTGCAGGTCGAGCAGGGAAGCATATTCAATGGGAATGCCCATGTGATCGGCCCAGCGTGCAAACAAGCGCTCATGTTTGAGCGCCCTATTCTGACCGGGACGCGAGAGAGAAAGGGAAGTTGCACGAGGTGACGTGTAGAGTGATCGCCCGCCCCAGTCGTTGTATGCAATCCAGGTCGTCGAACTGTCGAGTACGAGGATGCCGGACTCGCTGCCGGGGTCGTCTTCACGCACAACGAAATACGTAAACCGGGTACCAACGTCCGAAGACAGCATTATCCGGTATAAACCACTGCTCCAATCGTCAGGGATTGGAATTTCAAGGGCAACGGGCCACTGCGCACCATGCTCCCAGGCATCGTTCGGTTGCAGATATTCGGTTCCGGAATTGTTCTTGTAACTGGCCAGCCACTGCGTTGGCACGCCGATTTTATAGACGCGTACATCAAAATCTTCTTCATCTTCGATAGAAACGTGTATGCCGATGCTGTCGCCCTGCTTTACGCTGAACGCTGACAGATACCCCTCAATATCACCCTCGGCGATGGTGAGGCCCGGCGCCAATGACACACCCACCAGCAACAGCCAGCGAATCTCCCTACGCATGAGCTTCTCCGCATATAGTGCTTTGAACTGCCGGCATCGCGCCCGCCGGTGTCGGGCAGCCTTTTTTTACATAATTTATGAGCTGCTAAGACCGAATCTAAACAACCGCGGTAAACACGGCAAGCGAAAATAAAGCACAATATAAAGTAGCCTCTAATAAGTGACCCGTAAGTTATTAATATATTTAGGAAGTTTTTTTAGATGACAGTTGCCGGTTGTTCCGTCCCGAACGGCTGCCATAGCACGGAGCGTCTTAATTAACGGGAAGGATTTGACATAAATCGTTGTACAAAGTCCGTCAGTGCGGCGATTTCCGCCGGACTCAGTGTTTCGCCAAAAGCCGGCATCTCGTTTGCGCGGCCGTTTGCCACGACATCCCGGATAACGCCCGCGGTGCTGCCATACAGCCAGGTATCGTCTGTCAGGTCGGGTGCGCCGAGGGCCGGCGTGCCTGTTCCATCAACGCCGTGGCAGGAAGCACAGAAAACTGCGTACAACTCTTTGCCCGCTTTGAGGCTTTCGGGCGGAGCATCGACGGGCCGGCCCAGGCTCAGCACATAGCTCACTACCTGCCCGAGGCCCGTGTCTCCGAGCGCCCGCCCGAGCGCCGGCATCACTGGGCGCCGTCCATGACTGATAGAACGCTCGATATCGGCAGTTTGGCCGCCGTACTGCCAGGCATTGTCCGTGAGATTAGGTATGCCCGCCCCGCCCATCCCGCCGGGTCCGTGACAGGCGGCACAATGCCGACGGTACAGTTCCTGCGCAGGATATACCGGATCCTGCGCATAAGCCTTCCCGGAAACGAACACCGTCACGGGCAACAGGAAGGTGACACAGATTCTTGTCGGAAGCTTCAGAGACACGCGCCAGGCACCGCTAACAACTGCAAACAATACTTTGCCACAGTATTACATACAGGAAACCCGCATCGATTTACGGCCTGCTTAGCCGCGTCGACGCTTGCCGCCGGTTGTATTCTTGCGTGGAGCATTGCCCGGGCGCGACTTCTGCGGGCCGCCACGGCCCTGCTTGCGACCACCGCCATTTCCGTTGCGGTGCCCACCCGTATTGCGGCCTCGGCCGGAAGGCCGCTGGCCGCGGCCATTTGATATCGGCTCAGCCTTGATACGCGGGTCCACTTCATAGCCGGGAATAATTTCCCTGGCGATAGCGCAGTTCAGCAAGCGTTCGATATCACGCAACAGCTTTAACTCGTCGACGCACACCAACGATATGGCATGGCCGTCCTGGCCGGCACGCGCAGTACGGCCGATGCGATGCAGGTAATCTTCCGGCACGTTCGGCAATTCGTAGTTCACCACATGCGGCAGGCGGTCGATATCCAGGCCGCGTGCGGCAATATCGGTCGCCACGAGTACGCGCACCTTGCCGGCCTTGAAGTCAGCCAGCGCCCTGGTTCGCGCGCCCTGCGATTTATTACCGTGAATGGCCGTGGACCTGATCCCGTCTTTGCCAAGTTGTTCGGCGAGTCGGTTGGCGCCGTGCTTGGTGCGGGTAAACACCAGCACCTGCTGCCAGTTGCCCGCACCGATCTGGTGGGACAGCAATTCCCGTTTGCGGCTCTTATCCACCGGAAAAATAACCTGGCTGACACGTTCCACCGCCGTGTTCTCAGGTGTCACCTGTATTTCCCGGGCCCCATGCAACAGATCCGCGGCGAGTCGCCGAATCTCCGCGGAAAATGTTGCGGAAAACAGCAGCGTCTGGCGTTCAGTCGGCAATACCTTAAATATCTTGCGCATGTCGCGAATGAAACCCATATCGAGCATTCGATCAGCTTCGTCAAGCACGAGCACTTCGACGGCCGACAAATCGACCGTGCCCTGCTGAATGTGATCGAGTAAGCGACCGGGCGTCGCGACAATTATGTCGACACCCTTGCGCAGTTTTGTTTTCTGCGGGTTGATACTTACACCGCCGAATATCGTCGTGGACCTGAACGGCAGATGGCGGCCGTAGTTGCGCACACTCTCCGCCACCTGGGCAGCAAGTTCGCGCGTTGGCGTCAGGACCAGGACACGAGCAAAGCCTCCGGTCGATCCGGATGCCTGCAGCCGCTGCAGCAACGGCAAGGTAAACCCGGCAGTTTTGCCCGTGCCGGTCTGGGCGCCCGCGAGGACATCCTGACCTGCAAGGACGAGAGGTATTGCTTGCTGCTGGATCGGGGTCGCCTCGCGATAGCCCTGTTCATTGATCGCGCGCAGCAATTCGGCCGACAGGCCGAGTTCTTCAAATAACATTGATTTCGTACTCCGAGATCGCCTGACCCGATCGCGTGGTAAAACCGCGCACGGTTCGGCCCAGGCTGGAAAATTTTGGTGGTTCAGAAACCTGCGGAATTGCCGGCTTCGGAATGATTGACGCAGACCGAGGTGCGCCAGGACGGAGCGGACTATAACAGACGCTGCCGAAAAAGACAGAAATAAATTAAAAAGCCAGCCTCAACCGGCCTGGCCGGCTTTGCGGCGGCGCTTTTTCTTGGCTTCGGAAATAGAAGTGGGGATCGCTTCGCTGCTGAGTGCCTTACCGGGTTTACCGAGGAAGTTACCCTGTGCGAAATCGATGCCGAGTTCACTAAGCAAGGTAAAGGTCTCGTAATCGGCCACGTGCTCGGCAATCGTCTGCTTACCGGTTGCGCGAGCGATTTCGATGATCGAACCTACAATTTTCTGATCGACGATATCGCTGGCAATGTTCTTGATAAACGAACCGTCGATCTTGATATAATCCACCGGCAGTGTTTTCAGATAACTGTAAGAACTGTAGCCGGCGCCGAAATCGTCCAGGGCGAACTTACAACCGAGCTTTGCCAGCTTGGTAATCCGCCGGCCGGAATTACCTGCAGTACGTACCGCGACCTGCTCCGTGATCTCGAGCACGATGGCTTCCATCGGCACTCCGGTTTTCTTGAGGCTCATCTTTATGAATTCGACAAAATCCGGAGTCTCAAACATGTTTCCAGACACATTAAGTGTGAAACAAGTATCGGGGCGTTCCATACGTATTTCCGCAATTTGCTCCAGCGCGTTGCGGATAACCCAGCGATCTATATCGACCATCAGGCCAAAGCGCGTCGCGGCCGGCATAAACGTATCCGGAAGAACCAGCTTGTTCTTGTTGCCCCGCATCCGTAACAAAACTTCGTAGTGTGTGGGTTGACGGGTACTAATATCCACAATCGGCTGGAAATACAGCACAAAGGTATCGTTACTCAGCGCCTGCTGAATCTGGCGCGACAAGCCCACCTCGGAAACCATGCCAGCCATGGATCGCGATGCTGACTGGTAAAAATCAAAGCGGTTGCGGCCCAGCGACTTGGCATGATGACAGGCCATATCGGCCTGTGACAGCAGGTCGGCCGGCGTGAACTCATTACCCCAGATCATGGTGACGCCGATACTGCAACGGACCGAAAAAGACTGTTCGTTTTCGACAAAACGGTATTCGCTGGCACTGCGAATCAGGTCTTCACATATGACCTTAACCTGCTTCTCGCAGACATCACTGAGCAAAACCACGAATTCATCGCCGCCGAAACGTGACACCGTATCCGTCTGCCTCACGGCGTCGGTCAGGCGCTCCGCGACGTCCTGCAGGAGCCGGTCGCCGGCCGCATGCCCGACCGTATCGTTCACGTACTTAAACTGGTCCAGGTCAATAAACAGCAACGCACTGGTCCCATCGGTGTCTTCAAGTTGCGCCAGTTCATTGTTCAGTATTTCGGAAAAGCGATGCCGGTTAACCAGCCCGGTCAGGGAATCGTGATTGGCCAGGTGCCAGAGTTTTTTGTCGCGCTCGTTTAGAGCCGTTACCGTCGTATTCAACGCATCGGCGATCGCAACGATCTCGGTATGGCCCGCCGTTTCGACCTTAAAGTCGGTATGACCCTTGGCCAGCTTCTTCAGCGGCGCCTGCAAGTGCGACAGCGGTAACAGGGCCCGTCGGTAAACCAGCCAGGACGCGGTCGTCAGCAGGACCAGCAGCAATGCGCCCCAAAGAGTTCCCGAACGTATGGTGCGGGTCAGTGCCTCCTGGTAGGCACTTGAGTTGAGGCCGAGCTCGACGAAACCAACCAGGGTCTTCTCTACGGCAGAATCATCGCTCAGATCGAGACCAATCAAACCATCCATCATGAGCGCTTCCGTCCAGATGGGCTTCCCGATGCGCGTCAGCGGCATGTCTCCGGTGGCGGTATCGAGTAGATAGCGCTGATCATCGCGGGACGTGTTCACGAGCCCCTGCAGGGTCTCAACCGGCAGCGGATCTACATCCGCGGCACCTACCCGCTGATAGTTCTCGAACACCAGCTCTCCTGAATCAGAGTAGAAGCGCACAAAGGAAATTTCGGGAAACTTGTGCACATACTCCTCGACCTGCAGGTGACGCTCGTCATCCTGGGCCACGTATAGCGGCATACTTATTTCGTCGAGCGTCGACAGCCACTGTTCGCCCCAGTTCCTCATATTGTCGGCGGCAGCTCGGCTGGACGACAGCCAAAGGGCGCCGAATGCAAGCGAACCGGCAACAATGGCAAACAGGAGTTGCAGCAGCAGTATTTCCCCGAGCAGGCTGCGGCGCCTGAAGAAATTCTGTATGGCATGTTTGGCTGACTTCAGGGCCCGGAAAATTACCCGGGTATCGGGTATGCCGTTTTTCAGCCGCGACGCCAGATCAGGTACGTTGGACCAGCGCTCATGCTGATTACCCCTTCTTATACGGGCCGTCAGGTCTGCGGGGGTATCGGTGCGGCGCATAGCTTTACCTGTTTCCCGTCGAACCTGCCAGCGGCTCCGGAATGATCAGCGACAGGTGATCCGCCATGGCCGGGTTTACCTGCACGCGTATTTCTTCAAGTGGAATGAGGCCCGGTCCCGGAATCCGGCCGTCAGCCTGTACACTTTCCAGCCGCTTTACGACCGCGTTCGCAATATCGTCCGGCCGCCCGGTGAAACTCATCAGTGCGCCGAGGTTCAGGAGGCCCGGGGCATAAACGACTATCTGGGTGCGGCGCTTGGCGCCGAGCGACATGATTTCGCGCAGTACTCGCGGACTGAGGATGCGGTTATCCGGCAAAATAATGAGCCCCTGGATGTTTGACATCATTCGTTTGAATTCCAGCAATGCTTCTTTATCGGAAGAAACGGCGCGGCTGATAACGCCGATACCCCTCCTGTCGCCGGCCTGCCGTAATTCCACCAACAGTTCATCCTTGTCCGGCCCGGACAGCAAGCCAATACGTTTAATTTTCGGATCCAGCTCGTGCCAGGTTTCGAACTGCTTGTCGAAGGGCGGTAACAAACCAACGCCTTTCGAGTTAGCCGATACCAGGCCATGCTCCTTATAGTTATAGGTCTGGCAGAAAACCATCGGGCGGCCTTGCCGCTCGCGTCCGATTTTTGCCGCGAGCAGACCGACGGCAACCAGCTGATCGGCCCCCGCCGCGTCGATTTCTGCCAGCACCCGCTCCGCATTGCCCGGTTTTCCGCCCAGGCTGTGCACGGTAATGTCCTTACTGAACCGACGGTTGAGTTCATCGGCGATGGCCACGAATTCCGGCAGGTCATTACTGAGCACCACCGCGACCTGTCTGGTTCCGGCGATCTCGACTATTTCGGTTACGGGTTCTGCGGCAGGCTGTGCATCCCTTGCAAACGGATTAAACAGACAGCCCGAGAGCAGCACCCCCACGGCAGCAATCCCGGTAACCCTGTATAACATTTTGCCCAAGTTGCTCGACGGCGGATGCACTCTTCGCTCCAGTACTTTAAGGTTTTTTCAGCAGCAAGCCGCTGCGCTGCCCTGGCCGCGCTCAAGCCGGCAGGCCACATCAGGGGAAACTGTGCCTGAATGCGACCTTGACCACCGTGCCGTGCCTCTCATAAACATAAAGAGGCAGGCCCTATCCCCGCCGCAAGTCCAGACGTGTTTTATGTAAAAAGGAGGGTGCCGGACTGCATCATCGGCCTGCTCGTGGGCACGATCGCACTGTCGCTCAGCTGCAGGCTTTACCGGGTGTGGCTGGAAGACGGCGCGACACCGGCTCCCGTGGAGGAGCCGGCCGCCGGTTAGTAAGCCGAAAGCCCGGGCGGAACCGCTAGTCTTTCTACTTGCCGAAGCGGTAATTCGCCCTGATACCGACCACGCGCGGGTCGGGCAGCGTTGCCGACACGTTGTTGATACCGAGACCCGCGGTAAACCCCAGGCTAACCACGCCCTGGCCGAAATCCGGAGAGGTCGACGCCGTCTTGATCACGTCATCGTCGAATACATTATTCACGTATAAAAGTGCATCCCAGTTATCGCCCGACAGGCCCAGCGTCATGTTGGTTAACGTGTATTCGTCAACGTACGTGTAGTTGTCCGCGTCGAGGAAACGCTTGTCCTGGTAAGAGGTATTCAGGTCGAAGACCCAGTCCATACCGCTATCACCGAGCGGGCGCCTGATATTGACGGTGGCGACGAAGGCGTTGCGTGGTGCTTTTTCAAAATCATTACCGCTCAGGTCCAGGTTGCAGAAAGGGTCCCCGTTTGCAGGATCGCTCAGGTCATCCGGGTCCGGACCCTGCTGGCCCCTGTAAATCACGGGACAAGGCGTCATTTCCGGGTGCACGGCGGCATGCTCGGCGGCTCGCACGATCGAAGTCGTAGGATCCTTAAAGTCCGTGTAATCGGGATCCAGCCTGGTGTACGAGGCGGTCAATGTCAGGCCATCCATCCATGACGGTTGCCACAGCGCCTCGATTTCGGAACCCCAGACCTCACCGCCGTCCGCGTTGATAATCCGCGGGGTGGATCGAAACTCCTGGATAATCTGGGTACCGATCTGCTTGTCCGTATATTTCTGGAGAAACCTGGCAAAATTGAGTTGCCAGAAACCGGCCCACTCGAACGAGGACTTAATGCCGATTTCGTAGGCGTCCATCTCTTCCTCGTCGAAAAACTCGTCTTCGATCTCGACGGCCGAACCACCGGAAATAAGCTGGTTAATGCCGGCCGGTTTCTGTCCCTTGCCGTAAAAGCCGTAAACCAGTAAATCGTCCGTGGGTGTCCATTCCAAAGTGACCTTGGGCACGTTGTAATAGGAACTCACGGTAGCGGAGATATACTGCCAGCAGGTTTCCGGGCCACCGGCGTCTTCATCTGGGGTGTTAAAAGCGGGATCACAGTTGTTACTGTTCTGTGGGTCCTGGACCCCACCGCCCGTTCCGGGCGGGTTCTTGTCTTCCCAGTTACACAAGACGTCATAGCCCCTACTCATACTCACGGGACCGTTTTCATCCTTGAGTTGCGCGAACGAGAGACCAGTAGCCGGATCGCTGGTGGTGGTCCCGGGAGCTACCGCAAAACCCAGCTCTGTGCAGGACGACTGGTTGGGTTTGTGGAGGTAAAATTCTTCGTGCACGTAGCGGGATTCGGCTGTTAACTTCCAGTCTTCCGAAATCTGCCACTCGAGCATCCCGTAGACAGACCGGTGAATTGTGTCCGCGTCCCAGAAGACCGGCGGCACGCTGTCAGGCGCGTGGCCGCTGGGTCCCGGGCGGCTGGCCTGCAAAGCTGTTGGCTGCCACACCAGGTAATCGGTATTGGGTCCGCCGACAGTCTCGCCGGGGTAGGGGAAACCAGCTACGCCGCCGTCACAAACATTCGGCACCATCACCAGCGGCCCCTCGCGCGGGTCCAGTTGCGCATCCACTACGCCGTTCTGATCCGGCGCCGACCGGTCCCGGGCGACCGGCATGCAGGCGATAATGAAATTGCTTTCGTCGTAGTCGCGCCATTCTTCCCACGCCAGGAAACCTGCGGAGAAATTGACCGGCCCGTCGAAATTCGAAGCGAAGCGAAATTCCAGGCTGAGCTGCCGGGTTCGCATATCCGTGTCGGCCTGCCAGTTCGCCAGCAATTTATCCGGTCGTTCGAAGGCTTCGTAATCCTGATCGTGTACATCACTCTCGTCCGCATATGTGTAACCGCCGTTGAACGAGAAGGTGCCGTAGGGCTGATCCCAGTCCGCATTCACACTCAGGCGGGTAACCTCTTGCGAAAAACCCTTGTTGTCCTCGCCCGTGAATGCGTTTTCGCTGTGCGTGACCTCATAGTCCTTACCCGTCTCGGGGTTCGTGATGTCACCGATATTCCCGGCGCGGCAGTAACCCGGGCTGTCTGTCGCGGTTGGATCATTGAGTCCGCCCGGCCCCATGTGATCCGGGCAAAAACGTCCGTGGTTGACGAAACCCAGTCCGCGTGAGCCGCTGAACGGACAGAGTTCACCCAAAGGCACCCCCGGACACGGCCCTCCACCGCCGCCATCATCCGTGCTGAATCGCTGGAACAACCAGAAGCCACTGTCGCCCGCGCCGCCCAGCCCGACGTCGGTGGCTTCCGAGGGAAACAACACCAGGTCCCGCGCCGCGATTTTTACCTGGGGCCGGGGATCGTATTTGTCGGTGCTGTAGGCAAGCCGGCTCTTGATGCGCAGCGTTTCTGAAGGCTCCCAGAGCAGTGTGCCCGAAATACCCTTGCCGTCGCCGCCGCCGACGTTATCGCCGGAAATAGTGTTGTTGTAATAGCCGTCGGAATTCCACAGGGTACCGTCAACACGGTAGCCCAGTTCATCGGTAGCAGGACCCGAGAATGCAAAATTTACCTGGCGCTGGTTGTACTCAGCAATATCCGTGCTGATCTTGGCTTCGAATTCGTCCGTGGGATCCTTGGTCGTATAGCTGATCGCACCCGCGAACGCAGACCGGCCGTACAGAGCGCTCTGCGGGCCTTTAACGACCTCGATGCGTTCCACATCGCCGAGCAACCGCATATTCGCCAGCAAGCCGGAACCAGGCGCTATCACGTTCTCGGTACTGACATCGATGCCGTCGACCAGAAACGCAACATTACTTCGGCCACGGGTATTGGAAAGGCCGCGGATAGCGATTCGGGTATCGGCAGGACTGAACTGGTTATCCATCACCACACTGGGGTCCAGCTGCGCGAGATCGAACATGTTATCGATGCCGAGACGTTCGATCTGCTCTGACGTAATGGCCTTAACCGAGAGTGGAATATCCTGCAGACTCTCCTGGCGCCGGCGAGTGGTGACAACAATTTCTTCGAGCGCCCAGCCGTTGCGCGGCACCAGGCTTGCTACTGGAACGGCAGCGATAAATGCCACCGTGATAAGCGGTATGCTCCTCAGAACAGACATTACAATACCCCCCGGTTGTGTCTGCGCAGACGTATGTCTGCCAAATCACGTCCTTGTGGCTTGGTGTTGTTCGTCCCTGGCAGTTCGGCTTCTAACCCGGTGATATCGCAGCAATCGTGCGCCAACCCGGCCGATCAGCATTGCTTATATCACAGCGATAATGCCGGTCTGCCTGATTACTGAGCATAATCCACAATGCGGGCAAGGGATATTTTGATGAGAGCAGGAACTACAAAATTTTGGCTGGCTGCGCGATTAACGGCTTTGTTTGTTGCAAGCGGCGGTTGCGCACCGGGCCCGCATAGCACCCACCTCCCGGAGTTGAATGCAGCAGGCTTTGCTGAATTCCTGCCGCCACCCCTGAGCGGCTGGCAACGTGGATCGCCGGTAACCGGACCCGCCGACATGCAGTTGTTTGGCGGCGGTATTTCAACCCGGGCTGTTTACCTGAACGACAGTCAACTTTGTGAACTGAAGATCACGATGACGGGCAATGCGCCGATGATGCAGGGCCTGTCGATGAATTTTTCCAACCCTGCCGCCGCGGGCCTGACCGGAGCGCGGGTAGCCTATGTCGGCGATGAGCCCATCGTGATTACGCCCGACGGCGAGGTACAGACACTCACAAATAACTACCTCACGCAGTTCTCGGGTAACTGTCCACACGAGTACAAGCTTGCCTATGTAGCAATTACCGACTTCGACCGGTTACGTGCATATCGCCTCGCCTCGGCGGCACTACCCGGTGGTGCCGGCAATGAATCGACGGAAGGCCTGGAATGGGAAGGGGTCTTCGGCGGTCCCGCCAAGGACTGGGCCTACGCGATGACCGGTACCCATGACGGCGGGCTGTGCACCGCGGGACGCACCGCCTCAAAAGGCGCCGGCCTCGAAGACGTCTGGCTGGTACGCGTAGATGGCCGCGGCCGCCTGCTGTGGGACAAGAGTTTTGGCGGACCGGCAATAGACCGTGCCCGCGCCATTATCGAAACGCAAGACCGCGGCCTCGTGGTAGCCGGCGCCACGGAATCAAAGGGCGCGGGTGAATTCGATGTTTGGGTCCTGAAAACCGATGCAGACGGAAACCTGCTGTGGGACCGGGTCTTCGGCGGCCCCGCCACTGACTGGGCAAGCGCAGCGGTGGAAACCAGCGACGGCGGCATCGCACTGGGTGCCTATACCCAGGACAAATCCGGTGCGCCTTACGATTTCTGGATTATTAAACTCGACAAGGACGGTGAATTGCTTTGGCAACGCCGGTACGGCGGTCCGGCGACCGACTGGATCAACGCGATGACCGAAACCGCCGATGGCGGCCTGGTCGCCGTCGGGCATACGGAATCCAAAGGTGCAGGGGCGGCGGATTTGTGGGTGCTGAAAGTAGGCTCAACCGGTGATCCGCAATGGGACCGCACTGTCGGTGGCACCGAATCCGACTACGCAAGCACTGTCACCGCAACGCGCGACGGTGGCGTGGTCGTAGGCGGAATGACCTTGTCCGAGGGTGCGGGCGGTTTCGACATACGCGTGCTGAAGCTTGACAGTTCGGGTGAGACTGCCTGGGACAGGATTTTTGGTGGAGCTAAAGACGACTGGGTGCGCGCGGTGGTCGAAACGCATGACGGCGGTTACGCCCTTTCCGGCTACACGATATCGCAGGGCGCAGGTCTTTACGATGTCTGGATATTAAAACTGGATCCCGACGGTGCCCTGCTGTGGGAACGCACCCACGGCGAGTCCGGCAACGAGTGGGCACGGGCGCTTATAGAACTCCCCGACGGTGGCCTGGCCGTGGCCGGCGACACCTATTCGAAGGGCGCGGGTGCATCCGACGTGCTGGTCTTCAAGATTGCGCCCGAATAGCCAATCACTCAGTGGTTTTTTTCAACGCTTGCTGAACTTATACAGTGCATTATCTATATCGGCGCCCAGGTAAATGTTGTCATCTGCGTCGACTGCAATGCCGGTCAGCAGGAATGGTGTCGGCAGATCGTCGCCTCCTTCCAGGCCAATCGCGAGATTGTCGGCCAGCGTTTCAACGGCATCGCTGCCGGGTTCGACTCGCAACAAACGCTGCATCCCCGTCTCTGCGATGAGCAACTTACCGTCGCTCGTTAGTGCAAGGCCTTCCGGACGATCGAGGTTTGCGACAACTATCTCCGTATCGCCGGACTGCAAATCGATACGGCTGATACGCCCGGCATCGTACTCACTTATATACAGGTCGTTACCCGCCACCGCCTGGGCCACGGGTCCCTTAAGTCCAGTTGATATCACCGCTTTCTCCCGGCTCTTGCCGGGGGCAAGCTTCGTTACCGTACCCGCGTAATAGTCTGCAACCAGCAGGCTGCCATCCGGCAGGAACACCGGGTTGTAGGGCGCATCGAACTTTGCGGTCTTGACGATCTTGTCGGTCTGCCGGTCAATGACATAGACCAGCCCGAAAGGCCAGATCGACGCAAGGGCCAGGTGTTCGTCACTTGCCGCCAGGCTGGCCGACGCCGTCACGCCCTCCGGCACCGGCTGCATGGTGCGCTCTCCGGTGTCCGTATCGAAATAGCGGTTGCCCCAGAAGTCTGCGACCAGCACAACCTGTTTGCCATCTATCTCTGTCACGGTCATGCCGCCCGGCGTGCTGAGGTTACCGGCAACCACTTGCCGGGTCTCACCCGTGTCACCGTTAATCGCTGTAATCGCGTTGATCGCCGGGTTCGACACGTAGATCTCATCTCTGCTGTTGATCGCAAGATTATCAAGGGGCGGTTCGAGCTCGGCGATAATATCGCGTGCACCGGTCGCAAAATCAAAACGTGTAACCGTGCCTTCCCGGAAGTCGACAGCAAACAAACGGCCCCTGGAGTCGAAATTGACAGCTGCAGGCACTTTGAATCCGTCCGCAATTTCATCAATGTTACCGGTATCCACATCGACTCGCACCAGCTTGCCTTTAAGGAATAACGGACCGTAAAGTTTTAGCTCCGGCGTCACTTCGAAACCGTTCAGGCCACCAAGCTTCTTAGCTATCATGCGTGGCTCTGCATCGCCCTCAGGGTCGATTTCGTACAACGCGTCACCGCCAAATACGCGCGTAACAAACAGGCGACCATCTGCCGAGTAGTTAATGGAATTCACCCCCGGCAAATCCTTCGCAAGCACTTTGATGTCACCCTCAGGGGTCAGGGCATGCACCGCCGAATAAGCGCCGGCAGTCCAGGCCAGTGTGCCGTCGGGCGCAACTGCCACATCGTCAGAGTTCCCCAGGGGCGGTGGAATCTTGGTTGTAACCTCACCCGTTACGGTATCGATCCGGTAAACCGAATAACCGGTCAGGCTCGCGCCATACAACACATCATCCTTATCGAACGCAAGACCATGCACCCCGTGCATGGCCGAACCGGGCACCAGCACCTCCATCCCGTAGCCCTCGGCAACATTATGTTCTGGCGCTGTTGCACAACCCATAAGTACTATTAGCGCCAATCCACAAGCAAGTAAAAAAGCCTTATTGAACATAGTGTTTTCCCCAATATTGAGCCTGGCCCACTCCTGTATAATCATGAGGCAATGGAACTAACGAACGCAGAAAAATTTGAAAAAGAAAGGTTCGTTGCTGTAAAGGGTTTGATTGAGCCGTACTTGCTCACCTTTCTTGGATCCTACTACCGGCAAATCCTTAAGGGCAGACAATCCCAGTTTAACAGGGATGGCACATCGCTGAATGCCTCGGGCGAAGCTTGTGCGGATACGGTCATGTACACACTCCGGTCACGCATCGAGGCAGAAACGGGGCTGGACCTTTACCCGACTTTTTCCTTCGTGCGCCTGTATAAAAAAGGCGATGTGCTCCGCAAACATATCGACCAGGCCGCAAGCGAAGTCAACGTAAGTATTACGATCCTTGCAAGCGATCCATGGCCGCTGGCAATGCATCGTGGTGACGAGGTGATCAACCTGGAGCTGGATCCGGGCGACGGCGTTATTTTCCACGGAATGGAACTCGTGCACGAGCGGGAAAAGTTTGCGGGCCGGGAACATCTGCAGTTGATAGTGGCTTACGTGGAAAAAGGCGGGGCCAACCAGGAAATGGCCTTTTACCGCATGGGCGAGCCTACCTACGCCCCTACCAGCAACAAGTGGGGCCCGGGAAAGAAATTCATGCGATACGTCGCGGACGTACGTGAGAAAAGAGACGCAAGCAACTAGATCGTCTTAAGGTATAAAATGTCTTCGATCACGACGGGCTGTTCCGCATCGTTAATGGTCAGCTCATAAACCACACTCAGGTCCACGCCCGGCGTCGGTATCGGGTGTGACCCCCCTTCGACGTACACGGCAAGCAGCAAAGCATAGGTTTTGGGCAACGCCTCAGCCCGCGGCAGCTTTACCGGAATATCGAAACTCTGCAGAGTGCCCGGCTGCGGGTCACCGAGATCGACATCCGAATTAAGCATGTGCAGAGGCGCGCCGGAGATCGGTGGTTGCGAACCCTGCGGGTACAGGAACATCCCGGCACGCAATACCTTTGCCATGCCTTCCGGAAATGCAACGGCTACGCTCAGCGTCATCGGGAACGCACGTGCGAGCTTAACGTTGCCGCCACCGGGCGGCGGATCATTAGCAGCATCTTCGATGCTTAAGCCGGTGAAGAAATTCCAGATGGCTTCATCGGCTTTGGTCCACCACGTATGGCCGTCGAACTCGGTCGAATGGTGCAGGCACCACTGCACCGGGTAAGCCGAACCGGGAGGTGAATAGTCAGCACATTCATCCGTGACGCCGGCACGCGATTCATCGGGGTCAAAACCGTTGTAAAGCGCCCAGAGATCACGTGTATCGGTTACCACGGCCACGGGCACTATCTCGTCCGCATCGCTTTGTATCTGCAGTACCGCAACCGCGCCCGTACAGCGCGGAGTCATGCTGGACGTTATCGAACCCGCCGACGGCGCTATCCCACGAATGAGGTTCCCGAAGCGACAGCCCAGTTCGTGCGTCATGAGTGCGCCGGCACTGTGGCCTGTAATGAATATGCGTCGCCCGTCGTAAGTGATCCGCTCATCGAGTTCGGCCAGTAAATCCAGGAAGAAGGTGTAGTCGGTCTCGGTGCCCGGATCCCAGATGCGCCGTTCTTCCGCTTTCATGCGTGCATTGGGAATGACCATGACCGCCTCGTCACGCGCCAGCTTCAGCAGGCCATCGCCCTGGAAACCACCGTCCAGCCAGCCTTCGATACTGTCGCCGGCACCGTGCAGCGCAATCAGCAGGGGCCGCGCCCCCTCGTCCGGCGCATAACCGATGGGGAGCTGTAAATAGTATTCGCGCTCCATGTCTGACGAAGTCAGCGTATAGCGCCCGGATTCCGTAATGGCCACGCTGTCGCCACGGTCACCGGTGCAGGCTGCCAGCAGGGCAACAACCATAAATGCCGGCAGTAAAACTTTTCTGAACATGCCCTCTTCCCCCGACAAGGCCCGTGGGTACTGTATATCTTTTTATGCAGCCGCGCAGATGCGGGGCTGACACCTGCCGGGCAGCGTGCTAGGTTGCAGTGAACTCAACACAGGGCGAAGTATGCGTATCGACGTCATCATAGAATCCGACAAGACTGCTGCGGAGTTCGCCCGGCTCGGCCAGCTCGCCGAAGATTACGGCCTGGGTGGTATCTGGGTTGCTAACAACGCGAACGGCCGCGACGCTTTCGTTAACTTCACACCCTTCGCCATGCAGTCCGAGCGCATTGCGATGGGTCCGATCGCGGTCAGCCCCTACGAGCTGCATCCGCTGAAGATGGCCATCTCGCTCTTAACACTGAATGAACTCGCAGACGGCCGCGCACAGATAGTTGTGGGCGGTGGCGGCGGCACGGCCGGTGCGATGGGTTATAAACCGCAGCGCATGGTGCGCGCGATGCGCGAATGCATCGAAATCCTGCACCTTGCGGCCAGCGGCCACGTCGGCAGCTACGAAGGCGAGATGTATCCGCTTAGCTGGATGGACACCACGTGGGTCACTCAACCACGGCCCATGATCTATGCCGGTGTCAACGGCCCGCAGATGCTGAAATCCGCGGCCCGTTATGCCGACGGCATGATGGTCAGCGACTTCACGCCCGGCCGCATGAGCTGGGTACACGAAATCATAGACCCCGTGCTGGAGGAACGTGGCGTGAACCCGGCAAGCTATCCCCTCAACAATTTCTGGGCGTGGCACGTAAAAGAAGACCCTGTCGAGGCCAACCGTGAGGCCCGCATCTGGCTGTGTGTACGCGGCACGATTTATCCGGATTACATACGCGATGTCGTGGATGAAGACGAAGCGAAGATCGTCACCGACAATCTTTCGAGCTTCGCGAAGGCCTTTTACCAGAAGAACCCGGTGATCGAGGGCGTTCCCGATGAGATCGTCGACAAGATCGTCGAACGCGGGACCTCGGCCTCGGCGCTGGCCGACATCGACAAAGAAGTGGAGCGCTTCAAAAGCTTTGAGAAGGCGGGCCTCAACCAGATCGCGCTCAAGGTTTACGGCGAGCCTGACAAGGCCATAAGAACCATCGGCGAGCATATCGTGCCCGCCCTTTCGTGATCCTTGCCTGATCCCTTGGCCCTATAGTTAAGGGGCATAAAAAAGCCCGCTAACTCACGTTAACGGGCTCTGTAGCTTTTAATCAAAGCTTAAAGCAATACAGCTCTGCAGCTTTTACTCGAAGCCTAAGGCAATACGCAGGTCGATACTGTCTGTATCGTCACAAGCCCCTACGCAGGCATCATCATAATCATCATCTGACCATTCCAGAATGATGTCGACATTATCGTTGTAGGCATGAGTAACGCCAATCCGGGTTGTCTCAGCACTATCATCGCCATCGATTTCACCCGTCGCATAGTCGATGTATACCCCCGTGGAATCGCTCACGGGAATACCCACTGCGATAATCAAGAACTCTTGTTCTGGGAACCCATCGACTTCAGCTTCCTGATGCTCAAGTGAGATATCTGCCCAACCGAAATCATAACCAGCGCCGATAGATTCGACTTCAGTATCGATCCCGGCGAAGACAGTTTCTTGATAGCCGGCAGAAGCATAAAGGCCTGAACCAAAGAGGTCATCAGAGCGAAGCTGGAGCATCCAGTTATCAGACATCGAGTGATCCCCGCCGTCGGAATCACTACTGTCAAACATGACACCGCGCACCGTGAAATCGCCCAGTGCCATATCGGCGGCGATACCCGTAACCACTTGCCCACTATTGTTGCGGCCAACGTCTGACCCATCAAACTCGAGACCGTCGTTGATCGGGCGACCACCGACCCAACCGGCAGGTTTCAGGCCAAAGCCCAATGCCTGTTTACCGATTGTGACGTCAGCCCACTCAAAATCAAAAGCAACCCAGGCTTCTTTGACTTCAAGGTCATCGTCGCTGGCTGAACCGTCGCTACCTAAATCTTCATTGATCATCCCATCGACACCCAGGGTAAGGCCGGCACTGACGTTATCAACCGAAGTCGACACCGTAATACCTGCCTTACTGACGCCAGTTTGATCATCATCCGAATCGTCATAACGGTCACCCGTTCCGACTTCTGTCCAGATGAAGCCACCCAGCTCCAGATCAAGGTCGGCACTCGTCGCGCCAACTGGCACGAGCAGAGCGCTCAATAACACAATATGTAATTTATTCATCCACCTGTCTCCATACATATAAATAAACGCAATAAAAAAATAAATAACCCGCCCTTCGCGGGTTTCCCCGCCAGGCTTGCTCCGCACCATAACAGCAATTTCCCCACGCTGCAGTATTTTTCTACCCTCGCTTAAACGCCTGAAATACAAAGGCTCTGGGCTGCTTACCGCGTTACCAGGGCCGTTTTGTTGCGCTTTTACAACAATAAAATGCGCATTTTTATCGAGCTAGCCCGTTTTCCGGAAAGCCGTCTGCAGGGGCGCGTCTCTTGAAGGTACGTGTACTGTGCGCCCGCTGATGCAACGCCGGACAACAGCATCGCAGCTATCGCAACACAGGCGATCAGCACACTCAGTTGAATGTGTGATGACTGGCGGGTTGTATGCTACTGCGGCACGACCGGTGCGTCGTCGGCGGTAGTCACCACGGTACCCGGCTCTGCGTCACCGGTGGCCAGTGATTTCATATAACTGACGGTCGCGAGGTGGCAGTAGGCCTGACCCTCGAAACTTTCCGGCAGTATCCAGGTCGTCCAGCCGTCGTAATCGTGGAAGAGCCCCGGCGAATTGATATGGATAGCGCCGTCATCCCCGATATAGCTCAGCTCGAAATCTGCGAGGTAATCCCGGCCGGTCGCGAAGGGCTCATTGTCATCGATGACCAGGGCCTCGGCCTTGTCCGCGGCTGCGAGCAAACCGTCCTGGTGCAATCCGGCTACAGCCTGCGTCTTCAGTACGCGCGCCACATCCGGGCAATACAGTTGCTCGCCCGCGGCAGCGTCGCCATGAGCGGAACGTATGTGGGCAGCCCCCTTGATTTTGCATGACACCATGATGGGCTGCTGGCCCATGTACGTTACCACCTGGTAGGTCTGCAGCGGGTCGACCATCGGCTTGGAATGCCGGTACTCCGGCATGTCGGTAAACACCGTGTTGTCGCTGTCCATATCGGTGTTCGACATGAACTTCTGCACGGCCTGGCAGAAGTTCGGGTCGGTCGGCGCCGGCAATACGGTAACCTGGGCGAAAACAGGCTGCATAAAGACAGCTACCAAAGTGAACAAGGTTGTACGAAACATAGGTATCCCCTTTAAATCAGATTTTCTATTGGGCTTTGCCATCGAGGTGCTTACGAGTAACGCACCTTAAAACTTCACCACCGGCGGTAGCGTGGACAACGCCCAGACTTCGTAGGGCACGACATTACCCGTGTATGGATCAGAAAAGAAGCGGTCCTCGAGCCAGTTACGCCGCATGTAATCCTGTTTGGCGAGATCTTCATCTGTATAAGGCGTAGCGCGGTGCTGCCCGATTAAGTCCAGGTAGATCAACAGAAACTCGCGGTAGAACTCGCTCATGAAGTTAAAGTTCTTATCATTAACAACCATCATGTCACGGCCGTAGAAACTGCCGCCGACACAGGCCGGTTCCCGTCGCCGTTCGCCTTCGCCCGGGCTGCCCTCGCAACTCATCGTGCGGTGCGGTTCGGGATCAATGCCGTAGTCGGTAAAAATCCTGTCCATAGCCTTTTTCAGCCGCGCCAGGTCCTCAGCCGGCATCGCACCCGGCAGCACATCCACCCAGCCTCCTACCATGCTCGAACCGTCTTCCTTGAAATTGATCGTGAACGCGGCATGCAGCATGCCGACCTTCGGTGTGGCGGGATGCGTATCCACCGAAAAAAACCGGCTCCAGATCGGCTTACCCTGGAATTCCATCTTCGGCTTCCTGTGCACCACCCGCATGCGTCCCGCTTTTTCAACAACGGGACCGCGCGACACGTTAACGTTGTGGTCGCCATACTCGGTGGGGAAGTCCAGCACCTCGACTTCATCGGTACCGTTCAACTTTGCGAGCGTGCCGAAGTACAGCGCATCCATCTCGTCCATAAAGGCATAGGTACGTTCGGCGAATGCGGCCTGTTCAGGCGTGAGCTGCTGTTCGGCCGCAGCCACGGTTGTCGATGCGGCAAACGATATATATATAAGTGTAACCAGCAGTGGAACAAGCTTCGCTGTAGTTATTGTTTTCATAACCGCTTACCCCTGCCCGCAGTATACTGATCCGGCCAGAGCAGGGGGCAGAACAAATGGCGAGAACAGCACTCGGGTTGTTAATAGCCGCACTGGCGGCGGGCTGCGGTGTGACGGGCGACCGACAGGCCGAATCCGACTGGATTTCATACGGCGGTGATCCGGGCGGGATGCGCTACGCCGCCTCCGGCCAAATCAACCGTGACAACGTGGGGCAACTCGAACTCGCCTGGAGTTACCGCACCGGCGAAGACGAGAAAGTACCCAAGGGTACCTTCACATTCCACAGCCTGCACGCGACCCCGTTACTGACGCCCGTCGCGGCAGGACAATCGCTCGTATTCTGCACCGACTTCAACCGGATCGTTGCGCTCGATCCGGCCACGGGTACCGAGCGCTGGGTATTCGACCCGATGGTCGCGATCGAACGCTTCGGTCAGTACAAGTGCCGTGGCGTTTCCATCTGGCACGATAGTGATGCCGAACCCGGAAGTGCGTGCGAGTGGCGTGTGTACACGGCGACGAGCGACCGGCGTCTGTTCGCAGTCGATGTGACCAACGGCAAACCGTGTAACGACTTCGGCGAAAACGGCGAAGTCGACATGAACCCGCTGGTGAAAGCGACCGAGCCCGAGGGCGATATCAAGACCGTGCAGTTCTGGGCACCGCCGGCCGTAGTCGGTGACATCGTCGCGGTCAGCGCCACGGTGCACTCGAAGGGCAAGCAGGTACGCTCATACCCGGGGCTCAT
>JASLMV010000018.1 GCA_030746435.1 Gammaproteobacteria bacterium | reverse complement strand
CTTGTACACATAAGTCTGGCCATGAAGAACGCAACCATCCAATTATTGATAACTTTCCCTTTGGGTATTTTTGTGTGGGGAAGTGCCCTGTCGGAAACGGATCCCCTGTGCACTATTTCCCCAGGCCTTCCGATGCGTGCGGATTATGACTCCGATCTCATCATCTGCGGCGAAGACCTGCCTGCTGATATTGAACTGGACGGGCTGAAGAAAAGCGGCATTCAACTGGTATACAAACAGGCGCTAAAGGAGTGTAACTGGGATGATGAGCGCCCGGGATTTCACCTGGTGCTTAATTCCCCATCGCCTGCTCGCGGGGTGCCGGTCACGGTAGCGGATACCAGGACGGGCACGAAAGCCTGCACCCTGGAACTGGACTTCATGCCCGCCCGAACGGATCAGACACCTTCCTGGGCAAACGCGATGCCGGAAGATTCAGTAAAGATGATAGATGTAGACGGCATTAGCACGCGCTACTTCGAGATGGGCGATGGCCCGCCACTGGTCCTGGTGCACGGCGGACAGACCGGAGGTTTCAATAACCACGCGCGCAAGTGGAAACAGAATTTTCCCGGGCTGGCAGAACATTTCCGCGTCATCGCGCTCGACCGTCTCGGCCAGGGTGGCACCGATAACCTGAAGCGTACCGAAGACTACTCCAACTACTATACGCTCGATGCCATACATCTCAGGGGCTTTATCGAAGCGCTGGGGCTCGAAGATGTCACGCTCGTCGGCCATTCGCAGGGCGGCTGGCCGGTTACCCGCGTTGCACTGGATCGACCCGACCTTGTGCATTGCCTCGTAAATGTCGGGACCGTGATGGTCCCCGATGACGGGAAACTCATGCTCGACGCGCTCAACTTTGTCATGTATGTGGCCGGTCCGGTGCATCCTGCCGGTGGCCCTACTTTTTATAGTTCCCGCCGCGCTTTACTGCTGCGCTTTCCGACAGGCAATAACGTCACGGACGAACTTGCACAGCAGGTGGTCAACCAGCATGCGTCCCCGAAGATTCGGGAGGCGATGAAAGGCATGGCTTCGTTACCGCCCTACCCCGGGCACCCGACGCTGCGTCTGAATCCGGCCCATCCCATCTTTACTGCACTGAGAGATAAAGCCCACGATGAAATCACTGAAGGTGACCTCAAGGCGCTCAGCCTCGTAATTTTTGGAGAAAAAGACCCCCAGGTTCCGGTAGGGCTGGGCAGGATGTTCAACGAAATACTCGAGAGCAGCGGTGTGCAGACACAGATGGTGGTTGTTAAAGATGCCGGACACAGTCCACATGCCGAATTTCCCGACGACTTCAACAAGATTGTGACCCGCTATTGCGGATCCCGGGATTAGCACAGGCAGTTAATGAGGCGAACAGGGAAGTCGTATATCCGCATCCTTTGGTCGACTACACGATGGATGCGATCCAGATGGTAAAATGCCTCGATCAAGGCCGCTCGCAAGCAATCCCGGAACATGTCGGCTATATACTGTAGCCATAAACAAAACGCTTGGCCCTTCACCAACCCCCTTGAGACCGGAGTAATTGAAATGACCAGATGCCTTTTACCTCTACTTGTAATCGTAGCCATGATTTCGGGCTGTGCCCCGGAACCCGGCAGCAAGGAATGGTGTGCGCAACTCAAAGAAAAATCTGCGGGTGACTGGAGCACGAACGAAGCAGCCGAATACACCAAGAGTTGTCTTTTTAAAGATGATGAGGATGAGTAGCCGGTTGCCTGCCTGACAGCCCTGCCGTGATGCAAAGGGAAATCCGATGACCAGCCCAACCGGAGGTTGCCACTGCAGGAAGGTACGCTACATTATTAACGGCAACCCTCTCGTTTGCTATGCCTGCCATTGCACCGACTGCCAGTCATTTTCCGGGTCTGCATTCGGGCTTTCCATGATCCTGCAGCAGCCGGATATCGAACTTACGTCCGGTATGTTGAGCATTAATGAGTATGAACTGAATGGTAAAACAAGACAGCGCCACCACTGTGCTGATTGTGGTATTGCCGTCTGGTTGTCCTCACCGTCCTTTGGCCCAATTGTCGTGCTTAAACCGGGCACACTGGACGACACATCGTCTTTTAAGCCGGACGCACACGTCTGGTACCGCAGCGCCCAGCCCTGGATCGATGTCGGTTCCGATGTTCCGGTGTACCAGGAGCAACCGGAAATTAGCGAACTGCTCGCACTTGGCCGCCGATAGGGCTGCCTCATCGTTACAACCACCGCAATCCCGAGGTTTGGCCTGCTGGCGTGGCTACTTTATAACGAGTATCTTGTATCCTATCAGGGTAATGGGACTACCCTGTTGTCACGACAAAAGCATGAGCGAACAACCACTGCTCCGGGTGTGAGATGAAAGATCTTCTACCCGAACTCTACTTTGGCTTCATCGCGATACTGATGCTCTCCGAATTGGTTGCGGGCAACCTGTACAGCCTTATTTTTGCAATTGAAAGGCCAGCGGAACTTATGGCTGTCAGTATTGAGGTTGCATACCGGCACATGTCCACCCTGGCCGTGCTTGATGCGATAGTCGGCGTCGGTGCCGGGATGGTTATCTGGTCAATCAGGCACAAGGAAGCGGTTCGCATGGGTCGCAACGGCGCCTTTATGACTGCACTGGGCATGCTGGCATACGGAGGCTACCAGTTCTGGCATGCGATGTACCAGCTTGGTGCAACACAGCCCATCATAAAAGCCGTCGGGATTACGTATGCAGCTCTGGGTGTCGGTGCCTGGTTTGTTGCCGGAGAAATCAAATGGGCAAAACCGTCGGAACCAGCAAAAGTAACGGATAAAGTTTCAGCTGACGACTAGGCACGGCGCCACAGAATAATGCCGGCAAACCCGGCATAGCTCGCCACCATAATCCACACTTCATGCACGCCCTGCTCGACTGCAAGACGCGCCAGCAACTCGAAACCAATGTAAGACGCCGAGTGAACAATCACAAGCATAAGACCGGCGCACTTCCAGATCAGCGTTCGCCCTTCCTGCCGCATTCCCAGCCCATACCATACGCATGCGAAAATAAGCGTGTACCCGTTGATAACCCACAGGTAAAACGGTGCAAAGAAGAAATAGTGGTTGATGACGAAGAAGCTTGCGGAGAGACAGGTAAGCAGCAAGTATTTCCACTCCTGCAACGGTGCGCGAAGCACCTTTTCCCACAGGATAACCAGCAGTATGTAAGAGAGCCAGGTGCCGAACATGAGTTCATGGAAGGCAATAGCCCCCTCCCAGGCAGGATCGGGTTGCATGTCAGCGGCTCCTTATTCCGGGGTACTATTTCATGCGCAGGATACACGGTTCGATGGTCCGGAACACAGATCCTTTTGGGAGGTGTCATGATGTTCAATTTTAACGACCCAAACGACTCGCCGGTTATTTCATACTTTCTGCGAGGGTGCCCGTGAATAAGGTTCTCCTGGTCGCCACCTGCCTGATTATTGCAGCCGGCCTGGCAGAAGCCTCTGATTTGGCGGAGGACGCCCTGAGGACGCCCGAGTACGTAGACAGCCAACCCGTCATGCCGAGAGAAGACTGGGTACATAACTTCAAGGTCAGCTCAGTACCGGGCCTGTGCACGAACCCGGATGCCGGGTTTGCCCTGGTCTACAAAGGCGCGCCGGAAGATTGCTATATGACTGTCCGGACGCTGATCGACAAGTGCATGGAGGGTCCACTGGATGGCAAGATCCCGAAAATGATACACGGATTGCCGATGGCTTACGCCGCAGCCCAGAATCTTGGGCGGTGCGTACTGGATGCGTACCTGGCGTCCGGTGCAAACAAGCCTGCCCGGTAGTTTACCTTGCATGTATATACTTGAGCGCGAGGGGTTAAACGAATGAACAAGCGCACCTACTGGCAGGACAACCTGCGGCTCGTGGCACTGTGCCTGGCAATCTGGTTCATGGTTTCCTTCGGGTGCGGGATACTGCTGCTTGATTTCCTGAACCAGTTCGAGATTGCCGGTTTCAAACTCGGGTTCTGGTTTGCGCAACAGGGCAGTATCTATGTATTCGTCGTCCTGATCTTTTTCTACGCCTGGCGCATGTCGATCATCGACAAACGCCACCACGTGGAAGAGGACTGAGCGTGGACCTGCAGACGCTTACCTATATCGTTGTCGGTGC
Organism: Gammaproteobacteria bacterium; assembly: GCA_030746435.1. Lineage (GTDB taxonomy): Bacteria > Pseudomonadota > Gammaproteobacteria > Steroidobacterales. The sequence continues at coordinate 49,937 of JASLMV010000018.1, read as the reverse complement.
GTCCTTCGCGCTTTATATAGGCATAGCGTTCTGGTCCAAGGCGCGTAGCACCGGCGAATTCTACGTGGCAGGCAAACATGTGCACCCGGTTGCCAACGGCATGGCGACGGCGGCCGACTGGATGTCCGCAGCCTCGTTCATATCACTCGCTGGGCTCATTGCATTTCTCGGCTACGACGGCTCGGTGTACCTGATGGGCTGGACGGGCGGCTACGTACTGCTCGCCCTCCTGCTGGCGCCTTATCTGCGCAAGTTCGGCAAGTTCACGGTACCCGAATTCATCGGCGACCGGTATGTCTCCCAAACCGCCCGGGTGGTAGCTGTCATCTGCCTGCTGGTGATTTCCTTCACCTACGTCGCCGGCCAGATGCGTGGCGTCGGCATCGTGTTCTCGCGTTTTCTGGGCGTCGATATCACGGTAGGTCTCGTAATCGGCATGGCGATCGTGTTCTTTTACGCGGTACTCGGCGGCATGAAGGGCATCACTTATACACAAGTTGCCCAGTACTGTGTGCTTATATTCGCGTACACCGTACCGGCAGTATTTATTTCGCTGCAGGTAACCGACACGCTGGTTCCACAGATCGCTTTCGGCAGTACGGTGATCGATGGCGGGGGCTTTCTGCTTGGCAAACTCGATCAGATCGTCACGGATCTTGGCTTTACTGCATACACGAGCGGAACCAAGAGCACTATAGATATATTTTTTATTACACTCGCGCTGATGATCGGGACGGCAGGACTGCCGCACGTCATCGTGCGTTTCTTTACCGTGCCGAGGGTACGTGATGCACGTATCTCCGCCGGTTACGCATTATTTTTTATCGCCCTGCTTTACACAACGGCACCCGCTGTCGGTGCACTGGCGCGCCTTAACCTGACGGAAACCATTCAGACCGGCCCGGTAGGCTCAGCAAACGGTAACCTCGCTTACGAAGAGCGACCTGAGTGGTTCAGAACATGGGAAGCAACGGGCCTGCTGACCTTCGATGACAAAAATGGTGACGGGCACATCCAGTACTACAACGATACGAATATGGAATTTACCCCAACGGCTGACAGTTATGGCTGGCAGGGAAATGAGCTCGGTGTTGACCGCGACATTATCGTGCTCGCGATGCCCGAAATCGCCAGGCTGCCAAACTGGGTCGTTGCGCTGGTTGCTGCGGGAGGTATAGCAGCAGCACTGTCGACCGCAGCAGGCTTGCTGCTGGTTATTTCCGCCTCGGTATCGCATGACCTGTTGAAGAGCACCTTCGTACGCGATATCAGTCAGAAAAGAGAGCTGCTGGCCGGACGCATCAGTGCAGCCGTCGCGATCCTGCTTGCCGGGTACCTCGGTTACAACCCGCCCGGCTTTGTTGCACAGGTGGTTGCCCTCGCCTTCGGGCTGGCTGCGGCGTCTCTGTTCCCGGCCATTCTGCTGGGCATTTTCAGTTACCGGGTCAACAAGCAGGGTGCAATCGCCGGCATGCTGACGGGGCTTGGTTTCACCGTCGGTTATATTGTTTACTTCAAGGGCGTGTTCATTGAGCCTTTCGCAGAGAACATCGCGGCGAACTGGCTGTTTGGCATATCGCCCGAGGGCATTGGTGCGGTCGGTGCTGTCCTTAACTTCCACGTGGCAATGATTGTTAGCGCACTGACACCGGCACCGCCTGTCGAAGTGAAGAAACTAGTTGAACGGATCCGGGTTCCAGGCTGACCGCTACCGGCACATGGACATGGGAGGACCCCGGGTAGATTAAGGCACCCGTCTAAGACTAGGCTATAGTCTATAAAAATAATCATAAGCAACCCCATGGAATACAACGAAATAGAAGTCCGGCCGGTATCCGGTAACCTCGGTGCAGAAATTCATGGTGTCGACCTGCGCGAACCGCTGAGTGACAGCGTGTTCGAGGAAGTACACCAGGCACTGCTCGAATACCTGGTGATCTTTTTCCGCGACCAGGACATCACGCCTGACCAGCAGAAGGATTTCGGCCGCCGCTTCGGCGAACTGCACATACACCCGTATATCCCGAACCTGGAAGGCCATCCCGAAATTATCGCACTGCGCAGCAAGGAAACCGGCCCGGCAGAAATGTCCTACCAGTCGAACCAGTGGCATACCGACCTGACCTATATACAGGAGCCACCGATGGCCGCAATTCTGTTCGGCGAACATGTTCCTCCGGCGGGTGGCGATACGATGTTCCTGAATCTGTACAAGTCATATGAAATGCTGTCGCCGAAAATGCAGGCTTTTGTAGAGGACCTTACGGCCGTGCATGACATTACCGCCAGCATGCCGGCCGATTTTATGGAGCAGCCGTCGGCGCCGAAACAACTGGAAAACCTGCACAAAAAGACGCCGCCGGTTGAGCACCCGATCGTCTGCACGCACCCGGAGACGGGTAGAAAATACCTGTACGTGAACAGAAACTTTACCTCATATATCAAGGACTTGAGCCGTACAGAAAGCGACACACTACTGGAATTTTTGTACGTGCACCTGGCGCAACCGGAGTTCGTCTGCCGGTTCAACTGGGAAACCCATTCGGTGGCCTTCTGGGACAACCGTTGTACCCAGCACTTTGCGGTAAACGACTATTACAGCCTGCGGGTCATGCACCGGGTTACAGTATGTGGCGAGCACCCGGTTTAACCCGGGTGCAGGAACCCACAATAGGATGAACCAGAGGGATAGACCTGAGCTATGATTCTTGCTGCAAAAATTGTTTCCATTATTTTATTGATCGCCTCGATCATGATTGTGTTAACCGCTGTTGCGACCCTCCTGGGCTTTATGGGTGAACCGGGTGCGGGCGGTGTCGTATTGGTCGACAGCATCTTCGGTGTATTCATCCTGTTTACAGCCTCGCGGCTGCTGTGGCTGTATGCAAAGAAGAAGGTCGCAACAGAATCGGGTGAACAGGCTTCATGATGCGCTTGGCAGGCCTAATACTGCTGCTTTCCTTTGGTGCACCTGCATGGGCCTATGACGGCCCGATCATCGACATGCACCTGCATGCATGGCCGCTTGGCGAGCACGGCAATCCCGACAAGCCCAAAAATATCGCTGCCCGCGAGAAAGCGCTGATAAAGCTCAAGGAATACAACGTGGTGCTGGCGGCTACGAGTGGGCCGGAAGCCTTTCTAACCGCCTGGTCTGCTGCCGAACCGGAGCGCCTGTTGCCAGGGCCTGTATTCCCCTGCATCAATGGCGAGAACCCAACCTGGTTCCAGTACCGCTGTTTTGAAGCAGGTGGCGATTTCCCAAACCCTGCATGGCTCGAAGCAAAATACACGAGCGGTGAGTACGGCGTGATGGGCGAACTCTACAACCAGTATGCCGGAGTGCCCTACGGCGATCCGCGGATGGATCCCTACTACGAGATGGCACAGCGGCTCGGCATCCCCGTGGCTTTTCACACCCACTCAGCCCCGCCGCTTACGGCGCACCAGTGCTGCCCGGATTTCCGCATCAGTAACGGGAACCCACTGCTTGTCGAAGACGTGCTGGCCCGTTACCCGAAGCTGAAGGTGTACATCATGCATGCCAACCCACTGGTGTACCCGGAAGTGCTGGACCTGCTGACCCAGTATCCGAAAGTCCACGTAGACATCAGCCCTTGGGAATGGGTGCTGCCGCGCGAGAAGTTCCACCGCCTGTTGCAGACTTACAAGGAAGCAGGCTTGCTGGGCCGGATCATGTTCGGCAGCGACGGACACGATTATGGCGACTCACTCGAAGCCTATAACTCGGCAGAGTTTCTGACCGAGCGTGAACTCGCCGGCATTTTCTGCGGGAATGCCGAACGGTTCCTGCGCCGCCGGGAGCTTTGCGACTGAGCTGATACGATGGACAACCCGGTGCTTTTCGCCGCACTCGCTGACGGGATACTGGTCACCCATTTCCTGGTAATCCTGTTTATCGTAGTTGGTTTTATCGCGATCCTTCTCGGCCGTATCCTGAACTGGCACTGGGTTTATAATCGTACATTCCGTTACACGCATCTCGCATTTATCGGTTTCGTCGTTGTACAGACCTGGCTCGGCCACCTGTGTCCACTCACGGTCTGGGAGCAGGAGTTACGACTAAAGGCAGGCCAGGAAGCCTACGGTGAGTCATTTATCCGGCACTGGTTGCACGAGATTCTGTTTTTCGACGCGGAGCCCTGGGTATTTGGCCTTGTGTATACGGTATTCGGCGGTGTCGTTATCGGCTGCTGGTACGCTGACCGGAAACGGCTGGTTCCCTAGCTTTGGGGAGCTTTTTGCAATCACTCATGTTTATCGGCAGACTGCGCCCCAGCAAAAGGATGCCGGTTCACGCGGATGAGTGATTGACGACTATGACCCAGTCGAAAACATCGTACATATTGACCGTTACCTGCCCCGACACGGTAGGTATCGTTGCGGCCGTGGCAGGCTACCTGCGTGACCAGAATTTCTTTGTGGAGGAATCTGCGCATTATGGTGATCGCGATACCGGAAATTTTTTTTCACGTGCCCGCTTTACGACGAATAACGGTAAGTGGTCAGAAAAAGAATTCCGTGAGGGCTTTAACACCATAAGCGAACAGTTCGATATGCAGTGGGATGTGCATGACATGTCGCAGCTGCCACGTGTCATGATCATGGTGTCAAAACATGAGCATTGCCTGAACGATCTGCTCTATCGCTATCGCACTGGTGCACTTTGCATGGAAATACCGGCGATCGTTTCAAACCATGAAGACTTGCGTAGCCTCGCTGAGTGGCATGATGTTCCGTACTATTGCGTGCCGGTCGATAAGGACAATAAGGCCAGCGGTGAGCAACAGTTGTTACAGATCGTAAAGGACACCAATGCAGACCTGGTGGTACTCGCGCGATACATGCAGGTTTTGTCGGACGATTTATGCCAGGAACTCGCCGGTCATATTATTAATATTCATCATTCCTTCCTGCCCGGCTTCAAGGGCGCCCGCCCCTATCAGAAGGCACATGATCGCGGTGTAAAGCTGATCGGTGCAACGGCGCATTACGTGACACCGGACCTGGATGAAGGACCGATTATCGAGCAGGTGGTCGAACGGGTAGATCACACCTTTGATGTCGACGACCTGGTTGCCGTCGGGCGCGATGCGGAAGCCATCACGCTGGCGAGGGCGGTTAAGTACCATATAGAGCACCGGGTGTTTGTGAACGGCCAGCGAACGGTAGTATTCCGGTAAGCCCGGGCATCGGCTCATCGCCACGGCTCGGAACGCAGTGCGTCGCTCCCGGCCATCCCTGGCCTCCGCGACATTCGGGCATCCTGCCCAGCACGCCCATCCTAGGAAGGATGAATAGCGACTAAAGTTCTTAAGCGATTTTGCGGCCCCGGATGACGGGCAACAGGTGTTCGCGCGCCTGGCGAAGGGTGGTTTCGGTCGTTTCCCAGTCGATACAGGCATCAGTCACCGATACGCCATACTCTAGTTTCAACGGATCGTCACCCAGCTTCTGGTTGCCGGCATTGATATTGCTCTCCAGCATCAGCCCCAGGATTGACCGGTTGCCATTCACAACCTGCTCGACGCAATCGCGCACAACCAGTGGCTGCAGATTGTGATCCTTATTGGAATTCGCATGGCTACAATCCACTACGATCCGCCGCGGCAGACCTGCCTCGTCAAGCTCCTGTTCGCACAATGCTATAGATACCGAGTCATAGTTCGGACGGCCGCCGCCGCCCCTTAACACTACATGACCATAGGGATTACCGCGGGTTTGAAAAACGGCAGTACGACCCTGCTGGTTAATACCCATGAAATGATGGGGCCGGACAGCAGACTTTAAAGCATTGATCGCGACGTCCAGCGAGCCGTCAGTACCGTTCTTGAAGCCGACGGGTGTCGACAGGCCACTCGCCATTTCGCGGTGGGTCTGCGATTCGGTAGTGCGTGCCCCAATTGCTGCCCATGTCACCAGGTCACCCAGGTACTGCGGCATGATCGGGTCGAGCGCCTCGGTTGCCGTCGGCAGGCCAAGCTTCGATAAATACAGCAGCAGTTCGCGAGCCTGGCGGATGCCCTTTTCTATGTGGAAGGAATCATCCATATCGGGGTCATTGATCAGCCCCTTCCAGCCCACTGTCGTGCGTGGCTTCTCGAAGTACACGCGCATAAGGATAACGATCGTATCAGCCACCTCGTCGGCCAGGGCTTTCAGCCGGCCGGCATAGTCATGGGCTGCACCTATATCGTGGATCGAGCACGGGCCGACCACCGCGAACAGCCGCGCATCCCGCTCATCCAGGATGTCCTGCAACACCTGGCGGCTGGCAACCACCGACTTCTCGGTGGCGGCATCAAGCGGCAGCACCTGCTTGACCTCCTCCGGTGTCGGCATATCGGTCTTGGCGACCACATTGATGTTATGTATCTGGCTTTCCATGGGTCTGGTATCCGCCGCGCCTTTTTCACGGGGGCGGAATAATAGCAGCTTTAGGTGGCGAGACACCTTCAGGCTGGCACGGATCACAAACCGATATCCGCCGTAGGAGCGGCTTTAAGTGACACCGGGATTCGAGGCCTGGCGTAGCCAGCCCTCGAATGCCACACGGCGGAACTTATGTCGGTAAAGCACGGCTTTACCGACTTCTGTATTTAGCCACCGTGGGTTCGCGGCTAAAGCCGACTCCTACGGGGAACCTGAAAAATCGGCCGGCCATTTTCTTGCCGGAGCGGCTTTAGCCGCGACAACGAGAATTAGCTCACTTTGTTGGCTTTAGCCCTGCCACTGAGCGCGAAGCTGGCGTAGAATCGCGCCTCTTTCAAGAAGATTTCCGACACAGGAAACCCGGTTGGCACGCACAAAGAAATTCAGGGTCCGGCAGATGCTGGGCAAATACCGTATCGAGAAGCGCCTGTCCTCCGGACCCCGGGCGGATGTCTACAAAGCCTACGACATGATTCACGGCGTACGGGTCGCGCTGAAGATTGCCAACCCGGACCTGGTCGAAGACGACTTCCTCGATGAGTTCCGGCACGAGGCGCGGCTGTCGTCGAAGATGGAGCACCCGAATATCCTGCCGGTGCAGAACGCCTGCTTCATCGATGACTATTTCGTGATCGCGATGCACTTGGGCATAGAAACGCTTGGGGATCGAATGAGGCGCCGCATGTCCAACCAGCTTGCGCTGGACTTCGCGACCCAGGCCGTGGCTGCAGTTTCACACGCGCATGCCCGCAAAATTATCCATTGCGATGTGAAGCCGGAAAACTTCATTCTGTTTCCGGACAACCGGCTGCGTTTATCGGATTTTGGTTTTTCAAAGATCGCGTTACGGACCATCAAGGCCTCAGGTTCCGGTACGCTGGGCTACCTGGCGCCGGAGCAGGCGCTGGGCCGGCCGATGTTCCAGTCCGATGTGTTTGCGCTGGGGCTGGTGATCTACCAGTTGTTCAGTGGCCACCTGCCGGACTATCCATACACATGGCCCATGCCAGGATATGCGAGAATCCGTCACAAGCTGCGCCGCAGAACGATAGCGTGGCTTAGAAAATCGCTGGAATTCCGTCACCAGGACCGCTTCAGGAATGCGGTTGCCATGGAAAAGGCGTTTAAGGACATACGGTTGAAACTCACGAAGCGTGACTGAGACTCCGAACTCTGCAGCGACAACCCAGGGAACGCTGGACGCGGCGCAACTTTACGTCGGCGACGCCGATATCGAAATCCACAGCTTTGAATCAGCGCTAGGCACTCTTGCTGTAGCGATTGCCGTATCCAGCGAAAAGACCACACAGAACGAAGACTCAGCGGCGCTCATGCCAGTAAACGGTGACTGTATCGTGCTGGCCGTTGCCGACGGAGTCGGCGGACTGCCGACAGGCCGCAAGGCATCCAACACGGCGGTGGAAAAAATTCGTGAAGCACTCCGCGATGTCGAAGATGAGGACGCACGGGTGCGCACGGCGATACTGGACGGCATCGAAGATGCCAACCGCACATTGCTGGAGATGGGCACCGGAACCGCCACCACGCTGACCGTCGCCGACATACGCGACAACCAGGTGCGGACATATCATGTGGGCGATTCCGCGGCCTGGCTCGTGGGCCAGCGCGGGGTGATCAAGCTGCAGACCACACCACACTCGCCCGTCGGGTTTGGCGTTGAAGCCGGCCTGATCCACGAAGACGAAGCGCTCGACCACGAGGAATTGCACGAGATATCCAACGTGGTCGGCAGCAACGACATGCGCATCGAGATCGGCTCACGCTTTCCGATCGCGGCGCGCGACACCCTGTTGCTAGCCAGCGACGGGTTGTTCGATAACGTGCTCCAGGATGAGATAGTCGAGATCATCCGCAAGGGTCCGGTTGCCGAGGCCGTCGAAACACTCTGGGACCTTGCCCGACGGCGCATGCTGGGCGAAGACGAGTCCAAGCCCTCTAAACCCGATGATTTCAGCGCAATCCTGTTCAGGCCAGCCGGCCACCAGACACCGCGCAGCGGTTAGCAGGCCCGCTTGTCAGGGCTTTGCTTGTGGCGGCGCAGGTCGCAGGTAGAATGACCGCTTCCAGAATCCGGAGAATGAGAATGACGAAGGAATCTACGATTCAACCTTTCGAAGCGGGCGACATCTTTGCCGGCTGCACCGTGCTCAACAACCCCGACGACGATCATGCGGGCGACGGCCGCATTATCCAGTTCGACAGTGACCTGAATGAAAAAGGTGTGCTGTGGACGGAAGGCACGACCCACCTGATCGGCGGGCTGCGTTTCGGTCCGGACGGCACCTTGTGGGCTTTCGACAGCTCAAGTTTTTCAGTAATGAACTTCGATACGAACGGTAATCAATCTACGATTGCAGGATTCCCTAAAAAATCATTCTCTAACATCTGTTTCGCGCCCGACGGTACTGTTATTGTCGGCGAACACCTGGTAGGTAACGAGATTAAACTCCCTCCGGATCGGCCGCTCGGAACTACACTGCCCCTGATGCCCGGTAGCGATGTATTTGGTGAAGGCCACACCTTCCGCTGCAAGCCCAACGGTGAAGTCGTGGAGGAATATGCGACCGAAACCCACGGCGGCATGCCCGGTTTCCTTGGTGTTAACAGCACCGCGTTGAAAGCGGATGGCAAGACCTTCATTTATCTTTCGGAACTGGGCAACCGGGTATTCCAGTACGACCTGGAATCTAATGTCCAGCTTCCTGACCTGATTACCTATGATCCTTCCGGCGGGAATATGGCAATGTGCGTGGTGTACCAGCCTGATGGACAGCTTCTGCATATCCGTGCCAACTTCAAGGCAGGTTTTTTCCTGCACAAGCTGGACGACAACGGCAATTCAACTGAGGAATGGCAGATGCCGGGGCCCGGCTGGGCCGCGATGGGCACATCCACAGACCCGAACATTGCGCTGCTGGGTAATTTCTTTACGGGTACAGTCGCAAAGTTTGATCTTAGTAAAGGCGAGATCGTCGCGCAGGCTGAGACAAATGTTGAACGGTCATTGGCCGGTATAGCTCAGTACCCTGGTTAGACTCTGTTAACTTTAGCATCTAAAAAGCCTTGCATTCGCAGGGCTTCGTTCTTTCCTTATCTATCAGGGCACCGGCCTGTCGCCTCAGCTCAGAGCTGCACAATTCGCCTCAGCAACAGGCCGGTGCCCTGGTTTGACGGTTTGGCTGTTTCTTTACTCGCCGTTTACGAGAGGGGGCGGGCGCAATCAGATTGCAGCGCATGCGCGCTGAATACTGATTGTTGGAAAGATTGCGCAACCTTGTAGGAGCGCCTTTAGGCGCGAAGCTGCCGTTGTTGACGTTAGAAGTCGGTAAAGCACTGCTTTACCGACATAAGTTCCGCCGAATGGGATTCAAGTACTGGCTTCGCAAGTCCTCCAATCCCAGCGTCACTTAAAGGCGCTCCTACAGGTGGAAATAACCACCAACTACCAGGGAACGATGTCCCCGGTGTAGTCGAAGAAGGTGCCGCTGTTCGCCAGCGTGAAGCGGTCGATGTTGCGGATCATGTCTTGCGTTGCCTGCTCCGGTGTCTGGATGCCCTTGATCGCCTTGCGGAACGGCTCAGGGATAAAGTCTGTTGCAGTGGCGCCCGGCGTTACCAGCCCGATAATAATTTTCTTGCGCTTGAGTTGCAGCGCCAGGTTCACCATGTTCATGTTCAGTGCTGACTTGCTGCTGCGGTACCAGTACAGCATCGGCATGTTCACGCTTGCAATTGAACCCTGGCTGCTCGATACGCTGATCATCTTCTTATGGTCGCTCGCCTCGACATTCTTGCGGAACGCCTCGCATATCTTCATTGGACCCTTGACATTCACAGCCATGACCAGGTCGAAGGTGTCGTAGTTCATCTTGCCCCACATCTGGTTTTCGATACCACCACCTATACCAGCGTTGTTCAGCAGCACATCGATCGGCTGTTCCGCATATCGGGCCGCGAGTTCATCGATACGTGCATGGTCGGTAACGTCGAGCTGCTCGACGGTTATGTTGTCATTATCAGCGGCCAGCGCAATCAGCTCATCAGCTTTTTCCGGTTTACGCGCGGTGGCGATAAGCTTCGCACCACGTGCCGCATACTGGCGCGTAAACTCAAGCCCCAGGCCCCGGTTAGCACCGGTAACCAGGATGACAGTACCCTGGGTGACCGGTTTGGCAACCTTGTCTTCCGCAGACATTTCCACCGGTTTCGCCAAATGCCCACCGGCCTGTGCCTCACTGATACCAACGGCGGCCGCGGCCAGTCCGGCAGCACCCGCAAAGAAATCACGACGATCGAGTTTGTAATCAGAATTTATGGAATCGTTCTTTATGCTCATACGTCTACTCCAGACAAGTGTTCTTGCACGGCATCGATATTGGATTTCGTAGTGTAATGATGTGCGGATGCCCATCAGGGTGAGAATTCTAGCATCGTAGCTTTGACCGAGTCATCGGGCGCGCACGGATGCGGACATTTTTCCCAACTATCAAAGGGATATCACACCACACCAGCTATCAGGGGCTTTCCTTAACGGCAGATTCCTGTGCCGCGTGTCGGCGAATCGCCATCACGATAATGAACACCGGCACCATGAGTATCGCGCCCGCGAACAGCGGCGCGTTCGTGCCAACATTTTGGAACAGGAATCCCGACACGGTCGGGCCGATAGACCGACCGAGCCAGCCCGCCGACTGGAACAGCCCCAGTACGGAACCCCGTTCCCGGTCACCCGCCTGCTTCGACACCCAGCTCGTCGAGGCAGTATTAAACATGGCGCCGCCGAATGCCGTAAAGGCGATACCAAACATCATAATTTTCCAGTCGGGTGGTTCAAAGGTAAACGGAACCGTCGCCATAAACAGTAAACCGAATATGTAGCAGGCAGCGGCTGCCAGCAGCAGCTTACCCTCGCCGAAAATAGGTGCCAGTTTTCCGACGATAAACATCTGGGTCACCATGACGATAAATGCCAGGAACATGAAAATAGACCCAACCTGGCGCGGTCCCCAGCCAAATCCGGAGTTCGACCAGAACGGAAAGGTGGTCTCGAAGTTGGTCATCGCAAAAAATACGAAGAACCCCATAACGACCATCATGGCGAGCATCGGCCGCGAGAGGATATGCCGGAAGGATTGAATGGTGCCTTTGCCACCTTCATCCTCATGCTCAACATTCGCTGCGCGTTGTTCGGGCGGCAGGCTTTCCTTAAGAAAAAATATAATTGCCAGCATCGTTATAAACGATGCGACGGTGGCGGCAATCGACGGCCAGAATAATGAAGCCGTTTCTGCCGTGCTGCCGGACAGCAGTCCGCCTATACCCGGTCCCAGCATGAAACCCAGACTGATAGCGCCACCCACCATGCCCATTCCCTGGGCACGTTTTTCGGAAGTAGTGACATCGGCAACGTAGGCTGTGGCTGCCGCAAAGTTGCCGGCCATCAGGCCGCTCAGAAAACGCGATACCAGCAACAACCAGATATTGCCGCTGGTATCTGCAAGCGCCATCGCCACGTAAGCCAACCCTGATCCCAGCATGGTACAGACCAGGATGGGCTTACGTCCGTAGCGATCACTCATCCGTCCCCAGATGGGGGTCGCTATAAACTGCCCCATCGCAAAAGTGGAGACTATAAAAGCGGCGAGTGTTTCGGATGCACCCAGATTTTGCGCGACGAACAAAAAAGGCGGCAACACGAGCCCGAAGCCCATGGTGCTGAACATGATCACGAAAAACAGGATAGCCATTCGCCGGATTCCCTCTCCCTATTGCGCTTCTTGGCTATTTGAATTCAAAATCTGCCCGCCCGTTTGTTAAGCCGGCGTAGTCGGCCGACTTCAGCCACTTAAGCGCATCCGGATCACCTTTAATATAGGCATCCAGGAATGCGGTTTGCGCTGCCCGCACGATGCGCACAGCCGCGGGGTCCGCCTCGCCGCCGCGGTTGTCACGGCAGATAAGTCCGCCCAGGTAATGGTCGGCGTTCTCGAACACCAGGGAATACTTGTCGCCCGGTGGCGACTCCGTGTACGCGGACATACGCCACTGCCAGGGATAGATGACACCGGTGCCCACGTTACCCTCATCCAGGGTGCCGCCGCTGGCAAAGAGCGGGCCGGTAAGGCCACCGAAGGGGTCCTCGGACATGCGTTCCTGGTTTGGCATCCCCGGAGTAGGCGGCATCTCTCCCACGCCACTCATGACGACCGCCGCCTGAAACCTCGGGTCGGCAAAACCGGCGGGTTCGCCATCGACCGTTTCGTAACGGAGTCCGGATTTCAGCATCGAGATAAGTCCGCCGAAGGAATGCCCTGCAACAGCGGCAAGGTTATGGTCGATACGCCCCGCAAGTTCCGGCAGCTTCGCCTGGAACTCGTCCAACGCATCCAGTGCAAAACTCATGTCGCGCACGCGTGACGACTGCATCCTGAGAAGGTCGGTGCCCTTCATCTTCGGCCCGTTGGGCGAGTCGAGATGATTGGGGAAAATAACGACGTAACCGCGTGACACCCAGAAGTCAGTCACATCTGCATACTGTTCCGGATAACAGAACGCACCGTGTGAAAATACGATTACAGGAAACGGCCCGCCCGTCGCCGGCCAGCTTATCTGGAAGTTGACCTGCCGATCCTGCAACTCGTCGTACAACTCGACGTTATTATTGCGGTGCACCTCCAGCACACCGGGCTCGAGCCGGGCGGGAGCTGCAACCATGCCAGTACACGCTGATAAAAACAGAGTACAGGCGACCAGCCAGGCCTTCGCCAGGCAACAGAGAGATTGAGGCACGCGGGAGTCCATCCGTCCGGTTGAAGAGAGTCAGCTATGGTATGGGGCGCTGCAACTATCCGCCAACCGGATGCCTTGCAGGACCAGCCTGCGGTAACTTGCAAGAATCGGCGGGCAGGCATAAAACTGGGATGTTTTCAGGCGCGGGGAAGACGATGAAATACCTGAATGATCCCGACGGCGAACGTTTGCCGATCAAAATCGACACCACCACAAACGGCGAATTCCTGCCACGGCCGCTCAAACCGCAAAACATCCACGCGAACCGGCTTGCCAGCACCGTAGCGGGCAACAATGCGAAACGCTTGGGCCTGACCAGGCGCGGCTTCCTGACCTCGACCTGCGGTGCGGCCAGCACCCTGCTGGCTTTCAACGAGGTCTATGCCGCCTACGGTGAGACCGGCGGTTTCTACGACCTGCCCCTCGCGGCCGCGCTCGAACCCGAGCTTGCCGCCGACGCACTGGGCAAGAAAGAATTTATTTTTGATATCCAGGGCCACCACGTTAACCCGCTCGCCCGCTGGCGCGCGCCCACGGAAGGCCTGATACAGGGCCTGCGTTTCATGCCGCATGGGCGTTGTTCCTATATCGATCCCGACTCGGAGTTCGGTCACCTGGAGTGTTTTACCGGGCAGGCTTTCGTAAAGGAGATGTTCCTCGACAGCGACACAGATATAGCGGTGCTGACGTTCATACCGTCGAGCGTGGAGAACATGCCGCTAACAACCGACGAGGCTGCCGCGACACGCGAGATGGTCGCCGCGATGGAAGGCTCCCGGCGGGTGATGATTCATGGCCGGGTCGTACCGAACCTGGACGGCGACCTGGACCGTATGCAGGAGCTCAAGGAAACCTGGGACGTGTGCGCGTGGAAGACCTATACCCAGTACGGACCTGAGCCGGAAAGCGGCTGGTGGCTGGATGACGAGGAATTCGGTATGCCGCTCGCGGAACGTGCGCGCGAGATGGGCATAAAGGTAATCTGTGTGCACAAGGGTCTGCCGCTGCCGCCGCCGACGATGACCGGCAAGAACCGGCAGTTCGGCAGTTGTGCAGATGTCGGTCGCGCTGCCAAAGCCAACCCCGACATCGGCTACATTATTTATCACTCGGGTTTCGACCCGGCCGTGCCCGAGGGACCGTACGTGCCGGGCGATGAATTTGGCGTCAATTCACTCGTACAGTCGCTGATCGATAACGGGATCCCGCCAAACAGTAACGTCTACGCCGAGCTCGGCAGCACCTGGCGTTACATCATGCGCAGCCCGGACAAGGCCGCCCACGTGCTCGGCAAGCTCCTCAAGTATGTCGGCGAGGACAATGTTGTCTGGGGCACGGATTGTATCTGGTACGGTTCGCCGCAGGACCAGATACAGGCCTTCCGCAGTTTCCAGATAGCGGAAGAATTGCAGGAGCGGCATGACTACCCCGCCCTGACACCGGAGATCCGGAACAAAGTATTCGGCTTTAATGCCGCGATTCCATACCAGATCGACACCGCAGAGATTGCCACGCTGATGGCGGGGGATACGGTGGACAAAGCACGCGACGAGTACGAGGAAAATCGCGACCCGACCTTTAAGACCTACGGGCCGAAGACCAGGCGGGAGTTCTTACGGATGCGCGAGGATCAACCCCGGGGGCTGAAGCAGCCGCGCTAGTTCAGGCTCGGCTGCGAGAAGGCCACGCCGAAGCCGACCTGGAAGTCCAGATCGATGACGTCAGCATCCGTAACCTCGATCGACAAAGGCTGATCGGTCGTCAGGTAGGAGCCGCAGGCTTCGCCGAGATCGCAAACACGGTTGTCATTATCCGAGTCGGTAAATGCGAACAGCTGGTATATGCCCGCGGGAATATCTGTGATTTCCCATTCGTACTCGCCATCGTTTACATCCATCTCGACTTCACGCACTTCCTCGGTCAGCGGATTGACGAGCCGCACATGCAGTCGTCCCGCGTTACCCGTGGTCATCATCGCGCTTACCTGCATGATGACGTTCAGTTCTATGTTGTTAACATCGGAACTGACTGTCAGCTTGCCGGAATAAGTACCATCGGGAAGGCCGGCACGATCAACCTGCAGGGTGTAATCCCCGAGTTCGTCGGCATCCGGTGCAATCAGCCATGGTGAATCGGAAACGATATTCTCGACCTCCAGTTCGCCGCCGGCATTATTACGCAGGTTGAAGTTCAGCGTATCCAGCGTGGCGCCGAAGTTAAGTGAGCGTGGCGTGATACCCAGCCACGGCTGATCGGCCGGCGGATTACCGCCCGCTTCCAGAGCCGCAGCCACCGATTTCTGCGCGTTGATAATACCCCAGCCAAACTCATCCGTCTGTTCGTCACCGTCCGTCAGTTTTCCCTGCGCGAGCATCACCTGGATATCGGCCGGTGTCAGGTCGTCGTTTACGCTGCGCATCAGTGCGACTACACCCGCGATATGCGGTGCCGCCATCGAGGTGCCCTGGAAAAAGGGATACACGTAATCGGCCGGCCCGAAGGCATCGTTGCCGCCTGTACTCAGCACACCGTCGGGGTAAATATCGCCGTTGATATTCCGTGACAGATCGCCGCCCGGTGCAGCCACATCCACAAAATTACCGAAACTCGAATATGGCGCCAGTTCCCTTGCGAGGGTAACCGCGCTCACCGCGATGACGTTATCGTATGCGGCCGGGTAAAACGGCACGCTCGTCGAGTTGTTACCGGCGGCCGCAACAATGACCACGCCGGCAGCCGCCGCCTGGGTGATCACCGCCTGTTCGGCGCCCGAAGCACCTCCGCCACCGATACTCATGTTGATAACATCAGCCGGATTGGGGTTCGCCGGCACGCCGGAGCAGTACGGGGGACCCGTCATACCGGCCGCATAACAAATGGAATTACGTATATCGTTGCTGCTGCCGCCGAAACGGCCCAGCGCACGAATCGGCATGACACGCACGTCCGGTGCTACACCGGCGACACCGAGATCGTTATTCGTAGATGCCGCGACGGTGCCGGCAACATGGGTGCCGTGGAAGGAACTGCTGAAACCGAAACTGTTGCTGTCACCCGGGTCAGTCGGATCCGGATCGATGCCGTTGCCGTCGCCTGCGTTCGACAACTGGCTCACGAAATCGTAACCACCGGCGAGTTGGCCGTTCAGGTCTTCATGCCCCAACAACACGCCCGTATCTATAACGGCAACTGAAATATTGGGATTCCCCATGGTCAGGTCCCAGGCCGCGGGAAGGTTGATCAGCGGATAGTGCCACTGGAACTCGTAACCCGGATCATCGGGCTCGAACTGCGGGTAGCGCATAAAGTTTGGTTCGGCAAAATCAGCCTGCCCGCTGTTCAGCAGTTCCTCGATATCCGCCATCGTACGCATTCTGTCGGCCAGGTCCTCGCGAACCTTAAAGCGCGGAATGCTATCCGGCAGCGAATCCAACTCGGGTGCTGCAGCCAGCCCAACGGGCTTCGAAAACTGTATTACCTGCAGACCGGGATCCGCATTACCCTGGCCCAACGCACTGGCCGCAGCAAAATGTTGCGACGAGTCCGGTTGCGAGGGCATCAAGTGGGCGACGGCCTGGCCCGGAATAAAATCATTCGACAGCTGGAAACTTGCGGTCGCTTCGGCGGGAGATGCCTGGCCAACGGTTAATACGTAATTTGAGCCGCCGTTGCCGCAAACTGTTATGGCCGGATCCAAAATCTGGTAACAGGCACTCACCACGATGACGAACTCACCCGATTCTGCAACGATCAGCGTCTCAACCGGGTCCAGGGTCGAGCCGGCCAGCTTATCAACGAGCTCCTCGCTCAGGTTCAGGAGCAACAGGTCGATATCGGTTGCAACAGGGTTACCCGAATCGAAATCCGAAATCTGCAACTTGATGGTCTGGCCTGCAAGCAAATTGACCCTGTAGAAATCACTGCTGTCACCGGAACTGCGGGCCGGGCCGGCAGGACCGCCCCCCGGTACATTCACGTAGCCGCCCACGGTGCCCGGATTGGGAATAAGCTGGGCAGTCGCAAAAGAATCGTTATTGCCCGCGATACCCACCGTGAAATCATTGGTATCGACATCCGCAGCGACTGCCGCCGACACGGATATGGTGCCACTCACGCTGTAGTCGCCGAGCGGGATCTGCGCCAGGGGGTCGGGCCCGCCGCCACCGCCACCACCGCCGCCGCCGCCGCCGCAGGCGGAAAGCAGTGCGACTGTTACTGCAATTGAAACTTTGCGGACGAAATCCACGGGTGTTGCTTCCTCTTTATTCTTGTTTTTGCGGGTCTCTGCGCATACAGCGTAGCCCGTATTTAATATTTTTTGCCAGACCTGCGGGTTTAACAGAGCCGCGAATATTCTCTGCGCAATACCTTGTGTCTAAGGCTAGCAGCCTTGTTCTTTTTTAGTTTGTCTAATACCCGGCAACAGCGGGGCAGCACCCGACCGTTCTAATCCGGCCAGCGAAGGCAGGACGTATGCAACCCGTCTCCGGGTCGCGTTTATCGTATCGGCATCCAGCCGCCACCCCGGTGAATCCCGTTCTTAAAGCGATATATTACATGAGGTCTTCCGCTGTAGAACCCACCACTGGCACATCGGGCGGCAACGCTTAGCCCACGCAGCATTGCGGGCTGCGGGACGTTATGCCCAAACTAATAACCTGACATAAACCGCTTAACGGCCCGCACCAGCGCCCGCCCGGCGGATGCCCGGACGGTTAGACCGCCCCCCTTGTTGCCCCCCCTAAGGCCTCCTATATACTGGCTCATTACCAATCCCATACGCTTCATCGAGGTGCCCCATGGTTAAAGCAGTTCATCTGGATGACTCCGACCAGGTTGCGGAAGTCGCCAAACACCCCAGCAGTTCATCCTTTAAGGGTGTCAAAACCGGCTTCGAAGGCCGCGAAGACGCAATCGGCAAAGCGGTACAGATGGCATTGAAGACCATGGCCAACAGTGCCGGGTACCAGCACGAAATGAACGATGCGCTGGTCAAAGCCCGCCTGCACGCCATACAGTTCGCGAAAGACATGGGAATCATGGATAAGTATGTCGAGCATGACATCAAGACCATGGCACCCATCAACGAACGTGTCGGGCAGATTATTGCCAAGACGGGCGACAAGGAAGCCGCACTGGTCGGTCTGTGCGAGCGCACCGCCTGCCACTATCACCTTGTGCTGGAGACCGAGGCCGAACCCGGCAAGCGCACCTGGAAATCGCCGTGGGGTAATGTGCTGAACGCGTGCAAACGGTTGAACATGTTCGACCTGACTGAACAGGAAATTCATGAAACCTGGTATATCCCGCGTGTGCAAGGCTATGCGAAAGCGATGGGTGTCGATATCAAGGTATCGGACTGGAACGAAGACGGCACCGTAACAATCGAGCTGGCGGACTAAAACTGATAGTTTGCAGCACTGAAGACGGGGCTTTTAGGCCCCGTTTTTTGTGCCTGTCTGAAACGACATGATATTGGCCATTCAGGCTAAACTTGAACCCATGCATAACCGGCTTAAACCCACTGTCGGGATTGCACTGCCGGCACTCCTGCTGGCCGTGCTGTTTGGCTGCACGCAGCCGGCGATGCAATCGAGCCATGATGTCATCGTTGTCGGGGCCGGTATTGCCGGCCTGTCCGCCGCCCTTGAAGCCGCCGAGCACGGCGCAAAGGTGCTGGTCCTCGAAGCCAACTCGGTCGGCGGCGGCCATGCCGTCATAGCCGGCGGCTTCGCTATGGTAGATACCGAGCTGCAACGGAAAAAAGGTTACACGGACAGCCCCGAAATTGCCTTTAAGGACATGATGGCCTGGGGCGAAACGGCTGACCCCTACTGGGTGCGGCGTTACGCCCGGGAATCGGGAACCGACGTTTATGACTGGCTGACCGATGCCGGTGCAGAGTTCGTAGTCCTGATCGATACGCCGGAAGATACAGTACCGCGCTTTCATTTCACACGCGGCACCGCCGTGAATGTCGTTGTCCCGCTGATGCGCAAAGCATTCAATAACCCTGATATCGAGTTTATGTGGAACACACGTGTAACGGCCCTTGCCAAAACCAGGGGGACGATCACCGGCGTGGTAGCGGTTAATGAGCGCACCGGCGCCCGCGGGTATCACAGCGCCCCGAGCGTCGTACTCG
This sequence comes from Gammaproteobacteria bacterium, assembly GCA_030746435.1. GTDB lineage: Bacteria > Pseudomonadota > Gammaproteobacteria > Steroidobacterales. Next base: position 30,529 of record JASLMV010000018.1, on the reverse strand, counting down.
CAACCGGCGGTTTCCAGAATAACCTGGACATGGTGCGCGCCAACTGGCCCACCGATCGTATGCTGCCCGACCGGCTGCTCAAGGGTGCAGGACAGTTCGCCACCGGCGACGGCTATGTACTTGCAGAATGGGCCGGGGCGGACATGCGGCGCATGGACAGGCAGGTCACTTTCTATAACGGTGTACCGAATCCCCGCGATAAAACCGGAACGACGGCACTGGTCACCGAGAACCCGGCGGCTATCTGGGTGGACTCCAATGGCCGGCGCTTCATGAGTGAATCCGGAGACAGCAAGGCAATGGCCGCTGCGGTGGACAAGCTGAAACCTGTCAGCTTCTGGATGCTATTCGATACTAACGGGGCCCGGCGGCTCGGTTTGCGCGGCGCCCCGTGGATCGACCGCAATGCCGTGAAGCGTTACATACTGGACAACCCGGTAATCACGGCCAAGGGTGTAACCCTGCGCGAACTGGCCCTAAAGTCCGGTCTGCCCGAGCACGGCATACGCACCACGATTGAAACCTGGAACCGGATGGTCAAGGTCGGTACCGATTTCCAGTTCAACCGCTTCAACGAAGAACACAAACCCCGCGGGATACAAAGCCTGTCGAAAGCGCCCTACTATGCGTTAAGAATCTACCCGCTTACCCGCAAGAGCATGGGCGGCCCCGCAATCGATACGATGGGCCGGGTCGTCGATGCAGATGATCAGCCCGTACCCGGCTTATACGCGGCCGGCGAATTGACCGGGGTGGCCGGTATCAACGGCAGCCACGGTGGTGCCGGCACATTCCTCGGGCCGTCAGTATTCACGGGCCGTATTGCGGGCAGGACCGCCGCACTCGAATCGGCCGGCAAAACAAGTCAGGGGCTGACACTGACGAAGAGCAACGACGCACTGATCGAGCAGGCGGCCGCCGACGGTAAGCGCCCCGGCTACTGGCACTTCGATGTATCTCACCGGCTGGGCAGCGAGCGGAAATACAGTTGCGATAACTGTCACAACGCATCCATACCCATGCGAATGGCTGCCGACCGGAAGGAAATGCTGGCACGATTAAGCACCTGTACACAGTGTCACTAAGGCGAGGTAAATCTTGAACGACGGCAGCGAGAACGAGAGCACAGGTACACGCTATCCGGATCCAGGCTACGCCTGGTACGTCGTCGTCATCCTGACGATCGCTTATGTTTTTTCTTTCCTGGACAGGCAGATTCTCAACCTGCTGGTGGAACCCATACGCGCGGATCTGGGAATCAGCGACACACAAATGAGTTTGCTGCAGGGTCTCGCCTTCGGCATTTTCTATACACTGCTGGGCATCCCTATTGGCCGGCTTGCCGACCGGCGCAGCCGACGCGCGATTATCGCAACCGGAATTACGATCTGGTGCCTGATGACCGCAGCCTGCGGACTGGCCAGAAATTTTGTGCAACTGTTTATAGCCCGCGTCGGCATCGGCGTCGGTGAGGCTACGCTGAACCCGAGCGCCTATTCACTGATCAGCGATTACTTTCCGCGCAAAAACCGTGCGCGGCCCTTAAGTTTCTACAACATGGGCGTATCGCTTGGCGCCGGTATTGCTATGGTCCTGGGCGGACAGATCATCGCCTGGGTATTCAGCCGGCCGCCGCTGGAACTCCCCGTAGTCGGGGAATTGTTTCAGTGGCAAACCGTATTCCTGCTGGTTGGGTTACCGGGTCTGCTCGTGGCCGTACTAATGATTACGGTTCGGGAGCCGAAGCGGCAGGACCGGATTGCGCTTGGCGACACCGTCGAGGATGAAATACCCATACGCGAGGTCGCCCGCTTCCTGTGGGAGCGCAAGTCAACTTATCTCACACTTTTTATCGGCATGTCGGTCGTTACGATTATCGGTTACGGCTATTTCTCATGGATTCCTGCAATGTTTATCCGCACCTGGGGCTGGTCTATTTCGCAAATCGCCTTCGCATACGGTTTGGTGATCCTTATATTCGGGCCACTCGGAATTAACTTCGGCGGGTGGCTTGCCGATCGCTGGTACAGAAAAGGCCGCCGTGCAGCCCACATGCGCGTCACCCTGATCGGCGCGCTGATCACGGTGCCCTCATCCGTCCTGGTGCCGTTAATGCCAACGCCGGAACTGGCCGTTGTAATGCTCGCGCCTGCAACCATCGGCGCCGCCATCCCGACGGCGACAGCGGGTGCAGCGCTAATGATGATTGTGCCTAACCAGATGCGCGCGCAGACCACCGCGATCTACTACTTCGTCATTAACGTACTCGGTCTGACCATTGGCCCGCTTGCGATTGCGCTGGTCACAGACAGGGTCTTCATGGACGAAAGCATGCTGCGTTATTCAATCGCCATCGTGTCGGGCGGTGCGGGCATTGCCGCGCTGGGCTTCCTGTTTGCCAATATCAAATATTACCGTCAAAGTGTTATCGAAGCCGATGCTTGGAGCACCGATTGAAACGGCTGAGGCAGCGTTGGTAAATATCTAGCTGAATGCTCGTTCGACAGCCGCCTCAGCTTCCGAAAGCTGCTCGCAAAGCGAACGATGCAGTTTCAGTTGCCCCGCTGCCCGCGCCTGGTTGTGCGTGCTTCTATCGGCGAACAGGTCGGGGTTCCAACCGAAATAGCTTTCGTTGAGTGCATCGGTGGTGAACCGGGCGGCAAGCTCAACCATGATTGCACGGGTTGCCGGCACCAGCGCCTTCTGTTCCCCGGAGCTCAGGAAGTTGTGCGCATTTCCCGCGTAACCCGCCACTGCCTCTGTAAACAGATCTATGCGAAACAGTGTGTCCTCGGTGTCTTCTCCCCTCGGGTTACACCAGGAACGAAATGCATCACCCAGCTCCAGGGGTACGGGCATGTGCGCCAGCGTGTCGAGGTCTATCAGGCATATGCCCGTACCTGTGTCTGCATCGAATACCAGGTTGGATATCTTGGGGTCACCATGCACCAGCCGGTCCGGTAGTTCGGGCAATGCCGGCAGGTCATCCGCGGCATCGAATACGGCCTGAGCTATAGCGTTTACGGTAGCAAAGTTACGGTGCCCCCTGTGCTCTTCGAGCGCAGTATGTAACGCGGCCAGGTGCCGCCCGGTATCGTGTACGCCCAGCCGCTTATTGTGCAGCTCTATGTCGAGATCGCTGACAGCCCGATGGAAATTCGCGAGCAGCCTGCCCGCCTCACTTGCCTGCTGCCCCGATGCCAGGCTGTCGTAACACATGCCGGGAATGAAGCTCGCCATTCTCCAGGCACGTTTACCGGTTTCCACCCAGAGTGCACCATCCTTCGTTGCACACAAACGCTGGGTCGTAAAGCCCTTGCTTTCGAGGTGCCGGGTCAACGTATCGATATCCGTATTGATCCGGGGGTCGAACACCGGGTTCAGGGCCTGCAGCACGCGCTGGCCGCCATCTTGCAGGCCGACCAGGTAAGTATCGTTGATAAGTCCTGTACCGAAGCGCTCAACCTTTGCATCGGCAATACCGAAACCCTGCAGAACGGCGGCGGGTACTTCAGTCAACAGGATATCCTTTTATTCAGTAACCGATGACCTGGCCCGTGTACTGAAAAACCTTGGCAGAATCTTCCATGGTCGTATTTTCTATTACCTCGATCATACCCGCGATACTGTCTTCCTTGAGCGTTAGGTCGAGACCGAGATTCATTTTCTCATTCATCTTGGTCAGCATGCCCTGGGTATCTACGAGTCCGGGGTTAAGCAATACGACAACGATATCGTCTTTTTTTACGGCGTCGGCGACGTTTACCATCAGCATATTCAGCGCTGCCTTGCTCGTGCGATAAAGCATTGTGCCCTGTGACGGCATCGCATCGATATAGGCAAATGAGCCGCCCTTGGAGCTCATCACAACCAGCCGTTTCTTCTTACCGGCTTTAAGGTGCGGGAGAAAGGCCTCCGATACTTTCAAGGGCCCACGCAGGTTTACATCCATAAACTGGTCGAAGCGGTCGTAATCAACTTTACCGAACAACTGTTTTGGGTCCGGCGAGCCGGATATCGCGCCGTTATTAAGCAGCACATCTATAGGCTGATCCTTGTACTGTTCAGCCAGTGCATCGACACGATCCAGATCCGCGATATCCAGTTGCTCGATTACCACATTGGAATTTTCTACAGCAAATGCCTGCAGTTCTTCAGCCGCGTCAGGCTTGCGGGCTGTCGCAATGACCTTCCAGCCCCGTGCTGTGTATTGCTTGACGAACTCGAAACCCAGGCCCCGGTTGGACCCGGTGATCAGCACTGTCGGTATATAGCCTTCGTCACCCCCAGCCGCGGTCAGCGATACCGGCGCCAAAAAAACCGCAAGCAGTAATATGCCGGTAAGCCCGGGTGCCAATTTCCGTATAATCATTTTTTCTCCCCCTGTACATGCACCATACCGACGGTGCTGCCTTTATATTGATTTGCGATATTTTATTCGCCTGACCCGCGGATGTGCCGTTGACTTGGATCCTGTCCGTTTTCATGATTACTGACGTCATGCACAATGCGGTAACCACAGAGCATACCGGCCAGTGAACCGAATGCCCGACCACAGAACATTCAGCATAGACAAGACCCAGCGCCATATAGGTCCGATATGGCTTAGCCCGGGAATTGCGCCCCGTAATGTGTTTACGCTGTTTGTCTCAGCGGCCATGGCCATCGGTTTTATCAACCTCCTGAACCTGATCCAGCCCCTGCTACTGCAGGAACAGCTTGGAATGACCACGGGTGAAGGCGATTTTACGGCCAATGTTTATATTGCGCTCGAAATAACCTCGCTGATCGTCGTCATTCCCCTGGCCAATCTGTCTGATATCACCGGCCGGCGGCCAATTTTTACCAGCGGATTTCTGATCATTTGCCTGGGCCTGATCATCATTCCGACAGCCACGACCGGTTTCGAACTGATGCTTTACAGGATTTTTACTTCCGTAGGTGTGGCCTGCTGCACCACGATGATGGCATCCCTCGCGGCCGACTACCCACAGAATGCGTCACGCGGAAAATTTATCGGTATCAACGGGATCTTCGCGGCACTCGGCGTCATCATCGTCGGCAGCGGCCTGACCCAGTTACCGAAGCTGTTCGCCTCGATGGGCTATACGGTAACCGAATCAACAAGTTTTACGCTCTGGATCGGCGGTGTACTTGCCATCGTAACGGCTGCGGTGACTTTCACCGGCATTAAAAAAGGCCGGGTGGCAGGTGATCAGGAAAAACTGCCCTACCTGGAAAACATGCGCATAGGCTTTAGTGAGATTCGCGGAAACCCGCGGCTGATACTTGGTTGCGGGGCCACTGCCTTATCACGCGGCGACCTGACCGTACTCGCAACGTTTTTTGCGCTGTGGGTGCAAAAAGTCGGCGCCGATCAGGGTATCGAGGCCGTCTCCGCCTCCGCAACGGCCGGCCGGTTGTTCGGGCTTATGCAAATGGCGATGCTACTGTTCATGCCGGTCATAGCGATTATTGTCGACCGGCTGGACCGAGTTACGGCGCTGAGTATATCGATCTCACTTGCAGCCGTAGGCTATTTTGCCCTGGGATTTGCGCCCAACCCCTTCGAGTCAGACCTCATCTATATCGTCGCGGTGCTCGCAGGCATCGGCGAGGCCGTCATCCTGGTCTCGGTGCCGTCGCTCATAGGGCAGGAAGCGCCTGCAAGGTTTCGAGGCTCGATTATCGGCGTCGCGGCCAGTTTTGGTGCAGTCGGAATAATCCTGACCAACAAGGCCTCCGGCTACCTGTTCGACAACTGGAGCTACCAGGGACCGTTCATATTCATGGCTTTACTGAACAGTAGCGCGCTGCTTTGGACAGTTTCCGTGCGGCTAAAGACGGGGACAACGCGCGATCAACAGCAGGCCATGGTATCCACCGAGAATTAGATACGTAGGTATAGCAATGGCTGGTTCACTGAAAATACTCTGCTTATTAGTTGCCGCTATTACCCTGGCCGGTGGGCTTGGCGGCTGTGACATCCCGGTAGACAAGGCTCCCAAGCGAACAGTTGGCGTTGCTTTCCTCGTACATGGCGGCGCGTCGGGACACAGTGCGAACACTACTTTCGATTCGACCCTGCAGATCTTCTCTTATGACCCGAACAGTTTCGTCTACAGAAACGTCATCTGGAACCGGGACGCCTGGCCACAAATACTCTCGGCCGGCAATGCGCCCAAGGAAATGGGTAAATATGCCTGGGAATACCGGCGTACAGGCGGTAAGGATCCGGCAATGGACCTGACCCGCAGGCAACTGGCTGACATGACCTCTGCGTTGAAAGAAGCAGAAGGCGAACTGAACGTTGAGTTTGTAACGGATTACATGAGCTGGATCGGTGAAATCGATCACCTCGCACATCCGCGTGAAATCTATAGCCCGGGCAAAGACATAAGGGATGGCTCACCTGTCAGGTATTGCGGAGAACCGGATGATCGCTGGGACGGTTGCAATCCCGAACGCTACAACACCGACGGCACGATCGACCGCCTGCTCGAAGCCGGTGTTGAGGAAATAATCGTTATCGACCTGACGACATCGGGTGTTCGCTTCTTCAAGAGCTTCGATGTAATTCGGTTAAGTCGCAAGACAATTGCCGAGTACAACCAGCGCAATGGCACAGCGGTAAATCTGACCTGGCTCAACGATCCCTTCGAGTTGATGCGTGATTCCTACCCGCTTGAGCCTGCAGGCTGGACCAACTCGCTGGGGGCGCCTGCCAGCGATCCGAAAATCGCCTTGAGAGAAAGACCGAACCCGGTTTCATCCGATCCCGAATTTGCGTTGTTGCATGCCAGGGGGCTGGAAGCGCAATTCAACCCGAGGGTGGCGCCCGCGGATACCGGCATATTGCTGATAAACCATGCCAGCCGTCCGTTTAACCAGGCATTCGATCCCAAGATTGACGATACGCTGATCCTGAATGCAAACATCCGCAATTGGCTGCTGGAACGTAACGCAGAATTAGAACCAGACAATATCGTCGGCGCGTGGATGGGCGTGAAAGAACGCAACCCGCATTTGAAGACAAGTAAACGGAACCCGGAAAAACTTGAACGTACCCGGCGAATGCGCGGCGAAAACCTCGGGCATGCCTACCTTTATGAAACGGATGAGGAGCTGCCTTCAGGTATATGGGGCTACCGCTACTGGGATGCGCTCGAGCACCTGAAAGACCGGGGTGTGCAACACATCGTGGTTGCGTTCCCACAAATCACGGTGGATTCCGTCCTGAACCTGGTGGAGTTACCCAACCAGATCGGCAAGGAAATCGGATACCGGAACTGGCTGCATATCGATACCCCGGACTTTGATACCTACCCGGAAGCGGGCCACCCGTTCGCCGACTACTGGGGCATCTGGGTGGAAACATCCTGTCCGGCAGGGGGCGAAATGGTCGACTGCTGTTTCGAAATGGGCGGCTGTTCGGACGGCCGGCCGTATCCGCCGGCCCGCCTGGCGCCTCTTGACAGGGCACGCGATGACCTGGATCCGTCGCTCGCGTACGACGTTTCCGAGTTCGGCCACCTGGGTTTCGATGCGAACGACGGCCCTCCCGATCCTGATCGGCCGGTACAGTCGCAATATCGCGGCACCTGGGCCACCTGGAACCCGCCCAACGACAACCCCCGCGTCGGCCAACTGCTTGCGAAGCATGTGGTTGGTTACCTGGCAAACAGTGCAGCGAAATGAGTAGCTGCGGGACGGACAGCCCGGTTTGACTGCTACCGCCGTGTGGGGCATAACACTTGTTAAACGCCCCTGACAAAAGCGGATAATAATCATGCGGAACCAGAGACCCGGAATCAGTCGCCGTAGCGTTGTTCAGGCGATCGGCAGCGCGCCCCTGCTAGCAGCAGCTGCAGGCTGCCAGCGCGCATTGAACCAGTCCGATGTAATCGTGATCGGCGCAGGCCTTTCGGGCCTCAATGCAGCACTGACGCTCGAATCGGCAGGCTTGTCGGTCACGGTACTCGAAGGCCGCGATCGTGTTGGCGGACGCGTGCAGTCATTACGAAATATTCCGGGTAGCCCGGAGGTCGGTGGCACAGCTTTCGCCCCGGGCTATGCGCGGCTTGTCGATGCTGCCAACAAGTATGGCGTCGAGCTGCTCGATATCACTCCCGTGATTCCCTACTTCTTCGATCGCCAGGTCATACTGAAGGACCAGGTCATTACGAAAGAAGAATGGCCGGAAAGCGAGCATAACCCGTTCCCGGAACAGTTCCGCAAAGTACCGCCTTATGCCTATTTCAATATTCTGATGGGCGCGATCAACCCGCTTGAAACCGCAGATGCCTGGATCAAGCCGGAAAATGCGCACCTGGATATTTCCCTGCACGACTGGTTGCTGCAGATGGGTCAGTCGGAAGAGACGATCCAGCTGGCTTACAACACCAACCCGACTCATGCCATAACTGCAAAGGATATTTCTGCCCTGATGTCGATGAATGCCGGCTTCTTCGGCAGCATGCAGCGCACGCTGGTCGCCAATAACCCGATCAAGGGCCACACGGCAAAAAACGGCAATATGTCGATACCGGAAGGTATGGCCAATGGCCTGAAGAGCGAAGTACGGCTCAATACACGTGTTACCGGCATCCGTTCGAACGACGGCGGCGTCGAAGTGCATTGCGAAGACGGTACCGTCCATAGGGCGTCAAGGGTCATCTCATCGATGCCGATATCGACCCTGCGCAACGTCCGTATCGACCCGGTACTGACCGGCAACCAGGACCTCGCGGTGCGCACGCTGGAATACCAGCAGATCAACCAGCTGCACCTCGTGGCCAAAAAACCCTACTGGGAAGAAGACGGCATGAACCCGAACATGTTTACCGACAGCCTGGCGGGCATGGTCATCTCCGAGCACAAGGGTGAGACTCCGGAAGAAATCACCAGCATCACGCTATGGCTGCGCGGTGAACGTGCAGTCTGGGCAGACTCAGTGTCTGAAGAAGAGGCTATCAGCGCGGTGGTGGCAGACCTGGAGCGCTTGAGGCCGGCAGCCAAGGGTCAGCTCGAGGTCATGGGTTACAAGTCCTGGCGGCACGACCCCTTCGCGCTGGGCGACTGGGAGGTTTACAAGCCCGGCGAGGTGACCGCGTTCGCGAGCGCCATAAGCCCGCCGCACGGACGCATCCATTTCGCCGGCGTTCACACCGCCGTTACCAATCGCGGCATGGAAGGCGCGATGGAGTCGGGTGAGCGGGCAGCCCTCGAGGTCCTGGCATTCTCCTGAAGGCCTCAACCGGCACGATGCGGCTAATTACTTTCACGGGGGCTGGACTCACTACGGCACCTCGTAGAAAATGCCCACCCTTTCTTGAGGCATCCGGCGCCATGATCCGCCGGATGTGCGCTTTGCAGGAGTCACGATGTCCCTGATCAGACCATTTCGCAGCCTGCGGCCGGTGCCGGATCGCGCCGCCGATGTCGTCGCACCGCCCTACGATGTTTTAAATACCGCCGAGGCACGGGAACGCGCGCGCGGGCGGTCATGGAGTTTCCTGCATATTTCCAAGCCGGAAATTGATCTGCCCGAAGGCGCCGATCCGTACTCGGCAGAGGTTTACGCGAAGGGCGCCGAAAACCTTAAGAAGCAGATAGACGAAGGCATCCTGATACGCGAAGCGGAACCCTGCCTATACGTGTATCGCCTGCGTATGGATAACCATATCCAGACCGGACTGGTGTTTACGGGCTCGGTAGCAGCCTACGACGAGAACCGGATCCGCAAACATGAATTCACGCGACCGATGAAAGAAGATGATCGAGTAAGGCAGATTACCGCGCTGAATGCACAGACCGGGCCGGTACTACTCGCTTACCGCAGCTCCGCAGAGGTCGAGGAGATCATTAACGAGACCACTACCGGGACTCCCGTCTACGACCTGGTCGCAGACGACGGCGTGGGTCACACCATCTGGGTCATCGATAACAAAGACAGGATTGACAGGCTAAGTACTGCGTTCGAAGCGATGGATGCGTTGTATATCGCGGATGGCCACCACCGGTCCGCATCCGCATCCAGGGTCGCGCACGCGCGCAACAAACAGGAAGGTACGAGCACCGGTAACAATTCCTGGGACTACTTCTTGTGCGTCGCCTTTCCCCATGACGAAACGCAGATACTCGATTACAACCGCGTTATCCACGACCTGAACCAACATACGGCGCAAAGTCTGCTGGATAGACTGGGCGAAGTGTTCACCGTTACCGCAAGTGCGGTGCCGGCCAAACCGGCGAAGCCCGGCCGGTTCGGTATGTACCTTGACAGCCAGTGGTATGCGCTGGGCATCGATCCCGACCGGGTGCCTGACGATGACCCGGTAGGCCGTCTCGACATCAGCCTGCTGCAGGCTAATATAATAGGTCCGCTGCTTGGCATCGACGATCCGCGTACGGATGACCGTATCGATTTCGTCGGCGGTATCCGGGGCCTGGGGGAACTGGAAAAGCGTGTGAACAGCGGCGAGATGGCTGTGGCCTTTGCGCTCTACCCCACCAGCATGGAAGCGCTGATGGCGGTCGCCGACATCAATGAAGTCATGCCACCGAAATCCACGTGGTTCGAGCCCAAGCTCGCAGATGGCTTACTATCCCACGTATTGGACTGACTCTTTAAATTATAGGCACACAACACCGTTAGCTGCGGTAGGATTATTGACCGCCGGTTTTGGAGGGTTTTAATCGTGTCTGAGTCACACCCTGATATGCCCAAGCAGTGGATCAAGGGCATGGAACCCACGATGAATGACAAGGGTTTCATGTTCGCTATTCTTGACGAGTTCGCCGAAGAGTTCATTCGGCAGTCGGGCGAATCCGACGACGAGGCGCTGGAACTCGGCTGTGCATACGGCATAGCTACCATCAAGGCACTGGAGGCTGGCGCCCGCGTTACCGCCTGCGATATGGACGAGCGACACCTCGAAGTCCTGCTGTCGCGTGTCCCGGACGAATGCCGGGACCGGCTGACCCTGAAAGCAGGCACACTGCCGGACGTCGACCTGCCAGAGAACCATTTTGGCACCGTGTTGTGTTCGCGTGTAATTCATTTTCTGCGCGGGGATGATATCGATGCGACGGTGCGCAACGTATTTCGCTGGCTTAAACCGGGTGGTCGCTTTTTTCTTGTAGCCGACACCCCCTACGGTATCTGGCGTAATTTCATTCCTATCTGGGACGCCAATATCGAAAAAGGCGAACGCTGGCCAGGCCTCATGGAAAGGCTACTCGATTTTCTGCCGTTTACGCCCAGCCGGGAAGATGTCGGCCCGGAATTCATGAACCTGATGAGCCCTGACCTTTTGGAAAGAACCTGCAAAGAAGCTGGCTTCGAGGTGGAACGCTCGGTCTGGGTACGGCGTGACGATTTTGGCGGTAAGGGCCGCATGGACGGCCGGGAGAACTGCGGCCTGAGCGCGGTCAAGCCGATTTAATAAGAGATACCGTTACCATGATCAGGGGATTTCACCACGCCGCCATTTCGACGCCCGACCTCGATCGCTGTATCCGCTTTTACACGGAAGTCATCGGTGGTGAAGTCGCCTGGACTTTCGGGTGGCCTGCCGGCACTCCGGAAGCGGACGACGTAACGGGCCTAAAAAACTCAGCCGCTAATGCAGCCATGCTGAAAATAGGTGAGACCTTCCTGGAAGTATTCGAATTTGCATCACCCGAACCCGAAAAGCGGACCGAGTTACGGCCGGTAAATAACCATGGAATTACGCATATATGCCTGGAGGTTGCCGACATACATGCGGAATACGAGCGGCTCAGTGCAGCAGGCATGCCCTTTAACTGTGAACCGCAGGCGCAGGACGGAAGTTCGATGGTTTACGGTCGCGACCCCGACGGTAATGTAGTCGAACTGATCGAATTTACCGGCTAACGCGCAACTCAGCAGCCACCCAGGCTGGTAATCCACGCATCGATCAGGTCCACACCCACGTCGTCCACCTCATTTGACCCCAGTGGCGGCATGCCGTTCGAATCCCGGCGATCCATGCGATTAAGCAGCACCGAACGATCAGGTTCGCCAGGTGCGATCAGGAGCGGGTTGTTAATGCCCATGTCACCGGAACTTGGTGCCACATTGCAGGCATTCGTTGCACCCAAAGCAGTGGTGTACCTAAGGTCCAGATCCGAAGGTATGCCCGCACCCGTACGGTGACAATGCGAGCAGTTCGTGTGCAGATAAGCCCGGGCGCGGTCGTTCAGCGATGCACCGGTATCGTTAGGATTCGTCAACTGTGGCTGCACGGCCGGGGCTCCCACTAATGCCGGGTCAAACACATCGATATCGTCGAGTGTTGTAAGCTGGTTTGCCGTCCGTCCCGTCGACAGATACGTGAAATCGCCGTTCAGCTGTGCGGTTTCCGGTCCAAGGCTTCTGCCGGAGGCATCCCGATGACATATCAGGCACTGCGCCTCGCCCGGGTAGATCCACTGCTGCCCGCCGACCGTGCGGGTCTTGCCGCCGATCACCCGGGTTGCGTCCGTCTCGGCGTCATTCCATTCATAGGTGTAGCCAGCCCAGACGCCATCGGGATGACGCATGAATAAACGCGTCTCGATCAGCTGGCCATCCAGCTCGAAGTGTTTTACGAGCACGGTACCGTTCGGAAAATCCCAGTCATCATTGCCGCTTTCGTTTGGATCGATATCGAAACCGTTCGGCAGGCCAATAAAACGGCTCTTGATAGCGCCATCCGACCAGAACGGCGCCTGTAAGCCATAGGGAATGAGCGAATCTGTGTCGAGACAGCCGGTGTCGTCAAGATCGTCCGGTATCGTATTGTTGCCGCTGGTATTTGCCGTCAACCTGCGTATACGACCCGATCCCGAGTAATCCGCAAGGTAAATTTCTCCATCTACACCAAGAGCAAAGGTCGTAATGCTCAGCCCCGAAGAGTTAATTTCTTCATTGATATAACCACCCCCACCATCGCTCTCCAGCGCCCAGATACGGCCTGACCAGAAATCACCGTACACGTAACGCCCAAACAGCGACGGAATGGCGGAGCCGCGGTAGACGACTCCGCCGGTCACCGACTGGTTGCCATTGGCATGGGGATACTCGATAACCGGATCGACCAGCGTTGCGCCGGCCGGGCAGTCGACGTTGTAGCCAACAATGTGCGTGCCCTCGCGGCATTGCCAGCCATAGTTGCCGCCGAGTTCAACCTGATCGACCTCCTCCCAATCATCCTGGCCAACATCACCAACCCACAAAACCGTGTCATCGAAACTCCAGCGATAGGGATTACGAAAACCCCAGGCGTAGATTTCCGGGCAGTCATCTCCGTTGGCGCCCGGCCCGCACCGGGCTTTGCCGCTGAACGGGTTGGTGGGCGGAATGTTGTACCCCACACCGACGCCAAGCACGTCGATACGCAACATCGAACCCAGTAACTGCGTCGTGTCCTGCGGGCGCGTGCCGGGCGCGCCCCCTCCATCGCCCAGGCCAAAGTAGAGATAGCGAGTCGGTTCGGGCGGACCGAAGGCGATGTCGCCGCCGTTGTGATTGTCTGCGGGCTGATTGACGGTAAGCAGAATCTCCTCGTTAAGGATTGTAGGGTCATCAGCCTCATCGAGTGTCAGCCTGGAAAGACGCGACACCATCGGGTTACCGGCCGTATACGAGACATACACTTCAAGTGTATTCGGGAAATCCGGATGGAAGGCCATGCCCAGCATGCCGCCTTCAAAGTTGTCGTTTACGCTGCCGGTGAAGTCCAGCCATGTCGAGGCAACGTTCGGTGTGGCTACATCTATCACACGAATGAGGCCGGGCTGCTCCAGGACATACCAGCGGCTGGCATCACCCGGCGCCTGTAAAATCTTGGTGACATTCGTTAGCGCCGCGCCAAAGGCTGTTTCCACATTAACCGTCGTGCTGCCAGTCGGGCGCGCGGGCGCTATGCAGCTTGTGTTGTCCGGCCGGGCGTCAAGCCCGCTGCCGCTCCCGACACCGTCATCATTGAAAATGGTGCCACGACCTGACGAGTCGACTATGTTCGCATTCGATACATTGCTGATATCAACCGTAAAAGTTTCGTCAACTTCAGGTACGGTATCGCCGAGTATGTCAACACCAACTGTCGTATTGGTCTGACCTGCGATAATCGTAAAACTGCCGTTAACAGCCGTGTAATCGCTACCGGCGATCGCCGAACCGTTATTGGTTGCGAAGTTCCCGGTAATATCAACAGTTGCAGTATCAAGAACGTCGATATCAAAATTGAGTACTTTGGTACCCGCATCACCTTCGGTAGTTGCTTCATTACGAATAAGGATATCGGGATCAGCAGCGGCTGCATCATCATTGAAAATTGTGCCGGTACCGGAACTGTCGGTTACGGTTGCGTTAACGACACTGCTTATACCAACCGTAAAGGTCTCGTCAGCTTCGGGTATAAGATCACCAAGGATGCTGACACTAACACTTGTAGAGATGTCACCGGCATTAATCGTGAAGTCGCCATTGACGGCGGTGTAGTCGCTTCCGGCAACCGCAGTGTTGTTGGCAGATGCATAGCTCCCGGTCACGTCATCTGTCGAAGTCTCGCTGAGTTCGATAAGTAACTGCAGGATTTTCTGACCGGCATCGCCTTCTGCCGTTCCGGCATTGCGGATGAGGATTGTCGGATCGTCAGAACCGCCACCGCCACCGCCACCGGAAGGTTCGTCGTTGTCGGCATTCGCCGCGGTCACCGTCTGGTCGGACAACGAATCGAAGTCGTCGTCAGAGCTGCCATCGACAACAGCCAGGGTGATCGTCGAGTTGATACTCCCGTCGATGATGTCGTCGTCGACGCCGGTCACGGTGATCGTCTGGGCCGAGTCCCAGTTGCTGCTGGTGAACGTCAACGACGCTGCCGACACCGTTGCTTCCCCGGTGTCTCCCGACGTGACGCTGATCACCACGTCAGAGCCCGGCTCCGCGGTGAGGACAACGGTGAACGTGTCGGTGCTCCCCGACTCGTTCACCTGTGTCGACCCTGACGACTGGGTCACCGTGAACCCAGCCGAGTCGTTGTCGGCATTCGCCGCGGTCACCGTCTGGTTGGCCAACGAATCGAAGTCGTCGTCGGAGCTGCCATCGACAACAGCCAGGGTGATCGTCGAGTTGATACTCCCGTCGATGATGTCGTCGTCGACTCCGGTCACGGTGATCGTCTGGGCCGAGTCCCAGTTGCTGCTGGTGAACGTCAACGACGCTGCCGACACCGTTGCTTCCCCGGTGTCTCCCGACGTGACGCTGATCACCACGTCAGAGCCCGGCTGGGTGTTGAGCACAACGGTGAACGTGTCCGTTGTTCCGTCCTCAGAGACATGGGTGGATCCACTGGACTGAACAACGGTCATATTCCGTGGCAGCGGTGAAACACCACCGCCACCGCCACCGCCACCGCCACCGCCGCCATCGCCGCCATCGCCGCCGCCGCCACCGCACGCGCCCAGGAGCGTGGCGAAGAACAGCAGCGGCAGGACAATCCGCATGGCATTACGAGCAGCTTCGATAAAGTGGCGCACCAAGACATCCCCGCGAACAGATATACGACCGGTAACCCGGAAAACAGCACCAAGTCCTATTCTGCCACTTTAGGGTCGCTCAAATGTCAGAAATTCCGCCATTGAGGCTACTTAGGCGACTCCGCCGGATATTGTTAAACCCTGCACCGGCGGGTTATTTGCAATTGCAGTGCATTAAAATTAGTTTGCCCCCCAACCCCGGGCTGATTACCTGTATATGCGCATCCTGAAACCCCTGCTTTTTGTCCTGGCCCTCATCCTTGCGGTGGAGCTCAGTTTCCGCTTGTACCTGTACGGGCCGGGTGCGCTCCATCCGGGGAAAATGGATTCCTTCACCCAGGTACACGATGCGGGAATTGTGCGTACTGCAGCAAACCCCGCCGTGCATTACGAGCTGCTGCCGGACCTGGACGTCTGGTACAAGGGGGTCAGGTTCAGGACCAATTCCACCGGCCTGCGGGATAGCGAATATCCACTCGACAAACCCGACAACACATATCGCATAGCGGTGCTGGGAAGTTCCTGGACGATGGGCTCGGGCGTGGAACTGGAGGAGATCTGGCATTCACGCGTAGAACAATGGCTCAACGCAGATACCTCGGGCAAACGTATTGAACTGATAAATTTTGGCGTAGACCAGTATGGTTTTGGCGAAATGGTCGCCACACTGGAAGAAAAAGCGCTGGCCTATGAACCGGACCTGGTTGTTATCGCGCTGACCTATTTCACGCCAACGGTCCTCTGGAACGACCCACCGGCTACCTACGTGGAAACAGACCGGCGTCATCCCTTACTGGATCTGCATTCGCTGCGCTTCATCGACTTTCGCCTGCAGCTCGGCCTGATGGAACCCGGTCACCCCGGCAGAGACAGGATAGAAGGGGATCAGGAACTTTTTAAACGTCAGATGCATAAAGCCGGTGACCGGCTGCAAGCTATTAGCACCGAACAGCGTGTTCCGGTTGCATTCGTGAAACTCGCATACCAGCCAAGCTGGGTCCGGAAAGGGAAAAGCGGAGGTGCAGAAATATTGTCGTCCAACCCGGTGTTTACCTATATAGATGTGACCGACCAGGTAAAAGATACCGGCTACTCACCCGGCGAATTAAGTGTCTCAGTCTGGGATTCACACCCCAACGCACTCGGACACGAGCTGATGGCGAGAGCGGTACTCGAAGAGCTGTTCGCTAACGACCTGTTACCCGAAGGTACGGTAGCCAGGATCCCCTAGCTAACACTCCCCGGGCTATGGCCGCGCCACTAATTCTGCTTCTAATTCCCTCGCCCGGGTGAAGCTCGGAACCCGCCTGAGGCTTTCCCTCACGTAACGCAATGCCTCGGCATTGTGACCTTTGCGCAGCAGGATCTCAGCTACGAAGTAATAGGCATAGCCTATGCGGCTAAAACTTTCCGCATCCTTATCGAATAACCGGCTGAACCATGCGTGGGCAGTATCGTAATCCTCCAGCACAAAGTGTGCCCGGCCGAGCCCGAAATAGAGTGACCGGGTATCCATGTATATGCCGGGACCAATGAGGTCGATGCTTTTCTCATAGCTCTCTATTGCCGTCGTAGCATCACCGTGCCGCAGGAAAGCATCCCCAAGATACTGGTAGGCCAGCGGATTGTCCGGTTCAGCGCGCACACCATGGGCCCATAAACTCAAATCACTACGCCACACAGATACCTGCAGAAAAGTTATTTGGGCGAGCAACAAAAATACAAGCACCGTTGCCACACGCACAACCAGAACCATCCTGCGCTCCCGCACATAGTGCAAACCGGTTACCGCCAGCACGACGAGCGACAAATGGGTAGGCAAGAAGGCCAGGTAAGCAAAGCGATCTGCGGTCGCCTGTACTCCGAACTGAACGATACCGACACTCGGCAGCAACAGGACAATCGTGCAAAGCCAAGCCAGACCATGCGCCCTGAAACGCTCAATGGCGAGTGCAGTACAAAGCGCAACCAACCCGGCGCCACCCGCAAAAACCTGCCAGGCCAGATCCTTGTTCAGCGGGTAGTTGACGAAATAATCACCGCCCAGAAAATAGCGTACGTAATAGCTGAACAGGTTTTTCAGGACGATAAGGACACGCTCGGCCGAACTGAACTGATCGCCGGCACCAAACGCGCCGGCCGACTGCTGTGCGCTGTAGGCCAGCAAAGCAAAGCCTGCTGCAATGGCCAGCAGCGGAGCCAGGCGCCGCATGGCCCTGCTCGCGTTAAACGCTCGCCCGGATGCGGCTGCATCCAGCACCGGCAGCACAACAACCCACATTACTGCCGTTGGCTTGGCGAGACATGCCATGCAAAACATGACCACGGCTAACAAATACAGCCCTGCTGATTTGGCCCGCACAAAACGAAGGTAGAAACCGGTCGACAGCAGGACCAAACAGGTCATGACGAGGTCTTTGCGCGCAGCGAGCCAGCACACAGCCTCCACGTTCTGCGGGTGCAGGGCAAACAGCAAGGCTGTAAAGAACGGGATAAAGGATACGTATTCCGTCCCGCCGGTCAGGCGTTCGAACAGGCCGGTCCGGTATAGCTGTCCGGCAACACTGAAAACCAAAGTTACATTGACAAGGTGGAACAGCAGGCTGATGACATGGTGGCCGAACGGGTTTTCGCCCGACAAACGCCATGCCAGAATATGCGTTAGCCAGGTAAGAGGCGTGAAGTTGCCCCGGACGCTCGAAAATAATTCACCGGTTCGGTCGAGTGAGAAGTCCGTGACTAGCTTATTGTTGATAAGGTAATTGGTATCGTCGAGATGAACATAACCATTTTGCAATGAAGCAGCATAGACAAGCAGAGTTATGAACAGCAACGCTGCCAGCTGCAGGCGGGAATTACGCATCTGTGTTTAATTCCGACAACATGAACCTTGGCACCCTAAGTCACCTGCCCGGTAATTCTAGCCCCCGCAACACCGTGGGGCTATGGTCAGGCGTCGGAATGCGGCACGGGGTGATGGCGGCCCGAAAGAATCAACAATAATGCCAGGACAGCAACCACGGCGTTGACGCCTGCCATCATCGTAAACGGTGCGCCGGGACCGAAGGCATCGAATACCAGCCCACCGGCAAGAGTCGCGGTAAGAATCCCGAGGGTGCCGACAAGGCCAAAGACACCGCTCGCAGCTCCGCGAATTTTTGGCGGTGCCTCCTGTCCCAACAGCGCATTACAAACAACTATTACGCTGATCTCGCCGATGCCCAGTATAAAAGTCGCACCCATCATTACGGGCATGTTGTACGGGTCACTTACGCTGCCGAGCACAAAATAACCGAGGGCGGCGAGTATCATCCCTATACACAAACCGGTTATCCGGTTCACGCGATCCAAAATAAGGCCAAAGATCGGTGCCCACAACAAGCTCGCAAGGATAAGTGCGCCCATGGTTTGTCCGGCTACAGCGATAGCGGTGGCGGTATCGATGCCCTGCTCGGTACCCGCATGCGTAAACCAAAGTGAATAAAATGCGGAAAGGACTACCATGTCGCCCCGGGCTGCAAATGCGGATATATATGACAAACCGAGACCAGGCCTGCTCTTTGCAGCACGCAAACCTGCGACAAAACCCTCGAAAGGTGATTTGGTGTGGGTGCTTTTCACCGCGCGCCCGGCATTAAAACCGAAGCGGAAGATAATGGCTGCAAGCAGCGCTATGCCGGCTCCAACCCAGAAGGTGTAACGCCCAGCCTGCTCCGGTCCAAAACCCATCCCGATAAACACGCCCGGCAAAGGTGTCAGAACAAACAGCACAAACAGGATCGCAAAACTGGTAAGAAAGCTGTTAAAGCCACCCCACTTACCACGTGAAATATTCTGCGGAAAGTCCTGCATTATGGCAATGACCATGACCGATGCGGTCGCAACGCCAACCGCAATCACAAAACGGTATATATACAGTTCGGTCAGGGAGTTCGCGAGCGGAAACAGGATTAAAGCGGTTGTCCAGATCAGGAACCCGATTATTAACATTGTGCGCCGGCCGCTACGGTCCGACATTGCACCGACTATGCCCATGACAATGAGCGCGGTAGCTTCTTGCATAAAGTTCAGATAGCCGGTGACCCTACCCAACATATCCAGCGGTACATGCAAAATTTCCTTCAGGATGTACGGCTGAACAATATTCAGAAACGTCACCAGGCTGACGAAAATAAAGGCACAGAAAAAGTAAGTAAATGCATTCAGCCGGCTGACACCAGGCATCAGCCATACCGGGAGGAGCCAGGCCAGGCGGACTTGTATCCCCTTGTGATCCGGTTCAACTGACGGTTCAGCCACGCTTGTCTTTCTCCGCTTCAAAGAAAACGCCGGGGCAGACACCCCGGCGCTTAATTATTTCCTGGATCAGGTAACGTCCGAATTTAAAGAGGTGAGACCTCTATAGTAATCAGGCGAGTCTCCTCATCCCAGTCAGAGATGTCGAAATGACACTCGAGATGTTTGGCATAAGCCTCGAAACGTGGCTTGGTCCACAACTGGTGAATCTTCTCTTCCGTGACATCCGACCAGATGCCGCGTTTCCAGCCTTTTTCCAGAATTCGCTTGTAGGGTGAGAGCCAGCTTACTTTCTTGTCACCGTGCCACTGGAAACCTTCACCTATAGTCAGGTTACGGAAGCAGGTTGGTGTCGTCACGGCATCGAGCGCAAGGCTTATATCACCCGTTTTTTCGACCCAGTAAACGCGTTCGTGCAGAATCTCGTACATCGAATCCACATCGTGTTTTATGATCTCCTGCATGACGCCCTTGTCCAGGGCGAAGGAGAAAGTCTTGAGCTGTTCCTTGATAAGTGCATCGTTGGCCTGGTGTGCATAAGGCAAACGCATCTGGTAGGTGCGATAGATATCACTGAGCAGCCGGCCGAATTCAGGAATGCGGTCTGCAATAGGGCTGTCGTCTATGCCCAGTGTTTTGCAGATCACTTCGTCAACGGCGGTTGCGACCTCGTCCTGCTGCGCTTTGAAAAGATCCTCGATTTCCCGGGCGCGCTTATTAAACGCAAACCAGCCTGTCATGATTGCATCCGCCCGGGCTTTTTCTTCCGGGGTCATGCTGTCAGCCATGGATTGCCGAATGTTCTCTTCCGCTGTGCTCATGGGAATACTCCTGCATCAATATAGTTTGATGAGACTAGTCTGAACCCCGACAGACTGGGGGGTCAATGAAGAAGCCCTGTATTTCGTCTGGTTGGCCACTCACCGAACGTACATGTATATACATATTCTTTCATAGTAGTGCCGCCATGCACGCGGACCTGGCGGCCGCTGCCGGCTGGGTCTGTGCAATACACCTCGCTGGCCACGCGGAACTGGCGGCCGCTGGCCGGGACTTCCGGGAACGGGTCGCTCGCCTGGCCGCTAACAGCCGGGACCCGGGGATTCACAGATTTTGTTCAATCGCGGCAGCTAGCGGCTTAAGGCAGGGTTCGGGCGACCGCGCAGGTTAACTGCCCTGCCGACCGATGCACCGGCTTCTGCGGTGCCGTTAAGCAAGCCGGCAAAGTATTCCGGCGCTACCAGGTGGCAGTAGTGCACCCCTCGAAACCTCGCCGGCATTTTCAGGAAGCGCTCGTCCGTGAAATCGGTAACGAAGCCCTTGGTCGCAACATGCAAATTACTCTCGTCGTCCAGGTAGGTCATCCTGAACGGCGCCAACCATTGGGGGCCCATCACGATGGGTTCGCCATCGTCGCTAACGGTTTCGCTCACGTCGAAAATGACGGAGTCGTAGACCGGGTTGGAAATCTCCCGCAGCAGCAGCCCGTAGACCTGCCGGTTCATATCCTGGCACAGTCCGTCGGGGCCGGCACTACCCTCCCCGAATTCCAGGTTGAGATGATCTGCACTTTTCAGCTTGCAGGAAATCCCAAGAATATTTCCAGCTGCGTTATACCAGTTGTATTGCTGGATAGTCGGCCCGTCGATCACTGCCTTGGATTTCACGAAGGCATTGAAATCCTCTTGTACAACGAGCTGCATCGGTACCAGCGTTTTCGTAACCACCGTTTGTGCGGCCAGGCAGTACTCATCTGCAGCGGGCAGCCCCACCATTGCATAGGGATCCGTGGGCTCAGGCTCACAGGCGACAAGGAGAGCCGCGAGGAATGTAAACAGTAAGACAACAGAATTATTTTGGCCTGCAAACATCCTTCCAGCTCCGCCATTTTTGTTCAGCCGCCGCCACTGAGCGGCCAAATTTTCTAAACAACACTGCATCCCTCCGGCTAACCCTTACGCGGTCACACCGCTTATGAGGCATTGCATATACTAGCGACAAACAGGGTGCCGCTGTCTGAAAAACTAGCGGCAGGCCTGGAATTAAGGAGGCATATGGATTTCCGCAGCTTGCTCGAACTTCTTGATAAACGGGGGGATCTCCTTCGTATTGCCAGGGAAGTCGACCCTAAATATGAGCTGGGTACGTTGCTGGCACAGGCCGAAAAGCGCGGCAAGGCCATCCTGTTCGAAAAGGTCAGGGGCGCTGACTACCCGGCGTCCGGCGGGGCACTCCTGACGCGTGGGCGACACGCACTGGGCATCGATCGTCCCGAGGATTACCTGGCCGAGAGAGATTCCTACCGTAAATTACTGCAGAACGCATGGGACTCGCCCCTTGATCCTGAAACGGTGGACAGGGGTCCCGTTAACGACGTGATCCTGACAGGCGACGATATCGATGTCACCAGGCTACCCGTACCCTGGTTTTTTAAAGGCGACACGCATCCGTTTATTACGGCTGGGCTCGGGCTCGCGGACGATCCGGACACCGGGTTTCAGAACCTGGGTTTTTATCGCACGCCGATTATCGATGCCAGGACCATATCGGTTGGCGCTTCGGGGATCAGCAACCTGCGGCGTATCTATGACAAGGTAAAAGAAAAAAGCGATCGTATGCCGATTGCACTGGCCATCGGAGCGCCGCCCGCCATGTACATAACGGCAGCTTCACGCGTGCACGAAGGCGTATCCGATCTGCAGACTGCGAGTGCGATTCAGCAAAGTCCTGTCGAACTCGTGAAGTGCCAGACCAGTAACCTGATGGTGCCGGCACGTGCCGAATTCGTGCTCGAAGCCGAAGTGGATTTCACGCAGGACCTGTCCCACGTGATGGGCGAGTACGGTGATTCCTACGGAGAAAATACCACGCCCATTGCCCATGTCACCGCCATAACGCACAGGAAAGATCCGGTATTCCAGGTTATCAATGGGGGCATGACGCCGGAACACAACAACCTGGGCGTAATCCTGTTCAGCCACCTGCGGCTGGAGCTGCTCGATCATCTGCGTGGGAGTTTCCCTTTCGTGGAAGATGTGCACATGCACTCGTACCCGCCGCACGGCGGCGCGCGTTCCAGGGTTACAGTAGCGATCGACAAGAGCGACGATGGCCAGCCGCAGCAGGTTATCGACGCGGTGTATGGGTACAAGAGCGGCCGCTTCCCGATGGTCGTTTTACTCCAGAGGGTGGTCGTCGTGGACAAGGACGTCGATCTGACCAATGCTTACGACGTGGAATGGGCGATAGCGAGTCGCATGTCGAGTGCGGACAGTATCGAGGCCGTCGAGAGCAACGGCATGCTCCGCGAGGGCAAGAGCATCCGCCTGCGCATCGACGCAACCGTACCGATGGACATGCAGGCCGGCAGCACTCGCCCGACGTTCGCGGACGCGGGCAAGTACAACCTCGACCAGTACATTTAGGCGGAGAAAGATTGTGAGTGGCGAGTACCAGGTGAGGAACCCCTATACCGGCGAACTGGATTACTCATTTATCGAGCCCACGGCAGAAGAGCTCACCCAACGGGTCGCACGATTAAAAGCAAACCAGGCAGACTGGCAGAATGCAGGTGTCGATGCGCGCATCGATGCGATCGGCAGTTTTCGCGAATCCCTGCGTAAACACAATGACGCGATCGTTGAAGCCCTGACCATCGACACCGGGCGGGTGTTCATACCGAAGCTGGAACCGCAGGTGGTCAATTCGGTGATTGAACACAAGCTGTCACTGGCGAAGGATGCACTCGCAGATTCCGCCCGCCGGCCATCGATGATTCCTGGAGTTGACGGATTTGAACGACGTGAACCGTTCGGGCTCGTCGTCAACATCACGCCGTGGAACTTTCCGGTCATCCTGTCCTTTATGGATACGATCCCGGCACTGGTCGCGGGCAACGCTGTCATCATCAAGGCTAGCGAAGTTACGCCGCGCTGGGTGGAACCCATGAATGCGGCAATTCAGGATTGCCCGGCAATCAGCCCGGTGCTCGACATAGTCGCCGGCACAGGTGCAGCCGGGGCGGAACTGATCAGGCATGCTGATGCGGTAGCGTTTACCGGCAGCGTCCGCACCGGCGAAATCGTATACAAAGCTGCGGCCGAAAACTTCGTGCCGGTGTTCCTGGAGTTGGGAGGCAAAGACCCCCTGATCGTGCTCGAGTCGGCCAACGTCGACGTCGCGGCGCGCACCGCGGCCATTTGCTCCTCACAGAGCACCGGGCAGGCTTGCCAATCGATCGAACGAATCTACGTCCATGAAAATATTTATCCTGAATTCCGGGATAAGATTATCGAGACAGCGCGTAACATCCCGATTAACTACCCGGACAAGAGCAGCGACCCGATCGGCCCGTTCATATTCGAGAAGCAGGCAGAAATCGTGGCGGAACATTTGCGTGATGCCGTGGAGAAAGGTGCGGTGATCGAAACCGGCGGAGAAATCATTGACCACGGCGGCAAGTGGCTTGAATCAACTGTATTGACCAACGTAAACCATGATATGAAAGTCATGCAGGAAGAAACCTTTGGCCCGGTCGCGCCGGTCATGACATTTTCGACCGTAGAAGAAGCGATTGCACTTGCGAACGATTCAAAATACGGGTTATCTGCCGGTGTGTTTGCAGGCACAAATGAAGAAGCAAGGGAAGTCGGTGCGCGCCTGAAGGCTGGTGCGATCAGCGTTAACGACGCGTGCCTGAATGCGCTGGTATTCGAGTACGAGTACGACCCTTACGGCCATTCCGGCCTGGGCCGTGCGCGCCATGGGATAGAGGGCATATTGCGCTTCACCCGGGAAAAAGCCTTTATCGAGAACAACACGAACGAATCGCAGGTCGTCGCAGCCTACGGCAGGTAATGCATGAATATCGATATCGTCCTCGATTCCCACCTGAGCTCGTCGGAACTGGCAGAGCTCGGCCTGCTGGCCGAGAAGCATGGCATTCGCTGCCTGTGGAACGCGAGCTACCTCGACGGACGCGACCCCTTCGGCAACCTCGCGCAACTCGCGCGCGAGTCGAGCAAGATCAAAGTTGCGCCGATGGCGCTGAATGGCTACGAGATGCATCCCTTCCGAATGGCCATGAACCTGCTGACCCTTAACGAACTTGCACAGGGCCGTGCGGAAGCCATGATCGGCGGCGGCGGCGAAGTCGTGATGGCGTTGCAGATTCCGACCGAAAAACGTGTACGTTATGTGCGCGAGGCGCTGGAGTTCGTGATCGGCGCGACCCGCAACCGGCCGTTCAGCTACGATGGCAAGTTGTTCAAGGTAGATAAATACGACCCGCAATGGCCAACGGCGGAGCCGCCTTTTGTCTGGGCGGGTGCCAACCGGCCGCAGATGATCGAGATGGCGCCCAAGGTAGCCGATGGGGTTTTCCTGAGCGACCTGTCGGTAAACCTTAGCAAGGACATCATCGGCCGGAGCCTGAAAACACGTGCTAAAGCCGGCAAAGCAACCGATGACTTCCGCTTCAATAACTTCATCGCCTGGTATGTGTACGACGACTTGGCCGAGGCACGGCATGAAGCACGGCGCTGGATCGGTTTCCGCGCGCTATTCCGCGACTACATGATGCTGGAGTTCATGAGTCAGGAAGAGTTCGAGGAAATCCTGAAGTTCATTCCCGAGATCTACGCGATGGGTCCGGCGGATACGGACTCGGTCGAAGGGCTGGATGACGAACTGCTCGACCGCTGTGTCGATGAACTGACCCTAACCGGAACGCCGGATAATGACCTCGACCGGATCATTGAACACCTGCACGAGTACAAGGAAATCGGCGTGACCGAGATGTGCATCGAACTCAAGAACAACCAGGCCCATGGCATCAAGCTGCTGGGCGAAAAGGTTATTCCGGCGCTTAGGTAACTATCTGTTCAACCATGCAGCCACGGCATCTGCCCAGACCTCGGGCTGCTCGTCGATAAAATCGAATGTGCCGCCGTCCTGTTCGCTGTAATCGAAATGTGGGCAGATCTCCCTGGCACGTGCTGCAATCGCATGGATGGTATCGCCGTTGTTACTCATCACCAGGCAGGGCTGGGTAATCCTTTTCATCGCCTCGGCATGGTCGTAATTGATCACCGCATCGTGTGCGAACCAGGCATTGGGCCAGGCTGCGGCGCCTGCGACGACATTGCGGTGGATGGCATCGAGATCGGTCCAGCCCGGCTGCGCACCGATGCGTGAATTCCACTGCTCCGTTAAATGGCTGCCGTCTTCGCGCGGACCGTAATTCTTTTCATTTGCCATGATCGGGCGGAAGAATTCGCGTTCCTCGTCGCTGAACGGGCACGGGCCATTCAGGATGATCCGGCTGATGCGATCCGGGAACTGCAGTGCAGCCTCGGTCGCTACCATCGAACCCGTGTGGTGGCCGAGTATGTCGGCCTTCGCTATTCCTAGTGCATCCAGTACCGTCGGCACCACGTCCGCATAGTCTTCCATGGACGGCACCTCCCCGGGTCCGTCGGAACAACCATAACCCGGCAGATCGATGCCGACGGCCTGGATGCCGCGTTCCGCCAACGGTCCCCAGACCTCCTGGAACTGGACCATGTGCGTCGGTGACTGGTGCATCAGGACGAGGGGGTTACCGGTGCCGCAGGTGGCGTAATGCACCTGGCCGTATTTGCCGTCGGTGTAGGCGCGGGTGGGCTTCATTATTAGTCTCCTGGCATTTTGATATTTGGGGACAGTGACCTTATCTTATGATCTGGCCATCTGTTCACCAAAAGATAAGGTCACTGTCCCTAAAATATCTGAAAGATAAGTAAACTGTCCCCATAATGGAACTCATACTGTGTGAAGTGGCAGACGGGGAATACGGGCTGAGAAGCCTGTCACCATTTTGCGAGAAAGCGCACAGGGCACTTTATTTCCATGGTCTTGAATACACACGCAAACACGGCGGACGTCCGAGCCATCACAAACAGTACAACCCATCGGGCCAGGTGCCGGTATTGTTGATAGACGGCCAACCCGTGCCAGACTCGACGGCCATACTTATCAAGCTCGAAGAGCTGTCCGACAAAACCCTGCTGCCGGCAACGCCTGCCGAATGTGGTGAAGCCTGGGCCTGGGAAGAGTTTGGGGATTCCGTTATCGGCCAGTACATTCCCGTGGCTCGCTGGCTGGACGAACGGCACTGGCCGCTGAACAAACATTATTACTCAGCCGGCGCTCCCAAACTATTAAAGGGCTTTATCGAAAACCTGGTGCGTAAGAACGTTGGCAAGGCATACGCAAAACGCGACGTACTCAAACAGGGTATGGATGCAGCCTGGAAAGAATTTGAGCGCCATCTCGACAACCTCGAGGCCCGCGCACCCGCGACCGGTTTCTGGATGGGGGATGCACTGACCGTCGCCGATATCGGCCTGTTCTCCTGTATCCAGGAACTGCGCATACCCACGACGCCGTGGCATCGCGACCGGATAAACGAACACGCAACCCTTGCCGGGTGGCTCGACCGTGTGGATGCGGCAACCGCGGACAAATATTAGCGCCGTCCGCTGGTCAGACAGTGAAAACGGGCGGGACATGGTAATCTGCGCCGCTCCCTAAAGATAAGAACAGAGGAAAGAGCATGATTCTGCTTACCGGCATCACCGGCAAGACCGGTGGCGCGACCGCCGAGGCGCTCCTTAACAGAAATATGCAAATCCGGGCGATTGCGCGGGACAAGGAAAAAGCGGCACCCTGGGCCGCCAGGGGCGTGGAAATCGTCGAGGGAGATCTTGCCGACTCGGCGTTGGTCGAAAGTGCGATGGAAGGCTGTGACCAGGCTGTACTGATTCTGCCCAACGGCCTGGAGCAGGAAGCGTTGGAGCTCGCGTTTGTCGAGTCGGCAGCCAAATCGGGGATCAAGCATCTGGTCAAACTGTCTTCGCCGGAGGCAGTGAAAGGCACCACCAGCCCGATTCCGCTCGTACATATAGCGGCCGAAGATGCGATCCGTGCATCGGGGCTGAACTACACACTGGTGCGCCCGCACTTCTTTATGCAGAACCTGATTAACTACGGCGCTGCTGCAAAAGAGACCGGCCAGATTACACTGCCGATGGGCAATGGAAATGTGTCGCCGACCGACTGCAACGATACCGGCGAGTTTATAGCTGAAGTACTTGCGGGCGGCGAAAAACATTACGGTCAGTCCTACGATATCTCCGGGCCGGAACTGATGGACTTTAACCAGATTGCTGCGGTGTTCGGTGATGTGCTGGGTAAGGAGGTCGTTTATGTCGATGCGGACCCCAAGGCCTACAAGGAAATCCTGCGACCGTTCCAGACCAGCGACTGGCATTCAGATGCAGTTATGATTCTGTTTAAGGATATTGCCGATAAGACCACGCCGGGCCATGTCAGCGACACCTTCGAAAAGATAGTTGGCCGGCCGCCGACCTCATTCAAGGAATTTCTGCAGGCAAATTTGTAACCAGCTAAAACAAGAAAAAAAGACACCTTTTGGTGCCTTTTTTATTAAATTTCAATAGCTTATGGCTGATGCAGGCTCTTCAGGTATGCCGCCAGTTCGTCGAGCTGTTCAGGTTCCATCCAGGCAAAAGCCG
This sequence comes from Gammaproteobacteria bacterium, assembly GCA_030746435.1. GTDB lineage: Bacteria > Pseudomonadota > Gammaproteobacteria > Steroidobacterales. The sequence goes on along the minus strand of JASLMV010000018.1, from coordinate 2,111 downwards.
GCATCGGCACACCCGTGATACTGTCTTCCGCCTGCGGCAAACGACCGACCTGCAGGAATGCAACGATTTCGCTTTCATTGGAACGCGTAATCAGCTGTGAACCCGTAAGGCTTATGCCCAATCCTTCGACTCCGTTCGCATCGGCGCCGTGACAGGCGACGCAATGTATGCCATACAAACCCGAACTGGCCGCGGTTGGAACCGGCGGTGCAGCAGGCAGGAGCTCTTCGACCTCTACAGCCTGTCTCGATGCCATGCCGAACGGTGCGATGTTTCCGTCGGCATCGATGGACGTTACCTCCGGTGTTGATTCATGCGCGGTCGGAGCCTCGGGCTCCGGCTGTGTAACCGGCTGTTCGGGTTCCTTCTGTTCGCAGGCCGTTACCAGAAGAACGGCGAATACCAGCGCCAGCAGTCGAACGGTATGCGGCGGGCGGCTAAAACGACTCATTGCTATCTCCATCACTCGGGGCACGGCGCTAACCCTGCCACAGTTCAATCCCTTTCTCGACCCCCGGTCGAGACATCGATCGGCTAAATAAACTTGGTGGTCGCAATAAAGGCCACGACCACAACCAGAAAGTATGTACTCCATATCGGATAAACCGAAATATTGAAAATACGTTTGACCAGCCCCTCGATTTCCGGCGTTGAGCCTTCCACCGCCAGGCGCATGAATGCACCGGCCATCGGGTCGAAGGCGACGACAATCCACAGGCAGGTCAGGTTAATAAGGCCGTACAGCCCCACTTTCCAGAGCAGCCAGGTTCCGGTTGTCTCGAAAGGCCCCATGCCCATGGCCGATGTAATGGCGATAACCATCAGGCCGATTCCCACCGCGCCGATGATCCAGTTGGCAAAATGGGCGACCTTCTGACCCCACGGCTTATCGTAATAAATCGCGCCCGTCATGCTTATGGCCCACCAGATAATCGAAAACACCCACATGAGGGCGAGTTCGGTATTCGTGATATTAAGCAGGCCCATTTCCATGGATAACATTACGCCCAGTGGCAGGGCTGCTTTCCACATCGTGCGGGGAATTAACTCGATCCGCAGCGCGATGTGCAACAGGGTCATACGCGTCTCGAAAGGCAGGCTCGAATCGCAGGCTTTCTTGCAGGACAGGAACACGCCCATGTCTGCGCCCACCCAGCCTACGAACATCATCACGTGGAGATATTTCCAGAACACGAAACTATCGGTCATTTCCATGTCTGTTCACCTCCCTGTGTCATGTCGCCGGTCACACTGACCGCCGCACTCCGCATCTCTGACTGGATCGAACCGGGCTGTTCGATACCCAGCCACGACGCAACCGCGAGCCCCACCCAGATCGCAATAATATAAGGACGTGCGCTTTTCACACTCCCCACCAGTTTTGCATTTAAAGCATCTGACGATCCGTTAGCGGCAAGTTCCCTGATACCGCCCTGCATGGCATCGAGGTGCCGCCTGGCCAGCAGCCCGAGCAAAACAATGGCTGCAAATATCAATAATTTGGCTGAAACCCACGGTGCATTATCCATGCGCCCGATGCTGGTGGCATAGGCAACGGATATGGGTACCGAAACAACTACGATCCAGCGCAGCCACTTATCCAGCTTCGCAACGGTTTCGCCGACCGAGGTGCCCTCTTTGAGGTAGGCGATTACGACCAGCGTAAGCCATACCGGCCCGAGGGGAAGGATCGCGATCCATTGCCACCACGCGTGTTCAATCCCAACTACCTCCGTCAGGATACCGCCTACCGTCAACATCAGGCTGATGCAGACACGCGGGAACAGGTCGATGGTATGCATCATCCCGGCGGCAGTGACACGGGTCGCATCGCTGTTTGCCGGGTTGGCGACCTTGGTACTCCAGATAAAGATTCCGATATCCGGACCCAGCCAGAAAACCAGCAGCAGTTCGTGCAACACCAGCACAACTTCATAACTGCTAATGACGTAATCGGATTCAACCGAAAGCGTCAGCGCCTGTGCATACCCAAACCACAGCAGCAGCCCGGTAAATATGAAGACAAAAAATACTTTTCCTGGTTTGTTATTCAATCTCGCATCCCCTGGTTGGCGAAATGAACTCCAATATTTCCTGAACTTTCAACACTT
>JASLMV010000017.1 GCA_030746435.1 Gammaproteobacteria bacterium | reverse complement strand
TTTGTTTTTTTTTTTTTTTTTTTTTTCCTTTTTTTTTTTGTGTGGGGGGGGGGGCGCCTCCCCCCCAACCACCACAACATCGTCCGCCGCCTTTTTTGTTTTTCGTGTGGCCCCGCCCCCCCCCGCGACCGGCAAAAAAGTGGTCGGGATCACACCGGCTTTGTCTGAGAAAAGCTCCGGAGCTGATCGGGATCGAACCCACTCAAAACAGCCGGCTCTGAAAAATGACTGGATACAGATGAATCGGAGTGTTGTCGCTGATGCTGGTTAAGAAGGAAAGGCTGTCTTTCGGGGATCCAACCAGGCTTGCTTACTATCACCATCGTCGGATCCCGATAGCTTCGGCAGCAAAAAACAAGGCCCTAAAGGGCCCTGTTTTTTGCTGCTGGTGGAGCTGATCGGGATCGAACCGACGACCTCGTCATTGCGAACGACGCGCTCTCCCAACTGAGCTACAGCCCCGCATTCTTGAAGGTTCTACTCTTCGGGCGCTATTGTAAATCGCATGCCGTCCAGCTCGTCGCTGAATTCGATCTGACACGATAACCGGGATTCGTCCTTGCGGTAAGTTTCGGTTTCTTCCAGCAGTTCCAGCTCGTCGTCCTGCGCACCTTCCAGCATAGCGGCCCATTTAGGCTCGATAAATACATGGCATGTGGCGCACGAACACATCCCGCCACACAACGCTTCAGTGCCGTTGCTCAACTCACGTAGCGGCTCCATGATGTTGTCGCCTGGTTCCAGTTCGATTTCATGCTGGTCACCCGCACGATCCGTTACCACAATCCTGCCCATTACTACTCCGTTACAGGTCAAATCCATAGAATTCCGGCAAAAGTTCTCTGCCGACGGCGGCGCAATATACCACAAAGCGCCCCGCGAAAAGGGTGGTTATACAACCGGTTGATTGGTGGCTGGCAGCTCAGGCAGTACCGGCCATGGTGTCATTGGCGGAACAGTAGTAATCGCTTTCTTCGCCCAGATCGTGGGTTTCTTTGAGGAGGGCAGCGAGGCGACGCTCGGGGGAACTGATATTTGCACAGGCCTTGCAGAAAGGGTCATCGCAGGGCTGTCGAGAGTAGAGCCAAAACTGAACCGCGCCGGCCATGATGCCAGAGGCAACTTCCCAGATATCAGCGGACTCGTCGTCTTCGATCATGCGATTACCCAACTCGATGATTGTTTCTGCTACCTGATCATAGGTAAGGTTTTTTTCTAATATTTGACTCATGCAACACACCCCTGGAACATCGCGACTGTGGTATCCACTCCACACCTGTATGGCCGGATAATAGCACCCGCTTTCCTGACGCAGGCAGCAACTTTACAGTTGGTTTATTGATTTAGAAACGGAAGATTATGCCCGCTTGCATATCCCATTGATAAAGGACATCGCCCGACACTTCGAAGGTGCACTCGGCGCCTACACCACTTTGACAAAATACATCGGTATTACTTGAAATAAAGGTACCGAGGATGCGGCCTTCCAGCCTGACTCCGACACGGCTGTCAGGAAAATACTTCCAGCCACCGCCCACACTAAACGACAGAAAGGAATCAGATTCACCGCCCGGGATATCCGGATCGATAGTTGTTACACCCGCGGTTGCAACAAAAAACGGGACGCTGGTGTCAGTTCTGTCAAATAGATAGGTGCCACCGACCTGCAAAAACTGCATATCTACATCAAATCTGTCCCCCGTGCCGACGAATCCCGCCTCATCCGCATCGGTTTCCTGGCGGCTGTAATAGATTTCCCACTCAGTCTGACTCGATGCGGGAAAATTAAAGATAAGCCCCAGGCTTGAGCTATCGTCGAGATCGAGGTCCTCGCCGGTATCTTCATTCTCAAAGGTACCGCCAAAGCGGTAACTCGCGAACGGCGTAAGTTCGTAGCTGCCCGGCTCGTCGGCGGCAAATACGGGCAAAGGAGGAAGGCAGACCAGGATCAGGGTGAGGCGGGCATTAAACCCTGAACGTATCATGCAGGCAGGTCCACGGTCACACGGGTGCCCGACCCGGGTGTGCTGTCGATATCCATCGTACCGCCATGCACTTCGACTATGCGTTTACAGAGGTACAAGCCCAGTCCTACTCCCCCGGTTGCGCGGCTCCGGGCCGGGTCGGCCCTGTAAAAAGCCTCGGTAACATGCTTGATATGCTCGGCAGAAATCCCCTGCCCGTAGTCCTGAACCACGATCCGGATAAATTTGCCGGGTTTGCTCACCTTAATCTTCAGCGGCTCACCATCTTCCGGGTTGTAGCGGAGCCCGTTGTCGATGAGGTTGCGCAACAGTAACCGAATGCGGGTCGCATCCAGCTCCACCTTTGGAAGTTCATCTTCAACATCAACGCTAATACCGTCGTTTCGGCCACTAAAGTCGATCTCAAGTACCGAATCAAGCAGTGTGCTCATATCGACAGGCTCACGACGAATGACGGCATGCCTCGTATTAAGCGCTTCGCTCTCGAGCAGGTCCGAAATCAATCGCTCCATCTCTTCAATATCTTCCTGGATGGTTGCACGTGCCTTCCCGTCCTCGACCAGTTCGAGTGCAACCTTGGAACGCGTCAGCGGCGAGCGAAGTTCATGACTGATTGCCAGCATCAACTGCCGCTTGGCTTCGAGCATGTCCTGCACATCGTTGGCCATGTTGTTAATGTCCCGTGTCAGGTCTCCGAGCTCATCACGGCGGGGTGTTGGTATGCGGTAATCGAGCTCGCCCTGGCCGATGCGTGCCGCGCCTTCCTGCATCCAGCGGATGGGCTGGAATACCCAGCGAACGGCCAGGTAACAGAAAAACAGCACAACGACACCGATGATGCCGAAGATCCACGAGGTGTAATTCTGCGGCGCGATCTCGCTGATACGTGGCGACGCAAAAATTATGTCGTAGTCCTCGTTCCTGATCTTGACCAGTGTGTGTTCCTTGAATCTGGCAAATTCCACTTTTTCAAGCGTCTTTACCCAGACCTCAAGCTTGCTTTGGGTATCGGCCGCAAGATCAAGCCAGGTTGCCTTGGCAAACGGGATCGCCTCAAGCGGATAAAAATCAGCGGTAGAACTCCAGTCCACATCCGGGCCGATTATGCGTATGTCCACCGGTATGATATCGACGATATCCTGCGCCCGTGCGAGATCGGGCGGGCTGCCAATGTCTTCGATAATATATTCCGTGTGCAGCGCTACGTGGGCACCGGCTATACGGCGCAGATAATCCGTGTCCTGGAACAGTGTAAAGCCAAGCCGGGTTGCATAGCCGTAAGCTATGGATGCAAGCAGAAAAATCACCAGCAGGCGCGTTGAGAGCGAGTGCGCCAATCGCCGCACAATAATTCTTATACTGCTCATGATGCCTGGACATCCTGCCCGATGAAGGCGTAGCCGATACCCCATACGGTTTTAATAAACCGAGCCTGTTTCGATGTATCGCCCAGCTTCTGGCGCAGCCGGCTGACGAGGATATCTACGGACCTGGAAAACAATTGTGCATCGATACCGCGTAATTCATTGAGTATTTCGTCGCGCGTGAAGGTGCGGCCAGGATTGTCGGCAAACAGGACCAGTAGCTGATACTCCATCGTTGTCAGGTCCAGGTCAGCGCCGTCCAGTTCGGCACTGCGGCGTTCCAGGTCGACACTCAGGCCATCGTAGTGCAGTTGCTGGCCGGTCTGGCGCGATACCGTGGATCGTCGCAACACATTCTGGATACGTGCCACCAGTTCGCGCGGTTCGAAGGGCTTCGGCATATAGTCATCCGCGCCGATCTCCAGACCGACGATGCGATCGGTCACTTCACCGCGTGCAGTCAACATAATGATCGGCACGGAACTCGCCTTGCGAATCGTCCGGCAGACCTCGAAGCCGTCCTGGCCTGGCAGCATAACGTCCAGGATGACCAGATCCGGCTCGCCGGCGGCCAGCATCTCCAAACCGGTTTCAGGATCGTGAGCCACCTGCAAATCAAGATCAAAACGATCGAAAAAGGTGCCCAGCAGGTCACCAAGTTTTACGTCGTCATCGATAAGCAGAATCTTTGTCATAGGTCACAGTTTTCTTGCCACACAACGGGTTTAATGCGCTGCCGCAAACGGCTCTCGTACCCGTTTCGGCAACATTGTATGACCTTTTAGCGCAGAAAAATCAAGGCGTTACAAAACGTTACAGCCTGTTACTGCGATGCAAGGAAGGCCGGACCACCGGCCCATAGGATAACAGCGTGGAAATAAGGAAAGAACAGATGAAAGAAATGATAGGCAAATCGACACCCAATGGGCTGGATCGACGCGACGAAGTGGTGCTGATGATATTTACCATCCTCGTACTGCTTTTGGCGGTTCCCGCGATGCTGGGCGTGTTGTAAAGGTGCTGGGCCCTAAAACTTTCGGACTTCAGCCATCTGCATCATCCCACAGCGCATATCCAGCCGGCGATTAAATTCTTCGTCACCGAAAATCTTCTGCGTTAGTACGTTCATCGGGTCCGTGCGATAACCCAGTTCACGGACCGTAAAGTCATACCTCTGTTGCGCAACCCGCTCGTCTTCGGGTACTTCATCGGCATCGTCGAGCCAGCGGAACCAGCGATCAACGAAAGCTCCCAGGAATTTTTCACAGGTATCGATGTTGGTATCGTTTAATTCCGCGGTGGAGCTGGTCGCAACCGGAGACATCAGCGCGCGCAGGTAAGTGCCGTGGCTGACGAAACGTGTCCAGTCCGGGTCGCTGCGGAATTTTAGAAAATCCTCGTTCGCGGGTTCGTAGTACCTCTTGATATAACCGAGGTTGGTGCGCAGATCGACGCGCGGAGTGTACTCCGCGTAGAAATACAGCTTCGGAATCGTGCCAAAAATTATGACAAGATGCGGAACCCTGACCTGCTGCCCGAGAAAGACCGTGGCATTCATGTCGAGGATGCTTGCCTGGCGGTTACCAATCCACGAATGCACCAGCCAGTCGACCTCGCTGCCGGTGTAGGCTGTAAACGAACCTTCCATTTGCTCGTCCGGGGACTTGAAATAGTCTTCACCCACGGTGGAATGATGCTGCTCCACCGGGAAACGATCCCGAACCCTGTCAATGATCTTGCTGTGTATGCCCCAGCAGCGCTCCCATGCCCTGGACACATCGACATCGGGGTTCTCCGCCAGGAACTCCATGATGGTCTTGGTTTCGGTTCGTTCGGTCATCAAGAAAACTCCTCTTGCGGATGCCTAATCCAGCATATCCGGCTCGATGAAACACCAGCCAATTTCCGGATGATTCTCTTTCAGCCGCTTTTCGAGACTATTGATATTTGTCACGGCCTCGCTGAGAGACAGGTCTTCACGCAGCTTTATCTTTGCCGCCAGCATAACTTGCGGGCCGATCTGGAACGTAATGATATTGAATACCTGTTTAATAGAAGGATCGCCCTGGATAAGCTTGTTTATATCGGCACGCAGTTGCGGTTCTGCCGACTTTCCGATGATCAGTTCACGCATACGCAGCGCTACGAATACCGAGACAACAACCAGCACCACGCCTATACAGATAGAGCCGATTGCATCGTAGACCGGATCGCCGGTCATCGCGGCCATACCGACAAAACCCAATGCCAGCGTCAGGCCGGTCAGGGCAGCAAAATCCTCGCCCAGCACAACCACAAGTTCAGCATTACGGGTTGTTTTCAGCCAGTATCGCAACGGCTTATCCTTACGCAGGCGCCGGACTTCACGCAACACACCGAACATTGCCGAGCTTTCGAGCACGACTGCCAACGCCAGCACCGCAAGCGCTACCCAAACCTGGTTCAATGGCTCCGGGTGCTGAAGCTTGTGCCAGCCCTCGTATATGGAAAACAGGCCCCCGAGACTGAACAGCATCAGGGCAACGATGAAGCTCCAGAAATAGCTGAGTTTGCCGTACCCCAGGGGATGCTGGGTATCGGGCGGCCGCTGGGAACCCTTCAGGCCCACGTACAGGAGCACCTGGTTGCCGCTATCGGCAAACGAGTGGATTGCTTCCGCAAGCATACTACCCGAGCCGGTATAAACTGCTGCCCAGGTCTTTGCGAGTGCGATGCCTAAATTGGCGATAAACGCATAAAGTATCGCCTTTGTGGATGCGTCCGCCTGTGAAGAGCTACTGGCTTTCACCGCGGCTGGTTAAGCTGGAATATCTGCAGACATGACACACAAGTATGCATCACCCATAATCCTCCCGACGAATTTTTTAGGCCTGCCATGAAGGATAACGACGCCTCCGCCGGGGATCTTGCCAGGACCATAGACAAGCTGGGGGTCAGAAAAATTCGCCGCCATATTTTTCTGTGCTGCGATCAAACCAAACCCAAATGCTGTGACAAGGATGCCAGTCTGGAATCATGGGATTTCCTGAAGCAAAGGCTGACTCAGTTGCAACTGACAGAAGAGGGTGGCATTTACCGGACCAAGGCCAACTGCCTGCAGATATGCATGCACGGACCGGTTGCGCTCGTATATCCTGAAGGTGTCTGGTACCGAGACTGTACGCCGGAGGTGCTGGAACGCATCATCCAGGAACACCTTATAAACGGCGAGCCGGTGGCTGAATACCTTATCGCCCGCCACGAACTGCCACCCGACCCTTAGGTGAACAAACGACAAGAAAAAAGCGGAACCTGATCCAGGTCCCGCCTTTTTAAAGGGTGCCCGGCGCCCCGCTTTATTCAGGCTGTTGCGATCGAACCCCCGACAGGAGACCGCGACAGAACTGCACGCAGAGCACCGGACATAAACACGCTGGCTCGCCGGGATCTAAAGACCCCCGACACTGCTTGCCTTTAGCTGGCGCTTGCCGGGACCTTGTCTGAACAGTGCCCGGATGCTTCGAATAGCCCCAACCACCGATTCTGTATCTTGTAGATGACGGTAGCCGGTTAATGGCTGCCGGACATTATATATGAGTGAAGCCCTTTGTAGGCGGGACTTTTTCCACGAAATGGGCAGCAAGCCGCGGCGGCGGCGGTTAGAAAGCTAAAGTTTTTCTTTAAGTAACAAGAACCTGGCTATATACCGGGCGCAAGGCCTCCGGATCAGCAGCAACCCCCGGCGGCCGACGTATCGGCCGGCTCCTGCCCTGCATCGGCTGGCTTCGTGTCGCTAAATTCGCCTAAATGGACGCTATCGTCGCCTAACAGGTCGAAATGGGCGCCGAACCGAGTGTGCCCGAGCAGCCGGTATGTATTACCGCATATTGCCGTTTGCCGCCCCCGGCGAAACCGGTAGCGCTCATCCAGCCGAAATTCCTCCGGATACTCCGGAATGGTGCCGCGGTAGACCGCCTGCTGCCCGTAGTTTTCGTGGCCCGCATCCAATCCTGCCAGCCTGAACAAACGAAAGGTCGCCGAATCGAAATGCAATGTGCCGAGTTTCCGGCGCAGCTCTGTGTCCGTCACCTCAACGGGTTCGCTCTTTAGTAAACGGGGGTCGCGGAAACCCGATTCCCTGGCAATCTGCCGGAAATCATTCCAGTACAGGGCACCCGCCAGGCACTCACCGTAAAGCACGGGATCGCTTACCAGGTGTTCGGGGATTCGCCGGTCAGCATAAATATCGGAGAAATACATTTCGCCGCCGGGCTTTAAAAGACGGTGAGCGCTCCGCAACACGGCGGCCTTGTCGACCGCCAGGTTGATTACGCAATTGGAGACGATCAGGTCGAATGAGTTGTCTTCCAGATCGGTGGCCTCAAGCTTTTCAATATTCGCTTCGATAAAATCAACATTGGACTGAGCGTACCCAAAAGTTTTGGCATGAAATTCCTGGTGGCGCTGTGCGACTGCGAGTTGCTCAGGCGTCATGTCCACACCGACCACGCTGCCTTCCGCCCCCACCAGAGCGGATAACAGGTAGACGTCCCTCCCCGCTCCACAGCCAAGATCCAGCACGCGCAGGCCTTCCAGCGCCTCCGGGAGCACAAGACCGCACCCGTAGTAGCGCTGCAACACTTCATCGTGGATTGTCGCGAGCAATGCTTTTACGTAGCCCGGTACCTCATCCGCTGTGCAGCAAGCCGTGGTTTTCAGGTCGGCTGAAGACTCCAGCTCTTGGCCGTAGTAACGTTGAACTTCGGTATGTGTGTTGGTATCCAAGCTATAGTTCCCTATGGGTCTGCAGAGACGCCCCCATCAATGACATGACGATTTGATGATATTTGCATCAGACAGTTCAATCCTCGTGGTTTTCTGCCGCCGACCGACACTCGGAACCGGCAAGCAGCGCATCGCAGCAGAGCTCGGCCAGCAGGCAGCCCTGGAACTCTCGGAGCTGTTACTCGCGACAACGCTGGAGGATGCCCGCGCATGGCCGGACCCGGTGGTCATCGCCCCGGCTTCGATTGAGGACAGTGACTGGGCCCGGGACCTCGTCCCCGCTGCCCACGTAATTCCGCAGGTTGACGGCAATCTCGGCGAACGGCTGGCAACCGTTGACCACCGTATCCGGGGAGCCGGCGGCAGGCAACTCCTTTATATAGGGAGCGATGCACCGGCGCTGAAATCTGCGCAACTGCGGGCAGCAGCCGCTGCCCTGACCAATGCCGACTGCGTTTTTATTCCCGCTCGCGACGGCGGCGTAACACTGATGGGCGCGGCCAGACCCTGGCCGGAACTCGCGGACCTGCCCTGGGGAACGGCTGAACTCGGCCGTGCCCTAAAGCGCAGGTGCGAGGAAGCGGGCTTCACAATGGCCGCCCTTGCAGAAAGTTTCGATATCGACACGCCCCGGGACCTGGCTGATGCGCCGCGCCTGCTGCGTAATGACGCCCGCCCGGCTCGCGTTAAGTTACTTAAATGGATTGCCGACACCGAACCGGCGGACCAGCCAGAGATTTCGATCAGCGTCGTGATTCCCGTATACCGGGACCTTGCCGCGCTGGAAAATTTGCTGGATACCCTCCACGCGATGCCTGCACCGGTCGATGAAATAATCGTTGTGGATGGCGAGGAGAACGATACATGCAGGACACTCTGCGAGCAGCATGCAGCACGCTACCTGGCCGCCGGGCCCTGCAGGGGAGAGCAGCTCCGGCTTGGCGCCGACTGCGCCTGCGGTGACATCACCTGGTTCCTGCACGCCGACAGCGCCCCGCCCGCGGATGCACCGGAACTCATCCGGCAGCACATCGAAGCCGGCTACGCGGGCGGCTATTTTCAGTTCCGCTTTCAGGGCGGCCGGCGCTGGTACAAACAGTTATTGGAACGGGCGATTAACCTGCGCGCGAGCGCCGGCATCCCGTACGGCGACCAGGGCCTGTTCTGCCGGCGGGACGCTTACCAGGCGGCCGGCGGATTTGCCGCAACACCGCTCTTCGAGGAAGTCGGGTTCGTGCGCGGCTTGCGGCAACAGGGGCGCTTTGCCCCCGTGAACGCAAGCATCGGCGTATCGCCGCGGCGCTGGGAGCGCGACGGCTGGTTACGCCGCAGCATTCACAACCGCTGGCTGGCAATCGCTTTCATGCTGGGCGTCGCACCCGAGCGGTTGGTGCGCCGGTACGATGCCACGCGTGATACGGGGGGCGGATAAACCGGTGGATAGCGAGGTGCGGAGAGCAAGTGTCGAAAAGGACTGGTTGTTCACACCGGACGGTACGCCACGCGGCTACATCGATCCGCACGGGCTCACCGAACTCTGGTTTCATACCGGTACCGCCTGCAACCTCGAATGCCCTTTCTGTCTCGAAGGTTCCAAACCCGGTGACAGCCGGCTGGGCCGCATTACTTTAAAAGATGCAAAACCAATAATGGACGAAGCGATCCTGCTCGGCGTAGAACAGTTCTCATTCACCGGCGGCGAACCGTTCATCGTCAAAGATTTTGTCAATATACTGCGCTATGCGTCGGCACTCAGGCCCTGCCTTGTTCTGACGAACGGCACCGATCCGCTGCTCAAGCGACTGAACCATATCGAAAGGCTCGGGAACAGCGACCACCCCATATCGTTTCGCATCAGCATCGACTGGCCGGATGAAGATCGTCACGATGCAGGCCGGGGCGCCGGGACGTTCAGACAATCGTTGCGGGCAATTCCCGAACTGCAGCAACTTGGTTTCGGGGTTTCGCTGGCACGCCAGGCAGAAGCGGACGAGGATGCGGCTGCAGTTGATAATGCATTCCGGAGACTTGTAAACGAGGCGGGGTACACGGGCGAGATACGCATCGTGGCCTTCCATGATTTTGCAACGCCCGGCGCACACCCCGAAGTACCGGATGTGACCGAAGACTGCATGACGCGCTACCAGGATGAGCCCGGCCGCCGCAAATTCATGTGCGCCTTCAGCAAGATGGTGATCAAGAAAGATGGCCGTATGCGTATCTACGCCTGCACGCTGGTAGACGACGACCCTCGTTACGACCAGGGGGACACCCTGGACCAGGCGCTGGGTAAACGCGTCATGCTGAGCCACCACCGCTGCTACAGCTGTTTCGCCTACGGCTCATCCTGCAGCGAGCGCTGACACTTTATAGATTCTCAATCAGGCCGGGAAGAAATCGATCGGCTTGGTGGTCGTGACCGTCGCCACATCCTTGTCCTTGAAACGGAACATTTTTACCCGCTGTACCAGCTTGCGCTCCATTTCGGGGTCATCGAGTTCGCTCGACACCACTTCACAGGAGCTGACCACGCCCGAGGGCTCGATCGTCAGCTTCAGCACGAGCTTGCCCTGCAGAGCCGGATCGCGTCGTAAAGCCCGATTATAAAGTGCAAAGATCGCGCCCTTGTTCTTATCGAACACGAGCTCGATTTCCTCGCGGCTGCGCGACGGCGCTGAGCCACCTTTGGCAACGCGCGGGCCGCCGGCACCTATACCGGCAACCGGGCCCTGGCTGTGACGCCGAACCCCGGCCATCCATATAATCCGGCCAGGAGAAAAAGAATTGGGCAACTTTTTCAAGTTCCGGACTTGTATTACCGCTTGTATGATTGAGGATACCTCTGTTTAACATAATTGCGTCCGCGCGCCGCCTTGCGCAAAATCACCCCCGGCGGAACGAAATTCCACCTGAAACAGTGACTTGGAAACCTGCCTTTGTGCACAAATATCTGTATACATGACACCTGCTCAAATATGCGCTTCCCGACCCCTTTATCAGGTCTGCAGGCTTGGACCGGGCGCTGCTCCAAACTCAGTTAAGCGAGGCTAAGTTATGGGAACCACAATAGTTTTGGTGATTATCGGCGGGCTCTTGTTCTATGGTGTCGGTCTCTACAACAACCTCATCAACAAGCGCAACCAGGTCAAGAATTCCTTCTCACAAATCGATGTGCAACTCACCCGGCGCTACGACCTGATCCCGAACCTGATCGAGTCGGTCAAGGGCTATATGCAGCACGAGCGGGAAACGCTGGAAGCCGTCATCCAGGCACGCAACACGGCTGTCGCCGGTCTGAAAAATGCGGCTGCGGACCCGGCCAACCCGGAAGCTATACAGGCGCTCGCGGCCGCGGAGACCACGCTGACCGGCAGCCTCGGCAAATTGTTTGCCCTCGTTGAGTCTTACCCTGATTTGAAAGCCAGCGAAAACATGCTGAGCTTCCAGGAAGAACTGACGAGCACCGAAAACAAAGTGGCGTTCTCGCGGCAGGCTTTTAACGACGCCGTACTGAACTACAACAATTCCCGCGAGGTGTTTCCGGGCAACCTGGTTGCGGGCTGGTTCAGTTTTGCCGCCGCGGAATTCCTTGAGATCGAGTCCGAGACCAAACGCGAGGTCCCTGAAGTCAACTTCACCGGCGACAGCTGACCCTTTGTACCTCACCTGGAAAGTTAGCGGGCGAGCAGCACCATGAATTTTTTTGCTGCCCAGGAAGACTCGCACCGCAATTCCCGCAAACTTGTCCTGCTGATGACGCTGGCGGTGGCCGCAATTGCGGTCACTGTCACCGTAGTTGTAGCCGTCGCAATCTGGAGCGCGGCGGGCGAAGTCGGATTCCCGAACCCGTTGACCTGGGCTCTTAACAACAGCGGAATTGTCGCGTTCACATTCTTCGGCACCGTAGCCTTCATTGGCATTGCCAGCATCTACCGCATAAGCACCCTTCGCCAGGGCGGCGGGCGCGTGGCACGCGACCTGGGCGGTACGCAACTCCTGCCCGGCGATTCGGACCCCATGCACCGACGGTTACGCAACGTGGTCGAGGAAATGGCGATCGCATCGGGCATCCCGGTGCCGGAAATTTACGTGCTTTACCACGAAGACGGCATCAATGCATTCGCGGCCGGTTTCGGTACCGACGATGCGGCCGTCGCGGTCACACGTGGCACGCTCGAACACCTGAACCGGGAGGAATTGCAGGGCGTTATTGCACACGAATTCAGCCATATCCTGAACGGTGACATGCGCCTGAACATACGGTTGATGGGGCCGCTCTTCGGGATACTCGCCATCGGCCTGCTCGGCCGCATACTGCTGCGGGGCAGGCGCGGGGGCAGCAGGCACAGGGGCCGCGGCGGCGGCGGCGCGCCCATACTGGTGCTCGGCATCGGCCTCATGGTTACGGGTTACGTGGGCCTGTTTGCAGCACGGCTTATCAAGGCCGGCGTGTCCAGGCAGCGCGAGTACCTGGCCGATGCATCGGCGGTACAGTTCACACGGCAAACGGACGGTATTGCAGGCGCGCTGAAAAAAATCGGCGGACTCGCCACCCAATCGACACTTGAAGACGGCGAAGCGGAAGAAGTCAGCCATATGCTGTTCGCCGACGGCCTGGGTGCCCTGTCCAGCATGCTTGCGACCCACCCGCCGCTCCTGAAACGCATCCAGGCACTGGAACCCGGTTTTACGGCAGAGGCGATGGCAAAGCTGCAGTCCGAGCATGCCTCCGACGCCGGCGATAGTACGCCGGCCAGCGGTTTCGCGCAGGGCTCGGGAGATATCATCCACACCGACCCCGACAGCCTTCTGCAATCCATCGGCAATCCCGATGACCGCCATATCGAACTGGCCAGGGGTGTCCGCGCGGAAATACCCGGGGCGATCAACGCAGCGCTCGATTCGACCAACCAGGTGGTGCTGCTCCTGCCGGCGCTGATACTTAACTACGACCCGGCCATGCGTGCCCGGCAACTGGACCTCCTGGGTCAACAACTGGGCGGCGAGCGCAGCGGCCGGGTTGCGCAACTGTATGCCGAGCGGGCGGCCATGCCGGCGGGCACCCGGCTGCCGCTGGTCGAACTGGCACTGCCGCTTATCAAGGTGTTGCCTGCGAACCGCCGTGTATACCTGCTGGACCTGCTGACCCAGCTTGCCCTCATCGATAACCACATCGATGTATATGAGTATGCGTTGCTGCGGATGATCGGCGGCTACCTCGCCAGGGCCGGGCACCCGGCTACCGGCCACCGCTGGCGCCAGCTCAGTAACCCCCGGATGCGGGCCGCGGCCGCGGCCCTGCTCAACATCTATGCCCGCCGGGGCCACCGGGATGAGGCCACCGCCGCCGCGGCTTACAGCGCCGGCGCCGGCCTGCTCGGCGTGGAAGCCGGGCTGCCGGACGCGCCCGCAGACTGGGTCCGGGCCGCGGACACGGCGCTCGATGAGCTCAGGAACTGCGTTCCGAAGGACCGGCAGACAATAATTGAAGCGCTGCTGGCCGCAGCCCTGCTCGACGGGCAGATAAGCCGGGCAGAGAGCGAACTGCTGCGCGCGGTCTGCGCACTGCTTGAATGCCCCATGCCGCCTGTGCTTGAGGCCGCCTGACGCCGATACAGGCGACTGACGGGCAGGCTGGTCTTGCGGTGCAGCGCCTTAAAACCAAGGCTCTGCGAGGGTTTCCTTATATTTTTGCTATAAGTCTTCCCTAACGTCCTGAATTAAGATAAATTCTGGCTGTCGTCGCGCAACGAGACGAACCAGGGATGGTTCAGCGCGCAGGCAAACAGGGCGGAAAAGTCTCGGCAAGAAGACCCGCAGTGAGCCGCGCAAGCGGCACAACATGGCAACACATGGATGTAGAGGGTCTGGCCATGAAAAGACTTATTCCTATTGCCGGCGCCGTATTTCTGGTGCTGGTCACTACCACCGCGCTGGCCGCCAGCAAAACCGAAAAGCGGATGGATGCCGCAATCGAGGTCATCCAGGAATTCACCCGCATCCCCGAACAGGGGATACCACCCCGGATAATGAATAACGCCTACGGCGTTGCAGTTATTCCCGGTGTCATCAAAATCGGCATGAGCTGGGGTGCCCGCTTCGGCAAAGGCATAATCGTCGTACGCCAGGAAGACGGTTCGTGGAGTAACCCGGCTTTCATAACGCTGGGCGGCGGCAGTTTCGGACTGCAGATCGGCGCACAGTCAACCGACCTCGTACTGGTATTCAAGGACCGCCGCAGTGTCGAATATATCGTGGACGGCAAGATGACGCTGGGCGCGGACGCATCCGCTGCAGCGGGTCCCGTGGGACGCCAAACTTCGGCCGCCACCGATCATCTGCTCACGGCCGAAATCTATTCCTATTCGCGTAACCGGGGGCTGTTTGCCGGTATGGCCATAGAGGGCGCCTGGCTCAGCATGGACCGCATGTCCAACGAACAGTATTACGGCAACGGTATGTCGCCGCAGCAGATACTCGATGCGGAAAACATGCCGACGCCAATATCGGCGACGCAGTTCATCGATATCCTGACCGCCAGTACGCCGCGAATCAGGAGAGATGCAGGCCGCGTCGCCAGGGCAACCCCACAACCGGAGCCCGCCCAGGTGCAGACCTATGCTATCGACCCGGTGCCAGAGGCAGGCGACGAAACGACTTTCTAGCGCGCAGCTGACAAAGACTTCCTCCGCATTGCGGCCCTTCTCCTTATGGCGAGGGCCGCTTTTTTTTGCGCGCGATACGAATGGCTGTCTGGATTATCATTCAGGGATACCCACGATACCGGCAGCTTAACAATGGATAAAAACCATGGAACACCAGACTGAAGCAGCGGCACAGGAAACAGAGGTGGCGGATCAGGCCCTGGAGACACTGATCGAACAACCACCAGAAATTCTGGCTGAATTTATTCAGAACCCGTGGGCGGAAGCAGCCATTATTGTTTTGGTTGGCCTGGTGCTTGCAAAGCTGGCAGAAATATTTATCTGCAAGATCGTAGCAAAAGTTATTGCGGCCACCGAAAACAAGCTCGACGACGCAGTCGTCAGCCTGCTCCACAAGCCGCTGTTTACCACCTTTGCGCTGATGGGTCTGATCATCGCAAGTAATGTGCTCAAAGCCGAGTTGGGCGAAGCCGTACTTGTCGCAACAGTGGCGATCCTGCAAACCTTCATTATCCTTTCGTGGCTGCGCTTCTTTATGCGCTCGAGCGGCACGATTCTGGAAAGCATGGGCCGCAACCCCGACTATTTTGCGTTCGCCCAGAAAGACACTGTCCCGCTTATGCGCAACCTCGCGACCGTGTTCCTGTTACTCGCCGGCGCGTACTCAATACTAGTCGCCTGGGATATCGATGTTACGGGGCTGGTCGCTTCGGCAGGTATCGTCGGTCTGGCGCTCAGCTTTGCCGCCCAGGACACGCTGAGCCATTTGTTTGCCGGTGTCGCGATCCTGGCCGATCGGCCTTATCGCATCGGCGACTTTATCGTGCTCGATACCGGCGAGCGCGGCCAGGTTACCGCTATTGGCCTGCGCAGTACCCGGTTGATGACGCGTGACGATGTCGAGGTAAGCATCCCTAACGGCGTCATGGGTGGCGCCAAGATAGTCAACGAGTCCGGCGGCCACGATACGAAATTCAGGGTGCGGGCAACCGTCGGCGTTGCCTACGGTTCCGATGTCGAGCATGTGCTTGAAATACTGGAGTCCATCGCCACAGAAAACGAAGAATTGTGCGATGAGCCTGCGCCAAGGGCACGGTTCAGGACATTTGGCGCCTCCAGCCTGGACTTCGAACTGCTCGCATGGATTCCGGAACCGTCACTGCGCGGTCTGCGCGTGCACGAGATGAACTGCGAAATCTACCGCCGCTTCAACGCGGAAGGCATCACGATTCCGTTCCCGCAACAGGATGTGTGGATCAAGGAACTGCCGGCGGACGATGACTGAGTATGCCCGCTAGTTAAATCCGGCAGGCTGAGCCGCCGACAGCGTTACCGCTTCGCCCAGCACAGGCTGCACCCGGCCTTCGTTATCAAGTGACATGGCAAGCCGGTCGCGCCAGTAACCCCGGAGCTTGTCCGGATCGCCCTCGAGGGTTATTGCGGACGGATCCCTGACACTTTGCCAGGATACTACCGGCCGCGACCGCGATGCCGACAGAACAAAGACGAACTCCCCGCGCAACCCGGGCTGTATAGAGGCCGGCGCATCGGCCAGTAGCCGGGTGTTACGCACCGCGAGACCCGTTGGGAACAGCGCGACCGACTGCAGCCAGTACCCCGCTTGCACCGTCAGACGATTGCCGTCGGCGCTAATCCACATTTCATCAACCTTGCCGGCGGCCTCGACCGACTGTTCGAGCGGTGTCCGGGTTTCCATATCCCAGTGCGTGAGCACCTGCTTGTCGCTCGCGGTGACAAGGCGGCTGCTGTCCGGGGTCACGGCAACTGTGCGGATGGTGAAATCGCCCCCAATAACCCGCTCCGACTGACCGGTACGCCAGTTCCACACGGTTACACCGTTAAGGTCATCCGCAATAAATATATCGCCGGTAGCGGCCGCGATAGCCAGGCGCGGATGGTTCGCCTGGATGCGCAGGCGGGCAACCGCCTCTCCTGTTTGCAGGTCTGTCACCAGGACCTCGAGCCGGCTTACCGAAATCAGGTAGCGGCCACCGTCGGCGAACAGAAGGTCATGCGCGGCACCATCCGGATGCACGATCAGTAAATCCTGCAGTACTCCCGTGCCCGCATCCCAGACGTGCACCTGCCCGTTGAGCGAGGCACTCGCAAGCAAGGAACGATCGGGTGAAAAGTGCAGGTCGATTACTTCCGAATCGGTGGCCTTCGTTCTGTCGACCTCGCTACGTCCGAGCATAATTTCTCCGGGCGCACCAACCGCATAAATCCTTACATCACCCGAAGTGGATCCTACCGCGATGCGCTGCCCGTCCCTGCTCAGAGCGGCACGCGTGCCTCCCGGCAGGGACTTTCCAGGAAGCACCGAGGACTGTTGCGCCGGTACCGACCAGATTTTGACACTGCGTGAGTCGTCATTGGTTACAACCAGGTTGCGCGACGCGAGGATAATGGGTGCAATTTTTTCGCGGCCCAGCGTCCGCGGACCCACCGAGCGCGCGTGCCGCAAACGGATTCCCCCGCCCCGGCCTTCCGGTAATTGACCGATCTCGTATGCGCGATCGAACGAGCCATAAAGCAGGCTGGACGAATCTGCCGCAAAATCGACAAGCCACTGACTGCTTCCGAGCCTCTCGATAACCGGCGCGCCGCCCTCTGTAATATTCCAGAGCCTGAACGTATTTGAAAGATCATCACTGGCGAGCCATTCACCTGACGCATCGAAACTGACGGAACGTAATGGCGAACTGTGCTCCAGTTCGCGCCTGAGCGTACCGTCTGCGACAGACCAGACACGAATCCAGGGATCCCGACCGCCGATAGCAAGGTACTGACCCCGTGAATCCACCGCGACCGGGCCCGCGTTTTCAGCCGTGATCGGCAACCCGATGCGGCGCATGCGCTCCAGGTCCCAAACCACGATCGTGGCCGTGTTATCGGCGCGCAGCCGGTTCACCGCGGCGAAGCGGCCGTTAGCAGACAACCTGATCCGCTGCCCTGCCTCCGTGTTCAGAGGAATACGCCCGATACGGCTACCGGTACCGGACTCCCAGACCTGCAGCTGGCGGTCTTCGATGGTGACGATGCGGTTGCCGCCAAGTACGAATCGCGCATCAACAAAATCCGATGTACGCGGCACACGTGCGAGAATTTCCTCCGCAGCCAGATCCCAGACCACGACGGGACCACCGGTAGCCGATCCCGCAGGCCATGACATCGCCAGTCGGCCGCCCGGCGCCAGCCGGGTCACGGCATTTGTCGAAGCGCGTGGCTCAGGGATCGGTTGGGCAACCATATTTTCCGTTGCAACGACTGTGTCCTCGCCGGACACGATGCCCCAGTCCAGCAGGTCACCGCTGACACCCTGCTCCAGGTCACTGAGTGCAATGGTCCAGTTCCCCGTCAATTCTTCGTTCAGCAAGACGCGCAGTTCGGGGCTGGCCATAAAATCAAATGCGATAAAAGAGCCGTCCAGCTTTTTCCCACGGTCGAGCACAAGCTTCGCTTCCTGTCCCGATGGTGCGCGTACCAGCAAAGTTACCTGCCCGGGCTCCGGATGGGTCGTACTAATGATCAGGCGCGGCTGCGCGCCGACGTTCTCTATTAACCGGCGTTCTTCCAGAACCGGCCGCTCCTCCGCAATCAACTGAATGCTGCGCGACTGGCGGGGCCGTTCACCGTCCACGCGCCAGACTTCGGCGCGATTGGAAACATCCAGCAGGGTTAGTAAGCCGGCAGCTTCATCGGCTTCCACACCCTTAAGTTCGGCGGCAACATGCACCGTCCCGGCAAGGTTGCGGTAATCCTGCCCGATCAACTCCGCGGCCCAGCGCCGGCGCCGTTCGTTCGGGAACTGCAGCGCCTCGAGCAAGGCAACCAGGGCGCCGTCACGGTCGCCCGCATGTGCGGCTTCGCTCGCCCGGCGTTCCCAGAACTCCGCCAATAATTCATCGGCACGCTCCTGCCCCCCCGGTATCAGGATCAGGCGATTGTGGACACGCATCATCTCGGTCAGCGTCGAAACCCGGCGGCTCATGCGGGCCAGAAAATTTTCCAGCAGACGATTTGCCGTTGACTGATAACCCGGGAACATACCCAGGCTCTCGTAAGCTTCGATCGCAACATCGTAATCCTGGTTTGCCGCAGACAGCGCCTGCAGGTAAGGCCTCGGCAGATACTCCGTGTACCAGATAGGTACCGCCAGAATGAAGGCAATGACTGCCGCCGCGATGCCCATGCCTTTGAAACCATAGGGCAGGTTCTGGTTTACCCAGCGGGTATCGAAAACCATCGCATAAATTTCATTGCGAACCCTGACCTCGCTGCCCTGGCTAACGGTTACGACACCGGCTGTCAGAAGTTCGCGCTGTGCCGTGGACCCGGGGTCATACATCACCTCAACGCCCTTGGAAATGCGGCCGTAGAGATTGAGTCGCGCAATTCGCCCGGGCCCTTCACGGAGCAACCGCTCGGCAATAGCGGAGAGGTGCGGTTCATCGCGCAGGGTGTTCGGCGCAAGGAACTGGTTTTGTACGAGATCATCCACACTCCCGGCCGACAGGACCTCGTCTTTGCGGCGCGCCAGGCCCCTGAATACTTTCTGGCTCAGGTAGGGATGGCCACGTGTCCAGGTCCAGATCCGGGCGACAATGCTTTCGGCATCGGTAAGCGGTTCGCCCAGCCCGGCCATCAGGCTGGCCATCTCCTGGGGGCTGAAATCCGGCAAGGCCACAGCGGAAGAGACCTCGAAGGCCGACCCCTGGACGTTCTTTACGATCTCGGCGGGCGCCGCCGAACCGAACATTGCGAAACTCAGCCGCTCAAATTCGATGTCAGTTGCACGTGCGTCGTAGCAGGCACGGATGGCTCCGAACAGGTCCTGGGCGAGTGGCTCGCCGATGGTGGCCTCCACCCGGTCGAAGATAATGACGACGGGTTTGTCCGTTTCCTGCAGGACGACTTCCAGGAAAAATTCGCGCAGGCGCTGGAGGTTAGTCAGACCCCCACGCTCTTTCCACCATTCCTGCACGTCGGCCCGGATACGCAGCTCACGGACGATGCGATACGCGATGCTGTAGTACCAGCGGCCTGCATTTTCCGACGGGTCTTCACCGCTTGCCTGAGTCAGGTCGACAAGTGCAACACGCGTACCCACGGCACGCAGTTTGCTTGCCGTGGCGGCCGCGAGGCTCGTTTTGCCGGTCTGCCGCTGGGCGAGCACATAGCAGTACTCACCGTCTTCCAGCCGGCGCAGCAGTTCGGCATCGGCATTACGGTGCAGGTAGCAGTCACGACCCGATTGTACCGGTCCGCCCACCACAAAAAACTTTGCATCCCGTACCTTGTCATTCATGTACAAAAACCCGATGAATCCTGGGGGCTGATCCGGGTGGCCCAGGGCCACCTGCCAACAAACCCGTAACGGCTAGTTTGAACAAAAGAAAAGCTGGCTCCAAGCTTGACCGACCCCGCTGTGCCTGCTAGCCGTAACCCCCCACCGTGCCGGCCGCGAGCCCATTTAGCTCCTGCAAGTCCCTGATTTCCTTGATACTGGTCACACAAGGCTTGAATCCGTCGGTAGCCACGGCCTGCACCGCGGCGAGGCTTGCAAGCGGCCCGGGCCGGTGCTTCCACGACCCCTGGAAAAGGCCGGCAGACCGGAAATGAGTCACAAATCCAGGTTTTTTCGGCCCGGTACCCGCATCTTCCTGCGCAAAATGCTGTTACGCAACATGCTGCTTGCAGGCCGGCCAGTCGCGGCATCGGTAACTCGTGTAATTACGCATCTGCCCAATATCAATCGGCCCGTTTGCAAACGCGACACTATCAACCCGATAAACCGAAGGTGCAGCAGAAGCGTATACTCGCTACCCGCCAATGGCATCCAGACCGTGGATGAGCTTTGGCAAACTCGTTTGTCGCTGGTTTACGCAAAGTATGCTCGCCGCACCTGAATGTGAAGGCGCAGGCATTATTCGCCAGCGGTAAACAAGGCCGGCTAGATAAACGATAGATAGACGAAAGATAAACGACAGACAAACGGCAACAAAACGATAAGGATGTCGGCACCGTGTCCGGCATGTCCGCGAGATGAGAACACCTGATTCCAAAACCGGCAGCTTCGGCATTCGAGTCACGTTGCCTGACAATGATCCCTTCGAACGATTACTCGACGAAGGCTGGAATGCCCAGCACTGGTTTCAGACCCGTAACGAGCGTGACCGGGCCCTGAAAGAAATGAGCAGGGAGCACGAGTACTCGCGTAAAGGTGATGCCCCTGCTCTGCTATTCGAAGCGATCGACAATACCTCCGACTCCTGAGAAATACAGAATGATAAACAGAAACCGCCGTATGCGGCGAACAGTCATGCGGTTTGCATATCTGCCAATTTGTATAGCGGCCGGTTTTGAGATCCCGCTGCTTGCCGCCGCAGAAAGCACACCACCCACCGAAACTATGGTTGTCACCGCTAGCCGTGGCGCTTCCCCCGAACTCGATACGGTCGGTAATATTGCGCGGCTCGGTGGTGATGAAATCCGCAGCGTCAACTCTGTCCACCCGCATGAGCTCGGCATCAGGGTCCCCGGTGTCTGGATCGGTAGAAACGGCGGCCAGGAGCACCTGACCGCGATCCGTTCGCCGGTGCTGACCGGACCGGGTTCCTGTGGCGCCTTCCTCATACTTGAAGACAGCATTCCGACCCGGCCAACGGGTTATTGCAACGTCAACCAGTTGTTCGAGGTTCCGACCGAACTCGCCGCATCCGTCGAAGTTATTCGCGGCCCGGCAAATGCGCTCTATGGTTCAAATGGTCTGCACGGCACGATCAACACACTGCTGCCCGTACCCGGCAGCGAACCCGGTACCGAAGTAAGGCTGGAGACCGGCTCGAATGACTACCGGCGCGCCCGGATCCTGTTTGATTCCGGCGCAAGCGACAACGCCTACACGGCAGGCCTGGTATACGACCGTGACGGCGGTTTTCGCGCCGACACAGGCTACAACCAGGCCAAGTTTTTCGGCAAGAACCTGCGCGAATTGGAAAGTGGCGAACTCGAGTGGCTCGTGAGCGGCTCGTGGCTGAACCAGGATTCGGCGGGTTTCATAACGGGCGAGAACGCTTACAAAGGTTCGGACCGGTTCCGCAACGAAAATGTCGAAGAAGGCGTCTTTCCATACCGCGACGCCTATAGCCTGCGCTTCGCGACCACCTGGACGCCGGACACCGGGGCAGTCTGGGCGCCTGAATACCGTTTCTACCTGCACAATTCACAGATGAAGTTCCTGCAGTTCTTTCTGCCTGGCATCCCGCGCGAGAAGAACGGGCAAACGAGCGGCGGCTTCATGTTCATTGCCCGGCGCGATGTCGGAGATGATTCGAGGCTAACCGTCGGTATCGATACTGAAGTTTCCGACGGCTACCTGGATGAATTCCAGGCAGATGTGCTCGATGGTCCGAGCGCCTTCCTGAACGCGACCCGGCCGCAGGGTCAGCACTATGACTACGACGTAAACAGTTACATGACGGCCGGCTATGCCAACCTGACCGTGCCGGTGTCAGAGCAGGTAGAAATTCAGGCCGGACTTCGCGCCGAGTTCATGCGCTACCACTACGACAACAAGATGCTCGACGGCAACAGTCGCGACGACGGTACACTCTGCGGATTCGGTGGCTGCATATACAACCGGCCGGAAGACCGTGACGACAACTTCTTTAATGTATCGCCAAATTTCGGCGTGCTGTACCGGAAGTCTGACGAGACCAGCCTGTTCTTTAATTACGCAAGCGGTTTCCGCGTACCCCAGGCAACCGAACTTTATCGCCTGCAGCGGGGGCAGGATGTGGCTGATATCGACTCGGAACGGCTTAACTCCCTGGAGTTCGGCATGCGCCACGCCCGAGAGGGCTTCAGTATAGAAACCGTATTGTTCTACATGCGTAAGTCCGATTTCATCTTCAGGGACTCCGAAGGATTCAACGTCAGCAACGGCAAGTCCAAACACTTTGGCGTCGAGACCAACCTGAACTGGCAACTGTCGGACCAGGTTTACCTCGGATTCACCGGCAGCCTTGCAGACCACAAGTATGACTTCAGCCGCGACGCCGGCCTGGGAGAAGTCATCACCAAGGGCAACGAGGTCGATACCGCACCCGACACGCTCTTCAGCGTACAGTTGGGCTACGACTACGGAGATGGCATGGCCGAAATCGAGTTCGTGCACAACGACGAGTACTACATGGACGCTGCCAACACCGAAGACTACAACGGCCACAACCTGCTGAACCTGCGGGTCTCTTACGAACCGACGAACGACTGGTTTGCGGCGCTGAGGGTCAACAACCTGACCGATGAAAAATATGCCGATCGTGCCGATCTTTTCAGCACCACCGATGAATTCCGTTACTGGCCGGGCCGCAAACGCGAATACTACGTCGAGTTTGGCTGGCGGACTGAGTGAACACTATAGAAACCCAGATGAGCATACAGAAAATTATCTATACCCAGACGGACGAAGCGCCTGCACTCGCAACTTATTCGCTGTTACCTATCGTTACCGCCTTCACGAAAGCCGCGGACGTAGCCGTCGATACACGGGATATCTCGCTGGCCGGGCGTATCATCGCGAACTTTCCGGACAAGCTGACCGACGAACAACGTATCGGCGATGCGCTTGCAGAACTCGGCGAACTGGCCAAAACACCGGCAGCGAATATCATCAAGCTGCCGAATATCAGCGCATCCATCCCGCAGCTCAATGAAGCGATCAGTGAGCTGCAAGCCCATGGCTACCATATTCCGGACTATCCGGAAGAACCGCAGAATGAAGCGGAGGCGGAGATCAGGCAACGCTATGCGAAGGTGCTGGGCAGCGCCGTAAACCCGGTACTGCGCGAAGGCAATTCGGACCGCCGCGTAGCGGCCGCGGTCAAGCAGTATGCGAAAAAGCACCCACACTCGATGGGCGCATGGAGCCCGGATTCGAAGTCACGGGTTGCCAGCATGGCTGACGGTGATTTTTATTCCAGCGAACAGTCCGCCGTAATAGACGACACCGGTGATGTGCGCATAGAACATACGGACAAGGATGGCCGGACTACCGTACTGAAAGAATCGACCCCGCTGCTTACAGGCGAAGTTATCGATGCCTCGGTCATGAACCGTAATGCGTTGTGCGCCTTTTTTGCCAAACAGATCGATACCGCCCGGGATGCGGGCGTGCTGCTGTCGCTGCACCTCAAAGCCACGATGATGAAGGTGTCCGATCCGATCATGTTCGGCCATGCGGTCAGCGTATTTTTTGCCGACGTGTTCGAAAAACATGCCGCCGTATTTGCCGAACTCGGCATAGACTCCAACAATGGCCTGGGCGACGTCTATGCCAAGATAGGCAGCCTTCCGGATGCCCGGAGCCACGAGATCGAGGCCGATATCGCGGCGACCTATGGCAACCGGCCGGAACTCGCCATGGTGAATTCCGATGAGGGCATAACCAACCTGCATGTGCCCTCGGATGTGATCATCGATGCGTCGATGCCCGCTGCAATTCGCTCGTCCGGGCAGATGTGGGGACCCGACGGCGAACTGCACGACACCCTCGCCATGATCCCGGACCGCTGCTACGCCGGCATCTACCAGGAGGTTATTGCTTTCTGCAAACAGCACGGCGCGTTCGATGTGACCACCATGGGTAACGTCTCCAATGTCGGTCTGATGGCGCAGAAAGCCGAGGAATACGGATCGCATGACAAGACTTTCGAAATCCCCGCCGACGGTAAGGTCACTGTCACCAATGAAAGCGGCCGGACGCTGCTCGAACACGAAGTTGAAACCGGCGATATCTGGCGCATGTGCCAGACCAAGGATCTGCCCATCAGGGACTGGGTGAAGCTGGCGGTCAGCCGCGCGAGGACGACCGGCGCAGCCGCGGTGTTCTGGCTGGACGAGAACCGCGCGCACGACGCCAACCTGATCGAAAAAGTAAATGCATACCTCGGGGACCATGAAACCGATGGACTCGATATCCGGATACTCGCGCCGCGGGATGCCATGCGCTTTACACTCGAGCGCGTCAAAGCCGGCGAAGACACGATTTCCGTCACAGGTAATGTGTTGCGGGATTACCTGACCGATCTGTTCCCGATCCTGGAACTCGGCACCAGCGCGAAAATGCTGTCGATCGTGCCATTGCTGGCGGGTGGCGGATTGTTCGAAACGGGTGCGGGCGGCTCTGCGCCGAAACATGTCCAGCAGTTCGAGAAGGAAGGCCACCTGCGCTGGGACTCGCTGGGCGAATTCCTGGCACTGGCCGTGTCACTCGAACAACTTGCGGAGCACAGCGGCAATGCGCGGGCGCAGACTCTGGCCGACGCCCTGCATGAGGCGAACGGCAAATTCCTCGACAGCAACAAGTCACCGTCGCGCAAGGTGAACGAGCTGGACAACCGCGGGAGTCATTTCTACCTGGCCCTGTACTGGGCGGAGGCGCTGGCCGCACAATCGGGTGACGGCGAACTGCAGGAGAAGTTCACGGCAGTGGCGCAGCAGCTGGGCGACAACGAACAGAAAATTGTCGATGAGTTGAATGCCGCCCAGGGGTCGGCGATGGATATCGGAGGTTATTACCAGCCGGATCGGGAAAAGGCTGGTAAAGCTATGCGGCCCAGCCCAACCTTCAATGCGGTTATCGACGGTATTTAGTTCTTGTTACACGTCTTCGAAAGCAGTGCTTTCTCGACGTAAATTCCGCCTCAGACTTTTCCGGTACTGGCTGCGACTATTCCAGAACGGCGTCTTCAAAAGCCATGCTTTCTCGACATAAATTCCGCCTCAGACTTTTCCAGAACTCGCCTGATAAGTTCTGGAAAAGTGGCGTCATTTAAAGTGGCGTCAGTTAATGAGGCCCAGCAAGACCCTTAACCTAGTAATTGACGGTATCTAGCTACGACAGAAGTCGAGGACGCAATGCGTCCGCGACATAAGTTCCACCTTCTGACAATCGAGAACTACTTCGCAAGTTCTCGATTCTCGGTGTCACTTACCCCGGCATCGCAGGTCTTTCGCTATCCTGGCGCGGATAAAGGTTCTTGTGGCGGCGACTCAGAATTGCACTCACCACGAGCAATACCGCGAGCAAACCGGCAAGGGAAATAATCAGACCATCCCAGCGCTCAAGCATAAGCGTCACGCCTACGTGAACGAGCCAAACGGCAAGAAAAAACCAGCACCAGAATAATGGCTGTTTGAGGTAATTCTCCACCAAGAACCCCCGAACGAGTTCAACGAACAAATCCACCGCACGAACGCTCAGCCTAGCATTTTTGCGGTCGCAGTAGAATCATCTAAATGGATGATTTTTAGCCAAAAATAGCCCGGAAACGGGTGGTTAGCTGAGCCGCCAAAAGCCCATAAACCGCGACACACGGCCCTATATAGCACTGGATCGCTTAGTTGCGGTGCAATAAAAACGGTGGTTTCAGGGCACAAAAAACGCGGCCCGTGGCCGCGTTCCCTGGAATGCGGCTTCAGCCGCGACCAAGAAAAATATTAAGGCCGCGTCTGCCCGGTGCCGCGCACGACATACTTGTAGCTGGTCAACTGCTCCGCGCCCACAGGGCCGCGTGCATGAATCTTGCCGGTCGCGATACCGATCTCGGCCCCCATCCCGAACTCACCGCCGTCCGCAAATTGCGTCGATGCATTGTGCAACAGGATCGCACTGTCGAGGTCATGGCAGAACTGCTCCACGGCATCCTGATCTTCGGCAATAATCGCCTCCGTATGGCCGGAGCCGAAAGTCGAAATATGGCTGATCGCTTCATCGACACCCGCAATCGCCCGCGCGGAAATAATCGCATCCAGGTACTCGGTGCCCCAATCGCTTTCATCGGCTTGCTTCACACGGTCGTCTGCCGCACAAATAGTCTCGTCGCCGCGAATTTCACAACCTGCTTCGATCAGTGCATCCGCAACGGGTTTCCAGTGTGTGTCCATACACTTCTTATCGATCAACAAGGTTTCGGCAGAACCACAGATACCGGTGCGGCGCATTTTCGAATTCAGGACCACGTCCCGCGCCTTCGCTATATCGGCTGACTCGTGCACGTAGACGTGGCAGATGCCCTCGAGGTGCCCGATCACGGGTACGCGCGCATCGGCCTGCACCCGGGCAATCAGGTTGCGGCCACCCCTGGGCACAATCACGTCAACAGTGGACTGCATACCCGATAACAGGTAGCCGACCGCATCCCGGTCTGTCGTGGGAATCATCTGGATCGCATCTTCGGGCAGGCCCGCCTGCTTCAGCCCCTGCACCATGCAGGAGTGGATCGCGGTACTTGAATTGAAACTCTCCGACCCACCCCTCAGGATGACGGCATTGCCGGATTTGAGGCACAGCGCGCCGGCGTCCGCGGTCACGTTGGGACGGCTTTCGTAAATAATGCCGATCACCCCGAGCGGCACCCGCACGCGCTGGATCACCAGTCCGTTGGGGCGGAGCCACTCGTCTGAAACTTCGCCGACGGGGTCGTCGAGTTCGGCAACCTGCCGTATGCCCTCGGACATAGCTTTCACCCGCGATTCATCGAGCAGCAACCGGTCCAGCATGGATGCCGCCAGTCCTTTCTTTTCGGCCGCCTGCATATCGAGCGCATTGGCATCGAGGATTTCGTCACGCCGGTCGAACAGCGCATTCGCAGCAGCGCCGAGCGCATCGTAACGCTCCGACTCGGTCGATCTTGCCAACTCTGCTGCAGCCGCACGGGCACGCCGGCCGATGTCATCCATCAGCTCAACTATTTCACTGTTTGTTATCACTGCACTTGCCATTCTATGACCCTTGTTGGTCAACTTTTCTCATTCGACTTTTTTTGCCGGGCCTATTTGTCCAGCAGCACCAGGTTATCCCGATGAACGATTTCATCGCCGCCCTGGTAACCGATACGGTTCTCTATCTCCTGGCTGCGAGCCCCCATTATGAGGCGCGCTTCGTCACTATCGTAGGCAACCAGCCCGTGCGCAATATTTTGCCCTTCGGCGGACACGATCAACACGGCATCGCCCCGCTCGAAGCTACCATCGACCTCCCGGACCCCGACCGGTAACAGGCTGCCGCCCTTGCGCAGCGCCGTCTCCGCGCCGGTATCGATCACGAGCGAACCCCCGGGCGTCAGCGTGCCGGCTATCCACTGCTTGCGCGCGGCCAACGGGGTGCGCGAGGGCAAAAACCAGGTGCACGGCCCGCCATCAGCAACCGCACCGAGCGGAGCCGATGTATGACCGTTGGCTATCAGGGTAGACGTTCCGGCCAGCATGCAGATGCGCGCCGCCGCCAGCTTGGTCGCCATGCCGCCCGAACCATAGGCTGTGCGGCTTGCGCCGGCCAGTTTTGCCAGCTCAGGCGTAATCTCGCGGATAACAGGAATGAGGCTGGCATCGCTTTGCGTCGTCGGATCCGCATCGTAAAAACCGTCGACGTCCGATAACAGCACGAGGCACTCGGCGCTGACCATTTCGGCGACCCGGGCCGCGAGCCTGTCGTTGTCACCGTAACGTATCTCCTGGGTCGCGACCGTATCGTTTTCATTGACGACCGGCAGCACGCCCCGCTCCAGTAATGTCTCGAGCGTACTGCGCGCATTCAGGTAGCGGCGCCGGTTCTCGGTGTCGTCGGGAGTCAGCAGCACCTGGGCGACCTTGATACCGTGCTTGCCCATCAGTTCCTGGTAGGCGTGCGCCAGCATGATCTGGCCCGACGCGGCCGCGGCCTGGTATTCGTCCAGGCGCAGGTTGCCCGATTCCATATTCAGGTATGCCCGCCCGAGTGCGATTGCGCCCGATGACACGAGCATCACCTGCTGACCGCGTCCGATCATCGCGGCCAGTTCGCCTGCCAGCGATTCGAGCCAGTCGCGGTTCAGCTCGCCGTTGTCCTTATCAATAAGAAGCGACGAGCCGATCTTCACAACTACCCTGGATGCATCCTTCAAAGGATCACCCTGGTGTTTTAGATCCGTGTTCATGTCTGCGAATCCGCAGCTTACTCAAATGCCGGAACTGAGCACGGTCTCGCCGCGCGCGATCGCCATGGCGCCGCTGCGCACCACCGCCAGTATTTCGGAACGGGTGCCGAGCGTGTTCATAAAATTATCGATCTGGACACCGGTGCCGGTGAGTTCCAGGGTAAAGTTTGCAGGCGAATCGTCCAGTACGCGTGCGCCTGCTGCCGATACGATATCGGAAATATTTGCTCCGTCGTGCAGGCGGACTTTCATGAGCAACAACTCGCGCTCTATATGTTCACCGCGGGTCATGTCTGCGATGTTGACAACATCGACCAGCTTGAAAAGCTGCTTGTTGATCTGGTCGATCACCGCATCCGAGCCCGACGTTATCATCGTCAGGCGGGATACCAGAGGATCTTCGGTAGGCGCAACACTTAACGACTCAATGTTGTATCCACGCGTAGAAAACAGCGACGTCACTCGCGTGAGTGCGCCTGCCTCGTTCTGCAACAGAATGGAAATTATGTGGCGCATGGTGCGGACCAACCGGAAAAACGGTGCTGCTAAGTAACTCGCAATGGTCGCCCAGAATTCGGGCTATTGCAATGCAGTTACATTTGTTCGACACTCAGAAAGCGTATGGAAACTTAAAGCGTGGCAGCTATTTAGCGCAGCACAGAGCAGGGCCCGCGCCCGATATTCCACCGCAGCTATAAATTAAATGCCATGAACCCAAAGCCTGAAACCGTGAACGATTCTGCCCAGCATCCCCTGGCCGGCACCCTGATGTCGGGGGCCGATATGATCGTGCAGGTTCTGGCCGACGAAGGTGTCGATACGATTTTCGGATACAGCGGGGGCGCTATCCTGCCGACCTATGACGCGGTCTTCCGCTTCAATGACGAACACTGCGACAGCACAGGCAACCAGCCGATGCCGCTGATCGTTCCGGCGAATGAACAGGGCGCGGGCTTCATGGCCGCCGGTTATGCGCGCGCCAGTGGCAAGGTCGGCGTGGTCATGGTCACGTCCGGACCCGGTGCTACCAACACGGCGACACCGGTAAGGGACTGCCTGGCCGACTCGGTGCCGATTGTCGTTATCTGCGGCCAGGTGCCGACCACCGCGATCGGCACGGATGCGTTCCAGGAAGCGCCCGTATCCGCATCCCTCGGACCGTTGTCCAAGCACCTGTTCCTGGTAACCGACCCGGCGAAGCTGGAAGCCACGGTCCGCACGGCATTCGAAATCGCGCGGACCGGCCGGCCGGGACCGGTGGTCATCGATGTGCCCAAGGACGTGCAGAACGCGGAAGAAACCTTCAAAGGTTCCGGCCTGCTGCCCGTACCCGGTTACCGGCACCGTATGGATGCCGTCAACCAGAACGTGCTCGACGACGAAGGCTGTGCGAATTTCTACACGCTGCTCAAGGAATCCCGGCGTCCTCTTATATATGCGGGCGGGGGTGTCATTAACAGTGAGTCCGCCCGGATCCTCAGGGACTTTTCGGACCACTTCCGGATTCCTGTTGCGACGACCCTGATGGGTATCGGTGCCTATGACACTACCCGGGATCTGTCGCTGCAGATGCTCGGCATGCACGGTACGGCGTTCGCAAATTACGCAGTAGAAGACTGCGATATGGTCATTGCGGTCGGCACGCGATTCGACGACCGTGTTGCCGCCGTGCCCGAGAAGTTCGCTCCCCAGGCCAGAGCCATTGCGCAGTTCGACATCGATCCGTCAGAGATCGGCAAGGTGAAGGAAGTCGACTGGTTTCACGTCGGCATCCTCGACCGGGATTTCGGCAAGATCCTGGAGTATGGCAAGCACGAGAATATCCGGCTGGATCTTTCGGACTGGCATACGCAGATCGCACGCCTGAAACAGGAGTACGCGCTGAATTACGATCGTGAGAGCGAACTTATCCAGCCCTACGCGGTCATCGAGGAGATCAACAGCTACACGCGGGGCGAGGCGATTATCAGCACGGGCGTCGGCCAGCACCAGATGTGGGCTGCGCAGTATTTCGATTTCCGCGACCCCAGGTTATTACTGACCTCGGGCAGCATGGGCACCATGGGCTTCGGCCTCCCGGCGGCCATCGGCGCACAGTTTGCGAAACCGGACCGGCTGGTTATCGACGTCGACGGCGATGCCAGTATCCGCATGAACCTCGGCGAACTTGAGACCGTGACCACGTATGAACTGCCGATCAAGGTCATCGTCCTGAACAACTTTGGCGACGGCATGGTCAAGCAGTGGCAGAAACTTTATTACAAGGGCCGTTTGTCCGCGAGTGACAAGTCACTGCGGCGCAAGGATTTTATAAAGTCGGCGCAGTCCGACGGCTTTGAATTCTCCAAGCGCCTGGAGAAACCCGGCGATATAGCCGGCATGGTCAAAGACTGGCTGGAATTCCCGGGTCCGGCCTTCCTCGAGGTCATCATCGATCCCGAGGCCTGCGTTTACCCGATGGTGGGACCGGGCCTTGCGTACGATTCGATGATTACCGGCGATTTCATTCCCAGCCGCAGTCCTGCAAGTGACGACGAGGCCGACGAATCCTCAATGTTCTAGTTGAAAAACGCCCCAGCCGGTACGATGCGGCGTTGATTGCGCGCCTCAAAATGCTCATTTACTCCCGTGTAAACTCCGCTTTTTCGGCGCTTATCGCCTTGCCTCGTACTCGCCTGAAACGCTTTCAACAAGTTACCAGTTGTTAGCTTTCGCCGCGTAAGCTGCGCAATACAGTGTTCACGAAATACGTGACGTCATAGCCGGGCTTGATCGGCTGCGGGCCCAGCGCGGGTCCGAGCCGCACGATCACCAACTCTTCCGAGGGCACGATGAACACGTGCTGCTGCCCCCGCCCCCAGGTCATGTAAGTGTCGCGCGCTAGGAAAGCCTCGGGCGCGATCGCGCCGCTGGAGCCGGCGGAATCGTCCGGCGGAAACGGCGGGTCCAGGTAACCGAGCCAGATCTGGTAACCGTAAAAACCCGCCACCGGCGACGGGGTAATCATCTTGTCGATCCAGGCTTCAGAGATGATGCGGTTGCCGTTTACCACGCCGCGCCCCAGGAACATCATGCCGACCCGCACCCAGTCCATCGCCGGCGCGCCGAGACAACATGATGTGAACGCACGATTGCCGGGCGAATCGGTTGCGACACTCGCAATCTCGCCGCCCATCGGCAGCCAGAGTTTCTCCCGCAACAGTTCGGAATAACGCATCCCGTACTGACGCTCGAGGATGACACCGAGCAACTCGGAATTGAGGTTGTTGTAGTCCCATTTCTCGCCCTGCGACCAGTCGGCCATGGGTACGCGCAGGATTGCCTCAAGGGAGCGGCCGGAATTCAGCCATTTCATGCCGTCGTCGAAAGGGTTGATCGTAAAGTCGTACTGGCCGAGCCCGGAACTCATGTACATCATGTTCCTGATAGTTATCTCGCCGCGAGGATCGTTGGCCCACTCTTCGAGGTACTTGCCGACCGGATCGTCAACCGAATCGATCTTGCCCTCTTCGATCGCGATACCTATAAAGAGCCCCATCAGCGACTTGTGCATGGACTGCGACTGGGTCATAAAGTCCCGCTGCCAGTGATCCGCGTACCACTCGTCCTGAATCACACCCTTATGGACCGTGATCAGGGCATGCGAACCGAACTCATCGGCATAAGCATGCATCGCTTCGAAGGTTGCTTTCGGGATAGTGCGCCCGGATTCGGATGCGACCGGCAAAATAAACGAACTGTCGCCGCGGATTTCTTCCGCGGGATCCATAAGCTCCTGGCCCGTGGGGTCACCGCTTGCTAAAAACTGAACGTAATTGCGCCAGAGCCACGGGTCCTGCCAGTAAATCACACTGACAAGCACGACAACGATCAGCAGGATGCCACCCAGTTTCTTACCCATTCCGATACCCCTGATTTTTGGTTTCTATTGTTGTTCTCTTAAGCAGTCCATTCTAACGGATGGATTTTTCAGGCCGGCACCAGGCGGTCAATTTTTGCCGCACAGATAAAATCGTTCTCCGACAGCCCGTCTATCGCGTGGGTCGTGTAGTTTACGACGCAGCAACGATATGAAATTTCCAGGTCCGGATGGTGGCCCTCGGTATTGGCTATCCACGCCACGGCATTCACGAACCCCATTGTGCGGTTGAAGCCGCTGAAATCGTAAGCCCGCCTGATCCATTTGCCGTCATCGCTCATGCTCCAGTCTGCATGCAGGGCCTTAAGCAGCTCCTGCGCGACATCGGCTTCCAGCGGGGATATACCACCTTCGCAGGGTTCGCAGTTACGCCGGCTGAGATCGGATGAGTTACCCATTATTTACCACAGATTGGTTCACCTCAGATTTGTTCACCTCAGATTTCCTTTCCGCCGATTGTGATCGAAACACCTGACTGCCTCATTCCTGACGCCGGAACTGCAATAAAGGCACCGCCGTTGCGCTCGCAAAGTACACGCATCAGGTTCGAAAACCGCAGTGCATTTTCCGTAATTCCCCTGCCGAACTGCGTGGGGAAACCAACTGCGTTAATGCGCATTAAACGATTACCTTCACTATCCGCAACATTTACCCGGTCGACGTAACGCGCCACCTGCTCGACCGAACCCCGTGGAAAATCATCCCCGTAAACAAAAATACTCACCCTTCGACCGGGCTCATAAAAGGTGTTGATCGCCTCGGTAATACCTTCCACCGGACTCGAGTCGCTGTAAGGGTTCCAGTTCGACAACCGCCTCAGGATGCTGCGCCTGATTTCCGGGCTATCCGGCATCCATTTTCCCGCATAGGCCGACGACATGTACTTCCCTTCGTCGTTCAGCACCTGTATACCCTTGACGGTGGGGTGCACAGCGAGGGTTTCACCCACCATCCTCAAAACCAGACCCCAGGCGCCGTCGAACATGCTGCCCGAGGTATCGATGACAAAGATAATGTATTCGCTGTCGACCGCTAAGCCACCTACGGTCGTATCGCCTTCCGCACGCCGGTAATCTTTCAGCAGTTCCTTCATTTCCTCGCTAAGCGCTTCCCTGGCCGACGCCAGTTCACCCTTCAACTCAAGGTCTTTCTCATCGCCGATAGGCTCGTAGGAACCCTGCAGCTTATTGAACTCATTGCGCATCGTGGCCACCAGCAGGTCTTTACTGGCCAACCGCGTTTCGACGCTGTCGAGTTGCCGGTCCAGCGAAATCGAGTCTCCGCGTATATCGAACAACTCCTGTTGCAATGCCAGCAACAGGGCTTCGAGGTCCGCTTTGCTGCTCTCTATGGTGATCGGTTCGTAAATTTTGGTGATGACCAGCAACAAAATTACGGCACCGAACCCGCAACAGATAACGTCGAGGAACGACAGGTTAAAAGTATCGGTTTCGCGTATCTTTCTTGCCATTGTCCTGCTCGCCTATGGCCAGTCCGAGGATGGGGTCATAAAGGAACCCTTGGTATCGATTGCCAGCCACCAGAAAAAGACAGGGGCTGCAGGGTCTCCATCCATGGGAAACAGCAGCGTGTTAACCGGCACCCTGTCGGGAAGCTGGCTGCGCGCCTCGTTAAAAAACTTCACGCGTTTCTCCGGCGTCACCAGCCGTTCGGAGTCGAGCGACTCGCGCCCCCGCGTGGGCAGCCCGTCCGTCAGAAGGTAAATATTATCCGGGCGCGGCAGAACTTTTTTGGTCAACGCAAAAGCCTCGGTGAGGTTGGATCCGGAACTCGGCACCGTTACCCGCAGACGATCGACAGCGGCGGACAAGCGGGTCCCGTCACCGACCGGCACCCATTCGCCGTCGGAGCCTTCCACGACCGACCATGCTTCCTTGTTGAACGCATAAACCTGGAAATCGGCATCGGGGGATACGCGGGTCGTTATCCAGTCCAGTGCATCTACAGTACTGCGCCATTTGGGCGTCCGCAGTTTCATTTCGTCGGGCATGTTGCGATACAGGAGCGCATTTATGTAGGTGTTGCCCAGCATGCTTGCCGACGCGTCGACAATAAAAAGGATGCGCTTGCCGCCCAACTTCAGGCCTGTGAGGTACTGGCGGTCACCGTCACCGGTATAAGTGCGTACCTGCTCGCCGCTGGCTTTGGGTTCCCTGGCCTCGGTAATCAATCGCTTCCTGGCCGCTTCCAGCCGCTCGATCTCAGCCTGTAATTCCTCCACGCTCTCATGCGCAGCGAGACCCGCAATATCCTGAAGCGAAAGTTTGCGCTTCAGGTCTTCTATCATCGCCTGCAGCCGGAGCTCTTCTTCCTGCAGGTCGCTCATGCGGGTTCTGCGTTCATCGACCCGGGTCGTCAGCCGGACGAGGTTCTTGCGCCCGTCCAGCACTTCCTCTTCGAGCCGGTTGGTCTCTGCCAGCAATTCAATGTTGATCTTGTCAGCCCGTACCGACACCTGGGCGCTGATGATCATGAAAAAAAGCACGACCGCACCGAAACCACACGACATGATGTCGAGGAAAGACAGGTTGAATACGGAAAAGCGTCTACGTGCCATGGGGACCGGTTTCCGCTATCAGCTTCAACTCGCAGGGGGGATCGCCGAGCGTGACGACATCGCCAACCTGCAGCACCACAGAGCCATCGACTTTGTGTCCGTTCAAGCGGGTGCCGTAACGGCTGTAGTCGTTCAGGACGACGCAGCCGCCGTCGACTTCGATGCCGCAGTGCCGGCGCGACACACCGGTGTGACGCCTGTCTATGCTCAGACCGTATTCCCCGTCCAGTGTTTCCGTGCCGATACGCAGCGGTGTTGCGCCCAGCCGGTACGCCGTGTTGCCGGCAACCAGGTGGCTCGGTACTGCGGCCCCGTCAGTCACGCTAACTTGTCCGCCACCAACCTCTGCCGGGGCCTGGTCCCAGGGCAGGGTCCCGGATACGGTAATTCCACTGTCCTGGCGGACAAGATACGTTTGCCGGGCGGCCAGCCCTCGCGCCGCTGCATCTGACTCCAGTACAAAACTCATGCAGCCCGGCAAGTCGTCCAACAGTCCGACCAGGCCCGGATAATTCATGAGGCGCGGATCCATCTGCAGTACCGTCGGCTTGTCCTGCTGCAAATGTGCGCGCAGAGATTGCAGCAACGGTTGATAGTACCGCCGCAAACTACCGGTCAATTCAGCGGCAGCCACCTGTGCAGTATGCTTACCGTCGGCAGACACGAATTCGATTTCGGTATCGTCGGCACTCTTACTCTGTGAAAGCCACTCATCCAGACGGTCATAGGCCTGTTGTTCGCTTTCTGCATCGTGCAGCGGATCGAAGCGACTGCACTCAAGGAAGCGTTGTGCAAAAAACTCTATGCAGCCGCGTCGCAGGGAAACAACGCCAACATTATCGAGCAGCGTGCTTTGTGCCACGGACGGACTGTCTGCCTGATCGACGGGGCTCAGCGTCGTTGCGTGCGCGAACATCTCCAGATGTATAAGAGCATGTCCCGGGTACAGCCTGCGCGTCGCTGCAACCGAAATCTCGGCCATACCTTCAACCGGAATACCGATCTCCTCGCATATTCCGAGCAGTAATGCGATCTGGTCGCGGCTCCAGTACGACGGCAGTGCAATCCCGGCGCTGTCGGTAGCGACGCCTGCCTTGGCCCACAGGTGTTCAAGCTGCGCGTGCGCGAGGTCCACTTGGGTGGACAGGCTGTCTATGTCTGTGGCCACGGGCTTTTCGGACAGCTCGTGCCAATAACGATCGAAGAACGCGCGCGGTGATTTCCCGGCTAAGCGCAGAGCAGCATCACCGAACAATATCCGACCGTCTTCCACCGCCGCGCAACCCGGTTCGGTAAACACAACCTGCCCGTCGGCAACGCCGGTAATCGCCACATCGTTAATCTGTATGCCAAGAAAGGACATGGTCTGGCCTTAAGGGTCAGTCAGATTGCAAATGCCGGATAAGGTGCTCGTCTACATAGTTTTCGGTATCGAAAACCAGCCGCTCCTGCATGAGTTGCAACTGGTGCACCAGGAACATGAGCACGATGCTGATGAGCAGGGCGATAAACGTTGAGTTGAAGGCCACACCGAGGTTTTCGGTTACACCACTGATATCGCCCTCGACTGCCCTGTGCGCCTGTCCCAGCGCGGAACCGATGCCGCGCACCGTACCGATGAACCCTATCGATGGAATGGCCCAGGCGATATACCTGATCATCGACAATTCCGACTCCAGCCGCTCGGCCTCCGTTTCCATCAGCGTGTGGGCCGACGACGACACGTCCTGCACGTTCCTGGTTGCCCCGAAGCGTCCGAGCGCGGCAAGCAACGCCCTGGGCAACAGCGATTCCCGCTGGCTGTCGGGCAGTGACTGAATCGTGCGCGAATATTCACGAGTGTCTTCCGGCAATATTTTCACGCCGGACGAAATCGGGATGAACTCCTGCTGCAGCAGCTTGCGTTCAAGGTTTGCCGCCCAACCTTTGTAAGCCAGCATCGAGCACGCCCATAGCATCAGTATTAAGCAGGCCTCCTGTTCGAAATCCTGAACGATCACATAGAAAGACCGTTCCGGCACGTAATCGGGATTAACCTCGATCTCGGCCCGCTGGGCCAGCGTAATAGCGTCCGCATTAGGCCGGATTACGGTCAGGTAAACCGAATGAACCAGTATCACGGATATAAGCAACGCAAACATGTGAAACACGAACTCGTTGGGCATTTGCTTTTTCATATCAAGGCCTTTTCTGTGTCATTCACATGCTGTTTCAAATTAAAGGAAGCGTGCTAAAGCTCTGATGACATATCAATCGCAATGTCGGCCGGCAACGGCTCGGACGGCTTGAACTCCGTTACCTCGCCCTCCACCGCCATAGCAGCTTCAATTTCTTCCAGGCGCTCAGCCAGCTTCTTACCGGCTGTTTCCTCTTCCGGAACGGCTGCAGCCGGTTCCTGGGCAAAGACCACTCCACCGTGCATCGCGGACGTATCGCCCGGCGCAATCTGCCAGGCCGCCCAGGTAACGCCCAGGCCCAGCGACATAACCAACATAGTCTTCAGTCCATTCACTGCGTGCTCTCTATAGAGTAATCCTCAACGTATCGCGCCAGGCGAAAACCGACATCAAGCCGGCCTTTATCACCAAAATCGCGGTAAGCCAGCCGTAATTCACTGATGCTCGACTGGCGCCAGCTCGATCCGCGAATAACATGGTACTCCCCTGTACCAGGCCCAAGCGGATCGACCTGTACATTTTGCGTCGACCCGCCTATCGCGTAATAGTCGTTCACCCACTCCGAGACATTACCGCCAAGGTCATAAATCCCGGCTTCATTCGGCGGAAACGCCGCGCCCGGTGACGTCACGGGGTAACCGTCATTGAACCCGCTTATTGTATTCGTTGCCACATCTTCGGCAGACATATCGGCGTAATTGCCGGAATTGGCGGGCGGCGGCAAGCCGCTGCCCCAGGGGTACTTGCGTTCTTTACCGGCAGCGCCGTACCTCGCTACCCAGGCCCACTCGGCCTCGGTCGGTAAGCGGTAACCATTGGTAGGCGGCAGGCGCATCTGCAGCTTGCCGGTTTCCACAACATAGGCCGGCTGCAGGCCTTCTTTTTCACTCAACCAGTTGCAGTAAGCGGCGGCATCCTGCCAGCTCAGCATCACGACCGGATGGTCGTCTCCGGCGAGTTCACGATACTTGTCGGCGCCCGAAGTATGCGTGGCTCGAAACTGCCAAAACTCCCTGTTGCTAACCTCCTCGCGGCCCAGGTAAAAGTGCCGGGTGATGCTCACGGAACGGCGTGTCTCGTTCGGGCGCCGTCCCTGCTCACGGCGTGGCGCGCCAAGCATCAGGTCGCCCGGCTCGATTAGCTGCAATACCTGCCTCTGGCTGCTCGTCAATACCTTTGGAATTGCCGCTATTACGGCCTGTTCGGGCGTGAGCAGGCGTACGTCGAGTTGTTGTTCCAGCCCGGGCTTGGGCGTCACCTGCGAGGCCCAGCTTTCGTAACCAGCCTTGCGTATTTCCAGGCGGTGTGGGACCGCGATAAGTTCGAGTTGCTGGCTCGCGTTACCTAAGCTGCGGCCATCGACATACAGTGTTGCATCCGCGGGGCTTGCCGTAATGTTTATAACGCCCAGCCTGGGTTGCATAACGATATCGACCGGCACCGGCTCCCCGCCCGCAACCTCAACCGTGCGGGTTGCAGTCTGGTAGCCCGGCTGACTCACCCTCAACCGGTAACTGTGACCCTTGGCCACCTCGATATCGAGCGGGGTGTTGCCCTGGTAATCGTTCCCCAGAGTCACCGTGGCGCCCTCGGGCTGACTGCTCACCCGGATCAGTCCGCCGGCTTCGACAAGTTCAATGACCGGTATTTCCTCGGCCTGGCCCGCAACAATATTCAGTGCGCGTCTTTCGGCACGCCAGTCCGATTTACGCACGACTATTTCGCGGCTGCCGGCGAGCAGTTCGACCGTCGCCGGCGTGACACCCAACACTTCATCGTCAAACACGATTTCTGCGCCCGCCGGATTAGTGCTTACACTGACATCGGCCCAGCCGGGCACCAGCTCAGCCTCGAAAGTCTGCAGGCGATCACGGCCCGCGACTTCCACGGTCGCTATGTATTCAAGAAAGCGTTCCGTACGTATACGAAGCTCGTAATTGCCTGCCGGCAGTTTTACTTCAGCGGTCGGCAATACACCGGCGGCCCGGCCATCGATCCATACCTCGCCCGCAGCTTCGGGAATAGTCTTGACCAGGACCCGCCCGGGCAATTCCTTAAGCTCGAAGTTGTATTCGGCCCGGTCGCCGGCGGCGACAGTAATCGTCTCGTACAGCGCCTCGAAGCCCGGAGTCTCGATGAGCACCTCGTAATTACCCGGCCACAACAGGTAACGGCCATTGCCGCCCGGCGTTAACCAGCTCCCGGGCAAACTGAAGACGGAGTTCTCGTATTCCGTCCTGATGACAACCGTCACGGCAGTAAACATGTACGCGGCGGCCAGCAACAACAGTATGAGCGCACCGGCGACTGCGTAATAACCGCGCCGCGCCCTGGTATTGCCCCGGTCACTAACCCCGGCGGCTGCCCTGCGCACTCTTAAAGGCTTGATGCCGGGTTCCGGATCGGTCGTATCCCCGGCAAGCTGCGGCGGTGCCGTTTCGTATTCGACATCGCGATAGTCAACGCGTATTTCAAGTTTCCCGGGAGAGGACTCGCAAAGGATTTCAATGCCGGCTACCAGCAATATGTCACCGGGCTCCAGCCAGCGCGTACTACTTACCGGCTCATCGTTAACCGTAACGTTGCCGGCGCCCGGGACCTGCACGAAGGCGCGGTCATCCAGTACACCAATCTGCGCGACATCGCCGGTTGCAATCGCACCCGGTATCCGTATATCCGCGTCGGTACTCGTGCCTATGTGCAGTGGCAAATTCTGCTCGCCCAGGATGCGTGTACCGGTTGCATCGCTGACAACGATCTCAAGACTCAAATCGGATCCTCACACCTTAGGACGATTGGTTGCATGGCAACTTCCGGCGCTACGCTGAACGTGGTCCGCACGTCACGATAACCGTTGCGAATGCCGACTGCCGTGTAGGAGCCGGGCCGCAACTCGATACTGCGAGTCACAAAGGTGCCTAAACGACCTACCTTGTATATTACAACGTCGGTCAGGTTATCCGATTGAAACTGCACGCTGACCGGGACCAATGCCCGCTGTAACAACCGGTCGAGTTCATCGATCTGACCGGTCAACACCGGTCCCCGGGGCTGTGCTCCCCGCGCGAATTCGACCAGCGTCCGGGTCACCTGCCAGACCGCATCGTCAGCAAGCCGGTCGGGACTGCCGATGGACTCACGCATACGCCTGTCGAGTTCGGCGCGCTCGCGGCTGCTCTCCAGACCCATACGTGCCGACACGACCGTTGCATCGAGCCCCAATATGCTTTCGTAACGCTCTCCGGCGGTTACCCAGTCTTCGGCAGACTGCAACTGTTCCGCCTCGGCGCTGAGCCGGATAATCCGGGCGAGCCGCTGTTCAGTTTCTATCTGGCCCAGCGCAGTTTGCGCGTCCGCATCATTGGGGCGTATGTTCAGTGCCGCCGTAAATTCCCGCTTTGCTACCGGGTAGTTTGCGGCGGCGAGCGCCGCATAGCCGGTCGACATCGCTGCCTGGTAATCGTTACCCGCAATGATGCCGCGGACACGGTCGCGCCCCGTAACCGCCGCTTCCCAGTCGGGATCGATTGCCAGAGCTTCCCTATAGCTTTCCAAAGCATTCCGCCACTGCTGCGCAAATTCATGACCGGAAGCTTCCTCTACCAGGGCAAGCACCTGGTCCAGCCTGAGGGCGCGCGACCGGCCCGCCTGCGCCGCTGCGTTTTCTTTGTCGATCGCAAGTGCCAGGTCATAACGTTCTATAGCGAGTTGCTGGTTACCCGCCTCGACCGCATTAGCACCATCTGCGAGCGCGGTCGCAAGCACGTCCGGTGCGCGCCCGACGAGCGGCCCTAATATCCCTGCTGCCTGGCGGTAAGCAACGGTAGCGGCAGCGTAATCGCGGACTTTGTAAAAATCGTCACCTTCGGTAACGGCGGCACGCGCCGCCGCCCAGTCAGCACCGCCCCACAACTCCACCGCTTTCGCCTGCAGGCGGTCTTCTACCGCTAACAAATCACCCAGTGCCTGATCCGCGACCTGCCGGCTGCCTGTTTCCCCGGGCACAGTATCGGCGGCGGGTGGCTCAACTGCGGGCTCACGGACGAGTTCGACCGGCGGACGAGATGCCGCCTGTTCTTCCATGTAACCAGGCAACAGGAACACGACAGCCAGGGCGACCGCCGCCAGAATGCCGAAACCCGCGTACAGCAGTCGACGCGACCCTGCGTGTTTAGCGTCCGCCGGTTCCAGTCGTTGCGGCTGGAAAACCTCATCGTGAGGCGCAGAACTTCTCCTGCGCCTCGCGACTGCCTGGATGGATGGAGGCTCTTCATCTGCCTTCGCGGACACATCCGTCAGAATCTCTGTGAGTGCAGCGCCTACCGCGCTCATGCCAACCGGCCGGCGCGCCGTTTCTTTTTCCAGCATCGCTGCAACCAGACCTACGAGCCGCTGCGGGATGGCTGCATCACCGTTAAGCGGTTTGAGCGGTGCGGGTTTCTCGCCGATTACTCGCTCGCGCGTAACGTCGGGGTGGAACAGGGGCGCACCGCTGATCAGGTCATATATAAGAGTGCCAAACCCATAAACGTCGTCGGCAATGCAGGGACTTTCCCCCTTAACCTGCTGCGGACTCATGGTCGGTAGCGAACCGCCGGTTCGAACCTGTGCTGAGTATTGCGCGGTCAGCAGACTGGCGATCCCGAAATCGGTCAGACGCGGATCATCGGGCGAGACGAGCAACACGTTTGCAGGCTTGATATCCCGGTGCACTATCCCTGCGCTATGTGCGTAGTCGAGCGCATCGGTCAGGGGCAAAAGCATTTTAACGATTGCCCGCCAGTCAGTGCCACGGAGCTCCTTAAGGCTGGGACCCGCAACGTATTCCATTGATATGAAGTGCAGCCCGGACTCGGTATGCGCGTCATACACACGCACGATATTGGGATGCCTCAGCTGCCGGGCCTTGGCGCATTCTGCGTGCAGCAGTTCGACGAAACCGGCCTGTTCAGCAAGCGCCTGGTTAAGGATTTTCAGCGCAATGTCCTGGGCGCGTTCCGCGTCGAAGGCCCGCCATACTTCGCTCATGCCACCCGTACCAAGGCAGCTAATAAGGCGAAACCGCGTACCTAAGGCTAATCCCTCTGCGAGTTCAACCATGTGCGTTCAGGTCAGTCGGGTGTTGCCGCGTTACCAACGGGAGAATCAGGCTCCGCAATATTCTGTTCCAGCACTCCACCGGTTTCCACCGCATATATCTCGCGCAGGATGCGCCGCCACTCTTGATATTTTTCTTCGGCCGAGCCAGTAAGCCGTCGTGTCTGGCCCTCTACTTCGATGACCATTGGTTCGGCTTCGGCATCGAAAGAATCACCGAGCTCTACCAGGGCATCCTTATGCTTGTCGGCTTCCGCTGAAATGACGATACCGGAACTGATCCCTTCTAT
The DNA here is from genome assembly GCA_030746435.1 of Gammaproteobacteria bacterium. Lineage (GTDB taxonomy): Bacteria > Pseudomonadota > Gammaproteobacteria > Steroidobacterales. The sequence continues at coordinate 20,885 of JASLMV010000017.1, read as the reverse complement.
ACCGCCAATAACTGCCGTTTGAGTAATTGCGGCATTACTGCCGCCCTTATTCTCGTAAGTCATCGCACCAATGATAGCGGCCGCACCCAGGAGTTGCCGCATGCGGGCAGACCGCTTCAGTTCCTTGTAGCGAATCGCTTCCTCGCGCGACATCTTGCGCCAGCTTTCATAAGGATCTGCCAGGTCGTAATAGAGGCCTGCATAGTGTTCGTTCAGCGCATCTACGAGCATGTATTCGCGCTCCCGCACAGCTTCCATACGGAGCAGCATGGGGTCGTCTTCGGCAGGCAGGCGCTGTACCTGGTACCTGCCATCCCGGGTCTGCGATAAATGCGTGGCGAACGCATCGGGGATCAGGTTTGTCGCGAAGCGCATCCGGGCAACCGAGCGAATATCGTCCAATTCATCTGCGGTCATTTTGCTGCGGATTGCGAGGAGGTCGTTCGCGATTTCGTTGTAGATATTCTGGTACGGGTCCTGGGTTAAATCCCGGTTCTGCGCATACGCTTTGGCCGGCACGATGGTTTTGTAATTCTTGTTCAGCCATTCACGGCCGGTCGCATCCCATGCACCCAGGCGCAGGTTTGCTTCGTACCCGTTTGAATTGTCGATGCGGCCCCAGATAACGAGATCTACAGCATCCGAATTCTCGGGAAGAGTCCAGACCGAACCCCAGTAACCGGTTGACTCAAGCGTGCTCTTTAAATGGAAGGGCATGTAACGCGCTTCCGCACGGCGCACCTCCGGAAAAATCAGTTTCTTCTCCCGCTCCTCACGGCTACCGGGTATGGCAGGGTCAAACAACAGTATGCCGACGTCCAGTAATTCATAGGACGGTAACTCAATCTGCGCTGTATCCAAATCGACTGAGTCGTACTCGACGGACCTCGAGACGGAACAGGCCTGCAGCAATGCTGCCAGGCAAACAAAAATAATCCTTAAGAAAGTGCTGAACCGGGCGGATCGCATACCAGATAAACCGTACAAGGCTACTTAAGCCCTGTGTGTTTCCGATATTCTTCCCAAAGCGCTTCTGCAGCCTTGGGGTCAACCTCTTCCATTGCGATCGCGGCTTCACGAATCTGCCTGCCGACGAGGTCGTCGCCACTGCCGTCAATGGGGATGTCCTCCGGAATATTCGCAACGTTCTGGCCGTCACGTCCGGATTCTTCGAAGTCACCGCCCTCGCGTTTTTCTTCGCCGCCTACAGTGCCCCGGCCACCGCCTGCCTCGCCGCCGGTCGAACCGCCCGCTTCACTCCCGGAATCGGCCGCCGGAATATTGGGAATGGACCCGGCACCTGACGTGCCTGAACCGGATGAGGAGGTGGATGCGTCGCCGCTTTCGCGGCGCTCGGCGCCCCTGGTTGAGCCACCGCCCGTAGAAGCAATCGCGCCCTGTTCGCCTTTCATCGCACCATCGAATTCGCCCAGCGACTTATCGAACGCTCCATCCGGGTCACCGGTGCCCGAACCGCCCGGAATTCCGGGCAGGCCGGGTAGCCCCGGTGAGGATCCGCCGGTACCCGCACCGATGCCGCCCACAGAACCGCTCGGCCCGGACGGCACCGAGCTACCGGCACCGATACCGCCGGAAGAGCCGGGAAAACCGATTGATCCGCTGCCCGCTGAAGGAACCGATGAACCGGACGAACCGCCGGGTTGCTGCAGTGACGAACTCCCGCAGGCCAGCAAGCCAAGCATTGCGGCAAGGCTGATACTAAAAATTACGAGGTATCTAATAAGAGTCACAATAATACCCCCGCAACCGGGGACTGTTACCAGCGACCATTATAACCGGGTCAGAGCACTACTCATGGAGTTTTGAGTCCTGTGCCCTGCTGAAGTTCAACGTTTCAGCGGCCTGCGGGTCGACGTGGGGATCGGCTCAATAGGACAGAATGTCAGTTCAGCTGCTCGTACTCGTCATCGCTGGCGAGAATAAGCTCGGGGTCGGCGCCCGGCAGTACGGCGAACATCTCACGTGCCGTCATTTCCGCGATGGTTTTGAACGTAACGGGCATTTCGGAGCTGCTATCGAAAGCGTAGTTCACTTCTTCGGCACCTTCCCAGGCCACCCTGCCGGTTTCGCTGTCCCAGATCTGCATGAATACCCGCATATTGGCTTTCTGCGTATCCACCAGCCGCAGTCCCAGGAACCCGAACCGCTTGTTACCACCCTGATCGAAGCCCGCGAGGCTCAGTTGCGCCAGGTAGCGCACGCCGCTGGCGTTACCGATATCCTGAAGAACTTTCTGTTCCAGGATGCCGGTTTCGAGATAGTCCCGGTACATCTGTTTGTATTCTTTGGCCAGGCCGCTCTCGTTTACCGCGCTAAGTACTTCCGGCAGAGCGGCAACGCGCACACCCGGGCGGACCGTTGCCAGTTCGCCGGCAAACATCAGGGAAAGCGATTGCTTGTCAGTTTCCTGTCCCGTCGCAGCGGCAGGCGTCAGGAACCCGATGCCATGTAGCTCAAGATCGTTAGGCTTTAAGGTCAGCGACGTGTGCTCCACCTCGCTGTTGAACTGGGGCCCCATCGAACAGGCTGCCAACAGGATAGTCAGGGCCAGTGCGAGCGTCAGAATGACGGCGTGCCCGGCCAGGGCAGACCGGGACTCGGACATCGACTTGTTACCTGGCAGCTCATGCATTGCTGACCTGCTCCTGCCTCGCTACTTATTCCGACCTCCGATTCTCCCAAAGGTGCAGCGCTGCTTATGTAAGATGCATCACACTTTGGCGAGCCCGGCCCCGGGCATCGTTTACGGGGCGGTCAGGTCGCGGTCAAACTTGTCCCGCAACCCTGAATACCCCAGAATCAGTGCACTTCCGGGCAAGGCACCCGGATTTTTGTTGCTCGCATCCGGGCGGGCGCGGCGCACGAAAAACCACCAGAAGCGCCTGAGCCAGCTCAGACACGGGGATGCAACCGGCAATGTTCGATACCCGAGGGACAAAGTTACTGGGCTATATCTGGCTGCAGCCGGGCGTGAGCCGCCTGAACGGCTGGACTCTTCTATATGTGCTGTTCATAAGCATCGGCCTGCTCGTCTTCCTGAACTTCCAGCAACCCTATGTGCTGGAGGTCATGCTCGGAATCCCGCGGGCCGAGCACGGCCGGGTCGTGGCACAGATGGCACTGGTACACGAGCTGGTGCTGATCGGCTTCGTCGGTCCAGCCGGCGCCCTGGCCGACCGGGTTGGCCGGCGTAAAGTCCTGTTTACGGGTTACCTGATCCTGTCGGTCGGCTATATCGCCTATCCCTTCGCCACGTCCGTCGAATTGCTCACGGCCTTCCGGGCAATATTCGCGCTGGGCGCCGCACTGGTTATCTCAACCTTTACCACGGTGCTTACCGATTACCCGCAGGAACAGTCGCGCGGCAAATTGATAGCGACCGGGTCGATACTGAATGCCCTGGGCCTGATGCTCCTGGCCGGACTCGGCGGGCAGGTCATCAAGTGGCTGACCGCGGACGGGATGGACCCGGTTGCTGCAGGTCAGGCGGCTATAGTCGGCGTGGGTTTGATCGGTGTGCTCTGCGCAATCATCGTCTGGACCGGCCTGCGCGGCGAAAAACTCGTGCTCGAGCACGAGAAAATTCCATTCGGCCAGCTCATACGCGAGGGCTTCGGCGCTGCCCGCAACCCGCGCGTTGCGCTGGCTTACCTGTCCGCATTCATCTCCCGCGGCGATAACGTCGTGATCGGTGCCTACCTGTCGCTCTGGGCACAGAACGCGGGAATTGCAGCGGGTTTGTCGGCCGGTGACGCACAAGCCAAGGCCGGCATCATGATCGCGATCGTGTCCGTGGCGCCCTTGCCGTTCGCGGCACTGTTCGGCGTGCTGAACGACCGTATGGGCCGGGTCACCGGTATGGTCATCGCAATGACCTTATCGATGACAGGCTACCTCGCCTTCGGGTTACTCGACAGCCCGCTCGCCGGGTATGCGATTCCGGTCGGGATACTGATGGGCATCGGCCAGGTGCTGTCGGTGGTCGCCGGACAGACCCTGATCGGCCAGGAAGCCGACCCGCGCATTACCGGTTCGACCCTGGGCGTATTCAACCTGTTCGGTTCGGTCGGCACACTCGTCAGCAGTGTGCTCGGCGGATACCTGTTCGACCTTTGGACCAACGGCGGCCCCTTCCTGATGATGGGTATCGGCAGTGGCATCGTGCTGGCTTATGCGCTCTACGTGAGGGCCAGGCATGATGTGGCGTCGCCGGCCGCAGGTACCGCCTGACCCTTAATCGATTCTTGTAGAAATATCTGCAGAACTATTTTGATAGCATTCGCAGCCTGAACCCGGGCCGGCTTCCGGCCGAAGAAGAATTATAAGGAGCACGCAATGGCACTCGCAGATGCACTCGGCGATTTACAGTCGCAGGTCGGTACGGAAACCCACGTAAGCGACTGGCTGGAAATGACCCAGGAAATGGTCAACGACTTCGGCAAGGCGACCCGCGATATGCAATGGATCCACGTCGATCCGGAACGCGCTGCGGCCGAGTCACCCTACGGCTCAACGATCGCGCATGGCTTTTTTACCCTGTCGTTGTACCCGCACCTGCGCGGCCTCGTGGACGAATCGACACCGCTGTTTCCGGGTGCGAAGAACGTTATTAATTATGGCCTGAACAAACTGCGCTACCCGGGGCCTGTGCCGGTCGGCAGCAGGATTCGCGCACGCTGTGAGCTGTTGTCCGCCGAGGAGGTGAAAGGCAGCATCGAACTGATCGAAAAATACAGCGTCGAAGTCGAAGGCCAGGAACGGCCAGCCTGCATCGCCGAGTGCATCATGCGGCTTTATTACTGATCCTTATTCAACCCACAATGCAAAACCTTAACGTCGAGCAAATAGAAAGGTAAAAAGGTCGCGCCTCGTCGCTCCCGGCCATCCGTGGCTCGTCGCTCCCGCGCATCCCTGCGCTCTGCGACACTTAGGCTCCTGCCTGTCGCGCGATATTATGGGCATCCTCCCCAGCAAACCGTTCGTATAGGAAAGGAACATGAATACTGACAACGGATTACTTGTTGATGTCGACGGTGACGTCCTGCGGCTCACGCTGAACCGACCGGAAAAACGCAATGCGCTGAGCCTAAGCCTCCTGGATGAGCTCGGCAGTGCGTTGCATGAGAACCGCGACACGCCTGTGAAATGCGCGGTCATAACGGGCGCCGGCGACCGCTGTTTCGCGGCCGGTGGCGATCTGCAGGAACTGGATGCAATTCGCACGGAAGACCAGACCCGCGCCATGTCGGAACGCGGTCACGCAGCCCTGGACGAGCTAAGGTATTTCCCGGTGCCGGTCATCGGCGCACTGAACGGGCTCGCATTGGGCGGCGGCGCAGAGCTCGCGATGGCCTGTGACATTCGTATCGCGACCGAACAAGCCGACCTGGGGCTGATCCATGCCCAACTGAATGTCACCACCGCCTGGGGCGGCGGCATCGACCTGATCAATGCCATCGGCAACAGTGCTGCTCTGGCCATTTTGTGTGCCGGGCAGCGACTGAATGCATCCGAGGCCCTGCAATTGAGGCTATACGAAGCCGTCTGTCCTGAAGGTGAAGACTTCGAAGCTTTTACGACAGACTTCCTCGGTCGAATCCTGAGCAAGAGCCTGAACGTATTGCGCGGTTACAAAGCAACGTCGGCGGCCCGGCGCAGGAAACTGCAGGACCAGCTAATGCTGACCGCGCGCGAAGCATTCATCAAAGCGTGGACGCACGAAGACCACTGGCAGGCGGCAGAGCAGGCGCTGAAGAAATAGATAGGCCGCTGTGCTGCACACGATATTTGCCGCTGGCAAATTCAATGAGCACAGCGGTTTGGCTGCCAATCGTAAGAGAGTTGCATTGGCTACTGATCCCGCAATTCACATCTTAGTAGCTTCCCGACATTCGATTTTAAGTAACGAAAAGCTTTCTGGACTCGCGGAGCAGTTCGCGCTGTGTTCATTTTGGTTTAACTTCGTGTCGCTTCGCGACTATCAAATCCGCGTGTCCGAATACACGCAAATTCAGTTTCGCGACGTCTTTCAGGCTTAGTCCCTGCGCAACTCCCGCCGTAATACTTTACCGACATTAGACTTGGGCAAATGGTCGATAAATTCGACGACGCTCGGCACTTTGTATGCCGTCATGTTTTCCTTGCAGTACTCACGGACGGCCTGGGGTGAAATGTCGGCACCTTTACGGATGACAACAAATAACTTCACGTCTTCCTCACCCGGGTCGTCGCCCGGCACGCCGATGCAGGCGGCTTCGAGGATATCGGGATGCCTGGTTACGGTGTTTTCGACTTCGTTCGGGTACACGTTAAAACCGGACACAATTATCATGTCTTTCTTCCGGTCGACGATCTTCAGGTAGCCGCGCTTATCCATCGTCGCCATATCGCCCGTCTGGAAAAAGCCGTCATCACCCATCACCTTGCTGGTGGCCTCCGGGTTGTTCCAGTAACCCAGCATGACCTGCGGACCCTTCACATACAGTTCGCCCTCCTCCCCAAGCGGGACTTCGTTCCCGTCATCGTCTCGTATCGATATGTCAGTACCGGGCAACGGCAGGCCAACGCAACCATTAAATTCGGGCAGGTCCAGCGGATTAGTCGTAACAACCGGCGAGGTCTCGGAAAGCCCGTAGCCCTCGATGATTTGCGTGCCCGTTACGCTGGCCCATTCGTGTGCCGTTGCTTCCTGCACGGCCATCCCGCCGGCCGACACAACTTGCAGGTGTGAAAAATCAACTTTCGCAAAATCCGGATGCCGCACCAGGCTCAAGAACAAGGTGTTGACGCCCGTCATGGCCGTGAACGGCCAGTTCCCCATCTCCTTAACCATCGCGGACGTTTCACGCGGATCGGTGATCAGCACGTTCAGGCCACCTTTCACGAAATAGGCGAAGCAGTTAACGGTAAGTGCATACACATGGTAAAGCGGCAGGGCAGTGATAATGATTTCTTCGCCTGGCCTGTCGATCGTGCCGAACCAGCTATTTACCTGCCGCGTGTTCGCAAGCAGATTCGAGTGACTCAGCGTTGCCCCCTTCGACAGGCCGGTGGTGCCGCCGGTGTACTGCAGTACCGCAACATCCTCGCCCCGAATATTATCCGGCCGCTTATAAGCGGTGGCGGGTATATCGAGAATGGTGCGAAAAGCTTTTGCTCCGGGCAGCTTGTAAGCAGGCACCATGCGTTTCACAAAGTGCACGAAAAAATTCACGAGCGGGCGCTTCGGCCAGGGCAGCAGGTCGCCGACATCGCTTACCAGGATATGTTCCACATCGGTGTGTTCCAGTACTTCCTCGAGCACGTGGGCGCTGCCTGCATAAATAACAATGGCTTTGGCGCCTGCATCTTTCAGTTGATGCTCGAGTTCCCGGGCCGTGTACATCGGGTTCACGTTAACCACGACCATGCCTGCCCGCAGGCAACCGAGCATGGCGACGGGATACTGCAACAGGTTGGGCAGCATGATGGCCACGCGATCACCCTGCGCGAGCCCCAGGTCGTGCTGCAGGTAAGCCGCAAATATGCGGCTCAAGCGATCTGTCTCCGCGAAGCTCAGGCTATGGCCCATGTTCGCAAAGGCTCTGTTGGCCGGCCATGCGTCGAAGGAGGCTTCCATCGCATCGATCAGGGTCTCATCAGGGTCGACAACAAAGTCCCTCGGCACTCCGGGGGGATAGTTGTCGAGCCAGACAGGATCCATACACATTCCCTCAACGAGCGACAGCAGCTTTTAGCCTGCATGCAGGGCAGGCCTGATTGTCGCACCGGTATTAGCTGAATGCACCCGCGCCCGGCAGCAAACATAAAGCCGGGGCCCCGCGGAGTGCTGGCGGAGGGCCGTTATTCCTGCTAACGTCAGCGCGCGTTTGGCTACCGGTTTGCAGCCGGCGAACAGTCAGGCGATCATTAAACTTCCCGTTGCCGGAGCAACCCGTGGATCGGTCGAGAATCCCACATTTCTACAAGATGTCTGTCGATGAGCGTGTGCGTGCAGTACACGAACGCGGACTGCTGAGTGACAGCGACTACCAGTCGCTGGTTTCCGGTGAGCATACGCTGAAGCTCAGCGCCGCGGACAAGATGATCGAGAATGTCATCGGCGTGATGGGCCTGCCAATTGGTCTCGGCCTGAACTTCCTTATCAACGACAAGGACTACGTCATCCCGATGGTCGTCGAGGAACCGTCCATCGTTGCCGCACTGAGTTCAGCGGCAAAAATGGCCCGGGGTGCGGGCGGTTACCGCACCCAGTCAACCGATCCCGTGCTGATCGGCCAGATTCAGGTCGTCGAAATTCCCGACATGGACAAAGCGCAGGCTGCGGTGTTCTCGAATAAGCAGGAAATCCTCGACCTGGCGAATAGCTTTCATCCGCGCATGGTCGCGCGCGGTGGCGGTGCCGTGGACCTCGACGTGCGCACCTACCCGATGCAGTCATTCGACAGCGAGATGCTGGTCATTCACCTGCACGTGGATACATGCGACGCGATGGGCGCGAACCTGGTCAATGGCATGTGCGAAGGCGTCGCGTCGCTGATCGAAACCATCACCGATGGCAAGGTCTTCCTGCGCATATTATCCAACCTCACTGACCGGGCGCTTGCAAAAGCCGAAGTGAAGCTCTCACCGAAACTCCTGGCCGGGCGCGGTTACAGCGGCGAAGAGGTCCGTGACGGGATTATCATTGCGTCCGATTTTGCGCAGGTAGATCCGTACCGGGCCACCACCCACAACAAGGGCATCATGAACGGCATCGATGCAGTGGCGCTGGCAACCGGTAACGACTGGCGTGCCATCGAGGCCGGCGCACACGCGTGGGCAGCCAAGACGGGCCAGTACACGGCGATGTCGCGCTGGTGGCAGGACGACGAGGGCAACCTCTGCGGCGAACTCGAACTACCGATGAAAGTCGGCACCGTAGGCGGACCGCTGGAATCGAACCCCAGTGTCGCCGTCAACCTGCGGCTACTCGGTGCCGAGTCGGCGACCGAACTGGCCGAGGTGATGGCAGCCGCCGGACTTGCACAGAACTTTTCGGCGCTTAGGGCGCTTGCGACGGAAGGCATCCAGACCGGCCACATGACCCTGCATGCGCGTACGGTTGTGAAAGCCGCCGGAGCGCCCGCTAACCTGTTCGAAAAAGTACTCGAACGCCTGTTACGCAGCGGCGAAATCAAGGTCTGGCGAGCGCAGCAGATCCTCGAGGAACTGCAGGAATCGAAACCCGGCGAGTCATCCAAGTTGCTGGAAAAAAGCGATGCAGAACTCGGCGTCGGTTACGGCAAAGTCATCCTGCTCGGCGAACATGCGGTAGTTTATGGCCGGCACGCGATCGCCTGCCCTGTTCCGCTGACCAATCGGGCATTTGTGGAAGACGTCGACGAGGGTGTGGAACTACTGATCCCGCGCTGGGGTGTCGAGTACCAGTTGTCCAAACCTCCCGAACAGCGCCGTTCGTTCGAGAATGCCGCCGGCGCGATTCTCGACGAACTTGGTCTCGCCGACCGCGGCATCCGTATCGAGGTATTCCCGGATGTGCCGCGCGGTATGGGTCTGGGTGGTTCCGCTGCGCTGGCCGTCGCGATCGTGCGGGCGCTCGACAAGCACTTCAAACTGGGGCTGGATGACAACGAGGTCAACCGGCTGGCGTTCCAGTCGGAAGAAGTCGCGCACGGGCAACCGAGCGGCATCGACAACACGATGGCAACCTTCGGCAAGCCGCTCGTGTACCGCAAGGGCAGCCCGCCGCTCGTGGAATTGCTGAACATTCCCAAGCCCATGTCGCTGATCGTCGGCATGACGCGAACCCAGGGACTGACTGCAAAAACAGTCAGCAATGTGCGGGAAGCGCACAAACGTCTTCCGAAGGTGTATGAAAAGATTTTCGATGACATCGATGCGCTATCCTTGCAGGCCGTATCCGCGATCCAGGACAACCGGCTGGCCGACCTCGGCGAACTGATGAATATCAACCAGGGCCTTTTAAATGCGCTGCGCGTTTCGACGCCGGAACTCGAGAAACTCATCGGTATTGCCCGCGATGCCGGCGCGCTCGGTGCCAAGCTAACCGGCGGCGGCGGCGGCGGCGCAATGGTCGCCCTGTGCGGGCATGAGGGCGATTCAAAAGCCGAAGCCGTGCGGGCTGCGCTCGAAGCCAGCGGTTACGATACCCTGAGCGTTGTTATCGGGGGCAAGTCTTGAGCGCGAGGCCCTCCGACGTGTCAAACCCCGAAGAATCCCTGATCCTGGTCGACGAACAGGACAATGAGATCGGTTCCTGTGCGAAGGTCGACTGTCATATCGGTGACGGTAAACTGCATCGCGCCTTCTCGGTATTCCTGTTTAACCCGGAAGGAAAACTGCTGTTACAGCAGCGCAGTGAAAGCAAAATGCTCTGGCCTTTGTACTGGGCCAACAGTTGCTGCAGCCATCCACGGCTCGGTGAAGAAACAGAAGATGCCGCGCGCAGGCGCATGCATGAAGAACTCGGTGTCGACTGCGAGATTCGCTTCCTCTACAAGTTCGTGTATCACGCAAACTACGGCACGACCGGATCCGAGCACGAACACTGCTGGGTATTCGCCGGGCATTTCGATGGGCAACTGGACATCAATCAGAACGAGATTGCCGACGTGAAGTTTCTTAGTCCCGATGAGTTGACGCAGGCAATTGAAGCCAATAGCGAGCATTATTCACCGTGGCTCAAACTTGAGTGGGAACGGATTCGGCAGGATTTTCTGGACGGCCTAATCTAGTTGCCTGTCGCTGTTTGATCTGCGCTAGGGCTTGCTGCCGCGGCTCGGAACGCAGTGGCGACTCACCCCGGCAGCAAGCCCTAGCGCAGATCTTCTGAAAGTTTTCTGCCGGTCAAAGAATGGGGGATGCGGAAATCAAAAAAGCAGCGCATACACGCTGTTTTTTGATTTAGGGAAAGAGTACCAGTAACTGCGGCCAGTTAGACGTTTGCTAACGCTTTGTCCAACGCCGCGATCAGGTCTTCCACGTCTTCGAGGCCCACGGACAAACGCACCAGGCCGTCGGTAATCCCGACACGCTGGCGTTCCGCCTCTTCCACATCCGCGTGGGTCATCGTCACCGGGTGGGTGATCAGCGATTCCAGTGAGCCGAGGTTTTCGGCCAGGCTCCACAACTCGATGCTGTCCATCAGCGCCTTGCCGGCTGTTACGCCGCCTTCGACCTCGAACCAGATCATGGCGCCGAAGCCACTGGCCTGACTTTTTGCCAGCTCGTGCTGTGGGAAAGATTCCAGCCCCGGATAACAAACGCGCTCTACTTTAGGTTGCGCTTCCAGGTATTCCGCAATCGCCTGCGCGTTCTCCGACTGCCGGTCCATGCGCACGGACAACGTTTTCACGCCCTGCAGGGTGAGCCAGGCCACCTGCGGCGACATGATCGTACCCGTCGCATTCAAAACGTAACGGAGTGCGTCGTCGTGTTCCTGCGTGCCTGCGACAATTGCGCCACCGACCGTCGCGTTGTGGCCGTCGAAATATTTTGTCGTGCTGTGTACGCAGAGATCGGCGCCCAGCTCCAGCGGCCGCTGGTAATAAGGCGTAAGAAAAGTATTGTCCACGGCGTGCGGGATGCCCTTCTCTTTCGCAACTTCCGAAACGGCGGCGATGTCGGTCAATTTCAGTGTCGGGTTCGCCGGCGTTTCTGTCAGGATCAGCTTGGTGTTGGCTTTAATTGCCGCACGCACGGCTTCCGCATCGGCCGTATCCACGCAGCTGAACTCCACGCCGAAGCGGTTGTAGATAGTTGTGGCGAGACGGTAGGTGCCGCCGTAGATCACGTCAGAAATTATTGCGTGATCGCCCGCATTCAGGAAAGTCAGGAACAGCGCATTAATCGCCGCCATGCCGGTGCCGAAACAAGTCGTGTCCGCGCCGCCTTCCAGCGCCGTCAATTTGTTTTCGAGCGCGCGCACGGTCGGGTTTGCCGACCGGGAATAGGAATAGCCCTTGGCCAGGTACTCGTCCACCGAGTCCTGTACGTACGTCGTCGTCTGGTAGATCGGCGTCAGTATCGACCCGGTCAGCGGGTCGGGGGTGACGCCTGCATGTATCTGTTTCGTGCTGAATCCCATGATTCACTGCTCCTGGCAAGGCCCGCATTGTATGCGTATAACTGCTTAGCGCCCAAACTTGCGCGGGTCGGCGAGTTTACAGATGATAGGCGGCCGTGAAAACTACCTGTAGTGCCCGACTATGAGCGACAGTGCCTGGAAAGTATTCCAACTCGACGAGCTCATCCCCCGTGTCCAGGGCGATGACCCCTGTTTCCTTGAGTTCCTGCGCATGCCGAGCCTTAGCCTGGCGGTCTACAGACTCCCGGCGGGCTCCAAGGATATGCAGGCTCCGCACCTGGAAGACGAGATCTATTACGTCGTCGACGGCCGGGCTACGCTACGCGTCAGTGGCGAAGAAAAAGAAGCGTCGGCGGGCACGATATTGTATGTGCGTGCGACCGAGGAACATTCCTTTTTTAATATTACCGAAGATTTAACCTTGCTGGCATTTTTCGGTAAGGCCGATCTGTCCTTCAAATAGCAGCTGCGCTCGAAATAACTTTGTTGAAAGCCAGCTTAAAAATGCTCATTTACTAGTTTGTAAACTCCGCTTTTTGCGCTGGCTTTCGCCGCGTTCTTTCATTGCTCGCGCGCTATTTGGGGAAGCTATTCGCTTGCGAACTGATCCAGCGAGAATGCCATGATCGTGTCGGCGCCGGCACGCACCGAGCGCGCATGGCTGTAAGCCACCGGCATAACCTGCTCAGCGTAGAAGCGCGCTGTTAATAATTTGCTGCGGTAAAAGTCCGCATCGGCAGCACCCTCGTCGAGTTTTTGTTTCGCAATCAAGCCCGCGCGGGCCATGTGCCAGCCACCGACCACCGTGCCAGTCTGCATCAGCAGGTGATACGATACGCTGCCCGGCGCGTTCGCATCGCTGCCCGCGTTTTCGAGCAGCCACTTCACCGACTCACGCAGGCCAGCCACACCCGCGACGTGAGCATCGTGCACTGTTGCCAACTCTTCGCCGGCCGCGGCTAAAGCAGCATCGAGTTCCGCCATTTCGTCCAGCAGCGCACTGAAGGTCGCGCCACCATCCCGTAAAATTTTCCGGCCCACCAGGTCGGCCGCCTGGATGCCCGTCGTGCCCTCGTAAATAGTCAGAATGCGCGCATCACGATAGTGCTGAGCCGCGCCGGTTTCCTCGATATAGCCGCTGCCACCGTGCACCTGTAAGCCTAGTGATGTCAGCGCCTGCGAGTTTTCCGTTAGCCAGCCCTTGACGACCGGCGTCAGCAGGTCGACCCGCGCCTGGTGCAATGCCCGTTCAGATTCATCGGTCGCATGCTCGGCCAGGTCGATGTGCGCGGCATTCAGGTATGCGAGTGCACGCATCGCTTCGTTTGTGGCTTTCATTGTCAACAGCATGCGCCGCACGTCGGGATGCTGGATAATCGCAACGTCGCCGTCGTGACCCGGCGCACCGCCCTGAACTCTTTCCAGTGCATAGGCCAGCGCCTGCTGGTAGGCACGCTCGGTAATCGCAACACCTTCGAGGCCAACACTCAGGCGCGCCCTGTTCATCATCGTGAACATGTTAGTCAGGCCGGCGCCGATTTCACCGACGAGGGAACCCTCGGCGTTGTCGAAATCCAGCACACAGGTCGGACTCCCGTGTATGCCGAGCTTGTGTTCGACCGACACGGTAGTGACGCCGTTGCGTTCACCCGCACCGCCATCCGTATTGATTTGCATCTTCGGCACGACAAACAGTGACAGACCCTTCACGCCTGCCGGTGCATCCGGTGTGCGCGCCAGCACCAGGTGGATCACGTTGTCGGTCATGTTGTGATCGCCCCAGGTGATAAATATCTTCTGGCCGGTAATTCGGTAACTGTCCCCTTTCGGAATCGCCTGCGTACGAATGGCCGCCAGGTTCGAACCCGCCTGCGGTTCGGTCAGGTTCATCGTGCCCGTCCATTGCCCGCTGATCATCGGTTCCAGGAATCTATCCTTGAGTTCGGTGGTACCGTGAAGTTCTATCGCGTGGATCGCACCCTCGGTCAGCAGCGGCCCCAGCGACCAGGCAAGGTTCGCTGACTGCAGCATTTCTTCGACCGCGGTGCCGACGAGCGCGGGCAGTCCCTGGCCACCGTATTCCGGGTCCATCGCTATGCCTGGCCAGCCGCCTTCCATGTACTGCCGGTAGGCCGCCTTGAATTCTTCAGGTACGTAAACCTGCCCGTCTTTTACCTCGCAGCCCTGGCTGTCGCCTATGGCATTGGTAGGACCGATTACCTCGGCCGCGAGCTGGCTCGCCTCTTCGAGCACCGCATCGACCAGGTCCGGGGTAGCCTCCTCGAAGCCGGGCAACACATTGATGCGCGCAAGGCCGGCCAGTTCGTTAATAACGAACCGCATATCTTTTACCGGTGCACGGTAATCCGACATTTAAAACATGCTCCAGGTGAATCGATTCGACGGGCCCGATGGCCCGGCGAGCGGCGCATTCTAGCAAGTTTGCCGGGCCGCCCAAAAGGGGGTGAAACACTTACAAAGCAGCCAATTAAGGCGCGTGGCCCCGTGCCATACGGTCAGAACCAGACGGACAGGCCGGCGACGAACTGCAGGTCGCCGGTTTCCTCGCCGGCTGCTTCGGCGAGGTCTGCCGTTTCCCCAAACTTACGGTCCCAATGCAGGCCGGCGTACGGCGCGAACTTGCGGGTTACGTGGTAACGCAGACGCAGGCCCAGTTCGAAACTCGACCAACCCGAACCGAGTCCGTTGACTTCATCGTCTTCCGCGTACCAGTTCAGCTCGACCCCGGGTTGCAGAATCAATTTCTGCGTAAACAACAGCTCGTAACTCGCGCGCACACGTGCGGCCGTGCGGCCGTCACTTGCGAGAAAGACCGCGGCATCCGTTTCGATAAACCCGGGGGCGAGCCCCTGCATGCCGATTGTCAGCCAGCTGCGCCGTGACTCCGGCTGGAAATCACCGCGCCAGCCGAGCTGCAGATCCCAGTTGGGCGCTACCGCGCGATCGTAGAGCAGTTGCAGCTCAAATTCTTCCGTGTCGTCACTCGAGGACTCACCCTCGGTTTTGATCCACAGCTTGTCGCGGTCCTTGCCGACCCAGCCTTCGATATCCCAGGCCCGTTTATTGCCGCCCTCGGCGTTGCGCCACTCGAGTTCTTCGACCTGCACCTTGTAAAGCAGCGGGTCGGCTCCTGTCGCGGCGAAGGCCGGCGCACAAAATACACACATTATTAATAGTAAGTACCTCATGCCTGTACCCTCACGCGGCGGAACATACCCAGCATGTGGTAGAGCAGATGGCAGTGGTACGCCCAGTCTCCGGGCATGTCGGGCGTGACGAGGTAACTGATTTTTGCACCGGGCTGCACGAGCACCGTGTGCTTGCGCGGGATGTGATCGGGATCGCCGGTTTCCAGGTCGCTCCACATGCCGTGCAGGTGCACCGGGTGGTTCATCATCGTGTCGTTCACGAGCGTGATGCGCAGCCGTTCGTTCAGTTTAAGCAGCAGCGGTTCTGCATTGGCGAAGTTGATACCGTCCATGGACCACATGTAACGGTTCATGTTGCCGGTCAGGTGCAGTTGCAGTTCCCGTTCAGGTTCGCGCGGATCGGGCGTGGGCTCGAGGTTGCGCAGGTCGGCGTAGGTCAGCACGCGCCGCCCGCCGTTGGGCAGCCCGATGCCGGGGTTGTTTAATTGCTCACGCGGTTGTTCCGCGCGCATATCGACCTGGAAGCCGTACTCGGTGGCCGCGTGCACGATAGCAGCAAAGCTGCCGAAGCCTGCTTGGGCGATCGCGTCGCTTGCCGCAGGCCGACTGTTTTTGTGGTTCGCATGCTCGCCGTGCATGCCCATCCCCATGTCGGCATGGGTGAGTACCGGCGGCGGATCCATTGCGGGCACCGGGGCGGAAAGCCCGGCCTGTTCCGCCAGCGTGCCGCGCGCGTAACCGCTGCGGTCAATCGCCTGGGCGAACAGGGTGTACGCACCATCGATGGGTTCGACGATCACGTCGTAAGTCTCGGCCACGCCGATGCGGAACTCGTCGACCGTGACCGGCTCGATGTACTGGCCGTCGGCCGCGACGACGGTCATCTTCAAACCCGGAATCCGGACATCGAAAATAGTCATGGCTGCCGCATTAATAAACCGCAGGCGCACTTTTTCATTGCGTGCAAACAGGCCGGTCCAGTTGGCATCCGGCGGCTGGCCGTTCACGAGGAACGTGTAGGTGCTGCCGGTAACATCCGAGATGTCACGGTCGCTCATGCGCATCCGGTTCCACATCGCACGGTCTTCGCGGGTAGCTTTCCAGCCCGCCTCACGGATCTGCGCGGTGAGGTCCCCCACCGTGCGCTGCCGGTAGTTGTAGTAGTCACTCTGTTTTTTCAGGTTCACGACAATATCTTCGGGCCGTTCGTCACTCCAGTCAGACAGCATCACGACGTGCTCGCGATCGTAAGCAAAGGGTTCGGGTTCGATCGGGTCGATGATCAGCG
Organism: Gammaproteobacteria bacterium; assembly: GCA_030746435.1. Taxonomy (GTDB): domain Bacteria; phylum Pseudomonadota; class Gammaproteobacteria; order Steroidobacterales. Next base: position 4,297 of record JASLMV010000017.1, on the reverse strand, counting down.
CACCGTACAGGCCGGTCTGTTCCTGGTAGACCGTGTGGCTGTGGTACCAGTAGGTACCGTTCTGCGTGACCGGGAAGCTGTACTCGAAAGTCTCGCCAGGTCTGATGCCGTCGAAACTAAAGCCCGGGACGCCGTCCATGTCGGCCGGCAGGATGATGCCGTGCCAGTGGACCGAGCTGTCGGTGGCGAGGTTGTTCTTGACCCTGAGCGTTACCTTTTCGCCCTGCTTCCAGCGCAACACCGGGGCCGGCAGACTGCCGTTCACGACCGTCGCCTGCCTTGGCACGCCGGTCAGGTTGACCTCGCGATAACCAATACTTAAATCGAAGTTGTTCCCGCGTAGAACTTGCGTAGGGGAAACTTCCGCTGCACCGGCTTTGCGCCACCCAAGCGCAGCAACTGCGGTCCCCGCGGCGAGTCCGGTTACGAAGCGCCGTCGCGACACGCCACTTTCATGGTATTTACTAAACACTGTTCTATTCCTGATCCAAAAAAGGAAAAAGTCTGGCACTGACAACAGTCAGCGCACGTCTGAGATCGGGCGATGCCCGACGGGATCAGGAGTTAATAGGTGGTCGGTAGAGTAAGTCAGCGTTACCGGGCGGCAACTGGATTCGTGGCGAAGCAGCGTGACCGACGACGGGATGCACATCCAAAGCTAAAGCAGCATTAGCGATGCTTGCGGCACAGGAAGCGCATTGTCCGCAGTCGGTTTCGCAATCGGTGTGTGCGTCGCCGTCGTTACCGTCATGACCGTCATATTGGGTCGACGCCAGCTCGCCGGATTCACAATGCGCTGTTACATCACCCTGCTGATCGACCTCGAGCGGAGCAGCATCGCTGAATGCGGCAACCGGCTGGCTGATTAAAAGACTTATTAATATGAATGTACGCATGCGCATGGAGGGAACCCTAACGCTTCCATTATGCAGCTACAAGAGACCGCATCACGCCGTGAAAGTACCGTTCACGTGCAAAGGCTTGCGGCACAAGCGTTCAGGGCCGAACATTGGACTACAGTCCCGAGATTCAGAGGATTTCACGAATGAGCACAACCGAGCGCATTGCCGCGCAACATGTAGACAGGAATGCAGACGACCTGGCGCTGGTAGCCAACCGCTTTGCCGTGGCCATTACCGAACCGATGCAGGACCTGGTCGACCCGGCTGACCCGGACGACCCGATCGCAAAGCAGTTTATGCCTGACGTACGCGAACTCGCCGAACATCCGGATGAACTCTGCGACCCGATAGGTGACGACCGGCATTCACCCGTGCCGGGTATCGTGCACCGTTACCCGGACCGGTTGCTGCTTACGCCAATACGCGTATGTCCTGTGTATTGCCGTTTTTGTTTCCGGCGCGAGACTGTCGGGCAGCAGGACAACGGGTTGTTAAGCACAGCCGAACTGGAAACGGCGCTGGATTACATTCGAACGCACAAAGAAGTGTGGGAAGTCATTCTTTCCGGTGGCGATCCATTATTGCTGTCGCCACGGCGGTTGCAAAAGATTGTTGCGGAGCTGGGTCAAATCGATCATATAAAGGTCATCCGCATCCACACGCGTGTGCCGGTCGTAAGCCCGGAACGAATTACAACTGAACTGATCAATATTCTGAAACAGGCCAAGGCGCTTTTTGTCATCCTGCACACGAACCATCCGCGCGAACTGATAACAGACGCTCGCCAGGCGTGCGCACGGTTAATCGACAAAGGGGTTCCCATGCTGAGCCAGTCGGTGTTACTGAAAGGTATTAACGACGATGCGGCGGTACTCGAAGAACTGCTGCGCACGCTGGTCGAGAACCGGATCAAGCCTTACTACCTGCACCATGCCGACCGCGCGCGCGGTACGAGTCACTTCCGCACGACGATAGACGATGGCCAGAAAATCATGCGGCAACTGCGCGGGCGTGTGTCAGGGTTATGCCAGCCAGAGTACGTGCTGGATATACCAGGCGGGCACGGCAAGGTGCCGGTGGGGCCGCAGTGGATCAGCGAGCACGGCTCAGCGAATTACACGGTGACGGACCCCGACGGTGAGATACACAGTTACGGTCACTAACAAATGCCGCCGTTCAGGCCGGGTTTATATATGCGATTATTGTATGCAGTAAACATGCACCCTGGATTTTAGAGAGCACCCTAATGGCTGAGTCCGGTAGCAGCACCGCGGATAAAGGTAACTCTCCTCCGCGCTGGATACTCAAGACCGTGACACGCCTGCACGTACTCCTGCACCGCTTGTCCGGTGGCAGGCGCTTCAACTCCGTTGGCGGTGATGATGTTTGCTTCGTCACTATGAAGCGCGCAAAGAGCAGGGGCACATTGACCATTCCGCTGATGTATGTCCCCTACCGGGCGGGCGTACTCCTGGTCGCCTCGCAGGGTGGCGCCCCGAGAAACCCCGCCTGGTATTTCAACCTTGTGAAGCATCCCAACATCAAGGTAAATCACCGCAACCGTCACATGAAACTTCGTGCTCGCATTGCCACCTCCGACGAGAAGCCCACGCTCTGGCCCATTTGCGACCAGTACTATGCTACCTACGCCGACTATCGCACGCGCACGAGCCGGGACATCCCCATCTTCGTGTGCGAGCCAGCGAACGATGCCCGCTAACCCAGCGGGCCGCTGACCCCACGCCCGCCCTTGTTCAGCACGTGCGTGTAGATTTCCGTCGTGCTGATATCGGAATGCCCGAGTAGTTCCTGGATCGTACGCAGGTCATAACCGCGCTCGAGCAGCCGTGTCGCGAAGCTGTGGCGAAAAGTGTGTGAGGTGACGTGTTTGTAGATACCCGCCTCAAGACGCGCTTTCTTGATGCTCTTGCGCACCCAGGACGGGTGCACGTGGTGGCGACGCATTTTGCCGCTAACGGGATCTTTTGCCGGTTCCCGGGCTGGAAACAGGAACTGCCAGCCCGTCTCGCGACATGCGTTCGGATACTTGCGGGCCAACGCTTCAGGAATGTATACCTCGCCATAACCCGCGGCGATGTCGGCCGCATGATTTTTCTGCACAAAGTTGACCTGATCTGCGAGCGGTTTCTGTAACGTGGCCGGCAGAATGGTACGGCGGTCCTTACCACCCTTGCCCTGGCGCACGACGATCTCGTTCATACCGAAATCGATGTCCTTGATGCGCAGGCTGCAGCACTCGGCCTGGCGCAGACCGGCACCGTAGAGAACCTGCACGAACAGCCTGACCTTGTCCGGCAGCCCGCCGATAATGGCCATCGCTTCGTCATGGGTCAGAACCTGCGGTAACCGGCGCCGGGGCCTGGCGCGGTTGTATTCCAGCTTCCCAAGATCATGCTTGAAGTGATGGCGGTACATGAAGACAAGGGCATTCAGGGCAATGCCCTGCGTCGCGGGCGACACCCGCCGGTCCACGGCCAGCCAGCTCAGGAACTGGTCCACCTCACGTGCGCCCATCTCCTGCGGGTGCCTGTAGCGGTGGAATTGAATAAACGAGCGTATCCATCGCAGGTAGGTTTTCTCCGTTGTATACGCCAGCTTTTTCTCACGCATCAGGGTCCGCATCTGGTCCATAAAGCGACCCGATGATTTATTGACGGGTACGGGTATGTCTTCCATTTTTCTGCTCCTACTATTCGAGACAAGGAGCATAAAAATAGACACCATCACCAAATAGCGCCAAATCAGGCCACTAGTATTGGTTTTGGAGCCACACCCTTTTTCACATACAGCGCCTACGCACGCTTTGCAGGCACGTTAGCCCTGTACCCCTTACGCAGATAAACGGAGTTTCTTGAATTTTTGCGGAGATAGGGATAGAACCTTACTTTTAGCAACAGGGGCCTCGCGCATACATGCGCCTTCCCCATTGAATAAAGCTGTTAGGTGACTCAATTCGATGACTAAAACAACCGTCAGAATTTGGGGTGTGCTAGCGTTCTTGGCGCCGGCAGTATTCATTGGTGGGGCCATGTCTATTGGGCAAGTAAGCAACCCTGCCATTCCTGTGGCATTGGCCAATATTTATATCTTCGCGCTTGCTGCGGCCAACATAGTGTTTGCATTCAAAATCCCGGATTTTCCCGGGTCAGCAAAATTTGGTTGGACAATCCTGCTCCTGGCTTTTCACGCTTTCGCTGCACCGATATTCTGGTATCTATATGTTCGAAAATCAGCAAATGAGCAAACTGCTGTTTAGCTCGTCACCTAACCAGTTGGGGCTTGCCGCTCCCTGCGGTCGCTGGACCGGCTGCTCCGCAGCCGCCCCCAGCCCAAGGCGTTATATGGCATGGACCCGCGTCACATATTCATAGATG